>JBEKIC010000005.1:0-113915 GCA_050011955.1 Xanthobacteraceae bacterium
GCGTTCACCGTCAGGAGCCTCTGCAAGGCCGTCGCCTCGTGTCTCGATCAAATCTCTCGAGCTGAATGCGCTGCATACCTCGCGAATTCAGGATATGGTCGACTTAAACGGAAACCGCTCTAAGCGCGGCGATATTGTGATGATGGACAGTCTTCCGGTCCACAAGGTTGCCGGCGTGCGCGAGGTGATTGAAGCGGCTGGAGCCAAACTGCGTTATCTTCCCAAATACTCTCCGGACCTCAACCCGATCGAACAGGCCTTCAGCAAACTCAAGGCGCATCTGCGAAAAGCAGCCGAACGAACCATTCCGCGTCTCTCGCGCAGGATTGGCGCCATCGTGACCGCATTCAGCCCGCAAGAATGTACCAATTACTTCCGACATGCAGGCTACGCTTCCACGTGACCGGAATCCGCTCTAAATCCCCATAGCGCACGCCGCACCGCCGCTGAACTACCGACCGCGATTTCCTGCCTCGGCGCTTTTCCGACGCCGGCCGCCCGCGCGTGTGGATTGATCCGCGATTGCCGGCGTCCGAAAACCTGCACAATAAGAGACCTTGGCAGAAGGCGCTCGGACCAAAGTTTTTGTTTCAATCACCCAATTGCTGCACGGACCAAGACAAGCGCGCCGATCTAAAGGGCGTCATTGACGGCGTAAAGAGCAACGTTACTCAAGATGAGCGCCGACACTGCAAGGAGGCTAGGCCAAGCGAACGCGTTATGCGATTCCGCAAAGTAGCCTACCATCAGCGGACCCGCTATCTGGCCTATGGCGAAGCCGGCGGTCATTAAACCGACTGCTTGGGCGCCGCTCGCGCCTCCCAGGCGGAGCGCCTCCTTGATGCCGGCCATCGTGATAACCATGAAGCTGCCGCCTACGCATAAGGCTGCGATCAAGAGGGTGATAGCGTTGATTGCAAGCACCGGCGCCAATACCCCGGCCGCCAGCACATATTGGGCACATCGCCACAATCGCCGCGGGGAAAGCCGACCTAGAAGCCGTGCCGCAACGAGCGTGGAAATCGCCGCGGTCGTGCCGAACACCGGCCAAACCCAGCCGAACACCGCGGGGTCGTCGATGTAGCCGCGCGCGAGTGTTGGCAGGAAAGTTGCCGGAATTATATAACCGTAGCCGAAAGCGCTGTAGCACGATGCCGCGATCAGCGCGCTGCGCGAAGGCATGCCGAACGGGCGCGGCGCAGCCGGCGCATCGGACCTGTCGTCCGGAATAGGCGCAAGCCAAGCCAAGATCGCGGGACTGAAGGCGATGATCCCGAGCACAATCCAGGTTCTTGGCGATCCCCAGGCCCCGACGCCCGCCGTAAGGCCGACAAGGCCTGTGAAGGCAATACCGATTCCAACGCCGGCAAATATTCGTCCCGACCATTGTTCGCGGCCACTGCGCGCCAGTATCGGCATCACCCACGCCGACACGCCGACCAGCACGAAAGCCGATGCGATTCCGGCACCGAGACGAAACGCAAGCCAGAGTTCGAACGCGTGTGTCAGTCCCATCGCCAGTGTGAATACGCCGACCGATATCGCACCCCATTGGATCGCGCTCAACGGCCGAAACGGCAGAACCGCGCAAATCAGGGCGCCCGCCAGGTAACCGAGATAGTTGCCGGTGGCCAGCCAGCTTCCCTGCGCGAGCGTGAGGCTGGAGTCCTGCTGCATCAGCGGCATGATCGGCGTCAGCGAAAAGCGGCCGATTCCCATGGCGCCGGCCAGACTCAATGCCCCGATGCAAACGGCTGCGGTCGCAGATGGATTTTTTGTTGTATCGCTCACCTCCGCTTGATTACACTTCAACCGTATTCTCGTATATTGAATATCTAAGTCGCACATATTCTCTAAATGAGAATGGATGCCAAAATGGCCGACCCTATCAACCTCACGGATCTGCAGGTCTTCAGGGCTGTCGTGGAGGAAGGCGGAATCATCAAGGCCGCGCGCAAACTGCACCGGGTGCCGTCTAACGTCACCAAGCGGATCAAGCAGCTCGAGAGCTCGATGGGGGTGACATTGTTTCACCGCGACCGGCAACGTCTGCACCTGTCGCCGACAGGAGAATTGCTGCGGGGCTATGCAGACAGGCTGGTCCAGCTATCCGAAGAGGCGCGCACCGCCGTCTCGGGTGCGAACCCGCGAGGCTTGCTCAAGCTGGGTGCGCTTGAGAGCACGGCGGCCAGCCGGCTCCCTGGCTTGCTGGCGGCTTTCCATCTTCAATATCCCGATGTTCGTCTGGAATTGACGACGGGGACCAACGATTTCCTGGTGCAGGCGGTAGCCGGCCGGCGGCTCGATGCCGCCTTTATCGCCGAACCGCCCGCCGGAATACTCGCGCATATACTGGTGTTCCGCGAACGCCTGACGGTAATTTCCAGTCCCGACCATCCGCCGATCAAGCGGCCGCAAGATATCAAGAGCGATTCACTGATCGCGTTTCCCGATGGGTGCGCCTATCGCCGGGTGCTCCAGCGCTGGCTCGGCCACGACGTCTTCTCGACAAAGCGGATGCTGGAACTCGGCTCCTATCACGCCATCATCGCATGCGTCGCTTCCGGGACCGGAGTAGCTCTGGTTCCGGAATCCGTGCTGGATACGACGCCGCAGACACCGGTACGAAGACACCCGCTTCCAAAGACGCTGGCCGATATGAGAACACCTCTGGTCTGGCGTGATGGCGAGGTTTCGCCGCCCGTGCTCGCACTTCGTACCCTGGTCGCATCGTTCACGAAAGCGGCGAGACGATAAAGCTTGCCCATCATGACCGCTATGGGTCATTTTCGACCGACCCAGCCGGTTTTGCCTGCCGGTCGAAGTCTGTTTCGCCCCCGAAAGCGGACTTGCGGCCGGGCTGGAGCAAGATCAGACCGTACCGTGCGCGCAACTTGGTCGAACGGTTCTTCAATAGGATCAAACAGTGTCGGCGGATCGCGACGCGCTACGACAAATCCGCGGCCAACTACCTGGCCTTCGTTCAGCTCGCATCAATACGGCTGTGGCTTCGTGTTAATGAGTCCACACCCTAATCCGTGTTCGCCGCTTGGTAGATGCGGAACGTTGCATTGCCGCGGGCGATCGGTGTCTTGTCCGCTTGGACCAGACAATCGACGAAGCCGAGGCTGCTCCCGGCTCTGAGCACGCGGGGTACGAATTCGAGCCACTGACCAATCTGCGCCGATCCCAGGAAATCGAGCGCAAGGCTTATGGTCAGCGCGCCGCTCCGTAACTCTTGCTCCCGTTGGCTGAGCGTCTCGTGGAGCGAAAGGCCCATTGCATTATCCGCTAGCGCACTAATGAGCCCGCCGTGCGCAAAGCCTCTGCTGTTGCAATGTTCGCGCCGGATGCGCAGGGCAATGATAATCGATCCGCTCTCGGCCTTGGAATAGAGCGGTTCCCAGGGATCGGTCAGCGGGCTGGTGCGAAAATGGCGGTTGTAGCCTTCGGGAATTTGTTCGGTGACCGACGTCATGACGTAGGATCTCGTTCACATGCGTTCGTTCGCTACAACGTCGCGATGGTCTTGAGCGCGCCGTCGAGCGCGATGCCGTTCTCGTCGAGCAAGGCGGCGTCGCGCAGCCGCCGCATCCAGTCGGCGCCGTCGGCGCGAGGCGCAAGCAGCGGCACGGCACCGATCACGCGGTCGAATTTCGATTGGCCGCGCGCGTGCGTGTCGGAATAACCCTTGACCAGGCGGCGTGCGTTGACGATCTCGACGGCGAGATCGTAGTTCTGCGCCACGTGCGCCGCGGCCAGCGACAGCCAGTCTTCGAGATGCGCCATCTCGCGCCGGTGGCGCAATGTCGTGCGGCGGATCGGCTTGAGCGCCGCAAGCCCATAGAGCATCAGAAACCAGCGGATCGTTCCCGAGCGCACGCGGCGACCCTTGCGGAACATCCAGCCGAACATGGCCGGGTTCGCCTCGAGGAAGCGCCCGAGCGGGGCGGGGAGCGTGCCGGCCACTTCCTCGAGCCGCGGATGCATGTATTCGGTGGTGTAGACGATCTGTCCTTCACCCACGGCGTTGTCGCGCTGCACGCGGTCGTAACGGCTGGGCCGCGTTTTTAGATCGGCGACGCGGATCACGTCGTCATAGGCCATCGCCACCGCGACGTATTTGGCGGCGGCGGCGGTGAGCGCGTAAGCCTTGGCGGCGCCGCTATGCGCGGCATCAAGCTCGTAGATCCTGGTCAGGCAATCGAGATATTCGCTCGCATAGGCCGGATCCTGGAAATCGATGAGGTGCTTGACGCCCGCGAACACCATGTCGTGCAGCGGCGCCGGAAATTTGCGGACGCGCGCCAAAAGCTGGTCGAGGTCGGGGCGCCCGGCGGAAGCCGGCAGCGGCGAAAAGCGCTTGCCCGGCTTTTTCAGCACCGAACTCTGCGGAGCCGGCGGCTGTGCGGCCTGATCATGGGCGGCGCGGAAGGCGTTGAGGTTTGTCGCCATGCCGCGGCCGCCGGATTTGATGATGGCTTCGAAGCTTTCGCGCGTAAACGGCAAGGTGCCGGACGCCGCCAGCGCGCCGAACAGACACGCCGAGATGACGCTGTTATTGCTGTTGGCAACCGCCTCCATGTCGAAGGCGATCACGCGCTTTGCCGCGACGCCGGCGGCTTCCACCACCGTGTTCGGATCGGCGGTGGCGTCGCCGGGTTTTTCCTTCTCGGCGACGGCGTACAAGCGATGGGTGGAGGCGATCAACGTGGTGCGGTCCGGCGTCACCAGGCCGCGCAGGATCGAGCGGCCGGCCTCCATCAGTTCGGCGGCAAGCACGACATCGACTTCGCCCTGGGCCGGCATCAGCGACAGGATCGGCGCCCGCTCGCCCTTTGGCGGCAGCATCTCGACATAATAGAGGGTCGCGCCGGTGCGCTGGGCGACGCCGGGGATCGACGTCGATTGCGCGTGCCAGCCCTGCGACTCGGCAAGCTCCACGATCCAGTCGGCGAGCACGCCGCCGCCTTGGCCACCCATGGCGTGGACGGCGACGCAGATCGGCCGTTCGGTGGTCAATCTCGCCGGCATCCGCGAAAAATCGTTCATGACGCCGCGTCCCGCATCAATCCGCGAATGCGATCCGGCGGGCTTCGCGACGGCGTTGCAGGAAGCCGATCACCGTGCGGCGCAGCCCGGCGACGAAGCGGTCGAACCAGGTCGGGTTGTGGATAATGTCGGCGCGGTAGAACGACGGACAGAGCACCGCCGCCTCCGATACCTCGCCGCAATTGCCGCAGCCGACGCAATTCTGGTCGATCGCCGCCACCGGGTCGTCCTTGAGCGGATCGTCGGTGTGTTTGACGGAGAGCGACGGGCAGCCGGACAGCCGGATGCAGGCGTGATCGCCGGTGCAAACGTCCTCATCGACGCCGAAGCGTTCGCGCACCGTGCGCTCGCCGTCGCGCACCGATTTCTGGAACAGCGGTTTCACCCGGCGCTGCTTGTTGAGCATGCATTCGGAGGATGCGACGATCACCTTGGGGCCGCCCTCTTTCGTGGTCAGCGCCTCGCGCAAGATGTCGCGCATGCGCGGCACATCGTAAGTGCGGTCGATGTGGCGTACCCATTTGACGCCGATGCCTTTCACCGCATCGACGATGCTGTTGTTGGTGGAGCGCGCCGGGTTGATCGCGCGCGACGACATGATGTCCTGGCCGCCGGTCGCCGCGGAATAGAAATTGTCGACCACCATGATGACGCCGTCGTGCTTGTTGTAGACGGCGTTGCCGACGCTGGAGGAAAGGCCGTTATGCCAAAAGCCGCCGTCGCCGATGATCGAGATCGGCCGCTTGTCGGCTTTGACGTTGAAGGCGGAGGATGATGCGGGCCCTAGTCCGTAGCCCATGGTGGTGGCGCCGATGTTGAACGGCGGCAGGCTGGCGAACAGGTGACAGCCGATGTCGCCGGCAATGTTGTGCTCGCCGAGCTCCGCTTGGACGAGCTTGAGCGCCGCAAAAATCGGCCGCTCCGGGCAGCCGACGCAGAAGCCGGGCGGCCGCGGCGGCACCGCCTTGCCGAGCGCCTTGACTTTCGGATCGCCGAGCACCGCCGAAGCGTCCGGATGCGGCGGCGCGTTGCCGAGCAGCTGGTTGGCATGCAGCTCGAGAAACGCCTTGATGCCCTTGGTGACGACCGCGGGGGTATATTCGCCCGCCATCGGCAGCACGTCCTTGCCGCAAATCTTGGTCTGAATATCGCGCCGGCGCAGAATGGTGTTCAGCGCCTGCTCGATGAATTCAGGCTGGCCTTCCTCGACCATAAGGATCGCCTTCTTGTTGACCGCGAAGGCGGCGACCTCGTCGTCGATCAGCGGATAGGTGACGTTGAGCACGTAGATCGGCACGGCGGTCTCGCCGTAGACATCGGCCAGACCAAGCTGCTGCAGCGAGCGCATCACCGAATTGTAGAAGCCGCCCTGCACGACGACGCCGACATCGGCTGTTTCCGGTCCGAAAAATTCGTTGAGCTTGCGTTCCTTGATGAATTTGACCGCCGCCGGCCAGCGCTGCTCGATCTTTTCCCGCTCGTGCAGATAGGAGGCGGGCGGCAGCACCACGCGTTCGGTGTCGCGCCGGGGATTCTCCAGCGCCTCGCGCAACGGGAAACTCGGCCGCTTGTTGTCCTTGGTGATGAAGCGGCCGTGCACATGGCAGGCGCGGATGCGGACCTCCAGCATCACCGGCGTGTGCGAGACTTCGGAAAGCTCGAAGCCGTCTTCCACCGACTTGACGATCGACGGCAGGTTCGGGCGCGGATCAAGCAGCCAGACTTGCGACTTCATGGCGTACGGATGCGAGCGCTCCTGCATGATCGAGGAGCCTTCGCCGTAATCCTCGCCGATGATGATCAGCGCCCCGCCGGTAACGCCGCTGGAGGCGAGATTGGCGATAGCATCGGAGGCGACATTGATGCCGACCGGGGATTTAAAGGTGACCGCGCCGCGGATCGGATAATTGACCGAGGCCGCGAGCATCGCGGCTGCTGCTGCTTCCGACGCCGAGTTCTCGAAATGGACGCCGAGCTCGTCGAGCACGTCCTTGGCGTCGTTGAGCACGTCCATGAGATGGGAAATCGGCGCACCCTGATAGCCGCCGACATAGGCCACGCCGGATTGCAGCAGCGCCTTGGTGATGGCGAGAATTCCTTCGCCGCGGAACTCTTCGCCGTCGCTCAGTTTGAGATCCTGCACTTCGCGTGCAAACGAACGTTCCGCCATGAACGCCTCCGAGCCGACATGATCGATCTAGCGAGGCCGGCCGATCTGATACTTATGAAACCTTCCCATTCGTGTTGCAACGGCCTCGCGGCTTACGGAACAGGCACGCGCGGCCGCGTCGGGGGCGCCGATTGGCGTGGCGCCGTGCTTGGCCTCGTGCACGCGGTTCGTGCCTAAAATTGCGGAAAAAAGCCCAAAGCCTCAGCTTGTCCGGATGTTGCTTTATGCTTAAAGTATCGGCTTGGCGGTGCCGACCCGCAATGCGCCTTGGCGTGAAGTCGAGCGAACGAGCTGCCGCCTGCGGTGGTCAAAAGGGGGAGTGTCCAACATGTTCAACGTTACGCGTCGTCAGGCCTTCGCGGCGAGCGGCGGCCTCCTTGCTACGGTGCTGGCGCCTCGGCGCTTTGCCGCCGCCGCCGGCAACACGCTCAACATCGCCTATAACGTCAACCTGCCGTCCTTCGACCCCGACGTCGGGCCCTCCGCAGTCAATCCGACGATCCAAGCGATCTACCGCTCGATATTCGATCAATACATCGGCCAGAAACCCAATCTCGCGTTCGAACCCGGCCTGCTCACCGGCTGGGGCTGGAATGACGACAAGTCCAAGGTGTGGATGGACGTGCGGCAGAATGTCGTCTGGCACGACGGCAGCCCGTTCACGCCCGAAGACGTAGTGTGGACGATCCAGCGCGAGGGCAAGGCGGACGGCGGCAATCCGGTGGCGTTCATTTGGGCCGGCATCGACAATTTCAAGATCGACGGTCATCGCATCACCGCCGACGTGAAACAATACGATCCCGTCCTCTTCAAATGGATGGCGTTCCTCACCGGCTACGTGCTGCCCAAGGCCTATTACGAAAAGGTCGGGCCGCAAGGCTTCGAGAAAAAGCCGATCGGCACCGGCCCCTACATGGTCGACGCCTATGAGGGCAACGCCTACCTGCGGCTCAAGGCCAACCCGAAATACTGGGGCGGCAAGCCTGCGTTCGAGACTGTCGTCTTTAAGTTCGTGCCGGACGCGACCAGCCGCGTCGCCGAAATCGAAAGCGGCTCCTCGGACGTCACCCTCGAAGTACCGTACGAGGAATACGACCGGCTCAAAGGCAAAGCCAGATTGAAAGGCGTCTGTACGCCGATCTCGGATATCGGCCAGATCTTCATCACCAATGGCGGGGTGATGGACGACAAGAACGTTCGTCTCGCCATGTGTCACGCCGTCGACAAGCAGACCATCATCAAGCGGCTCCTGCGCGGCTATGGCGTTGCCATCGACACGCTCGAAGCGCCGGAATACGCAGCCTACGATCCGTCGATCAAAGTGCCGTTCGATCCGGCGCTGGCGACGAAGCTTCTGGCCGCCAGCGGCTATTCGAAGGAAAAGCCGGTCAAGTTCACCATCCAGACGACGCGCGGCTTCAAGCCGAAGGATTATGAGATGATCCAGGCGGTCGTCGGCATGTGGCGCAATGTCGGCATCGACGCCAATATCGAAATCTACGAGATCGCCAAGCATTTCGAGCTGCGCATGTCGCATAAGCTGGCCCCGGCGGCGTTCTACAATTGGGGCAACGCCATCGGCGACCCGACCACCTCGACCGGGTTCGCGATGTGGAGCAAGTCGCCGCACTCGGCCTGGCACTCGGACGATCTCGACGCCAAGATTGGTCCGCTCTGGGGCGAGAAGGACGAGAAGAAACGTATCCAGGGTTGGAAGGATGTCGACCGTTACATAGCCGAGCAGGGCTACATCCTGCCGCTGTTGCAGTACGCGCAGCCGATCCTCTACAAATCCGATCTCAAGGTTACGCCCAACGTCTCGGGAGCCTTGCAGCCGACGCTGGTCTCGAAGTCCTAAGCTCTCGTCGATGCGGTCCGCCGCCGCGCCGGGACGCGCGGCGGCAATTGACGAGGTCAGTTTCAAGGACCGTTCATGTTGATTGCCATCGTCGTCAATCGCGTGGCCATGGCGCTCATAACGCTCGCGGGCGTAGCGGTCGTGGTCTTCGTGCTGCTGCGCGTGGTTCCGGGCGATCCCGTCGCCATGATGATCTCGCCAGGCGCGGGTCCCGCCGACATCGCCGCGCTCAAGGCGCATTACGGCTTGGACGCGCCGCTGCTGACCCAGTTCTGGATCTGGATCAAGGGGGTGGTGACCGGCGACTTCGGCACCTCGATCACCTTGCATCTCTATGTGACCGAAGTGCTTGCTTCTCGGCTGCCGGCCACGCTTGAGCTCGCCATACTCGCGCTCCTGGTTGCGGTCGTCTTCGGCGGCAGCATCGCCATCGCCGGCACGCTGCTGCGGCGCACCGCCGGCGAGACCGTAATCGACGGATTGAACAGCATCATGCTCGCCGTGCCGGACTTCATCTGGGCGCTGGCCTTGGTTCTCGTCTTTGCCGTAGCGCTTCCGGTGTTGCCGCTCACCGGCCGCATCGATCCGGACCTGGCGCAAGGCTTCGCCACCCGATTTTATCTGGCCGAAAGCATCGTCACCGGCCGCTTCGCCGTGGCCGGCAACATCCTCGGCCATATGGCGATGCCGACCTTGGCGCTGGCCCTGCCGCTGGCCGCGGTGATCGTGCGGCTGCTCAAGCAGTCGCTCAAGGAGGCCATGGTGCAGGATTATGTGCTGTTGGCGCGGATCAAGGGCTTCCGCGAGCTGCGCCTGGTGCTGCAGGAAGCGTTGCGCAATGCCGTCGGTCCGACCATCGCGCTCACCGGCGTGCAGTTCACCTTCCTGGTCGGCGGCACCGTGATCGTCGAGCGCATCTTCGCCTATCCCGGCATCGGCAATTTGGCGATCGACGCCGTCATCAATCGCGATTTCCCGCTGATCCAGGGCTTGGTATTGTTGTTCGGATTGATCTTCATCCTCATCAACATTGGGGTCGATCTCACGGTTGCGGCTCTCAATCCGAGACTGCGGCATGGCTGAGCCGGAACCGGCGCGAAGTGGAACACTGGTCACCAGCATCGACGATCGATACCGCACCGCAACCGCCCTCGGTTGCGGCGCGGCTCCTGCGCGATCCCAAAGTCGTTTGCGCAGGCGGTTTCATCCTGCTGTTGATCGTGGTCGCCATTGCCGCGCCGTGGGTCGCGCCAAAAGACCCGCTGGCGCAGAATCTGCTGATGGCGACGACACCGCCCGCCGGCTTCGCCGATGCCGAGCCCGGTTTCCTGCTCGGCACCGACGGGCTCGGGCGCGATGTGCTCTCAAGGGTGATCTTCGGCGCGCGGGTTTCGCTCACGGTGGCGTTCGTCGCGGCCGGGCTCGCCTGTCTGATTGGCTCGCTGCTCGGTCTGTTGGCCGGCTTTTTCGGCGAGCTGGTTGACGCGCTGATTTCGCGCCTGGTCGATGTTTGGATGGCATTTCCGCCGGTGCTGCTTTCGATCCTGCTGATCGCCGTCATCGGCACCGGGCTGCATTCGGTGATCGCCGCCATCGTTGTCATAGACTGGACGCGTTTTTGCCGGGTGGTGCGCACCGAGACCAGAAATCAGGCGCAGATGGACTATGTGGTCGCCGCCCGCACCATCGGCTTCTCCCGTCCGGCTATCCTGTTCCGCGAAATCCTGCCGAACGTCGTTCCGGTGCTCATTGCCTTGCTGACGCTGGAAATGGGCATCGCCGTCGTGGTCGAAGCGATCCTGTCGTTCGTCGGCCTGTCGGTCTCTTCGGATACGCCGACCTGGGGCGGCATGATCGCCGAGGGCCGCCAGATCGTGCATGAAGCGTGGTGGGTGCTGGCGGCGCCGCTGGCGGCGTTGTTTGCCACGGTCGTGGCCTTCAACCAGCTCGGCGACGGCTTGGCCCGCAGCCTCGATCCGGTGCTGCGCCGATGAGCGCGCCCCGGCTCGCGATCGAAGCGCTCAGCGCGATTTCGTTGCGCGACGGGAACCGGCCGATTCTGCGCCGCGTGTCGCTCGCCGTCGACACCGGGGAAGTGCACGGGCTGGTCGGCGAGAGCGGGGCGGGCAAGTCGACCATCGCCAAGGCGATCCTCGGCATCATCCCGTCGCAAGTGAAAGTGACACACGGACGCATCGGGTTTGAGGGCAGGGACCTTCTGGCGCTGTCGGCGAACGATCTGCGCGCGGTGCTTGGCCGCGACATCGCGCTCGTGCCCCAGGACCCCTCGACGGCGCTCAATCCGTCGCGGCGGATCGACGTGCAAATGACCGACGGGTTGCGGCTCAAGCGCGGCCTGTCGGCGAAACAAGCCCGCTTGCGCGCGCGCGCTTTGCTCGAAGAGGTGCAGATTCGCGATCCGGAACGCGTGCTCGACAGCTATCCGCATCAGCTTTCCGGCGGCATGCGCCAACGCGTGCTGATCGCCGCGGCGTTCGCACTCGAGCCGAAGCTGGTCATCGCCGACGAACCGACAACCGCGCTCGACGTCACCGTGCAAAAGCAGATCCTGCGGCTGATCCGTTCGCTGCAGGAGCGTCACGGCACCAGCGTGCTGTTTGTTTCCCACGATCTCGGCGTGGTGGCGAAGATCTGCGACCGGCTGACGGTGCTGTATATGGGCAAGGTGATGGAGCAGGGCAGCACAGCCGACGTGCTGGCAGCGCCGCGCCACCCCTATACCAAGGCGCTGCTCGCGGCCAATCCGCGTTACGATCGGCCGGATACCGGGCTCGAGCCGACGCCGCCCGAGGTCATCGCGGCGCTGCGTGCCGAGATCGCCGCCTTCGACGCCGGCGTTGCGGGGTCGCGCGATGGCTGACGATCTTCTCCTCGCGCGCGGACTGGTCGTGGCTTATGCAGGGCCTGGCGGCCTGTTCACACGCCGCGGCGATGCGCCGGTTGTCCTGCATGGCGTCGATATTCGCGTCGGCAAAGGCGAGACGGTCGGTATTGTCGGCGAGTCCGGCTCCGGCAAGACCACGCTCGGGCGCGCTCTGCTCGGGCTGATCAAGCCGGCGGCGGGGTCCGTCCTATTCGATGGCAGCGATATCACCGCGCTTGACGAACGCGCCAGGCGGCCGTTGCGCCGACGCATGCAGATGATCTTTCAGGACCCGATGTCCTCGCTCAATCCGCGGCACACGATCGGGCGCATCCTCATTGAGCCGATCCTGCTGCACGGCTTGGCCAAAAGCCACGCCGCGGCGCTGGCGCTGGTGCACGGCATTCTCGATCGCGTCGGATTGTCCCGCAGCACCGTCGACTTCTATTCGTACGAACTGTCCGGTGGGCAGCGGCAACGGGTCGGCATCGCGCGCGCGGTCGTGCTGCGGCCCGATTTCGTTCTCGCCGACGAGATCGTTTCTGGGCTCGATGTCTCCACCCAGGCGCAAGTGCTGCGCCTGCTCAAGGAGCTGACCGGCGAAATGCATCTGGCGCTCGCCTTCATCAGCCATGATCTTTCGGTCGTGCGCTCGATCTGCCAGCGCGTCGTGGTCATGCGCGAGGGCCGGGTGGTCGAGGAGGGACCGTGTGAACGGATTTTCGCCGCGCCGGCCGCCGCCTACACGCGCATGTTGATCGACGCCATCCCGCTTCCGGCGGTCGATCCCGGCTGGCTCATGCGGGGAGCGTCAGTGGAAGCCGCCGCAAGCGTCTGAAGACCAGCCGTCAGCTCTTCTCCGATTGCCCGCGAACGAAGTTGATGATCCCCGAGAAATCGGAACTGCCCTGACCTTGTTGCGCGAACAGATCGTAGATCTCGGCGGCGTGCGCGCCGAGCGCCGTCTTGGCCTTGACCGACTGCGCCGCCTCCTTGGCGAGTTTGAGATCCTTCAACATCAAGGCGCCGGCAAAGCCCGGCTTGTAGCCGTTGTTGGCCGGACTGGCCGGCACCGGCCCCGGCACCGGGCAATAGCTGGTCAGCGACCAACACTGACCCGAGGACGCCGAGGCGACGTCGAACAAGGCCTGGTGCGAGAGGCCGAGCTTTTCGCCCAGCACGAATGCTTCGCTCACGCCGATCATTGAGATGCCGAGGATCATATTGTTGCAGATCTTGGCGACCTGACCGTTGCCCGCCTCGCCGCAATGGACGACGCGCTTGCCCATGCGCTCAAGGACCGGCTTGCCGCGCGCGAATGCGTCCGCCGCGCCACCGACCATGAAGGTGAGGGTGGCCGCCTTGGCGCCGCCGACGCCGCCCGAGACCGGGGCGTCGAGCGAAGCGATGCCGTGCTCGGCCGCCATCGCGTGCGCCGCCCGCGCGCTGGCGACATCGATCGTCGAGCAATCGATGAACAGCGCGCCTTTCTTCGCCGCCGGCAGCACGTCCTTCCAGACCGATACGACGTGCGCGCCGGCCGGCAGCATGGTCACGACGACGTCGGCATTCTCGGCGGATTGCTTGGCGTCGGCGACGATCTGCACGCCGTCTTGGGCCGACGCCTGGCGCGCCGCCGCGACCATATCGAAGCCCAGCACCCGCTCGCCGGACTTGACGAGATTGGCGGCCATGGGCGCGCCCATGTTTCCGAGACCGATGAATCCGATGGTCGGCATGGCGGTAAGCCTCTCTCAATCGTCGAAGGTCAGTTCCAACTTGCCGACCGGCCGGAAGTGCCGGTCGACGATCTCTTTTGTTACGCCTTCAAGCCGGTCCGGTCGCCAGGCTGGATTGCGGTCCTTGTCGACGATTGCGGCGCGGATGCCTTCGATGAAATCATGTCCGGCGATGCAGGCGAGCGCGATGCGGTAATCCTGCTGGAAGCTTTGCTCAACTCTGCTGAATGATACAGCGGAACGAAGGTTTCGCAATGTGACCTTGAGCGAGGTCGGGGACTTCGTCAGGATGTTCGCCAGCGCCGCGCGCGCGGCATCGCCACCGTCGGTACGCAACCGGTCGACAATGTCTTCGACGTCGTTTGCGGCGTAGCAGCGATCGATCCATTGCCGTGCGGCGGGCAGGCGGCCGGGAGGCGGTGGGGTCGACATTTCGCCGAGCCGGGCCCGCACATCATTGGCGGTGCGGCATTCGGCCAGTGCCGCCGGCAATTCGGCAAGCCTGGCGGCGGCAATATGCACATCGGCAAACCCGCAATAGATGGCATCCGCCGCGTTCATGCGATCGCCGGTCAGCGCCAAATGCGTGCCGGTATAGCCGGGCGCTCGCGCCAGCAAGAACGCGGCGCCGATGTCGGGAAAGAATCCGATCCCGACCTCCGGCATGGCCACCGCTGAGCGTTCGGTCACGATGCGATGCGCCGCGTGCGCCGAGAGGCCGACGCCGCCGCCCATCACCACGCCGTCCATCACCGCGATGACCGGCTTGGGATAGCGCGCGGTCAACACGTTCAGACGGTATTCGGTCGACCAGAATTGCGCGGGCAGCGAGTCGCCGGACTTGGCCGCATCGTACAGCGCCCGGATGTCGCCGCCCGCACACAGGCCGCGCTCGCCGGCGCCGTCGATCAGCACTGCGCCGACGCTGGGATCGGTCGCCCAGGAGCGCAGCAACGCCGTCATCGCCACAGCCATGTCGAGCGTGAGCGCATTGAGCGCTTTCGCCCGGTTGAGCGTGATCCGGCGCAGCGCCCGCTCCTGGCGGACGATCAGCTCGCCGTCCTGAAGAACCGCTCCGCTCATCGTCCGACGAGGCTTCTTGCCACGATGAGGCGCATGATCTCGTTGGTGCCTTCGAGGATCTGATGCACGCGCAAATCGCGCACGATCTTTTCAATGCCGAATTCCGACAGGTAGCCGTAGCCGCCGTGCAGCTGCAGCGCCTGATTGGCGACCTCGAAGCAGGTATCGGTGACAAAGCGTTTGGCCATGGCGCAGAGCTGCGTCGCGTTCGTATCCTTACGGTCGAGCGCGGCGGCCGCTCGCCACAGCAGCGTGCGCGACGCTTCGAGCCCGGTCGCCATATCGGCGAGGCGGAATTGCAGGGCCTGAAACTCTTCGAGGCGTTTGCCGAAGGCGCGGCGTTCTTTCATGTAGGCCAGCGATTTTTCCAGGGCGATCTGGGCGCCGCCGAGCGAACAGGCCGCAATGTTGAGCCGGCCGCCGTCAAGGCCGGCCATGGCGATCTTAAAACCGATACCTTCCTCGCCCAGCCGGTTGCCGACGGGAACGCGCGCGTCCTGGAAGATGACGGCCCGGGTCGGCTGCGCATTCCACCCCATCTTGCGCTCGTTGGCGCCGAGCGAAATGCCCGCCGTGTCGCCCGGGACCACCAGCGTCGAGATTCCGGCCGGCCCGTCGCCGCCGGTTCGCACCATCACCACGTAGAGGTCGCCGGCGCCGGCTCCCGAGATGAACTGCTTTTGGCCATTGAGGACGTAGACATCGCCGTCGCGCACGGCGCGTGTGGTCAGCGCGGCCGCATCCGAGCCCGCACCGGGCTCGGTCAGGCAATAGCTCGCCAAAAGCTCCATCGTGCACAGCTTCGGCAGCCATTTGTTGCGCTGCTCATCGGAGCCATAGGCGTCGATCATCCAAGCGGCCATATTGTGGATCGACATATAGGCCGCCACGGTGGGACAGCCGGTGGCCAGCGCCTCGAAGATCAAGGTCGCGTCCAGGCGCGACAGTGCCGAGCCCCCGACATCCGCGGAAATATAGACCCCGCCCATGCCGAGCGCGGCGGCCTTGCGCATTTCGGCAACGGGAAAATGCTTGGCCTCGTCCCACGCCAGCGCGTGCGGTGCGAAGACTTCCGCGGCAAAGGCGCGGGCCATGTCGCGGACGGCGATTTGGTCTTCAGCTAGAGAAAATTGCGGCGAACCGGCTGAGGATGAATCGAGCATGGAGGCGTTGCCAGCCAGGCGGCCAGTTGGGTCGGGGCTGTGGACCCAAGGATTTCCGCGTTAAATGAGCGCGACGTGTGCCATAGCACTGTCGTTTTCGCCCAGCAATGCGAGAATTTCAGCCGCGTCTTGCGAAATTGGCGGCGTCGATCTTACGCTTTGACTGCCGGTGTCGGATCGCCGGGCTGGTCGCTGCCTTGAGCCATGCGACCCGATGTTCTTATAGAGCCCAGGCCGCGGCGGGGCTTGAGCCGGGGGATGCGCCGCGGTCATAATCGCGAGCGCGAATGGGCGCGGGGCGGCCGCGAAGGCACACGTAATCACGACGGATCGGTTACGCAGCATCGCGGTATGGTCGCAAGATCTGACCGAGAACGAACGCGAGCAGGCGCGGCACGGGATCGTCGAAAAGGCTTTCCCTAAGGGCGCCTATATCTGTCACCGCGGCGACCGTCTCGACTTCTGGATCGGCGTCGTCTCCGGCCTCATTAAGCTGAGTACGTTGTCGGTGAGCGGCAAGGCCGTCACGCTGGCCGGAGTCCGCTCGAGCGGCTGGTTCGGTGAGGGCACCGTGCTGAAGAACGAGATTCGCCAGTACGATCTCGTCGCGCTCCGCGATACGCGGATCGCCCTGATGAATCGGACGACGTTCCTGTGGCTGTTCGAAAACAGCGTTGCCTTCAACCGTTTCCTGGTTCGCCAGTTCAACGAAAGGTTGGGACAATTTATCGCTCTGGTTGAATACGACCGCATGCTGGATGCGCCCGCGCGCGTGGCGCGCAACATCGCCTGGCTGTTCAATCCGACCCTCTACCCCCATCTGCCGCCGCATCTGGAAATCTCCCAGGAGGAGATTGGTCTGCTCTCGGGGGTGTCGCGTCAGGTCGCGAACAAAAGTCTCAAATTGCTGGAAAGCAAGGGGTTGCTACGGCTCGAGCACGGCGGGCTGACAGTGCTTGATCTTGGCCGGCTGCTGCGCTTCGGCGAGTAGCAAGCAGGCCGGCTCTCTCGGCCGAATGCCTCCGGCCAATCGACGCATGCTGCGGTACGGAAAAGCGCAAATGATTGCTTTTGTACCGAACAAAATCTAGGTTCGTCTGTCAAGTGAATGCTGGCCAAATTACTCAATGGCGGCAATCTGACAGAGAAGGAATTCCTGTTTTGAGGAGCTCCCGGGAGGAGCATTGTACCAAGTGGTTAAGGGCGCTTGCGCCGTGATCCTGCTTGCTACCAGCGAGCAGGGTGCCCATGGCGAACTCCACCATCTCGGCCGTCATCGAGATGCCGCGCCGCGCGAGTGCGAGCGGCGCGCTTCTCCGCTAGGCGCCATCGTGCCTAGCGGGCGGAGGAACCCCCGTGCCGTCAACTGATCCCGGCTTAGATACGCTGCCCAAGCTTCTGATCCACAATGCCGGCGCGATCGGCGATCGACCCGCCATGCGCCACAAGGATCTCGGCATCTGGCAAGCGTGGACCTGGGCGCAGATGCTCGAGGAGGTTCGCGCCTTCTCGATCGGGCTCGGCGAGCTCGGCCTCAAGCGCGGCGACAAGTTCACCATCGTCGGCAGCAACCGCCCGCGGCTCTATTGGGCGATGTGCGCGGGCCAGGCGCTCGGAGCCGTGCCGGTGCCGGTTTATGCCGACGCCGTCGCCGACGAGATGGCTTTCGTGTTGGCGCATGCCGAGGTGACGCTGGCCGTCGTCCAGGACCAGGAGCAGGTCGACAAGATCATCGCCGTGTCGGAGCGGCTGCCGCATCTCGGCCAAGTCATTTATGACGAGCCGCGCGGATTGAAGGATTACGACCACAGCCGGTTGATCGCTTTCGAGGACGTGCAGAGCATCGGCCGCAAAAAGCTTGCCAGCGACCCCGAATGTCTGCTGCATTGGCAAGCCGGCGTCGCGGCGGGCAAGGGCAGCGATCTCAGCGTCATCCTCTACACGTCGGGGACGACGGGCCGCGCCAAAGGCGTGATGCTGACCTTTGCGAACACCATCGTCTCGGCGCGCAATGCCAATGCCTTCGACCGTCTCGATCAGGACGAGGAGGTGATCGCCTATCTGCCGCTGGCGTGGGTCGGCGATTACATTTTTTCTTACGTCCAGGCCCACGTCGCGGGTTACTGCGTCAATTGTCCGGAGGCACCTGATACGGTGGTCCAGGATCGGCGCGAGATCGGCACGACTTACGCGTTCGCGCCGCCGCGGGTCTACGAGAACATCCTGACGCTGACCACGGTGCGGATGGCGGATGCCAGCGCGCTCAAGCGCAAGGTGTTCGATTTCTTCATCGCTGTGGCGGGGCGCTGGGGCGAGAAAATTCTCGACGGCGAAAAGGTGCCGCTGAGCGCGCGCTTGCTCTATGGCCTCGGAAACTTGCTGGTGTACGGCCCGCTGATGAACCAGTTCGGGCTGTCGCGAGTCCGTGTGGCCTATACCGCCGGTGAGGCGATTGGCCCTGAAATCTTTCGCTTCTGGCGCGGCATCGGCCTCAACTTGAAACAGCTCTACGGCCAGACCGAGGCCTCGGTCTACGTCACCGCGCAGCCGGACGGTGAAATCTACCCCGACACGGTGGGCAAGGCCTCACCCGATGTCGAGGTCAAGATCTCCGACAGCGGCGAAGTCCTTTATCGCTCGCCCGGCGTGTTCGTCGGATACTTCAAGGATCCCGACAAGACCGCCGAGGTGCTTACGCCCGACGGCTGGGTGCATACCGGCGACGCCGGATTCTTCGACCCGAAGACCGGCCAATTGAAGATCATCGACCGCGCCAAGGATGTCGGGCGGCTGAGCGACGGAACCGTATTCGCGCCCAAATACATCGAGAACAAGCTCAAGTTCTATCCCAACATCCGCGAGGCCGTGGCGGTCGGCGCCAGCCGCGATTTCGTCTGCGCCATGATCAATATCGATCTGACTTCGGTCGGCAGCTGGGCCGAGCGGAACAACGTCGTCTACGGCTCATATCAGGAACTCGCCGCCAATCCGCAGGTCTACGACATGATCGCGCGGCATATCGACGAAGTGAACCGGTCGCTGGCGGAAGAAGAGGTGATGGCCGGCGCGCAAATCCGGCGCTTCCTCGTCCTGCACAAGGAACTCGATCCGGACGACGGCGAACTGACGCGCACGCAAAAACTTCGCCGCGGCCACATCATCGATCGCTACGCGCCACTGGTCGAGGCGTTCTACAACGGTTCGGCGACCGCGGAGATATCCACGGAAGTCACCTTCGAGGATGGGCACAAGGGCGTGATCGCGGCGCGCTTGGCGATCCGCGACATGCAAGCCTATCCGGCGCGCGCTGCGAAGTTGGAGCGCGCGGCGTGAGGGCGCCGTCCTCGCGCGAGGCGGCGCTCGGCGAGGTCTTGCTCGCAGTGGAGGACGTTTCCCTCGCATTCGGCGGCATTCGCGCACTGACCAGCGTCTCGTTCGACATCCGCAAGGGCGAGATCCGCGCCATCATCGGCCCCAACGGCGCCGGCAAGACGTCCATGCTCAACGTCATCAACGGCTTCTACCAACCGCAATCCGGACGCATCACGTTCAAGGGCAAGGAGCGCACATCGATGCGGCCATATGCCGCGGCGGAGGGCGGCATCGCGCGCACGTTTCAAAATCTGGCGCTGTTCCGGGGCATGACCACCCTCGACAACATTCTCGCCGGCCGCGCGCTCAAGATGCGGCGCGGCTTCTTCTGGCAGCTCATCCGTCACGGCCCGGCGCTCCGCGAAGAGGTCGAGCACCGGCGGCGGGTCGAGGAAATCATCGACTTTCTCGAGATCGCGGCCATCCGCAAGGTCCCGGTCGGCCGTCTGCCTTACGGCCTGCAGAAACGGGTTGAGCTCGGTCGTGCGCTGGCCATGGAGCCCGACCTCTTGCTGCTCGACGAACCGATGGCCGGCATGAACCTCGAAGAAAAGGAGGACATGTCGCGATTCATTCTCGACGTGAACCAGCAATACGGCACGACGATCGCGCTGATCGAGCACGACATGGGCGTGGTCATGGACCTGTCCGATCGCGTCGTCGTGCTCGATTACGGCCGCAAGATCGCCGACGCCGCGCCCGACGACGTCAAGAGCGACAAGAACGTCATCCGCGCCTATCTGGGCGAGCCGCATGGGGTCAGCGTATGACCGTGCATCCGGCAGCAGTCGCAACTCGTTGCCGCGCCGCCGCGCCCGCTCGGGCGACCGGGTAGGCCGCGCATGGATATCATCCACAAGGTCTTCATCGATCCGTTCGTGCAGATGGGCATGGCGCCGGATCTTCTGGTGCAGACGCTGTGGGACGGCCTCGTCGGCGGCGTGCTCTATGCCCTGATTGCGCTCGGGTTTGTGCTGATCTTCAAGGCATCGGGCGTGTTCAACTTCGCGCAAGGAATCATGGTCGTGTTCGCCGCGCTGACGCTGGTGGGCCTGCACGAGCATGGCGTGCCCGCCTTCGTCGCGCTGGGCCTCACCGTCGTGGTCATGTTTGTGTTGGCGTTCGGAGTCGAACGACTGGTGCTGCGGCCGCTGGTCAACCAGTCCGACATTATTCTGTTCATGGCGACCTTCGGCATAACCTATTTCCTCATCGGCTTCGGCCAGCTGGTATTCGGCGGCAATCCCAAGGTGATGATCGCGCAACAGCTTTATCTGCCGAACGGCGCCATCGAATTCAAAGGGCTCGGCGGCTTCGTGTCGCTGCAGAAGATCGATATTGCCGCGGTGATCATCGCCTCGGTGATGGTGGCGGTGCTGGCGGTGTTCTTTCAGCGGACCCGCATCGGACGCGCGCTGCGCGCGGTCGCCGACAGTCACCAGGCGGCATTGTCGGTCGGCATCTCGCTGGAGCAGATTTGGGTCATCGTGTGGTTTGCCGCCGGCATCGTGGCGCTGGCCACCGGCATCATGTGGGGCGCCCGCTCGGAGGTTTCATTTTCGCTGCAGATCATCGCTCTCAAGGCGCTGCCGGTGCTGATCCTCGGCGGGCTCACGTCGATTCCGGGAGCCATCGTCGGCGGCCTGATCATCGGCATCGGCGAGAAGCTCGCCGAATTCTATTGGGGGCCGCTGCTCGGCGGCGGCATCGAGAGCTGGTTCGCCTATGTGATTGCCCTGGGATTTTTGGTGTTCCGGCCGCAGGGCCTGTTTGGCGAAAGGCTCATCGAGCGGATTTGACGATGCTGTATCGCGAGGCCGGCCAATACAAGACCAACTACGCCGCCGACATGGCGGTGTTTCCGATCCTGCAGGACCGCATCGGAATGGCGGTCATTTTGCTGATCGCCTTCGTGGTCTTTCCGCTTGTCTGCAACGACTTCATGCTCAACGCGGTGCTGATCCCGTTTCTCATCTTCTCGCTCGCCGCGATCGGGCTCAACCTGCTCACCGGCTATACCGGTCTGCTTTCGCTCGGCACCGGCGCGTTCATGGGAGTCGGCGCCTATGCCTGCTTGAAGCTCACGACCTTCTTTCCCAATGTCGATATCATCATCTGGATTATCGCATCGGGTTTCTTCTCCGCCGCCATCGGCGTGCTGTTCGGGTTGCCGTCGCTGCGCATCAAGGGCTTTTATCTCGCGGTGGCGACGCTGGCGGCGCAGTTCTTCCTGGAATGGTGCTTCATCCGCATTCCCTGGCTCTACAACAACAGCGTCTCCGGAGCGATCGAAGTTCCGTTACGGACCTTCATGGGCATTCCGGTCACCGGCCCGACGGCAACCTCGCTGACGCGCTATCTGGTCGTGCTGAGCATCGTCGTGGCGATGACGTGGGTGGCTTCGAACGTCGTCCATGGCCGCATCGGCCGGATGTGGATGTCGGTGCGCGACATGGACCTTGCCGCCGAGCTGATCGGGATCAGGCTGCTGCGCGCCAAGCTGCTCGCCTTTGCGGTGTCGTCGTTCTACTGCGGCGTGGCCGGCGCGATGATGGTGTTCCTGTGGTACGGCGGCGCCGAAGCCGACGTGTTCGCCATCGACCAGAGCTTTCTCGTGCTGTTCATGGTGATCATCGGCGGGCTGGGAACTCTGATCGGGTCGTTTTTCGGCGCCGCGCTGATCTACATTTTGCCGATCGCGCTACGGGCGATTCCCGCCGCATTCGGCTTACCGATTCGTCCGGCCGCCGCCGAACAGCTGACGTTCGTGATTGTCGGAGCATTGATCATCGTGTTTCTGGTCATGGAACCGAACGGGCTGGCGCGGCTCTGGCAGATCGGAAAGCAGAAGTTGAGGGTGTGGCCCTTTCCTTACTGATGGTGCACACTCCGCCCCAATTCCCGCGCTCCGGCGGACTGGCCGGCCGGGAGTCCCTCTTTCCCGCTGAAGGGGAGCGAGGGCCGCACGGACCCGCCGGTTGAACCGGCGTCAACAAGGGAGAAACGGCCATGCGTGTGAAGCATCTTGCTCTCGGCTTGGCGGTAGTGACGGCGGTGCCAGCCGCGGTCGCGACGGCGCAGGCAGAGGACGGACTTTACGTTCCCTTCTTCACCTATCGGACCGGCCCCTTTGCCGGTTCCGGGATACCTATCGCCAATGGGCTGACCGATTATCTCAACATGCTGAACGAGCGCGACGGCGGCATCGGCGGCGTCAAGCTCATCGTCGACGAGTGCGAGACCGGCTACGACACCAAAAAAGGTGTCGAATGTTATGACACGGTGAAGGGCAAACACCCCGTTGTCATCACGCCCTTTTCGACGGGTATCACGCTGCAAGTGATTCCAAAGGCGGCGGTCGACAAGCTGCCGGTTTTTTCGATGGCCTACGGCCTCTCGGCTTCTGCTGACGGCAACCTGTTCCCCTGGATCTTCAATCCGCCGGCCACCTATTGGGACGGCGCGTCAGCTTTTGTCCGTCACGCCGCCGATGTCGAAGGCGGCTTTGACAAGCTCAAGGGCAAGAAGATCGGTCTCGTGCATCTCGACGCGCCCTACGGCAAGGAGCCGATCCCGCTCTTGCAGGAGCTCGCCAAGGATTACGGTTTCGAGCTGAAACTCTATCCCGTGCCCGCTTCGCAGATGCAGAATCAGACCTCGCTGTGGCTCGACGTGCGTCGCGACCGGCCCGACTGGATTTATATCCAGGGCTGGGGCGCCATGAACCCGACCGCGGTCAAGGAAGCGACCAAGATCGGCTACCCGATGAACCGGCTGGTCGGCGTGTGGTGGTCCGGCGGCGACGACGACGCGCGTCCGGCTGGCCCGGAAGCCAACGGATATAGTACGCTTGACATCAATGGCGTCGGCACCAACTTCCCGGCGATCCAGGACATCCTCAAATACGTGGTCGACAAGGGTAAGAGCCAAGTCGCCTCGAGGGACAAGGTCGGCGAGAACCTTTACAACCGCGCCGTTCTCAACTCGGCCATCATTGCTGAGGCGATCCGCACGGCGCAGAAGCTGACCGGCAAGAAGCAGGTCAACAGCGAAGACGTTCGCCGGGGCTTTGAAGCGCTCAACATCACCGATGCGCGCTGGAAGGAAATGGGTCTGCCGGGCTTTGCCTCACCGATCCATCTGAGCTGCGCCGACCACAACGGTCATAGCGGCATCTCGCTCGTCCAGTGGGACGGGACGAAATGGAACACGGTGGTCCCCTCGATCCAGCCAATCAAGGACAAGGTCTTGCCGCTGATCGACAGCGCGGCGGAGGAATACGTCAAGGCCAACGCCGGCTGGCCGAAGCGGACCGAGCCTTGCGACAAGTCTTCGTAAGCTGATTCTCGGGTCGCCCGCGGAAAGGGACCGCGGGCGGCCGCACTACAAAGGGATGGGGGTCTGGCCCGCGCGGACCCTCGTCCTGCCTGCCTCCCGCGTAGCAATCGATCTCTCCTGCAACCCAGGGAGAAAGCGACCATGACTGCCGTTGCCTCGACGATGGCCGCGCCGGTAGCGGCAACAAATTCCGCGCCAATTCTCTCGCTCAATAACATCGAGGTGGTCTACGACCGCGTCATTCTCGTGCTCAAGGGCGTGTCGCTCTCGGTCGCGAACGGCGGCATCGTGGCGCTGCTCGGAGCGAACGGCGCCGGCAAGACGACCACGCTGAAAGCGATCTCCAATCTGCTGCATTCCGAGCGCGGCGAAGTGACCAAGGGCGCGATCGTGTTCGACGGCACCGAGGTTCAGGGACTCGCGCCGAACGAAGTGGTGCGCCGCGGCTGCATCCAGGTGATGCAGGGCCGCTACTGCTTCGGTCATCTGAGCGTCGAGGAAAATCTGCTGACCGGCGCCTTCACCCGGCGCGACGGAGCCGCCGCGATTCGCGCCGATCTGGAAAAGGTCTACGCCTATTTTCCGCGGCTGAGAGAGCGCCGGCAGGCGATGGCCGGATACACATCCGGGGGCGAGCAGCAGATGTGCGCCATCGGCCGCGCGCTGATGTCGCGCCCGAAGATGATCTTGCTCGACGAGCCGTCGATGGGCTTGGCGCCGCAGATCGTCGAGGAAATCTTCACGATCATGAAAAACCTCAACGACAGCGAAGGCGTCTCCTTCCTGCTGGCGGAGCAGAACGCCAACCTGGCGCTCAAATATTCCGGCTACGGCTACATCCTGGAGAACGGACGCGTGGTGCTCGACGGCACGGCAACCGCGCTGGCGCAGAACGAGGACGTCAAGGAATTCTACCTCGGCGTCGCCGAAGGCAAACGCAAATCGTTCCGCGAAGGCAAGCACTACAAGCGGCGCAAGCGCTGGCTGGGATGAGGGGCCGCGAGGCCTGTAGGCCATGGCGATCAAAGTCAGTGGAGTAAAGTGGAGCGAAAGCGTCGAAGTCAGTGTTCGAAAAAACTTTGTAATGCTCCAGGTGATGACGAAGGCAGGTCGTCTTTTTAGAAGCACCTCATTTCGGTTGACCAAAAAAGAGGCCTTGAAGCTCGCTGACGAACTTCAACGCAAGGCGTTCTCTTGAACCTATGAGGAGCTCGGCCGAGCGTTGCCTTCCGCCGTGCTTTCCCGCAACAAAAGGCGTCGTCAGCGCGGCCAGGCGTCGAGGCTGACGCCCTCCGGCGGCGCGATGTTGTCCGGCACAAAGAAGTCCGATGCGAGCTTTTGCGTCGGATCGGCCCGATACCGGTCGAAATCCTTGACGCCAGTTTCGGCCAAAAATGTATCGTCGATGAGAAAGCGGCCGGTGAGCTGCCGCGCAGGCCGGGTGAAGACGGCATGGGCCGCATCGGCCATGATGTCGGGCTTCCGTGATCGGCGCATCAAGGCGTCGCCGCCGAGCAGGTTTTGCACCGCGGCCGTGGCGATCACCGTGCGCGGCCACAGCGCATTGACGGCGATGCCCTTGCCGCGCAATTCGGCGGCCAGGCCGAGCACGACAAGGCTCATGCCGAACTTGGCGATGGTGTAGGCGGTGTGCGGTGCGAACCATTTCTCTTGCATGTCGAGCGGCGGCGAGATCATGAGAATGTGGGGATTTGTCGCCTTTTCCAGATGCCGAATGGCCCATTTCGAGACGACGAACGTGCCGCGGGTGTTGATTTGATGCATGAGATCGAAGCGCTTCATGTCGGTCGCGGCGACCGGCGTGAGCGAGATCGCGCTGGCATTGTTGACGACGATATCGATGCCGCCGAACCGCGCTGCCGTCTCGTCTAGCGCCTCCTTCACCGTCACCTCGTCGCGGACGTCGACCACCAGCGGCAGCGCCTTGCCGCCGGCGCGCTCGATATCCTCCGCCGCGGTGTAGATGGTGCCGGAAAGCTTCGGGTGCGGCTCGGCGGTTTTGGCGGCGATTGCGACATTGGCGCCGTCGCGGGCGGCGCGCAGTCCGATCGCCAGCCCGATGCCGCGCGAGGCGCCGGTGATGAACAGGGTCTTGCCAGCTAACGACATCGTCGACCTCACTTCTTGCGGGCGAGGAACGCCTGGAAGGCGGCGCGCGCCTCGTCGGATTTCAGTAGATCCTCGAAATGCATCGATTCAGCTTCGATCTGCTTGATGACCGCGTCGCGATTACCGCGCATCAGCCGGCGTGCGACCGCCAGCGCTCCCGGCGGCAGCGCGGCGATCTCGCGCGCGGCCTGCAGCGCGACAGCGTCGACCTCGGCGGCATCGACGACGGTATTGACGAGACCCGCAGCTTTGGCTTCCTCGGCGGACAGCGGACGGCCCATCATCAACAGCGAGAACGCGCGCGCATAACCCATGCGCATCGGCGCCAGCAGGGTGGAGGCCGCTTCCGGAATGAGCGCGAGCTTCAGGAACGGCGTCGAGAACATGGCGTCGGCGCCGGCGACGACGTGATCGCAGTGCAGCAGCATGGTGGTGCCGATGCCGATGGCGACGCCGGCCACTGCGGCGACCATCGGTTTTTGGCCGAGCGCCAGCGCCTTGAGAAAATCAAACGCGCGCGGATCACGGCCGCCTTCGGCGGCCTTGAGAAAATCGCCGATGTCATTGCCGGCGCAGAACGCGCCGGGCGCGCCGGCGAACATGACGCAACGGATGGCGTCGCTTTGATCGGCCTCGCGCAGCGCCCGGGTCATGTCGGTATACATCGCCAGGGTCAGCGCGTTCTTCTTTTCCGGGCGATTCATCCGGATGATGCGGATGGCGCCATCATCCGTCACGGCGACAGCGCCGGTCATAGGTCTCTCCCTCAGCGGTTCCTCTCACTCAATATCACGGATTGCGCGCGGCTGCGCCAGAACCAATGGCAGGGCAGCGCGCCGTTAATCGCACACCGAAAATGCGTCAGCCCGGATGTTTGTCGTGGCGAATGAGCTTGCCGATCGCGCGGAACTCTCCTCCCGTGGCGGCCCGCGCGTGCGATTCGATGGTCCGGTAAAGGCCGACAACTCGTTCGCCGACGGGAGTGACCACCGCGCCGCCGCCGCCGGACCCGCCGGTTTCCGCCGTCACTGCCGGTTCACGCAGCGTCTGATTGATCGCTTCGACCAGGAGCCAGGCGCGGCGGTAGGACATGCCGAGCGAGCGCGCCGCCGCCGAGATCGACCCGGTCGACCGGATCGCTTCCAAAAGCGCAATCTTGCCGGGGCCGATGCGGTCCCCGGATGCCAGATCGATACGGATGGAGAGATGTGTGCCGGCCATGATTGATTCCCCCGGAACGCGCCCGGTGAAGTCACGCCGATAAGCTGCCCGATCGTCAAGGGGCATGTTGTCCCGGCAGCTCGTCCAGCGCGTGCAGGGGAGCGGCGGAAAACGCCCTAAAAAGAAGTGCGGCGGCCGAAGCCGCCGCACTGGTCATCGACGCTCGGCGCTTATTGGAACAGCTTCATCGAGTTGATGAGAGTCTGCAATACGCCGAGTGCTAACGGGATGCCGACGAAGCCCCACGCCAGCATGAGTTGCAGCGTAGTCGTGCCGGTTTGCTGATTTGCATCTTGCATGATGTTACTCCTTTATGCTCCGGCCGGTTCGCCCGCGGCGGCAACTTCCGCCTGCGCCAGCTCGGCTTCGTGCTCGGGATGCATGTGGAAGCGGCGATGGACCGCCTTGACCAGCAAGTTGCAGATGAAGCCGATCACCAGCAGTCCCGCCATGATGTACATGGTGACGTTGTAGGCTTGTGCCTTCGGCACGCCGTGAGTGATGTTGTACTCGCGGATGTAATTCACCAGCACCGGCCCGAAGATGCCGGCCATCGACCAGGCGGTGAGCAGCAGGCCGTGGATGGCGCCGACGTAGCGCGTGCCGAACATGTCCTTGAGGTACGCCGGCACGGTGGCGAAGCCGCCGCCATACATGCTGATGATCACCAGGAAGCACAACACGAATCCCTCGACGCTGCCGATCGCGCCGGTGTAGGGCACGGTGCAATAGAGCGCGAAGCCGAGCACCATAAACACAAAGTAGGTATTTTTTCGGCCGATATAGTCCGACGTGGACGCCCAGAAGAAGCGGCCACCCATGTTGAACAGGCTCATCAGGCCGACGAAGCCCGCGGCCGCGACCGGCGTGATGTGGCCGGGAAACATTTCCTGGCTCATGGCCGAGGCTTGGCCGAGCACGCCGATGCCGGCGGTGACGTTGAGGCAGAGTATCCACCAGATCAGCCAGAACTGCGGCGTCTTCAGTGCGTCATAAACATAGACGTCGTTCTTGGTGATGAGTTTCTGCGCCACCACCGGCGGCGTGTAGCCTTCCGGCTTCCAGCCCGGCGCCGGCACCCGAACGATGAACGCACCGACCAACATGAACACGAAGTAGATCGCTCCCATGACGACAAACGTCGGGGCAACGCCGACGTAGTGTTCCGTCCTGAATATGCTCATCAGGTACACCGAGAGCGGCGAGGCGATGAAGGCGCCGCCGCCGAAGCCCATGATGGCCATGCCTGTCGCCATGCCCGGACGGTCGGGGAACCATTTGATCAGGGTCGAGACCGGCGAGATGTAGCCGATACCGAGCCCGCAGCCGCCGAGCACGCCGTAGCCGAGATAGATGACCCAGAGATTGTGGATGTACGCGCCAATCGCGGAGATGAAGAAGCCGCCGGCCCAGCACAACGCGGCGGTGAACATCGCCCGGCGCGGGCCGCCTTCCTCGACCCAGCGGCCGAACACCGCCGCGGAGGTGCCGAGGAAAAAGATCGCAATTGAGAAGATCCAGCCCAGCTCGGGGAGATGCCAGTCGTTCGGCGCCGATTGCGTGACGCCGAGGAGCCTTGTCATCGGCAGATTGAACACGCTGAAGGCATAGGCCTGGCCGATGCACAGGTGCACGCACAGCGCGGCCGGAGGTACCATCCAGCGGCTGAACCCCGGCTTAGCAACCGTCCGACTCCGGTCAAGAAAACCGAACAGCGGTCCCGATGTCTGCGTTTGCGCTATAGTCGTCATATCGTCTCCCCTGGCGTTTTGTTCTTAGCCGATGCGGACCACTTGACGCCAAAGGCGGCGCTGCGCCGCGGTCATGGCAAGTTTCCATTTGTGTCAAGTTCCGGCGCCGGAGTGTGAGCGCCTTTGCCAGGGGCGGCTTTAATCCCACTTATTGATCCAGATTAAAGAAATGAACCGCACGCGCTCCGCTCCCGGCCACGTAGCCCGCATCGGCAATCCGCGGAACCGCGAAGCTGGAGATCAATTGGCGGTCAAAATCAGGTCGAAGAACGCGGGCTTGGGCGGCGCTAGCGCATTTATTGGGCACGCGCTTTGTGCGCTCCGGCTTTCTCGGCTGTCGCGAGTTGCTCAATGGCCTCGCGCACAACCGGATCGAGCCCTGCGCCGCCAGTCTCGAGATGCGCGAAAATCGCGGCGCGCATCCGCGGGTCCCAGAATTTCCTGATGTGATCGGCCGTCCCCGCCGCCGCTTGCTCAGGCCCCTGAGTCGCGAAGAACTTGCCGATCTGATTGGCCATGTAGATGAGCTTGTCAGGCGACATTGGTTACAGTGTCTGTTGCGACTTCTTTGATGCGCTGCGGGTGGGTGAAGATTTCGAAGCCGTCGCCACGCGCGACTGCAACAAGCGTGATACCGGCGGTCTCGGCGGTGCGCAGCGCCAGCGCAGTCGGCGCCGACACGGCGACCAATAGCGGCGCGCCGACCGCGGCGGTTTTCTGTACCATTTCCACGGATACGCGGCTGGTCAGCAGCACCATGCCGCTGTGACCGGGCACGCGATCGCGCGTCAGCGCGCCGACCAGCTTGTCGAGCGCGTTGTGTCGTCCGACGTCTTCGCGGACGGCGAAAAGGCCGGCGCCGGGCTGCCAGAAGGCCGCGGCATGGACCGCCCGCGTTCGCCGGTTGAGCTCCTGGCGGGGCGCCAGCGCCTCGAGCGCGCGCATGATCTCGGCCGGCGTAAAGGTATCGCCTTGGCGCACGCGCTGCGGCGTCCGCACCGCCTCGTCGAGACTTTCGATGCCGCATAGGCCGCAGCCGGTCGGGCCGGCGAGATGCCGCCGCCGCTCGCTCAAGGCGGAGGCGTGCGGTTCGCTCAGCCACATGCGCAGTTCGATGCCGGCCGCATGCTCGATGATCTCGAGTTGACGGATGTCCGCTGGCGAAGCAGCGAGGCCCTCGGTGACGCTGAAGCCGACCGCAAAGTCCTCGAGGTTCTGCGGCGTCGCCATCATCACCGCATAGGAGCCGCCCTCATAAGTGAAGGCGATGGCGGTCTCCTCGGGAATGATGCGCGTACCGTCGGCGACGCCGTTGCGGCGCCAGATCGAGCAAGCGACGGTGGTCGTCGGCTCGCGCATTGCCGCTACTCCGCAGCCTCCGCTGTCACGGCCACCCGCCGGCTGTTGCGGGCGAGCTCGTTGTATTGCTGCTGCCATTCCGTCGGGCCGTTCGACGGCGACACCTGGACCGCGGTGACCTTGTATTCGGGGCAATTGGTGGCCCAGTCGGAATACTCGGTGGTGACGACATTGACCTGCGTGTCCGGGTGATGGAACGTCGTGTAGACGACGCCCGGCGCCACCCGCTCGGTGATCAGCGCGCGCAGCGAGGTCTCGCCGGCGCGGCTTGCCAGCTTCACCCAATCGCCGTCACGGATGCCGCGCTGTTCGGCGTCGTGCGGATGGATTTCCAATCGATCTTCCTCGTGCCACATGACATTGGCGGTGCGGCGGGTCTGCGCGCCGACATTGTACTGGGACAGGATGCGCCCCGTTGTCAGCAGTAGCGGGAAGCGCGGGCCGGTCCGCTCGTCGGTGGCGATATATTCGGTGATGACGAACTTGCCCTTGCCGCGCACGAAGCCGTTCATGTGCATCACCGGCGTGCCCTCCGGCGCCTTCTCGTTGCACGGCCACTGGATCGAACCAAGCTCCGCGACCCGTTGGAATGAGACGCCGGCGAAGGTCGGCGTCAGGCGCGCGATCTCATCCATGATCTCCGACGCGTGGTCGTAGTGCATCGGATAGCCCATGGCCTCGCTGATCGCGCAGGTGATTTCCCAATCGGCATAGCCGGGCTTCGGCTCCATCACCTTGCGCACGAGCTGGATGCGGCGCTCGGCGTTGATGAACGTTCCGTCCTTTTCCAGGAAGGTCGATCCGGGCAGGAACACATGGGCGTAATTCGCGGTCTCGTTGAGGAATAGATCCTGCACGACGACGCATTCCATCGCCGCAAGGCCCGCCGCAACGTGGTGCGTATCCGGATCGGATTGCAGGATGTCCTCGCCTTGGATGTAGAGCGCCTTGAAGGTGCCGTCGACCGCGGCATCGAGCATGTTGGGAATGCGCAGCCCCGGTTCGGCATCGAGCGGCCTGTGCCACAGCGCCTCGAACATGGCGCGCGTGGCGTCGTCGCCGATGTGCCGATAGCCGGAGAGCTCATGCGGGAATGAGCCCATGTCGCAGGAGCCCTGGACGTTGTTCTGCCCGCGCAGCGGATTCACGCCGACGCCGGGTCGGCCGATGTTGCCGGTAGCCATGGCGAGATTGGCGATGGCCATCACGGCGGTCGAACCCTGGCTGTGTTCGGTAATGCCGAGACCGTAATAGATCGCGCCGTTGCCGCCGGTCGCGTAAAGCCGCGCCGCGGCGCGGATCGTCTCCGCCGGAACGCCCGTCACCTTGGCGATGGCCTCGGGACTATTGTGCTCTTGCGCGACGAAGGCGGCCCAATCCTGGAAGGCGTCCCACTCGCAGCGTTCACGGACGAACTTCTCGTCGACGAGACCTTCGGTCACCACGACATGCGCCAGCGCCGTGAGCATGGCGACATTGGTGCCGGGCAAGGTCGGCAGATGATAGGCCGCTTCGACGTGCGGCGTGCGCACCAGATCGATGCGTCGCGGATCGATGACGATGAGCTTGGCGCCCTGCCGCAAACGTTTCTTCATCCGTGAGGCGAACACCGGATGGGCGTCGGTCGGGTTGGCGCCGATGACGATGATGACGTCGGCATGCTCGACGGAATCGAAATCCTGCGTTCCGGCCGATGTGCCGAACGTGGTCTTCAGCCCATAGCCGGTCGGCGAATGGCAGACGCGGGCACAGGTGTCGACGTTGTTGTTGCCGAACGCCGCGCGCACGAGTTTCTGCACCAGGAAGGTTTCTTCGTCGGTGCAGCGCGAGGAGGTGATGCCGCCGACCGAGCCGCGGCCGTATATCGCCTGGATGCGTTTGAACTCCGAGGCGACGCGACCGATCGCTTCCTCCCACGAAACCTCGCGCCACGGCTCGGTGATCTTCTTGCGCAGCATCGGCTTGAGGATGCGTTCGCGGTGATTGGCGTAGCCCCAGGCGAAGCGCCCCTTGACGCAAGAATGGCCGCGGTTCGCTTTGCCGTCCTTATACGGCACCATGCGCACGACTTCGTCACCGCGCATCTCCGCCTTGAAGGCGCAGCCGACGCCGCAATAGGCGCAGGTCGTGATCGCCGACCATTCCGGCTTGCCCTTCTCGATGACCGTCTTCTCGATCAGCGAGCCGGTCGGGCAGGCTTGCACGCAGGCGCCGCAGGAGACGCATTCGGATTCGATGAATTTTTCGTCCATTCCCGCGGCCACGATGGAGTCGAAGCCGCGGCCCGAGATGGTCAGCGCGAAGGTGCCCTGAACCTCCTCGCAGGCGCGCACGCAGCGCGAGCACACGATGCATTTGGCGGGATCGAAGGCGAAATACGGATTGGAGTCGTCGATGCCGGGATTGCGGTGGCGGGCCCCGTCGAAACCGTAGCGCACCTCCGTGAGCCCGACCGCTTCGGCGGTCTGCAAGAGATCGACGTCGGGATACTTGGCGCGATCGAGCGAATCCACCGAATGATCGGAGACGTAGAGCTCCATGACGCCCTTGCGGATGCGGTCGAGGCGCTCGTTCTTGGTGTGCACCACGATGCCTTCGGCGACCGGCGTGGTACAGGACGCCGGCGTTCCGGCGCGGCCGTCGATTTCGATGAGACAGAGCCGACAGGATCCGAAGGCGTCGAGCATATCGGTGGCGCAAAGCTTCGGAATCTCGATCCCGGCCTCCATGGCCGCGCGCATGATCGACGTGCCTTCCGGCACCGAAATTTGCTTGCCGTCGATCGACAGCGTGACCGTCTTCTCCGCCAGCGAGCGCGGCGTGCCGTAATCGATCTCTTGCACGAGCCAGTGTTGGCGTAACGGTTCTTGGACGAGCGACTTTTCAACGAGAGACATTGGGGGCGTCTCCTATTCAGCAGCCAGCAGGCGCGGGGGCGCGCCGAAATCCTCAGGGAAGTGAGTGAGCGCGCTCATCACCGGATAGGGCGTGAAGCCGCCGAGCGCGCAGAGCGAACCGAACTTCAGGGTATGGCACAGGTCTTCCAGCAGCGCGGTATTGGCGGCGCGATTCTCGCCACGGATGATGTGGTCGATGACCTCGACGCCGCGCGTCGAGCCGACGCGGCACGGTGTGCACTTGCCGCAGGATTCGATGGCGCAGAATTCCATGGCGAAGCGCGCCTGTTTCGCCATGTCGACGGTGTCGTCGAAGACCACGATGCCGCCATGGCCGATCAGGCCGTCGCGGGCGGCGAAGGCCTCATAATCGAACGGCGTATCGAACAAGGCCCGCGGGAAATAGGCGCCCAGCGGACCGCCGACCTGCACCGCGCGCACCGGGCGGCCGCTACGCGTGCCGCCGCCGACGTCGTCGACCAGCTCGCCCAGCGTCATGCCGAACGCGGTCTCGAACAGGCCGCCGTGTTTGATGTTGCCGGCGAGCTGGATCGGCATGGTGCCGCGCGACTTGCCCATGCCGAAATCGCGATAGAAGGCCCCGCCCTTGTCCATGATGATTGGCACCGAGGCGAACGACAGCACATTGTTGATCACCGTCGGCCGGCCAAACAAGCCCTTGTGGGCGGGCAGCGGCGGCTTGGCGCGAACGAGGCCGCGCTTGCCTTCGAGACTGTCGAGCAGCGAGGTTTCCTCGCCGCAGACATAGGCGCCGGCGCCGACGCGAACCTCCATGTCGAAGGCAAAAGATGAATTCGCAACGCGGTTGCCGAGGAGCCCGCCGCGCCGGGCCGCGGCGATCGCCGCCTCCATGGTCGCCGCCGCATGCGGATATTCAGAGCGGATATAGACGTAGCCCTTGGTGGCGCCGACCGCGATGCCGGCAATCGCCATCCCTTCGATCAGCACAAAGGGATCGCCTTCCATGATCATGCGGTCGGCGAAGGTGCCGCTGTCGCCCTCATCGGCGTTGCAGACGATGTATTTTTGCTGCGGCGGCGTCTGCGCCACGGTGCGCCATTTGATGCCGGTCGGAAATCCGGCGCCGCCGCGGCCGCGCAAGCCCGATTGCACGACTTCCTCGACGGTCGCCGCCGGGCCGAGCGCGAGCGCGCGTTCCAAGCCCTTGCAGCCGTCGTGGGCGCGATAATCTTCCAGCGAGCGCGGGTCGACCACGCCGCAGCGCGCAAACGTGAGCCGCGTCTGCCGCTTGAGCCACGGAATATCTTCGGTCGGACCAAGCCGCAGTGCATGCGCGCCGTCGGTAAGGATGGCGCGGAGCAGTGCTTCGGCATCGCTCGGCGCGACCGGTCCGTAGGCGACCCGGTCCGCCGCGGTTTGCACCTCGACCATCGGCTCGAGCCAATAGAGGCCGCGCGACCCGGTGCGTACAATGTCAATCGCGACGTTCTGCCGCGCCGCGGCGGCGCCGAGTGCCGATGCAACTTCTTCGGCGCCGACCGCCAGCGCGCCGGCATCGGCGGGTATGAACAACCGCAGCGTCATTGCTGCGCCTCCGCCAGCAGGGCATCGAGCCGCCGCTCATCGAGCCGCCCGACCACGCGCCCATCCAACATCGCAGACGGCGCGATGGCGCAAAGGCCGAGGCAGTAAACCGGTTCCAGCGTCACGCTGCCGTCGGCAGCAGTGCTTCCCATCGACAAGCCAAGCCGCCTCTCGGCATGCAGGGCGAGCGGATCGCCGCCGGCAGCCTGGCAAGCCTCGGCCCGGCAGAGCTTGAGCGTGTGTCGGCCCGCCGGCTCGCGGCGGAAGTCGTGATAAAAGGTCACGACGCCATGCACTTCGGCGCGTGTGATGTTGAGCGTTTCGGCAATCAGCGGTTCGGCGGCCTCGTCGATATAGCCGAACTCTTCCTGGAGCGCGTGGAGGATCGGCAGCAGCGGACCTTCGCGATCAAGGAATTCCCGAATGCGGGCAAGGGCGATGTCCTTGTGCCAAGGAACGCGGGTTGGATTGCGGCTTCCTTGATGCATTGTGGACACCCGGAGGTGCCTCCCTTAATATGCGTCAATACGCATATGATGTGTACAATTATGTAATGAATAGTAAGGCCAAAAGTGCCGCCCATAAATAGGAATAATGACGCATATGTCGCACCGGGGACTTTCCGCACTTCAGCAACGGCCGGCGCTTGACCTCGATCTGGTGTGGATGGCCGGCCAGGGCCGCCGGCAAATCGATCCGGACCTTTTCCGACTGCTCGAGGCGATCAAGCAGACGGGCAAGCTCACCACGGCAACCGCGCAAGTGGGTATCCCCTACCGGCAGGCTTGGGGCTTGATTGCGCTGTGGTCGGACAAGATGGGGCAGCCGCTCGTCACCAAAGAACAAGGACGCGGCACGCGCCTCACCGCGCTCGGCGAACGGCTGTTGTGGATTCGCGAACGCATCACGGCGCGGCTTTTGCCGCATCTGGAAAGCGCGTCGTCCGAAATCGAGCAACAGCTCAAGGAGGTCCTCAACGAACCGTATCCGGCGCTCTGCCTCTATGCCAGCCACGATCTGGCGCTGGCCGAGCTGCGGGACTTTCTGCGGACCCAATCGGGGCCGCAACTCGACGTGCGATTCGCGGGAAGTCTCGACAGCGTCGTGGCGCTGTGCAAGTCGCGCTGCGAGCTGGCGAGCTTTCACATCCCCGAAGGCGCGCTCGGCCGCGAAGTCTATCGCAAGTACGAGCCCTGGCTAAAACCGCGGGTGCAGCGTCTCGTTCATTTCGTCCGCCGGACATTGGGGCTCATCGTCGCGCCGGGTAATCCGATCAACATCCGCAATCTCGCCGACGTCGCCAGGACCAAAGCAAGGTTCATCAACCGGCAGCGCGGCTCCGGAACGTTGTTCGCTCTGGAGACCATGCTGAAGGACAGCAACATCGAGAAGGAAGATATCGCCGGGTTCTATTCCGAGGAATTCACCGACCTCGCCGTCGCCGCGGCAATTGCCGGCGGCGTGGCCGATGTCGGCCTCGGCATCGAAGCGGCCGCGCGCAAGCTGAAGATGGATTTTGTGCCGCTTTTTGCCGAGGATTACTATTTGCTGGCCAAACGGGAAACGACCGAGCGTGAAGACGTCGAAAGCCTCATTGCCGTGTTGCGCAGTGATTCGTTTCGCCGGATCGTACACGCCTATCCCGGCTACGACGCCTCGCTCGCCGGTACGATCACGACGCTGAGCGATGCGATCTTTCCCTAGCATGCGCCTGTTGCGTTTTTCGGATGCGGTACCACCGTTTCATGCGCGAGCGGCTTTAGTTTAAAGTGCCAGCGGCGCTGTGCTGCGCAACCGTACCAGGGAGGTGTCCGTGGAGAAACTTGCCGTCCGCTCGGCCCCGTCGGCTGCCGCCGAGCCGGCTTTCGGCGCGTCGCTGGCGCGCGACGCCGAGGCCGCCAGCAAGTATTTCGCCGATATCGAAGCGCGCCTGCAGTCCGCGCGCCCGGACGACCGGAAAGCCGAAACGGCGGCGCTCAAAGCGCGCGCCCGCGCCGTGAAGGAGCGCTTCTTCAGACTTCACGCTGCCGCGATCTACGACGAATTGACCGATCGCTGCGCCCGCAGCTTGCGCGTTTCCGAACTGCTCGCGGCGGCCTCCGGCCGCTATCCGGCGCTGTTGCCGACGCGCGAGCGGATCGACGAGGAACGGGCGCTGATGCAGCAGAGCGCCAAGCAGGGCCGCGAGATCGATCAGGGGCTGTTCATCGCGCAAATTCTCGCCGACGAGCGATGCGGCATGCATCTTGTGCATGCGATGCTCAAGCCGAAGCGGGAGGCGCTGGACCGGCTCGCCGAATTCCGCCGCAGCGGTTTCGCCGACCTCGGAGAAGCCAAGGTCGAACGCAAGGGCAAGGTCGGATACGTCACCTTGACCAATGCAAAATTCCTCAACGCCGAAGACGATCGCGCCACCGCGGCGCTGGAAACCGCGGTCGATCTCGTGCTGCTCGACGACGCGATCGAAGTCGGTGTGCTGCGCGGCGGCACCGTGCAACATCCGAAATATCCCGGCCGCCGCGTCTTCAACGCCGGTATCAACCTCACGCATCTTTATTACGGCCAGATATCGTTCGTCGATTTCTTCATCGAGCGCGAGCTGGGACTGGTCCACAAGATCTATCGCGGCCTTTGGCGCGCGGAATCCTACGACGAGCAGTTCGAGGATTATGTCGAGAAGCCGTGGCTGGCGGCCGTCGAGGCGTTTGCCATCGGCGGCGGCTGCCAGCTGCTGTGCGTCATGGACCGCGTGCTTGCCGAACAGGGATCGTATTTCAATCTTCCCGCCAGCAAGGAGGGCTTTATTCCCGGCGCGGCCAATCTGCGGCTGCCGCGGCTGGTCGGCCCCAAGCTCGCGCGCGAAGGCATCTTCTTCGAGCGCAGCTTCCATGCGGACACGCCGGAGGGGCGGATGATCTGCGACGAAGTCGTTCCGGCCGGCGAGATGGATGCGGCGATCAAGCGGAACGCCCTGCAGCTGGTTCGCGCCGGAATGACGAGCGCGGTCAGCAACCGCAAGGCGCTGCGCGTCGCCGAAGAGCCCTTACCGGTTTTTCGGCGCTATGTCGCGACGTACAGCCGGCAGCAGAGCTTGTGCCTGTACGACCCGAAGCTCATCGAAAATCTGGAACACAGCTGGAATCCCGGCCGCCGGCGCATGTAACGGAAATTCGCAGGATCGAATCAGGCCTCCGCCCGGTCCCGCGGTCCGCCGACGCTCGAATTGGAGCTGCGGCTGGTCGCGGGAAGAAGGGGAGGCTATCCCCGCAATCAGGAGCAAGGATGAGTTCTTCCGAAACTGCCGCTTTCACACCCGAGCTCAGCTCGATCTCGCGCGCTGTCGTCGAAGACAAGGACACTGTCGGCGCGCTTGTTCCGGGCATGCCGCCGGTCGCGGCGACGCCTTACCTCGTGACTCTTGGCGAGATCGCCTGCGGCGGGCTGGTGAAGGATCGGCTGGAGCCCGGGCAGATCACGGTCGGCACCCGGGTTGTCATCAATCATCTCGGAGCGAGCAAGGTGGGCGCCGAATTGGTGGTCAGGGCGGCGCTCGTGCAAAGGGAAAGGAATCGCTTCAAATTCTCGGTCCGCATCGAGGACGGCGAGCGCACCGTTGCCACGATGGAGCACGAGCGCGCCGCCGTTTCGCTGCAGAAACTCATGGCCGCGTTGGGCTGAGCCGCCGAGGACCCTCGCCGGGACAGTAAGCCGGCCGCACGGCCGAGCATCGCCCGGGGACGGCGCGTGGATCACCGACTTTTGCAGCAAAGCGGCCGATAGCTCTCGGCGATCGGCTGAATTTCCTTTATAATACTTCCAGACCCGATGGGGCGAAGTGGCCGTCGCATGCCGAAGAGGAAATGACGGCAATGCCAGTGACCTACGCGACTTGGCTTGTCTTGCTTTCGATCGTGATGGCGATCCAAGGCGCCTATGTCGGCTTGAGTCTCGCCGTGCAAATCGTGGACGCGACCGGCATCCGGCGGCGGCTGTTGCTGGCAGGCGCCACCGCCTCGCTGGCCGTCGCTATTTGGACCATGCATTTTGTCGGGATGCTGGCGGTCCGGCCGCCTTTCCAAGTCGACTATTTGGTCATGCCGACGCTGTTGTCGTTCCTCGTCTGCGCCATCGTGGTCGGGGCGGCGGTTTATGCCACCAGTTCCGGGCCGCTCACGCTGCTGCGCCTGACGCTGTCTTCATGCCTGATGGGAGGCGGCATTTTCACGATGCACTACATCGGCATGAGCGCGCTCGATGCCAGCACGTACATGATCCATAACCCGGTCTACGTCGCCTCGAGCATGGCCATCGCCATTGCCGCATCCGGACTGGCGCTTTGGCTCGCGACCGGCCGCGGAGGGCGGCCGCCGTTGATCCTGTCGGCACTGGTCTTCGGCCTTGCCGTTTCAGGCATGCACTACACGGCGATGGCCGGGGTTACGCTTTTTCCGTTTGCCACCTCGTCGTCGGGAGCCCCGGTACTGTCGAGCGACCTTCTCGCGATCGTCGTTGCTATCGTGGCATTCTGCATTTCCGGAATGTTTCTGCTGCTGCTGTTGCCCGATTCGTCGCGCACGGCATCGCCCTTGCGCGGCGATGCGATAGCGGTCACCGCTACGGAGGTGCCGGCGGCGCCGTCAACAGTGCCGGCCGGCGGCGAAGGCGACGCCCCCGAATTCGGACGCGGAACCTACGCGCCGCTCGGCGGGGCGGGTGCGCCGCCGCGGCGCTTTGCGCGGCATCTTCCAATCGAGCGCGACGGCGGCACGCATTTCGTCGCCGTCGACGACGTGGTCGCGGTTCATGCCAACGCGCACTACACATTCATCTTTGACGGCAACGACAAGCTGTTTTGCCCGCTGGCCATCGGCGACGTCGAATCGCGGCTCGACAATAGTCGTTTTGTCCGGGTTCACCGCAGCCACATCGTCAATATCGGCCGAGTTGTCGGCTACAAGCGCTCCGGCGACAACGAATTGGTCGAAATGGCCGGCGTACACCCCTATCTCGTGCCGGTAAGCCGCAGCCGCATCGGCTCGCTGAAGTCGCGCGTTGCTGCACTTACGGGCGCCGGCCCCGAATTTTTTCTGCGTCGCCGGCACCGTTTTGCATCGCAATAGAACAATGATCGAGCGATACGTTTCGCTTTAGATCCGTCAGTAGTACTGACGCAATTCGTGCGGATTTTTCCTCCATTCATGCGATGACCCAGCCATTCGTGCATCGCCGGGCAAGCTGGTGCACCTGTCCTTGCTACTGCATCGCACAATTCGGCAAGATTTTCCCATCAGAAACTGACGGTATTGTGCGCAATCCGGAAGCGGCCTTGGCGATGACCTTGGCTGCGCGGACTGCGTCAGGGAGGATGCCCGTGATACCTGGCTCATTTGCCTATCATCGTCCTACATCCATCAAGGAAGCGGTTGGCTTGCTCGCCCGGCTTGGCGACGAAGGCCGCGCGCTCGCTGGCGGCCACAGCCTCATCCCGATGATGAAGCTGCGGCTGGCCACGCCGGCGAACCTGGTCGATCTCGCCGCCATTGCCGAGCTCAAAGGCGTCCGCAGCGACGGCAATGACGTTGTCATCGGCGCGATGACGACCCAGCACGAGCTGAGCGGCTCCGAGCTGCTGACTTCGAAGATCCCGATCCTGCGCGAGACGTCGGCGCAGATCGCCGATCCGCAGGTGCGCTATCTCGGCACGCTCGGCGGCAATGTCGCCAATGGCGACCCCGGCAACGACATGCCGGCGGTCATGATGTGCCTCGGCGCGACCTATCACGTCATGGGCAAGGCCGGCGAGCGCCGCATCGCGGCACGCGAGTTCTACCACGGCGCCTACTTCACCGCGCTGGAAGCGGGCGACGTGCTCACCGCGGTCCGCATTCCCGTCCCCCCCGCGGGTCACGGTTACGCCTATGAAAAACTCAAGCGCAAGATCGGCGATTACGCGACCGCCGCCGCTGCCGTCGTGCTGACCATGAGCGGCGGCAAGGTTTCCAGCTGCTCGATCGGTCTGACCAACGTCGCCGAGACGCCGCTGTGGGCGGAGGAAGCGGCAAAGATCCTCGTCGGTTCCACGCTCGATCCGGCGACGGTGAAAAGGGCCGTCGCCGCCGCCGAGGCGATCACCGCGCCGGCCGCCGACGCGCGCGGACCGGCGCATTACCGCACCAAAATGGCGGGCGTGATGACATCGCGCGCGCTCGCCCGCGCCAAAGCGCGCGCCCGCGGCTAGAGGCGGCTAGAGCATGATCCCGAAAAGTGGAATCCGGTTTTCGGAAATGATCATGCTCAAACAAACAAAGTCCAGGGAGCAAGAACAATGGCCAAGTCCCAAGTCTCGATGAAGGTGAACGGCAAGATCATCGAAGCGCTGGTCGAGCCGCGAACCTTGCTCATCCACTTCCTGCGCGATCAGCAGAACATCACCGGCCCGCACATCGGCTGCGAAACCAGCCATTGCGGCGCCTGCACTGTCGATCTCGACGGCAAATCGGTGAAGTCCTGCACCGTATTTGCGGTGCAGGCGAACGGCTCCGACATCCGCACCATCGAGGGCATGGCGAACGCCGACGGCACGCTGCACGCCCTGCAGGAAGGCTTCCGCGAGATGCACGGGCTGCAATGCGGCTTCTGTACTCCCGGAATGATCACGCGCGCCTACCGGCTGTTGCAGGAGAACAACAATCCGTCCGAGGAGGAAATCCGCTACGGCATTTCCGGCAATCTCTGCCGCTGCACCGGCTATCAGAACATCGTCAAAGCCATTCAATTCGCCGCCGCGAAGCTCAACGGCGTGGCATTCCAGGAGGCCGCAGAATGAACGACATGACCCCCACCTCCGCCGAACGCGCCGTCAAGCTCGAAGGCATGGGCTGTAAACGAAAGCGCGTCGAGGACATCCGTTTCACCCAGGGCAAAGGCAATTACGTCGACGACTTGAAGCTGCCGGGCATGCTCTACGGCGACTTAGTGCGTTCGCCGCACGCCCACGCCCGCATCAAGAAAATCGACACGACCAAGGCCGCGGCGGTTCCCGGCGTTGTCGCGGTGATTACCGCGGAGACGCTGAAAACCGTCAACCTCGCCTGGATGCCGACGCTGGCCGGCGACGTGCAGATGGTGCTGGCTGACGGCAAGGTGTTGTTCCAGAACCAAGAAGTCGCTTTTGTCATCGCGGAGAACCGCGAGGCCGCGGCCGACGCTGTCGAACTGGTCGAGGTGGAGTACGAGGCGCTCCCCTGCAATGTCGATCCGCTCAAGGCGATGGCGCCGAACGCGCCGGTGATCCGCGAGGACATCAAGGATAAGACCGAGGGTGCCCACGGCAAGCGCAAGCACTATAACCACATCTTCTCCTGGCAGGCCGGCGACAAGGCCGCGACCGATGCGGCCTTTGCCAAAGCCGACGTGACGATCAGGGAGTTCATCGTCTATCCGCGCTGTCACCCTTGCCCGCTCGAGACCTGTCAGTGCGTCGCCTCTTTCGACAAGATCAAGGGCGAACTGACGCTGTGGGGTACGTTCCAGGCGCCGCATGTCATCCGCACTGTCGGCTCGCTGATTTCAAAAATCCCCGAGCACAAGATCCACGTCATTGCCCCCGACATCGGCGGCGGTTTCGGCAATAAGGTCGGCGCCTATTCGGGCTATATCTGCGCCATCGTCGCCTCGATCGTGACCGGGCGCCCGGTGAACTGGGTCGAAGACCGCATCGAAAACCTGTCGGCCACGGCGTTCGCCCGCGACTTCCACATGGACATGGAAATCGCCTGCACCAAGGACGGCAAGGTGACGGCGATGCGCTGCTACACCATCGCCGACCACGGCGCCTTCGACGCCTGCGCCAACGCCACCAAGTGGCCGGCGGGCCTGTTCAGCATCATCAGCGGTTCCTACGATTTCCCGGCCGCGCACGTGCTGGTCGACGGCGTCTATACCAACAAGGCGCCGGGCGGCGTCGCTTACCGCTGCTCGTTCCGCGTCACCGAAGCCGCCTATGCCATCGAGCGCGCCATGGACATCATGGCGCAAAAACTCGGCATGGATCCGGCCGAATTCCGCATCAAGAACCTGATCCGGCGCGAGCAATTCCCCTACACGTCGGCGTTCGGCTGGCAATACGATTCCGGCGACTATCACACCGCCATGAACAAGGCGATGGAATCGGTCGGCTACAAGAAACTGCGCGAAGAACAGAAGGCCAAGCGGGAAGCCTTCAAGCGCGGCGAGACGCGCGAGCTGATGGGCATCGGCGTCGCCTTCTTCACCGAGATCGTCGGCGCCGGTCCGTCGCGCGCCTGCGACATCCTCGGCATCGCCATGTTCGATTCCGCGGAAATCCGCATCCATCCGACCGGCACCGGCATTTGCCGGCTCGGCACCAAGTCGCAGGGCCAGGGTCACGAGACGACCTATGCCCAGATCATCGCCACCGAGCTGGGCCTGCCGGCCGACAACATCATGGTCGAAGAGGGCAACACCGACACCGCGCCCTATGGGCTCGGCACCTACGGCTCGCGCTCGACACCGGTATCGGGCGCCGCCACCGCCATGGCCTGCCGCAAGATCAAGGCCAAGGCGCAGATGATCGCCGCCTATATGCTCGAAGTGCACGACGACGACCTCGAATGGGACGTCGACCGCTTCCGCGTCAAGGGCAACCCCGAGCGCTTCAAGACCATGACGGAACTCGCCTGGGCGGCCTACCACGAGGTGCCGCCCGGCATGGAGCCGGGGCTCGAGGCGATCAACTACTACGATCCGCCGAACTTCACCTTCCCGTTCGGCGCCTACATTTGCGTGGTGGACGTCGACGTCGATACCGGCACGACCAAGATCCGGCGCTTCTATGCACTCGACGATTGCGGCACCCGCATCAATCCGATGATCATCGAAGGCCAGATCCACGGCGGCCTGACGGAAGCCTTCGCTATCGCCATGGGCCAGGAGCTCCATTACGACGACGACGGCAACATCACGACGGCGTCGTTCATGGACTATTTCCTGCCGACCGCGGTCGAAACCCCGCATTGGGAGACCGACTGGACCACGACGCCGTCGCCGCATCACCCGATCGGCGCCAAGGGCGTCGGCGAGAGCCCGAATGTCGGCGGCGTACCGTGCTTCTCCAACGCGGTGAACGACGCCTTCGGGTTCCTCGGCTCCACCCATATCCAGATGCCGCACGACCATTGGCGCACCTGGACGGCCGCGGACAAGCTCGGCCTGCATGGGTGAGCAGATAAGGGTCAAAATTCGTCATGCCCGGCCTTGTGCCGGGCATTCACGACTTCAACATTATGAGGGGAGCAAAGACGTGGATGGCCGGGACACGGGGCGCCCCGCCGCGTTAACGCGGCGGGGACCCCGACCCGGCCATGACGAGTTGGAGGTATTGGTCTCTTCATGACCCTGAAGCGCGACGAAATTTCGGACAAGCTTGCCGCCGTCGGCTATGTCGCCGACCACGACATCGCGACCGCTTTATGGCTCATGGAATTCCTCAAGCGGCCGCTGCTGCTCGAAGGCGAGGCCGGCGTCGGCAAGACCGAGGTTGGCAAGGCGCTCGCCGCGGTGCACGGCGCCGAGCTCATCCGTCTGCAATGCTATGAGGGCCTCGACCAGCACGCCGCGCTCTACGAGTGGAACTATCAGCGCCAGCTCCTCGCCATCAAGACCCGTGAAGGCATCGGCGAGAATGCCGACGATATCGAGGAGCATATTTTTTCCGAAAAATATCTGCTCGAACGGCCGCTGCTCGCCGCCATCCGCCGGGAAAAACCGCCGGTGCTGCTGATCGACGAAGTCGATCGGGCGGATGAGGAGTTCGAGGCGTTTTTGCTCGAACTTTTGTCCGATTTTCAGGTCAGCATTCCCGAGCTGGGCACGATCAAGGCGACGTCGATCCCGCGCGTGGTGCTCACCTCGAACGGCACGCGCGAACTGTCCGACGCGCTGCGGCGGCGCTGCCTCTATCACTATATCGATTTCCCCGAAGTCGATCGCGAGGCGAATATCATCCTGACCCGGACGCCGGGGATCGATACGACGCTGGCGCTGCAAATCGCCCGCATGGTCGCGGCGGTGCGCAAGGAGGATTTGCGCAAAGTGCCCGGCGTGGCGGAAACGCTGGATTGGGCGGCGACGCTCGCCGGGCTCGAGCTGCACGATCTGCGGCAGGAGCCGGAGGCGGTTTACGAGACGATGATCTGTTTGCTCAAGACGCGGGAGGATCGCGCGCGGCTCACCCGTGAGGTCAGCGAGCGCCTTCTCGGCAAGGTGGCGTGATGCGCACCGACGGACAGCAGTCCCCTCATTTCCGCGAGAGCGGGAATCCAGCACTGGGTGCGCGCCTGCGCGCAGACGAGCGGAGCGAATTGTTCGGCGCGCGCCGCCGCCTCGCCGGCTTTTCCCGGACGCTGCGCGATAACGGCTTCAAGATCGGCCTTGCCGAAACGCAGGACGCGCTGGCGCTGCTCGGCTCGCCGGCGGCGATGCGTGCGTCGTCGCTGAAGCCGGCCTTTCGATCGCTGTTTTGTGCGACGCATTCGGATTGGGAACGCTTTGACGCGATTTTTGAGGCGTATTGGCAGGGCCGCGGCATGCGTAGCAGGCAAGTGCTCTCGGGCGCACCGAGCGCGAGCCATGCCCCGGGGCGGCGGCTCGCCGAAGCGCGCGTGCCGGAGCAAGCGTTCGGCCTTCCCCATCGCGTCGAGCGGCGCACCGATGGCGATGGCGACAGCTCCGACGGCGGCCGCGGCCGCCGTGAAGGCGCCTCACGCTTCGAATCGCTGTCGGCCGTCGATCTGCGCCACATCGTCGACCCCGACGAGATCGCGGCGACGCATGCGCTCGCGGCGCGGCTTGCCCGCAGCATGCGGGCGCGGCTCGTTCGGCGCGAGCAGGTCCGCCGTCACGGCCGCCGCCTCGACCTGCGCCGCACCATCCATCGCAATGTTTCGCATGGCGGAACGCTGATCGAACTCGCCTGGCGCCGCCGCAAGATCAAACCGCTGCGGCTCGTCGTGCTGCTCGACGCCTCCGGCTCCATGAGCCTCTACACCGCATTCTTCGTGCGGTTCCTGCACGGCGTCGTCGACAGCTTCCGCGAAGCCGAGGCCTTCGTCTTCCATACCCGGCTGGCGCATGTCTCGCCGTCGCTGCGCGACCGCGACGTGACGCGGGCGGTCGACAAACTGGCGCTGATGGCCCAGGGCATCGGCGGCGGCACCCGCATCGGCGAGAGCCTGGCGGCCTTCAATCGCTGGCATGCGCGGCGCGTCATCAATTCGCGCACCGCGGTGATGATCGTCTCGGACGGCTACGATACCGGCGAGCCCGAGCAACTCGGCCAAGAGATGCGGCACCTGCGCCGGCGCTGCCGCAGAATCATCTGGCTCAATCCGCTGATCGGCTGGCGCGACTATTCTCCGCAGGCGCGCGGCATGCAGGCGGCGCTGCCTTACGTCGATCTGTTCGCGCCTGCGCATAATCTGGAAAGCCTTGCGGCACTTGAGCCATTTCTGGCGAGGATCTGATCCATGGATCGCGCGAACGAAATTCTGCAGATCATTGCGACGCGGAAATCGGCCGGCGAACCGTTCGCGCTGGCGACCGTGGTACGGACGGTCGCGGCGACCGCGGCCAAGGCGGGAGCCAAGGCGGTGATCTTGCCGGACGGCACGATCTCGGAGGGCTGGATCGGCGGCGGCTGCGCCCGCGCGGCGGTGGTCAAAGCCGCAAAGGATGCGCTCGCCGACGGCCAATCGCGGCTGGTCTCGGTGCAGCCGCCCGATCTCTTGGCCGATCGGGGCGTAGAGCCCGGCCAAGAGCAGGAGGGCGTGCGTTTCGCCAAGAACATGTGCCCCAGCCAAGGCACCATGGACATCTTCGTCGAGCCGATGCTGCCGCGGCCGCAAGTGGTCATCTGCGGCGCGAGCCCGGTTGCCGTCGCCGTCGCCGATCTGGCCAAGCGGACCGGATTTGCCGTTACCGTGTGCGCCCCGGCGGCCGAGCAGCCGGCCTTTGGCGATGCCGACCGCCGGATCGAAGGCTACGCGCTGCCGGTCGACGAAGCGGCCGCACGTTATGTCGTGGTCTCAACGCAAGGCCGCGGCGACGAAGCCGCGTTGCTGGCGGCGCTCGCCGTCGACGTGGATTACGTCGCCTTCGTCGGCAGCCGCAAGAAGGCCGAAGCGCTCAAGGCGACGCTGGCCAAGCGAGGCGTCGCCACCGAGCGCTTGGCGAAGCTCAAGGCTCCCGCCGGCCTCGATCTCGGCGCGATCACGCCGGACGAGATCGCGATCTCGATCCTTGCGGAAATCGTGGCGGTGCGGCGTGGCCAGCAATCGCGCGGCGCTGCCCCGCCGTCATCGTGAACGTTGCTTGCTTTCATTTCGGATCGGCGCTGGACGCTCTCCCATTTTGAGCGGCTGCAGAATATTTCGCCAATTTTTCGGCGATACAGGGAAAAATTCTATTTTCAACACTACCTTGCTTGACTAACGTAGAAGATTATACTCCTTAGGGTTTCGGTCGCTGAAATTTCCCCGTGAACTGCCGCGCCTTGTAACCGGGAGGTCCCTCTCATGTCGTCGTCAACCAAACATCCGGAAACGCTTGCCCTTCACGCCGGCTGGCGCTCGGACCCCACGACCGGGGCCGTCGCCGTGCCGATCTATCAGACCACGTCGTATCAATTCCGCGACACCGAGCACGCCGCGAACCTGTTCGCGCTCAAGGAGCTCGGCAACATCTACACCCGCATCATGAATCCGACCAACGACGTGCTGGAAAAGCGCATCGCGGCGCTGGAAGGCGGCGTCGGCGCGTTGGCGCTGTCGTCGGGGCAGGCGGCCTCGGCCTTCGCGCTGCAGAACGTCGCGCGCGCCGGCGACAATGTCGTCTCGTCGACCGATCTCTACGGCGGCACCTGGAACCTGTTCGCCAACACGCTTAAGGATCAAGGCATCGAAGTCCGCTTCGTCGATCCGGTCGATCCCAACAATTTCCGCCGCGCGACCGACGAGCGCACGCGGGCTTACTACGCCGAGACGCTTCCCAATCCGAAGCTCACCGTGTTCCCGATTGCCGAGGTGGCCGAGATCGGCCGCAATTTCGGCATCCCGCTGATCGTCGACAATACGGCGGCGCCGATCCTGGTCAGGCCGTTCGATCACGGCGCCGCGGTCATCGTTTATTCGACGACCAAATATATCGGCGGCCATGGCAATTCGATCGGCGGCCTTCTGGTCGATGGCGGTAACTTCGACTGGGCCGCGCATCCGCAACGGCAGCCAGCGCTCAACACGCCGGACCCGAGCTATCACGGCGCGGTGTGGACCGAAGCGGTCAAGCCGCTCGGCCCCATCGCCTATATCATCAAGGCCCGGGTCACGCTGCTGCGCGATCTCGGCTCGGCGCTGTCGCCGTTCAACGCGTTTTTGACCCTGCAGGGATTGGAGACACTGGCGCTGCGCATTGCCAAGCACTCCGAGAATGCCCAGCAGGTGGTGGAATTCCTCAAGAAGCGGCCGGAAGTGACGCGGGTCATTCATCCGTCGGTGCAGACCGGCGTGCATCGCCAGCGGGCCGAGAAGTATCTCAAAGGCGGCCTCGGTGGCCTTGTCGGTTTCGAGCTCGCCGGCGGCAAGGACGCCGGCCGCCGCTTCATCGACGCGCTCGAATTATTCTATCACGTCGCCAATATCGGCGATGCGCGCAGCCTGGCGATTCATCCCGCCACCACCACGCACTCGCAGCTCAACCCGCATGAGTTGGACGCAACCGGCGTGACCGACGGTTATGTGCGTCTCTCCGTCGGCATCGAGCACATCGACGACATCATCGCCGATATCGAGCACGGGCTGACGGCGGCGGGAAAGGTCGCGAAGGCGGCGTGAGGTTTTTCGCGAGAAGCCAACGGGTTCGACCACTTCGGCCGGACCCGTTGGCTCGCAATGACGTCTAAAACGCGCCGGCGGAAAAATTCAGCCGCTGCGTGACATCGTAGCTTTGCTTGGCAACCGGGTAGGCATAATCGACCCGAAGCGCGCCGAACGGCGAGTCCCAGATCAAGCTCCCACCGACCGAAGCGCGGATCGCGCGCGAATTGGCGATCTGCTGCGACGGCGACAACGATGCGAGGCTGGCGGCGCTGGATGCGTTGGTCGCCCAGAGGCTGCCGGCGTCGGAGAATAGCGCGACTTTCAGTTGCGCGTCGGCCGAGACGAGCGGCATCGGCGCCTGCAGCTCGGCCGACGTGGTCCAGTACACATTGCCGCCGATATTGTCCTGGGTAGTGCCCGGGGTGATGTCGCGCGGCCCGAAGCCGTTGGGCGCAAAGCCGCGCACGAGTTGCGGCCCGCCGAAGAAGCCGTCGAGCAGCGGCAATTGCTGACCGCCCCAGGGCGTCACGTAACCGCCCTGCGCCCGCACCATACCGACCACGTCGCCGACGATCTCGTGGTAATAACGCACGTCATCGGTGGTGCGGGCGAATTTGGCGGCGCCGCCCAGGCCGGCAAATTCATTGTTGAACTGCGCGCGAATGCCACCGGTCGGGCTCTTGGCATTGTCGAGCGTCGAATAGGTGACGCCGGTGCCGACGGAGGACACCCACATCGGGCCGGCCTGCGCCGCCTGTTGAATGGGCAGCGAGGCCGTCCCCGCCGCGGGATCGAGCGTCAAGCCTTGATTGTAGATCGCGTAGTTCCACTGCATGCCGAGCTGGTCGTTCAACGGCGTGCCGACCGCAACCTTGGCGCCGTAGAACGTGCTGTCATAGGATTGATAGCTGCTGGCGAATGTCTCCTTGCCGAACAGGTCGACGCCGAGCGAAAGCCGTGGTCCGAGCGCGTAGGGGTCGGTGAAGGAAAGATCGAAGCCCTTGGCATATTCGCCGTAAGTCAGCGACGCTTTGGCGATGTCGCCGGTGCCGAGGAAATTCTTGTCGCCGATGGAGATGGTCGCCTCCGGGCCGTCGGCGGAGGCGTAGCCGCCCATGATCGAAAAGCTTCCGGTCTTGTCTTCCTCGACCGCGACATCGAGCACGACGCGGTCCGGCGCCGAGCCCGGCTGGGTGTTGATCTTGACCGACTTGAAATAGCCGAGCCCTTGCAAGCGGCGCTCGGCGCGGTCGGTCAACGCCCGATTATAAGCATCGCCTTCGCCGAAATCGAATTCGCGGCGGATCACGGCGTCGCGCGTTCGCGTGTTGCCGTGAATGTCGATGCGTTCCACGTAGAGGCGCTTGCCGTCGTCGACGATGTAGACAAGATTGATCAAGCCGCGTGCGGGCAGGCGTTCGCTGTGCGCCACAACGGTTGCGAACGGCTTGCCGCTTTTGGCGAGCCCGATCGTGACCGCGTCGACGGTCTTGCTCACGGCGTCGGCGTCGTAAATCTCGCCGGGCTGCGTGTACAGGTAGCGCCGCAACGCCGCCGCGTCGATGGGTGTCGCGCCGGATTCGATATCCACTCTGCCGAGCCGATATTGCCGGCCTTCCTCGATCACGAACGTCACTACGACGCCCTTCTTGTCGGCGTCGTAGGTCGAAGCCGAGCGCACGCGGGCATCGGCGTAGCCATGCGCGCGGTAGAAGCGGCGGATGAGGTCGGGATCGCCTTCGATGCGGTCGGCGTCGTAGCCGTTGTTGTCGAGCAGAAGGCTGAGGAAATTCGTCGTGCCCGTCTTGATCACGCCCTCGAGCTTGTTTTGCGGAAAGGCGTTGTTGCCGGCGAAGCGGATTTCCTTGACCGCGAGCTTGTCGCCTTCCTTGATCTCGAAGACAAGATTGACGCGATCGTGCCGGGCATCGATCGTCTTCGGCTCGACCCGCGCGTCGAAATAGCCGCGCTGGCGGTAAAGCGCGATGATGTGCTCGACATCGCCGTGGACGATGGCGCGCGACAGCGGCCCGCCGTCTTTCGGCTGCAGCGCCTTCTTGAGGTCTTCGTCCTTGATCTTCTTGTTGCCCTCGAAAGCGAGCCGCGCGATGGTCGGATTTTCGGCGACCGTCACCAGGACGCGATCGCCGGCCTGCGAAATCTTCACGTCTTGGAAAAGGCCGGTGGCGTACAGGCTTTTCAGCGCCGCATCGCGCGCGCCGGCGTCGAGCTGGCCGTCAGCCCCGGCGTGAAAATGCGAGCGGATCATTTCCGCATCGACGTGCCGATTGCCGGCGACCACGACCGTGGAAGCGAGCGTTGCCGCGCCCGCGCGCGGGCACGCGGCAATGGCGAGAAATCCACAAAGCAGCAGGGAGAGAAAAGCAGCTATCACCCGGCCATACATACCGGAGCTCCGCGACCGAACAGCCACACGCATCACAATCGACTGCCGGGGCGGAAGCGTGACCGATTGTGTCGAAATCTGAGGAATAGTTGGGGCGCGAAGTCGCGCCTCGATTTGCGGTTCTCAAGGATCAGATGGGCTCGATCCGCTTCGGCGACGATCGATGCCGCAGAACAGGTCGGTTCTCGACACAATGGTTGACGCGCGCCAGGTAGGGCTCGCCCGCGCGACGCTTCGACCTGGCGCGTTCGAATTTTACGGCTTTGAAACGCCGTATTGAAGAACCTGGACCTTCTCTATCGTCACCAGGCCGCTCGTCATCATTTCATCCAGCACGGGAAGAAACGCATCGATCTTTGCCTGCGAATCGACAATCTCAACCACGACCGGCAGATCCTGAGAAAGGCGCAGAATCTTGGTGGTATGAATGTGGCTGGAATGCCCGAAGCCGACGTGACCTCGCAGCACCGTGGCGCCGCCAAGGTGCATTTCTCGGGCCTTCAGGACTATTGCCTCGTGGAGAGGCAGATGGCGGAATTTGTCGTCTTCGCCGAAGAAGATGCGGAGCAAGATGGCGTCGCGCGGAATTTGCATGGTTAGGTCCATTTCATCGAGTTGATCATACTCGCAAGCAGGAATCCCGCCCACACGGCGATCAGGCAGAGTGCCACCGATAGGCCGACATTGGCACCGGCGCGAACCCATTCCCCATCATTCATGAGGTTCAGCGTCTGCAGGCTAAATGAAGAGAACGTCGTATAGCCGCCGCAAATGCCGGTCATCACGAACTGGCGCGCGGTCGAGCCGACATAGACTCGTCCATCGGGACCGGTGAGCGCGGCAAAGAACCCGATGATGAAGGAGCCGGTCACGTTGATAATGAGCGTGCCCCAGGGGAAGGTCTCGCCGATCAGCCGCGCCGCCACGCCGGATATAAAGTAACGGCCGGTCGTCCCGAGGGCGCCGCCGACGGCGACCCAAATATATTGTCCCATTGAGTCTTTGATCTCCACCACTGACAATTGAGGATGACGCCATGGCTCCCGGTTCTCACAACAAGAGCCTCACATTGCGTTCCTCGGCATCGTTTCAATTGACTCGCTCGACATTCTATTTCGCGCGCATTTCAGAACTCCCGGCATTCAGTAGAGTACCAGTGCGAGAATGACGAGGAACGCGACGGTCAGGTTTGTCCCATCCACGATCCGATCCAACGAAATGCTGTTTTGGCCGGCGAGTGGTTAAAACACCCCTACACCAATCATCAGGACGAACAACAGCGCTATCAGGACGTAGGCGGCATAGGCGTTCACGTGCCCAACTTGCATCCGTCGCGTCTGGACCGCGAGACTGCGCAAGATGTTGATCGGCGGTTGAAGAACGAAGCGGTCGATGACATGCACTTCAGTGTACTCGCGTTTGATTGCGGTGCGGAAGTGAACAGCGACGGCCTCGGTACTTTCCTCGCTGGCGGCCGGATGCAGGAGCGCAGCGAAGATGACCCGAACCGGATTGGAAAATCCGGTCGCGGTATAGGTGGACCCGGGCGAAAGATGGCGTAACCCGCCATCCCAGACCGCGCCGCGCGCGAGCCTGCGGTATCGGGTGAGCAGGCCGAATGCGGCGTAAATCACCACAATGATGCCGGCCAGTGCGACCAGCATGTAGGATGTCGACATCGCAAACACGACGGGATTGCGCTCCTCGCCGCGATGCAGCACGACAAGGCCGCGCCCAGGTAGGACGCCACGACCGACCTCGGCGCCGAGGTCGTGGAATTCGGACATAAACGCCGCCGGAAGCTGGTCTCGTTGCTGCGCGTCCGTACTGAAGAAGGGCGGCACCAGCGCGGCGGTGGCGCTCGCGTGCGCGAGCGGTGCGGCCGCACGATCGATCATCGGGATGACGTAAGTCGGCAACACTCCCAGCAGCAAGCACAAAGCCGCCAGAATCGCCAGCGACGTCCGGGTGCCGACATTGGACTCAGTCGCCGCTGCGGCGCCCGGCGAACGCGACATGCCGAGGAACCCCATGGCGAACACCTTCACGAAGCAGGTGACGGCAAGTCCTGCGGTCAACGCCAAAAGGGCGCCGCAAACCGCGAACACGATCTTGATGGGCGTCGATGCCAGGACGGCCGAGCGCAGCACCGTCTGCAGCGTTAGCCACTCACTGACAAAGCCGTTGAACGGCGGCAGCGCTGCAATCGACAACACGCCAACCAGGAAGAAAGCGCCGGTCCAGGGCATGTTGCGAATGATGCCGCCAAGGCGATCGAGATCACGGGTGCCGGCTCCGGCTTCGACCGCACCGGTGCCGATGAAGAGCAACGCCTTGTACACCGAATGATTGGCGAGATGGTACAACGCCGCGATCAGGGCAATGGCCCCGACAACTTGGTGTCCCGTTGCGATGAAGACCATTGCGGCACCGATGCCCGCTGTGATGATCCCCATGTTCTCGATGGTGCTGTGTGCGAGCAGCCGCTTCATCTCGCCCTGAATGGTCGCGTAAAGGATGCCGATCAGCGCCGAGAGGCTGCCGATCACCAAAACGACAAGTCCCGGAGCGGCCCCGAGCGTAGGCGCAAGGTCGAGATTGACTCGGACGATGCCGTAGATCCCCAAATTGACGATGACTGCCGAAAGCAGCGCGGAAATATTGGTCGGCGCCACCGGATGGGCGAGCGGCAGCCAGCTGTTGACGGGAACGAGCCCGGCCTTCACCGCGAAGCCGAAGAACGACAGCAAGAAGACGGCTAAGCGGAGCGCATCGGGTACGGCAGGCGCGGCGGATCGCAAACCGGAAAAGCTAAGCCCGCCCGCGGTTCCGGCAAGCATGATAAACGCGATCGCCACCGCGATGGTGCCTGCCTCGCTCATCGCCAGCATGACATAGGCGGCTCTAGAACTGTCGGCACGCTCGAATTCGTAGGTGACGAGGAGATAGCTCGCGATCGACATCAATTCCCACGCTACCAGGAAGGAAATCGCATCGTCGGCAATCAGCACCAGCACGATTGAAGCGAACAGGGCGTGGTAAAGGACGCTGAAATAGCGAAGGCTATAGTGGTCGAGGTATTTCTTAAGGTAGGCGCCGGAATAGAGTGACACCGGGAGATAGACCAGGCCGGTGACCAAGAGAAAGAACGCGGAGAGTCGATCGGTCCCGAGAGCGAGAGTTCCTAGCGTGAGCACCGGCCATAACGCGGTGTGAAATTCGGCATCGGATACCAGGAGCATCGCGCTCTCGATCAAAATGATCAGCGCCGCCAGCGAGCCCACTGCCGCGAGCAGAATTGGTAACCATCGTTGCGAGACCACGAATGTGAGGACCGCTCCCGCGGCACACAAGATGAAGAATGCGAGAAGGAGCTGCCCGGTCGTGCTCATGCGCGCTCCGTCGCTGCCGGCGGCGCGGGGGAAATCAATGCCGCAGGCGGTTTTCTCTGCACCGCCAGAAGCAGCCCGTGCAGAATCGCCAAGGGCGGCGGCGGGCACCCCGGCACGATCACGTCGACCGGAATGATCTCGGCAGCGCCGCCTGCGGCGGCAAAGCTCGGGCCGAAAATACCGCCGGATGCGGCGCAAGCGCCGATGGCGACGACCCGCTTCGGCGCCGGCATCGCCTCGTAGGTCTTGCGCAGCGGTAGCCGCATGGCATCCGAAACGGGTCCGGCAACCAGCAGAACATCGGCATTGCGTGGCGTCGGGGTGATGAAAAATCCTAGACGGTGCATGTTGTAATAGGGATTATTGATCTGTCGCGCCTCGCTCATGCAGGCGCCGCAGGCGCCGGCGTCAACGAAGCGGACGTGCAGCGAACGGCCGAACAAGCCTGCGAGCATGCGCAGCGCCGGCTCATCGGTGTTTGCCGCCCATTCGAAGCCCGGCTGCCATGTCGCCGCCTCGTCGACGTCGCGCTGGCAGCGGAAGCAATGGATGCACCGGCCGTGATCGATCGTGATCCCGCCGCTCTCGCGCGCTATGGCCTCGGTGGGGCAGCGTGCGACGAGTTGGTCTGCCGCCGCCGCCGATTTCAAGCTTGTTCCAATTGGGCGACCGGGTGAAATGCCCGGCGCGTCATCGCGCCGGCTGGGATAGCCGCTGCTCTTGATGCCTGTGCGCAGCCCTTTGAGCACCCAGTTCGCCATCGCACACCCCTATCGATCGCACTCGGCGTTCGACAACCCGAAGCTCGCAAGAATGATCGGAAAGTCTTGAAATGCAAAATTCTCCGCCGCGAGGTGGAAACCGTGCCAATTCGTGAACGACGGCGGCGTCACTCTATAGCGTGTCACCATCCCGCCTTCGTCGAGCCGCAGCCAGTGGAAGGCTGCACCGAGCGGCGCCTCTACCGCCGCAAGCGCGGCTCCGGCACGCAGCTGAATTTGATCCAGGCGGACCGGCCCCGGAGGCGGCGACGAAGCGACGTTACGGATGATGGCGGCCGATTGCTCCGCCTCATGGAACAGAATTCGCAGGCGGGCATAGCCGTCGCCTTCCTGCTCAATTGGAACGGAGAAATCCATCGAATCGTAGGCAGCGTACGGGAGCAGCTTGCGGATGTCGCGCGCCACACCCGAGGCGCGCGCGATCGGCCCGACCAAACCGTAGGAGCGCGCAGATTCCTTGGCCACGATCCCGACCTCTTCGAGGCGGTCTAGGAAGCTCGATGAATAGCGCAGCATCTGAAAAAGATCGCGCAATCTCTCGGCATTTCCAGCGACAGCGCCGGCCATATGCCGGCAGTCTGCCTCGGAAAGATCACAAGCAACGCCGCTCGGAATGACCGATCCAAACAAATAACGGTGACCGGTAACCTCGCAGCTCAAACGCAGCAGGTCTTCCTCGATGAGGGCGGCTTGGCTGGTCGCGATAACCAACGCTGTCGAGTTGCAGATGCCGGTTATTGCCGCTGCGTGGCTGCGCAGCCGTTCGAGCTCGGCAAAGACCGTGCGCAATGCCCGCGCCCGCGGCGACGGCTCGATGCCGCAGATCGCTTCCACGGCTTGGCAGAACGCCAGGCCGTGGGCGAATGCGGCGGTGCCGGAGAAACGCTCGGCGAGCAAAAGGGCGCGGTCGGCGGCTTGTCCTTCCGCGATCTTCTCGACGCCGCGATATTTGTAGAAAAAGCGGGGAATGGTACGGATGACGTCCTCACCCACGGTTTCGAGCAGAAAGTGGGCTGACTCCGCGAAGTCGGAAAACACCGGCCCGATCGGCATTGTGAATGCGCCGGGGGCCGTCACGACAGTCGGCGGTTCCCATTTTGGCTCGACGGCTCTGGGCTCAAACCGCTCCATAGCGTTGAAGCTGCGCCGCATCGGATTGATGCCTTCCGGCCAGTCTTCGTGCAGGACGAATTCACCGAGCCGCGGATGACCCTCGAACCTGAGTCCGAACAAATCCTCCGCCTCGCGTTCGTGCCAGTCGAACGAAGGACCATGGACTAAGCCAACGGCGGATGGAATGGTCGATACATCCGCATCGAGTTGCAGCTCGACGTGGACCCAAGGCGAAGCGGCATCCTTGTAGAAGACATAGATGAGCGACCAGCCGGGCCGCGTTGTTTGCTCGACGATCAGCGTCGCGAACGCGAAATCGAGATCCCGCGTCAGCCATTGGCAAACCTGGGTCAAGTGATGGAGGCTGCACTGGAGACGACAGAGGCGCGTAGCTTCGTCGCAGGTAGCGATGACCTCTCCGTTCCATAGACTTCGACAGAGCTCCGCAAGGCTTGCTAAACCGTCCAGGTCTTCGTCGATGCGATCGAGCATGGCCATTGAGCTCGCTCAGCCTCCCATCGCACTCGCCGCCGCTTTGAGTAGATCCTGTAGCGGCGCAGGGACATAAATTCCGATCAGCAGCAGGGGAACGGCGGCGAGCGCGAGCGTCAACTTGCACGAACGCGGCAAGGTCAATGCCTGCACGTCGTGTTCCGGCGTGCCGAACGCCATCCGGTTCACATGAACCATCACGGCGCAAAACGCGACCACGACGAGGAACGCCAAAAGCCCGACGACAATGTATTGGCCGGTGGCCAATCCCGCTTTCAGAATCACGAATTCACTGACGAACACGGCGAACGGCGGCGCTCCGGCGATGGCAAAGCCGCCGGCGAGCAGTGCGATCGCAGCAAGCGGCGACGACCGGACAAGACCGCGGACAGACGCGATTTCCTGCGTACCGACGCCGAGCACGGTCACGCCGGCCGCGAAGAAACAGAACGACTTGGCGATCGCATGTCCCGTCATCTGGTACGCGGCGCCGAGATGGGCGTCGGCGCCGCCGAGCCCGGCGGCGACCAGGATGATGCCCATATGTTCCACGGTCGAGAAGGCGAACATCCGCTTGAAGTCGCGGACGTAGATCAGGAGCAGGGTCGCGATGGTAACCGACAGCAAGCCAAAGCCTACGAACCAGGGCCGCGCGTCGAGCCCTGGCGCACCGCCGACAACGGGAAACAGCCGCAGGATGACATAAAGCACCGTCGTCGTTTCGACGCCGGATAGCAGCGCGCAGATCGAGGCGGGCGCCTGGCTATGAGCGTCCGGTAGCCAGGTGTGCATCGGAACGAGTCCGACCTTGGTCCCGAAACCGACCAGGATGAACAGGAAGGCCGACCATAGCAGCGCGGGCGGCATGCGCGGCGCCGCCTCGACGAGTCCCACCCATGTGAACGGTTCCAAGCCGGCGACGCGCGACCCCCAATAGAGTACGAGAAAGCCGAGCAAAGCGAGGACGGCGCCGAGCGTGGTGAGTACGACGTACTTCCAAGCCGCTTCGAGCGCTTCAGGCGTGTCCTCGAAGCCGACCAGGAACGCGGAGAGCAGCGTCGTCAATTCCACCGCGATCCACATCAGGGCGACGTTGGCCAACAGCGGCACCAAGAGCATCGAGAGAACGAACAGATTATAGAGCGCATAATATTGCCGGATACTCTTGTGACCGCCACGCTTGACGCTTTCCGCGATGTACCCCCAGGAGAACAGCGCGGCGGTGAAGCCGACGAAGGCCACCAACAGCAGCACCAGGGCACCGAGTCCGTCGCACGTCAGCCATTCGCCCGACGCCACGACGTGGCCGGTGCGAGCGGCCTCCGCTGCGACGGCAAGCGCGAGGCCGAGAACGATCGCAGTGGCGAGGAGCGTGATGGGCGCGGCGAAACGCCGGCCGAGCGGCAACAGCGATAATCCGCTGGCAAGCAACGGGATAACAAGAATTCCGACCAGCTCCATGACGTCCTCAATTGTCCCGCAGCGAAGCCAGCTCGCCGACGGATGTGGTGCCAAGGCGTGCATAAATCCGGCGGGTCAACATGCCGATGACGAGCGCGACCACCGGCACGTCGACAGCGGCCGCAAGCTCGGCGATGACGGGCAGGTTCGGAACGATCGCCACACCGGCAAAGAACACGCCATTCTCCACCGCCAGCAATCCGAGCAGCTGCGGGACCGCCTCGCGCCTGACGACAATGGTGAAGGTGCCCAAGAACATCGCTGCGATGCCGAGCGGCAGATTGATCTGCGCAAACGGTAGCTCTACCGCGCTGAGCAGCGGGTTGGCGACGACGTAGGCGAGAACAATAAGCACCGCGGCTATCAGCAAAGAACTCGGGATGTTCAGGACTCGTTCGATCTCGCGCGTGCGGTAAACCTCTGCGCTCACGGTACGCCGAAGCAGCCATGGGATCAGCAGGGTCTTGGTGGCGATGGTGATTGCGGCGACGGCGATCAGATGAATCGAGCCCAACCCGATGCCAAGAAGCACCGCCGAGACCGTCAGCAGCAGCGACTGCAGGATGAAAAGCTGCAGCGAGGCGAGGACTTGGCGGGTGGCCACGACGCCGAGCGCGGTGAGCAGAAACAGAGCGCCGGTCAATGCATCGAGGGCGAGGAGGACGGGCGGGCCGTTCATTGTCCGTCCTCAAATTTGCGATAGTTGGGTGATCACCGCGACAACGGAAATCACGAACGCGGCACCGAGGAATTCGGTGATGCGGAAGAGCCGCAGCTTGGCCAACGAGGACTCGATATAGACGAGCACCAGCACGAAGCAGAAAACCTTGAGCAGCACCAGTGGAATCGCGAGCAGCACCTCGCCGAAGCCCATTCCCTGCGCCAAACCCCAAGGCGTCACCAGGACGTTGAGGAAGATGCAGATAAGCACGAAGAATTTCATCGCGCCGGCCCATTTCATCAACGCGGCGCCGCGCCCGGAATATTCCAGCGACTTCGAGCGCTCGATCATCGCCAGTTCGAACTGACCCGACGGGCTGTCGACGGGGATCCGTCCGTCCTCGGCGAGGATCAGCATCAGGAATGCAATCAACAGCAGAATGTGCGAGGGCTCGAAGAAATTTGCGATCGGCGTGACCCAGCGCGTCTGAACTATGTAGGGAATGGTCGAGCCGGCTACGAACGAGACGGTAAGGAACACCACGATGAAGACCGGCTCGGCGAGGAATCCGACCATGCGAGTCCTACTCGCGCCCATCGGTCCATATGGATTGGCAGTGTCGACCGCGGCAAGACTGGTGAAAAAACCGCCAAGCGCGAGAACGAAGCCGCCGCCGAGCATGTCGCCCATGAACGCGAAGAACAACGGGTAGCGTGTCAATACCGGAATCAGGAGAGCGACGAACACCGGCGCGGCAAAGGCCACGTAGGGCGCGGCGCGAAAAATCCACGAGCTATGCTCGGATACGAGTTCATCCTTGTGCAGAAGCTTCCAAATATCCCGGTAGGGTTGAAAGATGTTCGGTCCACGCTTCGACTGAAGAATTTCCTTCAGCCGGCTGGTAATGCCCTCCAGCAGCGGCGCAAAAGCCACGACGACGACCACTTGGATGATGTTGTAAACAATCCGCTCGATCATCGGTCTAAGCTCCGAGCATGCCTTACAGGCCGTTCGGTAACCGAACGATATCCCGCGACGTCAGAGTCGCGCCGGTCAATATGTTTGCCGGAGGCAATAACGGCAACGATCAACACCGCATCTCCTACCCTGCAGACTCGCTCCTACGTTCCATCCGATCGTCAAATCGGACGGATTGCCGTAGGAGTCATCAGCCGGTCGGGCGGAAGCAGCGGACCCCATCGCCTTGCTGGATCTCCGCTATGAATAAGGATAACTGCATCCGCGTGTCAAGCTCGTACCGTCAATACATCACACGAACTTAGTTAGTTTGCTGTCCACCTAGTCTGCCGTCTCCTCGCTACGAGTGGCGGCGTTGCGTACGGCTGGCGCCGACCTTGTCTGCGGTCCACGGCTCCCAGACAGGCCGCTGGACTCTCTTTGCTGCGTCGTGGCAAAGACCGCTTTGTACAAATCCTCTCCATAGCTGGTTTGCAACGGCTCGCCGCTTATCAATTTGAAGGGTCGCGTGCCATCGGGCCGTCTCTCAGCCCGCAGGAAGCTTGCCCGCCCCGGCCTTCGGACAAAAATGGATTGCGCGAAACGGTACAAATGGGTGACGAAGAACACCTTCACACGCCTGTCCAACAGTGCGCCGACAATCTGGCCGGCAATTTCCGACCCTTCCCGTTCGTTGGTCGAGGCGAACGATTCGTTGAACAGCAGCATCGAATTGGATTTGATCCGGCCGACGATCTCGCTCATTCTGCCGAGTTCTTCATCCCACTTTCCGCTCTCCATCGTGGTGTCTTCTTCGCGTTTGTAGTGCGTGCACAGGCCGTCACAGACTTCGGATGAGAAGGTCTCGGCGGCCACGAACATGCCCGCCTGCATCATGAGCTGGGCAAGGCCAACGCCACGCAAAAAGGTCGATTTGCCCCCGGTGTTCGCGCCTGTGATTATGACCAGGTCATTGCCGTCGGCATGGAGGTCGTTGCCGACCACCTTTCGCTTCATGCTCAAGGCCAGCGCCGCGTCGCACAAGCCGGAGAACGACAATTTCCGTTGCCCGGCCGGCGCCGGAAGCGGGAAGCAAATCGGCTCTCTCATCTGGGCAAGCTGACCATACAAGTTCAAGCAACCGACGTAGAACGCCAATTCCGTCCGCAGCATCTGGAAAAAGCTGAGGATGTGTTCGGTGGACTGCGCCAACGCATTGGCGACGAGGTTGACGCCGCGGTCGTTCAATTCCGACAACGCCCGTGCTCCAGCCTCATCGCGTGGATGCAGCTGAAACGTGTAGGACGGCGACTTTTGTGCGAGCAGCCGCGCCAGCCAACTCCGCGCGTCCTCGCGGGGCTTGCGCAGTGTATAGCCTTTGCCTTTGTTGCCTTGTCCCAATTGCGCGCTGATCAAGACGCCGTGACGGAATTTGAGCCGGCTTAGATGCTGCTCGATTGCGACGAAATACTCATCGCTGAGTTCCGTCCTCAGCATCGCGAAAAGCCTGGAAAATCCCTCGGAGTCGAACCCATCCGCATGTTGCTCGGCGACATTCCTGAGCCGCTTCAGCATGCCGACGAACATTTGCAGCACCTCCACGGCTCTGTGGAGTATGCCGGCGGGATAACGGATGGAGAAGCTCCAATAGTTCTTCCGCTCGCCCTCTATCGCCTCCATTGCGATCTGATATATCTCTTGCACGATCGCCGCGTTTTTCAAACTGTCGGCAAGAATATGCTGACGATAGCGTATGACCTCCAGATCGGTCAGGCTGGACAACACCGCGACCTGCGCCGCCTCAAACAAGAAATTGTCGCCCAGCGACATCGCCTTGAACAGAACGTCCAATCCGAGGTCTTGTCGCAGCGCCGCTGCATTCCACGGCAACACCTGCTGCAGACTTAACCCTTGCTCCGCGCCCCTGCTGTGACGCGAATCCTTTTCTCTGCGGATCAGGAGCTGCTGCGGGTCAAGGTCGCGATTTCTGTACATCAGGAACGCTTTCATGACTTGATCCGCTCCCTGATCGAGTCATAGGTCAGGCGGTGCTTTTGCGCGATCGCCAATGCGTAGGCGAGACCGTCGGCGGGCCGCCGCACGACCTTGAACGTCCGCAACGCGGGATTGTCCGGCACGACCGTGCTGACCATTGATACGGTTTGCGGACCGAACGACGCCAATTCGTCGACGAACGTCACCCAAACGCACAGCGAACCGAGTTGTACTATTCGCTCCATCACTTTCTTGCTCAAGAAGGTCTCGTCCTGGATCGTGGTCGACGTGAAAACCTCATTCATGATGACAATCGACTGCGGTGTCGCCTGACTGAGAATTTTGTGAACTCTGATGAGATCATCTTCCAGCTTGCCGCGAAGATTCTCGACCTTCTCCTCCTTCTCGAAATGGGTGAAAAGCCGATCGAACAGCAAGAGTTGTGCGTCGCTGCCCGGTACCGGACATCCTATGCTCGCCAGGTAATGCAATTGCCCGAAGGCGCGGGCAAACGTGGTTTTGCCGCCCTGGTTCGGACCGGATATGACCAGTATCCGTTCCCTGCCCCGGAGGTAAAAGTCGTTGCACACGACCGACGAGCCCTCGGCAACAAGCTTGTGGGCGAGCGCGATGTCGAATCCGTCATGGTTATGGACTTCCGTAGTCTGGTCCGAAATGCGAGGATAGCAGAACTGCAGCCGAGCGCGCGTCAGGGACGCGATGTGTTGCAGGTACGCGATGTAGAATTGAACTTCGCGGTCGAAAACCGCTAACGTACGGTCGATAAAATTGCGGTTCGTGGCGCAATAATCATCCAGCGCCGCAAATACCTCGGGATGCAATTTGGTGACGAACTCCAGTATCTTGGCCTCGATATGGTTCATCTCCTCGCTTGTGGAGAACTTGACTCTGTAGTCTTTGACGGCGCCCTGCTTGAATTTCTCGAACGTTTCCTCAACGTCAGCGCTGTAATCGGTTTCGCCGTCGTATCTGCGAACCGTGAAGCTCGCCCCTTTGGTGAGCACGCAGTATTCCAGGGCGGCCAAATCGGCCTTGAGCGTCTTCGTCTCCGAGAGGAGGGACGCGAAGCGATCGGAATCCGCGTAACTCGTCAGATAGTCGCGGAGGCGGAGAAAACCGCGCGATTTCAGTTCTGCGCCGGCGAGGTCGGCGACAAACAAAATGACGGCTTGACAATAGATCGCGGCCGCGTCGAGAAACCACGCTTGCTTCTGCTCCTTATAATGCGCTTTTTGCATGCGCCCGAGATGCTCGCGCATTTCGCGCATGTTGTGGGCGAAGCCGTTTACGCATCCATGAAGGGAGGGGTTTTCCAGGTCTTGCATCACCTCGTGACGATATTTGATGGCGTCGACGCGATGGAGACAGGCGTGAAAGAAGGGCTTTAGATTGTATTCATCTTTACCGGCGGTGATGGCGGCGACGATTTGATCGCAGTTCAGGTCGACAAAGAAGGCGGGCGCCTCAAGCGTATCGTCGCCGATGCGATCGTCGGGGGTCTCGAACAGGATGCTGTAGAATGCGAGCGAGGTCATGAAAAATCCCACCAGAGCGGCCAGCTCGGTAGGAGTCATCAGCCCGCCGGGGCGTTTTCGGCGAACTCCATCGCCAATCGAAGATCACTATAGTGCCGGCGTCGAAGCCGTCAATCCGGAGCTTCAGGGCTCCGCTTGCTTGCCGCGGACTGCGACACCAATTATATTTGAGTCGCAGACGACGGGGATGGAGTCCCCCTTCGAGCGCCCATTCGCCGGTCAATCGGTGGGCTGATGACTCCTGCCGCGCGATCCTGTGCGGCGGGAGCATGATATGGTTTCCGCGATTTTTCTTCTCCGGTACTTCAAACGCGCTGCGCCACTAATGCGATGGCGCACGTCATGAAGAGCTTTGCCCGTCCATCCTTCTTTCGGCTGTTCGACCTGTTGCTGAGCCTGACCAATCCGGGCCTGAAACGCTCGCATTGGACGCATGATGGCGTCGATTTCGAACGCGAGCGGCACAGTGTCATGGGGCCGAAGCACGGCCTGGCGATCGAGATTTTCACGTTGCGGCATCCGGGCCGGCGCGGCTGGTCGCTCATGGTGACCAAGGAATATTGGTGGGCGGGGGAAGAGAGCAAGGCGCTGAAGAACCTGCGCTGGGCACGCCCGGTCAGCGGCCAGCGTGCCGACATCCTGTCATGGCTGCGGGTGCAGGAGGCCAAGATCGGACGCGAATCATTCGTCGAGCGGGATTCGGGCGATAAGACAAGCAATAACGACGAGCTCGAAGCTTTCAAGGATGGTGACCGGGTGTGAGCGAAGCCCTGCCCATAAGCATGCCGGAGCGAATGGCGTCGCGTTCGAATGAGGTGGGGCGGTCGCTGGCGCTCGCCGCTCTGCTCGGCCGCATCGAGCCGGCGCTCGGATCCGGGGTTGGGAGTGAATCGCCGCTTGTCGCTCGGCTGCGCCTGCTGCGTCGCCGCCTCGAGCACGAACACTTGCAAATTGCCGTTCTCGGCCAGTTCAAGCGCGGCAAGAGCACGGTCATCAACGCGCTCCTCGGCGTGGCCGCGCTCCCCACCGGGGTGATTCCGCTGACCGCCATGGCCACGTTTATTGCCTGGCGTCGCGAGCCGCTCGTCATCGTCCGCTTCAAGGACAACGCGCCGAGCAGGGAGTTTGCCGTTCATGCGGCGGACGAGATCCGCGACGTTCTATTCCGTTTCGTCGCCGAGGAGGCCAATCCGGAAAATAGACTCGGCGTCGAGCGGGTCGAGCTCTACTATCCCGCCGATATCCTTGCCGACGGCACCGTGATCATCGACACACCCGGCGTCGGCTCCACGCTGCGGCACAATACCGAGGCGGCCTGGCGGGTCATGCCTGAATGCGACGCCGCGTTCTTCGTCGTCTCGGCCGATCCGCCGATCACCGAAGTCGAGCTTGAATACTTGCGCTCCCTGAAATCGAAGACCGCGCGGGTCTTCTTCATCCTCAACAAAGCGGATTATCTGCGGCCCGACGAACAGCGCAGCGTCGTCGAGTTCCTGCGAAAAGTCCTGGCGGAAAAGTCTCTCATCGGCGCCGATGAGCAAGTCTTCTGCATCTCGGCACGCGATGGATTGGCCGCAAAGCAGAGCGGCAACGGCGGAGCGCTGCAGGCGAGCGGCATCGCCGCGCTCGAGACTCATCTGGTGCGTGAGCTTGCAGACGAAAAAATCCGCTGGCTCAAAGATGCGGTGCGCAGTAAAGCCGCGGATATCCTGTCGCAGGCGTCGGCTGAACTCGAGCTGCGCATGCGTGCCTTGAACATGCCAATCGACGAACTCAGGGCGAAATCGGACGCCTTTCGGGATGCGCTGCGTTGCATCGAGGAGCAGCGGCGCATCACCGGCGATCTCCTCGGCGGCGAGCATCGGCGTCTGCGCCAAGCTTTGGAGTCTCGCATCGGCGAGTTGCGCCGGGAAGTGGCAGCGCGGATCGTCCGCGTCGTCGACGCAAGCCTCATGGGCGCTGTTTCGACAGCCTGGGACGAGACGACGCGGCGTGCGCTGTCCGCGGCCATGCAGGATGAATTCGAGGCCGCCCGCGCACCGTTGGTGGCCGCGTTCGCCGCCCAGGCCGCCGCCGCCCTTCTCGCCTGCCAGAATCGCGTCGACGCGCTTGTCGACGGCGTGCAGCGGACGGCGGCGCAGATCTTCGACGTGCCGCTAGGGCCGGTCTCCGAGCCCGAGTCCTTTGCCCTCGGGGAGGATCCGTATTGGGTGACCGAAAGCACGAGCGCAACCTTGATTCCCGACCCGAGCCGGCTGATCGATCCGCTGCTTCCGGTAAGGCTGCGCCGGGCGCGGCTGCGGGCGCGCATCATCCGGCAGGCGGACGAGCTCATCGTGCGCAATGCCGAGAATCTTCGTTGGGCGATCCTGCGCGGTCTCGACGAGACCTTTCGCAAGGCGACGGCGCGTTTCGAGGAACGGCTTGACGAGACCATCAAGGCCACCCGCGACGTGATTGAGGACGCTGTCGCGCGGCGGCGTGATCGATCCTTCGCGGTCAAGGCGGAGCTCGATCGGCTCACTAGCGCCGCGGCTTCACTGACCGCTCTCGGCGAAGAGATCAAGCCTGCAGAGAAATGCTAGCGTCCACGGCCAAGGCCTGCGATCAAAGTCTTCCCGATTGCTTTGCCGACGTCGATTTCGTGCTTGCCAATACGCGGCGCAGGACGGCCTCGGTCCGCCTCACGTTTGCGGCGTCTTTCCCGGTTGATGGGCTATCGCGCAGATATGCGGCGATCACGTTCCGCGCGCTGTCGAGATGGGCGACCAGACTGTGCTCGATCTCGCCTCGCAGCAGCCAATCTTCGTTCGCCAGCAACTCGATCAGACGGCGGACGGCGTCGGCCCGAGCCGCCGCCGGACCGCATTTCAGAAGAATCGCGCAAGCCAGCGTTGCGATCTTTGCATCATCGTCGTGCACAAGCCGACCCAGGGCGGGCCACGCATTGCGCGCAATTTCCATCTCGGCCAGGAGGCCGAGCGCGCTCCGGCGCCGCCGCATGCTCGATTGGCTTTCCCGCTCGCGTGACGGCGCGGGCCGGATCGCGGCGTTCAGCAGGGCTGCGCGCGCCGGGCGCCCCAGTTTTCTCAGTGCAGCTTCGGCGGTGGTGCGGCTTGCGTCATCTTCCAGCGCATCGATGAGCGCCGGCATTGCCTCGGCCTTCCGGAATGCGCCCAGAGCTCCGATCACGCCGGTCAGCGCCGGGCGCTGCGCAAGCCGCAGCAGCAGCTCGAAGACGCGGCGGGCGCGCACGACTGCCAGCGCCTGAGCCGCGGCATTGATCACCGCATCTTCGCCCAATTGCTCGACCGGATCGGCAATCACGCGCTCGGCCTCCAGGAACTCGATCAACACGTCATGGGCGCCAAGCGCAGCCAGCGCCGCGACCGCGCGGCAGCGCGCCTGATAGAGGCCGCTGCGCTCCCGTGCAAACAGCATCGTGCGCAGCGCGGGGATGGCTTGCCGACCGCAGGCGATCACGTCGACGACGCCGAGGTCGCCGTCGTGAAATGACTTGAGCCTGGCGATCGCCTGTTCGACGTTGCTCGGCTGTTTGGCGCTCATGAGATGACCGGAACCTACGCCACTTGCGGCAGATTTCGATTATGCCATATCTAATATGTATCCGTGGGGCATGGAGTCGCCCCTGACTCGCCGAAAGGCTGATGATGTCCGCCACGCGGCGAATTTCCAGCCAGCCCGCGCTTTTCGGCGCAAGCGGACCTGAACTGTCAGCCGTGACCGATGGCGAGATCAATTTTCTTTGGTCGTTCATTCAGGGCAGTATCATGGTTCCGCAGACCCGGGGCACGTTGTTGCGCGGTTATGGCTTCTGCGAACGCCACGCCTGGATTCACATCAGTGTCGAAATGTCGTTCCGGGACCAATATCTGTTGGGTCCGACGATTCTTTACAGTGAACTGATTGAGAAATCTCTTCGCGCGATCGCGCCTGAACGTATCGGATTGCATTCTTTGATGCGTCGGCTTGCGGCTGTCGGTCCCTGCTTTCTTTGCGCGCTGGACGTGAAGAATGCATCCGCCGGCGCCTGCCCGCAGGCGCGGTTGGATCAAGGACGCGATGGCAGCCGACTGCAGGATTTTGCCGGCGAATTGCAGCCCATATGGCGCAGCTCGCTCTGTCCGGACTGCTCAGGTCGGGAGCGCGGCAGGATGGCCCCAAAGCGTTGCCGTCAACACTTGCTCGCAGCAATGAAAGCACGGACACCCGTCGATTTGGTGGCGCAAAAGGCCATGCTGGAGGACTTGTCCGATCGCGTGGCGCGCTACCAAAGGTCGTTTTCGGCCGGAGGTCCGAAAGCGAGCGATCGGGACCGCGCTGCTTTGATTGCTGCAATCGGTTGGTGCAGCGGGTGGCGACCACTGCTTGCGCGACTTTCGCGAGAGGCGGCGGCGCCGAACGCGTAGCCTTGCCCGGGATCCTCACGTCGAGGCCGATCGCTACTTGCGGCGCCGTCCCAGCCCACCCTGTGAATTTGATCCGCCCGAAGTCTCTAAAAGGTGGGGTGCTCCGGGAGCGCTCCTTAATAATCCATTAACCATAAATGCTCCAAACATACGTGTTAATTCTGCACGAAATGACGGTGTCCAGACAACGCGTGATTGTGTGCTCAAAGGAAAAGCCGATGAACAGCAATCAACTTGGAGTAGCGCTCGTTCTTGCCATCTGCATTGTCGGCGGAACGGCGTTCGCCGAGGACGGGGTCAGCGACGGCAAGATCGTCTTTGGCCAGGTTGCGGCGCTGCAGGGTCCGGCGCAGGCCCTGGGGCAGGGCATGCGCCAGGGAATTTTGGCAGCCTTCGAAGCCGCCAATCGCGGCGGTGGGATCTCCGGCCGCACCCTTGAATTGAAGTCGTTGGATGACGGCTATGAGCCGGAGAAGACCATCGAGGCAACCAAGAGACTGATTGATGAGGATAAGGTCTTCGCGCTGGTCGGCGCGGTGGGAACACCCACGTCGAAGGCCGGTCAACCGATCGCGACGGCGGCGAAAGTGCCGTTCATTGGTCCGTTCACCGGCGCCGAGTTCCTGCGCAATCCCTACAACCGATACGTCGTCAACATTCGCAGCTCCTATTATCAGGAGACCGAAGCGTGGATTGATCACCTGGTCAAGGATTTGGCGATATCGAAAATAGCGATCCTCTACCAGGACGACGCCTTTGGCGTTGCCGGGCTCGAAGGCGTGCACCGAGCGATGGCGAGGCGGAATATGTCGCTCGTCGCCGAAGGCACGTTCAAGCGCAATACGACGGCGGTGAAGTCGGCGTTGCTCGACATCATGAAAGCGCGACCGGAAGCCGTGGTGACGGTCGCACCGTATAAGCCGGTCGCCGAGTTCATCAAACTCGCGCACCTGGTAAAGATGCAGGCGGTTTTCGTCGCCATCTCCTTCGTCGGACCGGATTCGCTGGCGCAAGAGCTGGGCGACCAGGGCGCCGGCGTGATCGTCACGCAAGTGGTTCCGTTTCCATGGGATGCGACATTGCCGGTCGTGAAATCGTATCAAGCCGCTCTTGCCGCGGTGGATAGCAATGCCAAGCCGGGCTTCGTCTCACTGGAGGGATATCTGGCCGGCCGCTTGGTGGTTGAGGCGCTCAGGCGTGTCAAGGGTGAGCCGACGCGGGAGGCACTGCTCAACGCCATTGCCGAGGCGCCTTTCGATTTTGGCGGGGTGACGCTCAGCTATGGGCCGACGAAGAACCAAGGGTCGGATCGGGTCTTCTTTACGATCCTGCAAGCCGATGGAACTTTCCGGCCGGTCACGCGACTGGTCAAGGCGGAAGGCCAGTGACCGGACCAATTTTTCTCAGATCCGGGCTGCGGGCCGCGGGTGGCGGCCCGCACATTCGAATGGAGCCTTAACGGCGGTTGAGGGGCAACGACATGCTTTCCTGGGTCAGCACGATTCGTTCCCGCCTCTTTCTGGCCTTCGGCTTTGCCGCAAGCATGACCGTCGTCGGCTCGCTGTTCGCGCTCTATACCTCCGCCAATATCGGCACGACGCTGGCGGAAATCGTATCGCGCAGTATGCCGGCGACCACGGAGTCGCTGCGGCTCGCCGAGGAGGCGAGCATCCTGGTCGCCTCCGCGCCGCGCCTGATGACGGCCGAGGATGAAGTCCATAGAAATGAAACCGCGCGCAATATCGCCGGGCAAGCGCAGATGTTGAGCGCCAGGATCGAGCGTCTGCGCAGTCTCGACGCCAGCCAAAGCGACGAGATCGAAGTCGCGCGCGCTGCCATGGTCGAGCGGCTGGCGGCGCTCAATCAAGCGGTCACGGAACGCATCAAAATCTCCGCGCAACGCCGCGTTCTGGCGCTCGCGGTCAGAAAAGACCATGAAAATCTCCTGGAAGCGATCACGCCCGCCATCGACGATGCAAATTTCGATCTCATGACCAAAGGCCGCATCGAGGAAGGCAACGTAACGACCAACCAATCAATCGAGGTGCTGCGGCGGCTGCTGGAAATTCAGTCGGGGGCCAATCTCCTGGCCGGCCTGTTGATCGAGTCGTCGATGGTCACGGACGTCGCCAGTTTGCCGCCGATCCGCGATCTCATCGCTTCGGCCGAACGCAATATCGAAGCCAACTTGCGGGAGCTGCCCGATTCCGATCAGCGAAACAAGATAATGGACCTCTATCACCGTCTCGCTGTCATGGCGAATGCCGACGGAATTATCGCGCAGCGTGTGAACGAGCTCAATCGCGAGCGGGATGCGCAGCAGGTATTTGCAGCGGCCCTCGCCGAGGCGGCAAGGCTGAGGCGGGCGGTGGAGAGCTTGATCGAACGGCAAGGTAGTTTTGCCCAGACACTATCGGAGCGCGCATTTTCGCAAATTCAGGTCGGTCGCATCCTGCTCATCGTGCTCAGCATCGCGGCGCTGGCCGCTGCCGGCTTGATTGCCTGGCTCTATGTCGGGCGCAGCATTGTCGGGCGCTTGACGCTGTTGAGTGGCGCGATGCGCCGTATCGCCGACGGCGAGTCGAATGTGCCGGTTCCCGTCGAGGGCGACGACGAGATCGCCGGTATGGCAAGAGCGCTTCTGGTATTCCGGCAAGCCATCGAGGACGTGCGGCTTGCCCGCCAGCGCGAGGCGGATCGGGCGGAGGAATCGGACGTCCGCAGGAAGCAGGTCGAAGCGGCGACGCAGAATTTCGAACGGGCGGTCAACGATATCGTCCAGGCCCTCGACGGCGCCTCAAAATCAATGGACGAATGTGCGCACGTCATGGCGGACGCAGCCAGCAACAATAAGACACAGGCCGTTGCCACCGCCACCGCTTCCGAGGAAGCGACGGCGAATGTCGGCAATGTCGCCATGGCGGCGGAGGAAATAGCGCAATCGGTCGAGCAGATTTCGACCCAGGCGCGCGCCTCGGCGGAGATTGCGCGGCAAGCCACCGGCGAAGCCAAGGCGGTCATCAGCGCCGTGGAACAACTGGTGGCATCGGTCAACCAGATCAATACCGTCAGCCATCTGATCCGCGACGTGGCCGCGCAAACCAATCTTCTCGCGCTCAATGCGACGATCGAGGCGGCGCGCGCCGGCGACGCCGGCCGCGGCTTCGCCGTGGTGGCGCAGGAGGTCAAGAGCCTCGCGGCGCAGACCGAGAAAGCGACCGGTGACATTACCCAGCAAATTTCATCAATCGAGCTGACGACATCGCGGGTCGTCGAAGCGATGAAGACGATCGCTGGAACGATCACCCAGCTTAATGACAATGCCACCGACATTTCCGTTGCGGTGCAGCAGCAGGACGCCGTGAGCAAAGAGATTGCCCGCAGCGCCAACGCCGCTGCGGAAAGGACCCGCGAGGTTTCGGCAAGCGTTGTTCATGTCTCCGATGCCGCGACCAAGGCTGGCGAGCTTGCCGACGCCGTGCTGCACGCCGGCCTCGGATTTGCGGCGCGATCGGATCGGCTACGCGCCGAAGTCGAACGCTTTCTCGCTCAGGTCCGCGTCGCCTAGCCATCCGCGGGCGCTGCCGTGCGGCCATTCGGCCGTGCATAGAATCGTTATGAGTCTGCCTAATTTTTAATCAGTCGCCCGCGAGGTTTATATACGGGGCTTCGTCCCCCGCGCGCCTTATCGGAAATCCACAGGCGATTTCAAAGCGATATGGACGGACCATGGAGGTTCTGTCGCTGGCATGGGCCTTGCGATTGCGCTTACCGCCAACCGAAGATCGCCCATCGTCCTGATGGCCGGCAACCAGCGGCGCCACCAGCGCCCGCGTGCATACAGGGAGCATGCAATGAACCTCGACAACATTTCCCGTCGCCGTGTCCTGCAAGGGACGGCGGCTTTGACCCTCGGCACGGCTCTGCCGCTGAGCCGGGCTTTCGCCAAGGACGCGACCATCGGCTTCATCTATGTCGGGTCGCGCGACGACTATGGCTACAACCAAGCCCACGCCGCCGGCGCCGCCGCGCTCAAGAAGATGCCCGGCATCAAGGTCGTCGAGGAAGAGAAGGTGCCGGAGACCGAGGCCGTCGAAAAGACCATGGAGTCGATGATCAATCTCGACGGCGCGACGCTGCTGTTCCCGACCTCGTTCGGTTACTACAACCCGCACATGATCAAGATGGCGCTGAAGTTCCCGAAGCTGCGCTTCGAGCACTGCGGCGGCTTGTGGACGGACAAGGATCCGAAAAACGCCGGCAGCTATTTCGGCTACATCGACGAGGCCCAGCACGTCAGCGGAGTCGTGGCCGGCCATATGACCAAATCCGGCAAGCTCGGCTTCGTCGCCGCCAAGCCGATTCCGCAAGTCCTGCGCAACATCAATGCGTTCACGATGGGCGCCAGGCTCGCCAATCCGAAGGTCACCACGCAAGTGATCTTCACCGGCGACTGGTCGATGCCGGTGAAGGAGGCGGAAGCCACCAATAGCCTGATCGATCAGGGCGTCGACGTCGTCACTTGTCACGTCGACGGTCCAAAAACCGTGGTCGAGAACGCCGCGCGGCGTGGCGCCATGGTGTGCGGCTATCACGTCAATCAATCGGTGCTGGCGCCGAAAGCCTACCTGACCGGCGCGGAATGGAACTGGGAGGTGCTCTATCCGCGCTTCGTCAAGATGTTCACCGCGGGCGAGACCATTCCGAACTTCTATCGCGGCGGCCTCAAGGAAGAGATCGTCAAAGTCTCGCCCTATGGCGCCATGGTCCCGGAAGCCGCGCGCAAGCAGGCCGACGAGGTCAAGGCGGGCTTGGCGGCGGGCACCTATGTCATCTTCAAAGGCCCGATCGTCGACAACAAGGGCACCACGGTCATCGCTGCCGGCGTCTCCCGCGGCCAGACCGATCCCGAGCTGGAAAAGATGAGCTATCTGGTCGACGGCGTCATCGGAGCGACTTCGTGAAAGCCGATGTCGGCGCACCTGTTGCCAAATCCGGGGTAGGCGAGCTTCTTCGCCTACCGCCTTTCGGCCGCAACATCGGCGGCGCGGCGGAATATATCGTCATCCCCGCGCTCGCCCTTTTGGCTTCGCTCGTGCTGTTCGGCATATTCGTCGCGCTGTTCGGGAAGAATCCGCTCGACCTTTATTTCTACATGTATCAAGGCGCGTTCGGCACTTGGTTCTCCTGGCAGAACACGCTGACGCGCGCTGCTCCGCTTATCCTCACTGCGCTGTGCACCGCGCTTCCGGCGCAACTCGGCATGGTGATCATCGGCGGCGAGGGGGCGCTGCTGATCGGCGCGCTTTGCGCCACGAGCGCGGCGTTGGCGCTGCAAGCCGCGCCGCCGCTGTTCGTCGACGTGGCCATGGCCTGCGCCGGCATGATCGGCGGGGGCTTGTGGATCATGCTGGCTGGTGCGTTGCGCCAGTATCGCGGGGTCAATGAAACGATTTCGAGCCTGTTGCTCGTCTATATCGCGCTCGCAATTCTCAATTTTCTGGTCGAGGGTCCGATGCGCGACCCGACCAGCCTCAATAAGCCGTCGACACCTGAAATCGGCGCCGCAAATATGATCGGCAGTATCCCGGGCACCGACGTGCACTGGGGCTTCGTGTTCGGCATCATCGCCGCAATCCTGTCCTACATCCTGATCTATCACACGGTGTTCGGCTTTGCCGCGCGGGTCGCCGGCGGCAATATCCGCGCCGCCAAGGTGGTGGGCTTAAGCGTCGGCAAGCTCATTCTCATCATCTGCTTTCTGGCCGGCGCCGCCGCCGGGCTTGCCGGCATGATGGAAGTCGCCGCCGTGCAGGGACGCACCAACGCCAATCTGGCGGCGGGTTACGGCTTCGCCGGGATCCTGGTGGCGTTCCTGGCCCGGCAAAACCCGCTGGCCGTCATCCCGGTCGCCATCCTGCTCGGCGGCATCGGCGCCAGCGGCGGTTTGCTGCAGCGCCGGCTCGGCCTGCCGGACGCTTCCGTCCTGGTGTTGCAAGGCATGATCTTCGTCATGGTGCTCGCCAGCGACTCGCTTTACGGCCGCATAGGCTTTTTGAAACGAAAGGCAGCCTGACCGTGGCCGACCCGGGAGCGATCGGATATTGGACCGTGCCGCTCGCAGTGCTGGGCGGCGCCATCCGCGTCTCGACGCCGTTTCTCTTCGTCAGTCTCGGCGAGTGCATCACCGAGCGCAGCGGCCGCATCAATCTCGGCCTCGAGGGCACGCTGGTCATGGGTGCGATGAGCGGCTACGGCGTATCCTACCTGACCGGCTCGCCGTGGCTCGGCGTGCTCGCCGCCGGCGCGGCGGGCGCAGCACTTGGCGCCTTGCACGCCGCGATCTGCGGGCTGCCGCGTGTCAACGACATCGCCGTCGGCATCGCTTTGATGCTGTTCGGCGTCGGGCTGGCGTTTTATCTCGGCAAGCCGCTGATCGAACCGACCGCGCCGCGGCTGCCTTCGATCGACCTCGGCTGGTGGAGCGACATTCCACAGCTTCGCTCCGCATTGCGGGTCAATGTATTGTTTCTCATCGGCGTGGCGCTGGCGCCGATCCTGGTCTGGGCGCTCAAGACCACACGCTGGGGCCTGATCATCCGGACGGCCGGCGAGAGCGCTGACGCCGCGCGCGCCATGGGCTATTCGGTCAACCTCATTCGCCTGCGCGCGACCATGTTCGGCGGCTTCCTCGGCGGCATCGGCGGCTCGTTCCTCTCGTTGTTCTATCCCGGCAGCTGGAACGAGGGCCTGTCGAGCGGCCAGGGCATCACCGCGGTGGCGCTGGTCATATTTGCGCGCTGGAACCCGATGCTGTGCCTGTGGGCGTCGCTATTGTTCGGCGGCGCCGCCGCGCTCGGGCCGGCGCTGCAGTCGGTCGGCGTGACGCACGCCTATCATCTGTTCAACGCCGCGCCGTATATTCTGACCTTGCTGATCATGATCGCGACCTGCTCACCGAAGCGCACGCTCATTGGTGCGCCCGCCGAGCTGTCGATTACGAGGTGAATCATGCCCGGATTGGCGCGCAAGCAGAGCGATACGGCGGAACGTTACGTCGCCGCCGATCCCTACCTTTGGCCCTACAACGGCGATCTTCGCCCGCAAAACACCATGCTGATCGTCATCGACATGCAGACCGACTTCTGCGGCGTCGGCGGCTATGTCGACAAGATGGGCTACGACCTCTCCCTGACCCGCGCGCCGATCGAGCCGATCAAGCGCACGCTCGCGGCGGCGCGCGCTAAGGGCTTCCATGTCTTTCATACCCGCGAAGGCCACCGCCCCGATCTCGCCGACCTGCCGGCCAACAAGCGCTGGCGCTCGCGGCAGATCGGCGCCGGTATCGGCGATCCCGGACCTTGCGGCCGCATTCTGGTGCGCGGCGAGCCCGGCTGGGAAATCATCCCCGAGCTCAAGCCGCGCGAGGGTGAGCCGATCATCGACAAGCCGGGCAAGGGCTCGTTCTGCGCTACCGATCTCGAGCTGCTGCTGCGGCTGCGCGGCATCGACAACATCGTGCTCACCGGCATCACCACCGACGTGTGCGTGCACACGACCATGCGCGAGGCCAACGACCGCGGGTTCGAATGCCTGCTGCTGGAGGATTGCTGCGGGGCGACCGACAAAGGCAATCACGACCACGCGCTGAAGATGATCAAGATGCAGGGCGGCGTGTTCGGCGCGGTGTCCGATTCGGCAAAATTCATCGAGGTCATCTCGTGATCAGTCCGGCCGGAGCGAAGACTTTCGGCATCGAAGCCATCACCATGACCAAGCGCTTCGGCGAGTTCGTCGCGCTCGATCAGGTGTCGTTGAAGGTGAAAACCGGCACGTTCCACGCGCTGCTCGGCGAGAACGGCGCCGGCAAGTCGACGCTGGTCAAATGCATCATGGGCTATTACCAGTCCGATGCCGGCGAACTCATCGTCAATGATCATCAGGAAATCATCGGCAATCCCCGCGCCGCGCATGCGCTCGGCCTCGGCATGGTCTATCAGCACTTCACGCTGGTGCCGGCGATGACGGTGGCGGAGAATTTCGTGCTGGCGCGCGACGACGTGCCGGCGGTGGTGGATTGGACGCGCGAGCGCAAGGCGTTGGAGGACTTTCTCGCGCGCATGCCGTTTCGCGTCCCGCTGAACGCCAAGGTGTCGGCGATCTCCGCCGGCGAGCGGCAGAAATGCGAGATCCTCAAGCAGCTCTACCTGCAGCGCCGCTTTCTCATCCTCGACGAGCCGACGTCGGTGCTCACCCCCGGCGAGGCCGACGAGGTGCTCGGCATGCTGCGCGATATGGTGGCGCGGGGCGTGCTCACCATTCTGATGATCACCCACAAATTCCGCGAGGTCATGGCCTTCGCCGACGAGGTGACCATCCTGCGGCGCGGCAAATTGGCGGGGCAGGGGCATGTCAAGGATTTGAACCCCGACACCATGGCGCGCGCCATGATCGGCGCCGAGGAGCTGACGGTGCAGCCGCCGCGCACCGGCGAGTTCGGCGCGCCGCGGCTCGACATCGAGAACTTGCACGCGCTCGACGACGGCGGCCAGCCGGTGGTGCGCGACGTGTCATTGTCGATCCGCGGCGGCGAGATCGTCGGCGTTGCCGGGGTCTCCGGCAACGGCCAGCGCCAGCTCATCGAAGTCCTGGCCGGCCAGCGCGAGGCCGAGAGCGGCCAAATCTATCTGCAGGGTGAGCGTTATCATGCGACCCGCGAGGAAATGCGCCACAATCATCTGTCGGTCCTTCCCGAGGAGCCGCTGAAGAACGCCTGCGTCGCGCGCATGAGCGTCGCCGACAATCTCGCCTTCCGCGAGTTCGACCGGTCGCCGTTCGCCTATGGCGGCTGGTGGCTCAATCGCGCGAAATTCCATGAAGGGGCGATACGCAAGATCGGGCTCTACAAGATCAAGACCCGTTCCGACGATACCCCGATCGGCGAGCTTTCCGGCGGCAACGTGCAGCGCACCGTGCTGGCGCGCGAACTCGGCGGCGAAGTCGACATCCTGGTCGCCGCCAATCCGTGCTTCGGATTGGATTTTGCGGCGGTCGCGCAGATCCATGCCGAGATCATGGCGGCGCGCAATCGCGGCGCGGCGGTGCTGCTGGTCAGCGAGGATCTCGACGAGCTTCTGGAGCTCGCCGACCGCGTCGTGGTGATGTTCAACGGCGCCCTGGTCTACGAAGCGCGCGCCAGCGAAGCCGATTTGACTGAAATCGGCCGCCATATGGCCGGGCATTAGCGCGCATCCGCATAAACCTCGCTCGCGAATGCGGATCGCCGGATGTCTGCCGCGCGCGCGCCGCGGGCGATCAGCTTTCGGTTATTGCTTCGCCTGCTCGTCGGTGTCTTTGCCAAGCGGTTTGCCGCTCAGCAGCATCGCCGCTCGATATGCGTTCACCAGGCCGGCGCCCGCGTCCGCACGCCCGCCGCTCGACCCCAGCGGCTTGGCTGAAGTCATGATAAGCCTGCGAACATCCGCGGGCTTGAGCGAAGGTTGCCGCTCCAGCAATAGCGCCGCTATGCCGCTGACATGCGCCGCAGCGACCGACGTTCCTGTGGTGATCTGATAGGATTCGCCCGGCGCGAGCGCGAGAATCTCGACCCCCGGCGCAGCAACCGCGATGTACGGCCCGCGATTGGCCATTTTGAACAAGCCATCGTTGCTGTCGGTCGCGGTTACGGCAATAACGTTGGGATCCGCTGCCGGATACAGCGGCCCGGAATTCGGCCCGGCGTTCCCGGCCGCCGCTATCAGCACCATGTCTTTCTCGTAGGCGGCAGCCAGCATTCGGTGCAATGCAGGGTCCGCGGGGCCGGCGAAGCTCATGTTCACGATGCGCGCAGCGTTGTCCGCCGCCCACTGCAGGCCCTTGTAGACGGCAAACGAGGTGCCCTTGGCCTCGCCGGGAGTATCGCCGAAGGCGCGCGCCGCCAAGAGCTGCGCGCCCGGCGCGATACCCAACAGCCTCCCATGCGCGGCGATAGCGCCCGCCATGGCGGTTCCATGCTGATGCGGTCTGTCTTCGCCGCCCAGCGCGTCGAAATCCTTTGCGACCGTCCCATCGAGATTCGAATTTTTCGCGTCAATTTCCGAATCGATGACGGCAATCAGAACAGCTTTGCCGCTCGCCACTTGATGCGCCTGCGCAATTTCCAGTTTGCCCAAAACGTATTGGGCCGCCTCGCCACGCGTATCGGAAGAGATCGTGGTGGCGTCTTGCAGCGTGAAAATGTAGTTCGGCTGCGCGCTGGCGACGATGCGTTCATCCTCGAGCGCGCCCACGACGTCCGCCACCGAACGGCGGCCCCCGATGCGCCAGCGGTAGAACCTGGTGCCGATCAGCGGCAGGCTTTGTGCCTCGAGTCGTGTAAAATTGTACCGCCGCGCGATCTGATTGATCGATTGCGGCGTTGCGTTCGGCGCAAAGGCGGTGATGACTTCGTCGGGAACGAAGCGCCGCTCTCCGCGCGGCGGCACCCCGCTGCGGCCGTTGTTTCCGCTGCCGCCGATGCTTTGCTGCTCAGGTACGTCCGAGCCGGGATTGCCGCCGATGCCGGGGCCGGCGATCGGATAATGTCTTGAGCCCCTGCCGCCGTCGTGGCCGCCGTGTCCTCTTTGCCCGTCGGAAGGCCGGCCAACAACTTTGCCGGCGCCTCGACGCGGCACGCTCATGTGCTGCCGCGGTCCTCCGCCATAGCCCACGGCACGTCCGCCAAAACCGCCCATGCGCCCGAAACCACCCATCGCCGCCACCGGGCTCGACCCGCCGATACAGGACCCGGTCAGCAGCAGGCCACAGAGCATCAGTCCGAGGATCGGCCGCGGCATCATTGCGTTGCTGCGCATGGCAAACTCTCCGGCTGGATCACTCGGTGATGCCGATGAAGCCGACAACCTTATCCTCCCGCAGCGTCTTCACGATACGGTCGAGATCCGCCTTCGGCAGCTTGGTCGCCGCGATTCGCACCCGGTATAGTCCGCCTGCGGATGGGCCGCCCGAAATGCTGAGTTTGTTGGTTTCCAGGAAGTTGGTGATATCGGCGGCGCTGGCCTGCGGCTGGAAACGGATCAGGGCATAGGCGCCGGCGCCGGCAACATTCGTCGGCGCCGAAGCGGTCTCATAGCCGCCCGCGTTCTTTTCCTTGAGCATGATGCCGGCGATCAGTCCGGCTTGCAGCAGGATGGCAAGCGCCGCCGCGCTCGCCGACCAGGCTAGCGTGCGGGGCGACAAACTTGCGAAAAATGCCCGGATGCGCGCGCCGAGATTGATCGATGCCGCCTTATTCCGCGCCGGCTCGGCTTCGATCTTGGCGAACAACGCCGCCATGGCGCGCGGCGACGGCGCGCCCAATGTTTCGTTGAGATGGATGGTCTGCGCGAGTTCCTCGCGCACCAGCTCGTAGCGCCGGGCAAGCTCGGGGTCGTTGGCGAGCGCGGCTTCCACGCGCTGCGTGTCGCGACGGCCGAGCGTTCCCGCGGCATGCCACGGCAGCAGGCCTTCGATCTCGCTGCGTTCGTCATTGTTCGCCGTGTTCATGGCCAACCTCGATCGATGCCTTGCTCCTTCAGGAGCTCCGATAATTTCTTGCGCGCATAAAACATGCGGGTCTTCACGGTCGCCTCCGGGATGCCGACAATACCCGCGACTTCCTCCACCGATTTCTCATGATAGTAGACGAGATCGATGATCTCGCGATGCTCGGTCGACAGTTTGGTCAGGCATTGCCGCAGCACCGCACCCTTGTCCTTCTTCGCCAGCGTGACCTCCGGATCGTCGGCGTGGTCCTCGATTGCGCCGGCTGTCTCGTCATCCAGTTGTTCCTCGCCCCGGCGCCGCAGCACCGACAGCGCTTTGAAGCGGGCGATACTCAGCATCCAGGTCGAAGCCGCCGACCGTCCCTCGAACTTTTCCGCCTGCCGCCAGACGTCGAGAAACACCTCGCTGATCAAGTCTTCCGCCGTCGCTTCGTTGCGCACCATCCGCAGCACAAAGCGGTAGATGCGGACATGGTGGCGCGCGAACAGCACCTGCATCGCGAGCCGATCGGCGCTGGCGATCCGTCCGATCAGAACCTCGTCCGAAGTCGTCTGCATCGGCAGGCTATCGGCTCATGAGTAGGTCGCCGCAGGCGGCGCGCAGGTTCAAGCGGATTCGAGAAAAATTTGCACGGCCTGTCCGGCCGCCAGGTGCGCTGCGCCAGTTTCGTCGTTCGGGCGCAATTGGGCAAGCGACGGCGCCCGATCACGTGTTTGCGGCCCTTTCGGCCGGCCTGCCCGGCAAGCGGTGATTGCGGAGAGCGTTAAGGGCCCGGCCAAGTTTTCCGACGTCGTCCCTGGCTTGCGGCGATTTTTGACAATCGCCTGAACCTTTCTCCGGCAGCGGCGACCAATGGGTATCGGAACTCAAACCTCGGAGAACGACCATGTCACGCAAAGTCATCCTTACTCTCGCAACCGCGGCGACAATCGCCGCTGCCGGCCTTGCTTCTAGCGCCGCCGACGCCCGTTCCTTCGGTGGTGGTGGCGGTGGGTTCGGCCATTCTTCCAGCATTGGCCGCGTCGGCGGCAGCCATTTCTCCGCGAAGGGCGGCCGTAAGTTGACATCGATCCTCAACCCCGATCGCCCCGGTCGTCCCGACTTCCCGGGTCACCCCGGCCATTGGACCGGGTTGCATCATCACGGACATTGGATCTTCCGTGGCGGCCGCTGGATCATCATCGACGACGTGGTCGATGAAGTGCCGGTCGTGGAACCCGCTCCCGGCCCCTGCACGTGCCTGACCAAGAACTACACGCCGGATGGTCTCGTGGTGTTCGCGGATCTCTGCACCAAAGAATCGGCCAGTGCTCGGGTCGATGGCAAGGCCGCCGATGCGACGCGGGCGCCGACGGTCGGCGACAAGGCCGCCAACGCGACACCAGTCCCAGCCCCGTCGAACTACGCGGGCCTCACCTATAGCGACTATCTCGCGGCGAACCCGCAGGCGGCCGCTCAGGCAGCCCCGAAGAACTGAAGGCGCCGACAAAGTGCACCGGCGTACGTCTTGGATCGAAGACAAGGCCGCCTGCGCGAGCATCGCAGGCGGCTTTTCTGCTGCATCAGCGTGGGCGTTCACGACGGCTTGCGCAGCCGCTGATAGGTCGCATAAAGCGGCTCCCACATCTTCGATTTGACCGCTGCCACAAGATTGCCCTCCGCAACGGGAAGCGCGAGGCCCTCGCTTTCGGCCTCTTTGGCGACCGCGATCGCCACCTGGAACGACAGCTTTCGCAGCTCCCCGAGCGGCGGCAAGAGATTGGCGCGCGGATCGCGTTTTGCCGGCGACAGGTCGGCGATCGTGCGCGCCGCGGCGAGAAACATGCCGTCCGATATGCGGCGTGCCTTCATCGCGATGGCCCCGAGGCCGACGCCGGGATAGACATAGGCGTTATTGGTTTGGTCGATCCGAAATGAATGACCGTTGCGCGGAATCGGCGGGAAGGGGCTGCCGGTGCCGATGACCGCGCGGCCTTCGGTCCAGGCGATCAACTCGTGTGGCGTCGCCTCGCTCCGCTCGGTCGGATTGGAGAGCGGAAAGATCACCGGCCGCGGTACATGCGCGGCCATGGCGCGCACGACGCTTTCGGAAAAAGCATGGGCCTGCCCGGATGTGCCGATGAGGACCGTCGGATGCGCGTTGGCGACAACCTCGGCGAGGCCGATGCGGTCCGCGGAGGTGAGCTTCCAGGCTGCGAGCCGGTCGCGGCTTTGGGCAAACGGCGCCTGAAACGGCTGCAGGCCGGCCATGCCTTTGACCAATAGGCCTTCGCGGTCGACGAGATAGAAGCGGCTGCGCGCCTCCGTCTCGGGCACGCCCGCTTCGATCATGGCGCGCAGCAAGAGCGCGCTGATGCCGGTGCCGGCGGAGCCGGCTCCCAGCACCGCGATACGCTGATCGATCCGCTGCACTCCGGTGACATTGATGGCGCTGAGTATCGCGCCGACGGCGATGGCGGCGGTACCCTGAATGTCGTCGTTGTAGCTGCAGAGCTGCTCGCGATATTGCGCCAGCAGCCGGTTGGCGTTGCGAAAGGCAAAATCCTCCCAGTGCAGCAGCACATGCGGCCATCGCACGCGGACGGCGTCGACGAACGACGCGACGAAATCGTCGTAGGCCGCGCCGCGCACGCGCTCGTGCCGCCAGCCGATATAGAGCGGGTCGGCCAGAAGCTCCTGGTTGTCGGTGCCGACGTCGAGCAGAATCGGCAATGTCGTCGCCGGGTGCAGGCCGGCGCAGGCAGTGTAGAGCGAGAGCTTGCCAATCGGGATGCCCATGCCGCCGGCGCCTTGATCGCCGAGGCCCAGGATGCGCTCGCCGTCGCTCACCACAATAGCCTCGACGCCGTCGAAACGCGGATTGTCGAGGATGCGGCGCACCCGGTCCTTGAGCGGAAAGCTCAGGAACAAGCCGCGCGGCTTGCGGAAGATGCGGCTGAATTGCTGACAGCCGAGACCGACCGTGGGCGTATAGACGATCGGCATCAGCTCTTCGATGTTGCGAGTCAGCAGCGCGTAGAACAAGGTTTCATTGGTGTCCTGCAGGCCGCGAAGGAAGGTGTACTTCTGCAGATCCGTGCCGAGGCTGCGAAAGGCGGCAAGCCGGCGTCCGACCTGCAGATCGAGGGTGGTCACGTAGGGTGGCAGCAGGCCGTGCAGATCGAACGCATCGCGCTCGGCATCGGTGAACGCCGTGCCTTTGTTCAGCAGCGGATCGTTGAGCAGCTCATAGCCGCTCAGCGCGGTCTCGATCAATCTCGGCATTTGTGCTCACCGCGCGCTGTTCGGCCATTGCTCCGAGGCTATCAGCCCGACGAGGCCAGCGGTGCGGCCGCGCCGCCCGTTCCGGCCTCGCGCGGCCGGGAATTGCCGAACACCACGCCCTTTGCTTCGCTGCCAAGCGCCGTGAGGATGATGATGGCGACGGCGACCGTGCCGGCAACGACCGCAAGCGCGAAGGCATAGTCGCCGCCATAATGCGCGGCGATGGCCGCTTGCAGCGTGGCGTTGACCGAGGCAATCAGGTTGCCGAGCTGATAGACAAATCCCGGGAAGGTGCCGCGCGCCTCGTCGGGCGACAATTCGTTCAAATGCACCGGGATCACGCCCCAGGCGCCTTGCACCGTCACTTGCATGAGAAAGGCGCCGACCGCCAGCCATACCGCGCTGGCCGCATACGCCCAGAGCGGAAGCACGATCAGCGACAGCACCGCAGCGATAATGATGATGCGCCGCCTGCCGAAACGCTCGGACAAGGCGCCGAACGATATTCCGCCGATGATGGCGCCGATGTTGTAGATGACCGCTATCAGGCCGACCTCATGCGGCCCGAATCCGTGCTGGACCTGGAGGAAGGTCGGGTAAAGGTCCTGGGTGCCGTGGCTGAAGAAATTGAACGCGGTCATCAACAGGATCGCGTAAATGCCGAGGCGCCAGTGCGATTTCAGCACCGCCAGGGTGTTGCTGCGGGCGGTGGTCGGGGTCCAGGTCGGCGATTCCGGAACGTTGCGCCGGATATAGAAGACGAGCAGTGCCGGGAGCACGCCGATCATGAACATGCCGCGCCAGCCGACGTACTGGAACAGCACACCGTAGATGATCGAAGCGAGAAAATATCCGGCCGGATAGCCGGATTGCAGCAGGCCGGAGACGAAGCCTCTGGCGTGCGGCGGGATGGATTCCATGGTCAGCGATGCGCCGACGCCCCATTCGCCGCCCATGGCGATGCCGTAGATCGCCCGCAATATAAGCAACGCCGTGAGGCTCGGAGCGAAGCCGGAGGCAAATTCAATGGCCGAGTAGAACAATACGTCGACCATCAGGGTAGGGCGGCGGCCCCAGCGGTCGGCCGCGCGTCCAAACAGGAAGGCGCCGACCGGGCGCATCGCCAAGGTCAGCAAGATGGCGACGGTGACCTGGGTGACGTCGGTATGGAATTCCTTCGCGATATCCGTGAGCACGAACACCATGAGGAAGAAATCGAAAGCGTCGAGCGTCCATCCCAAAAAACTCGCCGCGACCACATGCTTTTGTTCGCTGGTCCAGCCGGAAAGCGCTGCAATGGCCATGGTGGTGCTCCTGGTGGCTGTCCTACTCCGATCTCACGCCGGCACGGGTGTCGCGCCAGCGGTCTTTGAAGCGACTTGCTCGCGCTGGCGGCGCGCTTCGTAAGCTTTCAAATGCGCATAGGCGATCCGCAGCAGCGAGCGGTTCGGGGACGGCTGTGCCGTGCTGCGGCGCAGCAGGTCGCCGACAATGTGGTCGGCCTCGATCGGTCCGCCACGCTCGATATCCCGGAGCATCGATGCGGTAATGGTGGATTGAGGCGCGGTAAGCATGCTTCGAGTGAACTTGATGGTCGCTTCGCCCGGCGGAAAACCTTGCGCCGCCGCGATGGCGCAGCACTCGTCGAAAAGCGCGGTCGTCAGGTTGACCGCGCCGGCGGCGACGATGTCGCCGAAAGCCGCCCGCATCAAGCAGGTAATGCCGGCGGCGGCGGCGATGAACACCCACTTGTCCCACATCTCCTGCAGGATCGCGCTGCTCAGGCGCGATTCGAAGCCGGCGCCCGACAGTGCCGCCGCGATGGCCTCGCTGCGCGCCGACGCGGCGCCATCCTGCTCGCCGAAGGCCATGCGATGGATGTCGTTGAGGTGGCGGATGTCGCCGTCGGGGCCGAGCGTCGCCGAGATCACGCACAGTCCGCCGAGCACGCGGTCGCGGCCGAAACGGGACGCAAGGAAATCCATATGGGCCATGCCGTTGAGCAACGGCAGGATCGCGGTTTGTGTTCCAACGGCCGGCGCGAAGGAATCCGCGGCGGCGGCGAGGTCGTAGGCCTTGCAGCTGAGAAGGACCGCGTCGAAGGGATCGCGCAGCGTATCGGCCGTCACGGTGGGCGGTGCCGGCCAGTTGACGTCGCCGAAACGGCTGCGGATCACCAGTCCAGTCTGCGCCAGCTGAGCGGCGCGCTTTGGCCGCACGAGGAAAACAACATCGCGGCCGGCCGCCAGCAGCCTGCCGCCGAAATATCCGCCGATCGCCCCAGCGCCGACCACCAGAATCCGCACAACCACCCCGCCGAGCGCGACGTTACCGAACGACGCAAGCCTGCGCCGTGATAACAGCCGACGTCATACTATACCGCCCGGCGTTAGGGCGTCGAGCGAGCCGCGTCCGCCTTGGCGTTGCCGGCCGGCTGCCGTCGCGGCACCATGGCGTTTTGCACGATGTCTTGCACCACTTGGTCGTGCTGATTGAGCGTGCGGGTGCGCATCTTGATCAGCCCGCGGTCGGGGCGCGACTTGGACGGGCGTACGGCGAGGACTTCGCTTTCGATCCGCAGCTCGTCGCCGGGATGGACCGGAATCGGCCAGCGCAGCTCGTCGAAGCCGAGACCGATACTGCCGCCCGCGGGCTTTGCTTCCCGCTCGGTCAGGAGACGCATCGTCAGCGCAGCTGTGAGCCAGCCGCTCGCCACCAGGCCGCCAAAAATCGAACTGCGCGCCGCCTCTTCATCGAGATGGAAGAACTGCGGATCGTATTTTTTGGCGAAGGCGATAATCTCGTCCTTCTCGACGCGGACGGGCCGCGTGGAGCCAAAAACCTGCCCGACGGCGAAATCCTCGAGAAATAACTCTGCCATTTTTTATTGACTCCGGCTGATGGAACGATGCCAAGCCGGCGCCGGGTTCGGCGTCGGCCGTGCGAAAAAACTGCGCGCTGTTGCATGAGGTCACTGCGGCGGAAAGCTCACAATCCGCGCCGGCACCGCCGGCTATCGGCAAACCTTCACCCACGTGCATATCTTCTTGAAATTTTCCCAATGACATTGCTGCTCCATGCGGCAATTCTTTCCTTTTGTATCCTGAGCGCGGGCAATCGCGGGATGGCAAATCGAGATGACTGCAAGAAGTCCGCAGGCTAAAAACAGATGTCGTCCACGCATCGTTTTCTCCATTCAATGGCGGAGATTGGTGTCAGCCAACTTCCGTCCACGCGTCGTCCCGCGTCAGCGGCAGGCGGATAAAGGGATGCCGATCGAGGCCTTTCGTTGACCCTGCAGGCATCCGTCCTTCCAGGTGCCGCGCAAGGTTTCGCTCCCGGCCGTCAACATCCCCGCTCCGTTCGGTTTCCCGTTACGAAACTCACCCTCATAGCGCAATTTTTGCAGCGTCAATACGCCGACACCGTTCGGCTCACCGTCTGCAAGCTCCCCTTCGTAGCGTCCGGTGGACCAGGATTGCGTACCCTTGCCGGCCTGACGGCCATCGCGCCACTCGCCCTCGTCGGTCTCGATGGGCATGCCGCCCTTCGACCATTGCACGGTCCCGCTGCCTTGCGCGCGGCTGTTTGCACAGGAACCCGACCAGGTCACCGATTCGTCGAGTTGCGGATTCGGATCCCACACCCGACAGCCGGATTTGTCTGCGATCCACTCTCCGGCGCAAGCCGGAGGCGCTACGGCGATCAAGCCGGCCGTCAGCGCCGCGGCCGCAATGCCGCGCACCAATGGCCTCATTAAAACGAAGCCGGGCATGGCTTTCACCGTCGTTCAATGCGGCAGCAGCGGAACGACAATCCCGTTGAGCAATTCATCGCGCACCTCGATGAAGCGGTCGCGGATCTTGCCGTCGGCATCGATGACCCAGGTGATCGGCACGCCTTGCGGCGTCCCAAAGCCATCTTCGCTGATGGCCTTCGACACGGCGGTCGGATAGGCGACCGCTTGGGCGGCTTTCCGCGCCTTTTCGAAGTCGCGCGGAAAATCGATGCTGATGCCGATCATTTCCAGGCCGTGGTCGTGATAACGCCGGTAGAACGCGTTGAGCCTCGGCATTTCCTTGCGGCAGGGCGCGCACCAGGTGGCCCAATAGTTCACCAGCACGACCTTGCCGCGAAGCTTGGCGAGATCGAAGGTTTGGCCGTCGAGAGCGGTGAGGACGAGCGCCGGCGCGGCCGCGCCAATCTCCGGTGCGGCGCGCGCCGGTCCCAATGCCGATGCGAGTCCCACGATGGCGGCCGAAGCTACGAGGGCAAATCGCATCAACGCCGCGGATGTAGTGGCAATGACAGACATTGTGCGACTTCCGTGGCCGTTGACGCTCAGAAATTGTAGCTCGACACCAGTTTGATCAAGTAGGGAGCGACCAGCTGGCCCTCGGTGCCGGCATTGTTGGCGGCGTTGGCCCGGTAATAGACCGGAACCTCGATGTCGAAATAGACCTTGATCACCCGGTTGTTGGCTTCGTCGACCACCTTGGTGAACTCGATACCGGGCGAGAGCATCACCCGGTCAAAGCCGCTGTTGTAGGGATCGGCGCCGGTGCCGGTATCGTGATCGCGATGCGATACGATGACCTGACCGAGCGGGGTGATCTTGTCGAAGCCGAGCACGTGATACAGGTTGTTGTAGAGGATACCGGCCGCACCGTCGATTTGTAGTCCCGGATAGTAGGTTTGCACGACGCCGGGATTGCCGTCGAAGAAGCCCTGCGGGTCCGCCGCTGCCTGATAGAGGAACGGCTGCCGCCACATGATTTGTGAAAAATACTGCCAAGCATTATCGCCGGACAGCATGCCGCGATGGAAGGCGCCGAGCTCCAAGTCGGTGCTGCCCGACCCGATCTGGCTGTCGCGATCGAGGCCGGGGGCGGTGAAGGTGCCGGTCGGCAGCTTGAGGCCGAACATGAGGCCGGTCGACATGTCCTTGAAGAAGCCGGTGTACATGCCCATGATCTCGATGTCGCCGATGTCCTTGGAATTGTAGGACGCTATCCCAGCGTACGCCCCGGTGTCGGTCGTCAAAGTGCGGTTGGTCGTGGGGATCCGCACCATCACGCCCCAATCGCGGTTGAAATTGTAGCTGAAGCCGACGTTGATCCACTGGGTGTTGATTTCCTTGTCGGTATTGAGAGCCGCAGCGGCCTTGGAACTGCCGACATAGTTCTGCGTCTGGTCGCCGCTCCAATATTCGAGGAAGACGCGGCCGCCGGTATCGTTCTCCTGCGGCAGCAGGCCGCCGCCGACGTCGAACACGCTGCAGCCGCAGGCGCAGGCGTGCGCCGCCGTGGTGGTGAAGCTGACCAGCGGCACGAACGCCAGCACGATGGTGGCAAGAAGCGAGACCGCCGCGGCGCCGCAGCGCCCGGCGCGGCGGTTTGCTGCCGCCGATTGTCTGGTTGCGATGGTAGTCGACATGGTGTCTCCGATCGGATTGGCGCGCCGCGACGCAGCCGGATGACGGCGCGCGCAGGCGAGCGATGAAGGTTGAAGCGAGTTGGGTGCGGACATATGAGGCGCTCGCGGCGATCAGAACTTGAAGTTCACGCCGGCGCGGATGATCTGGATAACCAGGTCCGTGGAACCGTGCAGCGTGTTGGTTCCACCGGCGCCGGCGATGGTCCCGAGCGCATTCGTTGTCGGAAAGCTCGTTAACAGATATTCGGCGCGGACCGTCCAATGGTCGGCCCAGGCATATTCCCAGCCCGCACCGGCAGTCCAACCGATCAGCGCGCGTGAGGCGCTCGCGGTACCGGTGCCGGGTGGAGTATTCGCGTCTACGTAGCTTGTGGTGTAGCTGACGCTGGTGAACGCCGCGCCACCGGTGATGTAAGCGAGGTTGCGATCCGCCGCGATGCCGATCCGTGGCCGCACCGTTGCCAAAAAATTGGTGGTGAGCGACTGTGCGATGGCAAACGCGTTGCCGTTGGCCAGCGTATTGGTGTTGTTGTTGAATTGCGGATTCGTGTGGAAGTAGTCGAAGTCGCCTTCGAGGCCGTAGACTAGCGTCCCGGACTGGAAGTTACAGCCGGCCTGTCCGCCGGCCAGGATGCCGTCGGCATTTGCGCCGCCGCCGCCGCTTGCGCCGACAGTCGCCGCGTCGCCCGCTGCAAGGTAGGTTCCCGGATCGACGGCGCTGGCGAAGTTCGTTCCGCTCGCGCCGCCGCCGACGTTTACGCCAAGATAACATCCGCCCCATTGATAGGCGGGTGCCGCCGGCGCCTTCATCGGCATGTCGGCGGCCAGCGCCGAGCCTGTTACGAGAGTCCCGGCCAACGCCAGGCCGACGATGCCGTACAGACGTTCCCATACCGGGCGCGGTTTTGTATTGCGAGGCAAGCTCGTGGCGCGCTTGATCATGATGGTTCCCCCGAATTGCCGAACTCACCCTTGGCGATGGGTGCCGGCCAGGATTGACGATGACGATTGCTGTCGAGCCGCAGGCGGCTCAGCCATCACGCCGCTGGCGGGGGACCGCGGGGCGGCTGGCTCGGATGCCTGATCGCAAATCTGTTTCGCCAATCGGCGGTCAGCCAAATTATTTCCTTGGCATCGGCAGCGACGAAACCGAGGGAGGCGGGGTCCGGCGGCTCAACGAACGCCGGGCTGCCAAGAAAACAGCCGCAATCGCAGCCAGGACGGCCGCCATGCCCGCGGTCATCGGGTGTCTGATCGCCGGCGCCGCCATGGTCGCCATTGAGGCAAATGATGGCGAGCGGATCGAAGGCCGCGGCCGATGCCGCGGTCTGGATCAGACCGAAGCTTCCGACGAGCGTCTGCAGCGCGAGCGCATAGGCGGCAATCCAACCGATCGCTCGCCGCGATTTGCTCCGCGCGCATCCGATCACGACAACCTTCCCCTGCGAAATTCATAACATGCCGCATCGACCGTGCAAAGTTCCACTCATCGCCGTTGGTCACGCCTAAGCGCAGCCACGCCTGTCCGTCTGCGCAAACCTCCTGCCGCCGTCTTTCCTTCTGCGCGCCATTGCGGTTATCATCGCCCACTCGACCGGAGCATGGCCATGACGATGAGGCGTACCGTTTTCGCGTGGATCGTTGCCGCGTGTACCGCCGGGCTTGTCGCCGGCATCGGCACGCCCGCGACAGCGGGGCAATATTGGGACAGCGGCCGTCACACTCACTGGCGTGAGACCCACCGCGCCATTTACCAATTGGAGAACCTGATCGCGCTGCTGCAGGCAGACCCGGCAACGGATGACGGCTACAAAGCCCCGATCATCACCCGGGCCCGCGCCGACATCATGCGGTTGCGCGCGACACTGGACCGGCCGCGCTGGCGCTGGACGACGCCGTGCTGCTACAGCCGCCGACCGATTTACGTTCGCTGAGCTCTGGCATCTGTCGAGGCCGGCGCCGCGGCATTGCCCACGGTTATGCCTCGCCCGCCGCGGGGCGAGTGCCGAAAGTCCCCGGCAGCATCCCCAGCAAGCGCTGCCGCGCGCGGATCGACCAGCCGCTGAGACGGTCCATATAGAGATAGACAACGGGCGTGGTGTAGAGCGTCAGCAATTGGCTGATCAAGAGCCCGCCGACGATGGCGATGCCCAGCGGGCGCCGGATTTCTCCGCCGTTGCCGAAGCTCAGCGCCAGCGGGATGGCGCCGAGAATGGCGGCCGACGTCGTCATCATGATCGGGCGAAAGCGCAGCAGGCAGGCTTCGAAAATGGCGTCGTAAGAACTCAAGTCGCGCGCTCGCTTCGCCTCGATGGCAAAATCGACCATCATGATCGCGTTCTTCTTGACGATGCCGATCAACAGGATCACCCCGATCAGCCCGATAATGTCGAATTCCGTGTGGAACAGCATCAGCGCCAGCAACGCGCCGACGCCCGCGGACGGCAGCGTCGAGAGAATGGTGATCGGATGGATGTAGCTCTCGTAGAGCACGCCAAGCAGGATATAGACCGCGGCAATGGCAGTGAGGATCAGGATCGGCTCCTTGCCGAGCGATTGCTGAAACAGCTGCGCCGTGCCGGCCATAACGCCGCGTATCGATGACGGCATATGGATGCGCGCGATGGCGGCGTTGATTTCGGCCGATGCTTCGCCAAGCGATTTACCCGGCTGCAAATTGAACGAGATGGTCGAGGCAACGAACAATCCCTGATGATTGACAGACAAGGGCGTGTGGCCCGGCCGGTAATGGCTGACGGCAGCGAGCGGGATCATCGTTTCCACGGTGGTGCTGACCGCTGCGCCGGCGGATGTGGGTCCGTGGCCGGTATTGGCCAGCGCGTTGGTGAAGGCGCTGCGCGCCGCAAGGGCGCTGGCGGACGTGGCGGCGGACGTGCTTGATGTCGCGGTCGAGCCGCTTTTGCCGGGCGCGGAAGCAGTCGTGGAAGCGGGAGAACTCGCACTGGCCGCCGTATAGGCCGCAGCGGGCGCCGTGGTCGCGGAGAACGCAGAGAGTGGAGGAGGGGGCGGAGTTGCCGCGGTCCCATTCGCGGTCGCCGCCGTGACCGCTCCCCCCGGCGCATTGGTTGTCGCAGTCCCGGGCGGCGTGGCGCCGGAAAGAGACACGTAAACGTCACGCAGCGAATTGGGATACTGCGTGTAGCGCGGGTCGATTTCCATCACCACGTGGTACTGATTGATGGCGCTGTAGATGACGGAGACCTGGCGCTGCCCGAACGCGTCGTACAGCGTATTGTCGATTTGCAGCGGGCTGATGCCGAGACGCGCCGTGGTGTCGCGGTCGATGTCGAGATAGCTCTCCAACCCTTTCTGCTGTTGGTCGGAACTGACGTCAGTGACCACGGAATTGTGCTCGAGTGCGTCGACGAGTTTCGGCGTCCAAGTATAAAGCTCTTCGACGTCCTCGGACTGCAGCGTGTACTGATATTGCGCGTTGCTCTGCCTGCCGCCGGCGCGCAGGTCCTGGACGGCAGCCAGATAGAGACGTCCGCCGGGAACTTGCGCCAGCTTCGGCCGCAACCGTGCGATCACCTGATCCACCCCGACCCGCTGCGACAACGGCTTCAGCGAAAGGAAGACATTGCCGGTGTTGATCTGCGCGTAGCCGCCGCCGGAGCCCACGCCGGTATAGCCGACGACGTTCTCCACCGCGGGATCTTCGCGCACGATATCCATCATCTGCAGCAGCTTCTTGCTCATCAGCTGGAACGAGATACTTTGATCGGCCTGCAACGAGCCGATCAGCCGGCCGGTGTCCTGCTGCGGAAAGAAGCCCTTGGGGACGATGATGTAGAGCCACACGTTCAGGCAGATCGTGGCGATGAAGATCAGCAACACTAGACGGCTGTGCCGCAGCGCCCAGGTCAGCGTCCGTCCGTAGCCGTTGCGGACCCGCTCGAAAATGTTGGGGCCGCGTTCCACCTCTTGCGCCGGGCGCGTCCGCAGCAGCAGCGCGCACATCATCGGCGTGGTGGTCAGAGAGATCGCCAGCGATACCAGAATGGCGATCGAGAGCGTCACGGTGAATTCGCGGAACAGCCGGCCGAGAATGCCGCCCATCAGCAAAATCGGGATGAATACCGCGATCAAAGACAGGCTGATCGACAGCACGGTGAAGCCGACCTCGCGCGCGCCGCGGAAAGCCGCCTGCACGTGCGGCATTCCATCGTCGATATGCCGGGAGATGTTTTCCAGCACCACGATCGCGTCGTCGACGACGAAGCCGGTGGCGATGGTGAGCGCCATCAAAGACAAGATGTCCAGGCTGTAGCCGAGCAGGTACATGGCGCCGAAAGTGCCGATGATCGAGATCGGCACCGCGACGCTGGGAATGAGCGTCGCCCGCAGGTTGCGCAGGAAAATGAAGACGACGATCGTCACCAGGATGACGGCCATCACCAGCGTCAGTTCGGTATCGTGCAGCGAGGAGCGGATCGTAGTCGAGCGGTCGATGGCGACGGTGACGTTCATATCCGCTGGCATCGCCGCTTCCAGGTGCGGCAACTCGGCCTTCACGTTGTCGATGGTCTCGATGATGTTGGCGTTCGGCTGGCGGAACAGAATGACCAGAACCGAAGGCTGGCCGTTGGACATGCCGAGGTTGCGCACGTCCTGAACGGAGTTTTGCACGTCGGCGACATCGGATAGCCGCACGCCAGCGCCGTTGCGGTAGGCGATGACGAGCGGCGCGTAATCGGCCGCCACGTTGGCCTGATCGTTGGTGTAGATTTGATAGCGGCGGTTGCCATCGTCGATCGTCCCTTTGGGACTGTTGGCATTGGCCGAAGCGAGCGCCGCGCGCACGTCCTCCAGCCCGATGCCGTATTTGTAGAGCGCCTGCGGGTTGAGCTCGACGCGCACCGCCGGAAGCGTCGAGCCGCCGATGATGACGTTGCCGATGCCGCTCAATTGCGACAGCCGTTGCGCCAGGATATTGCTGGCAGCGTCGTACATCTGGCCTTGCGTCATCGTCTTCGAGGTCAGCGCCAGAATGAGGATCGGCGCGTCGGCCGGGTTGACCTTGCGGTAGATGGGATTGCTCGGCAGATTTGACGGCAGGTCGGCGCGCGCGGCATTGATGGCGGCCTCGACGTCGCGCGCCGCGCCGTCGATGTCGCGGCTGACGTTGAACTGCAGCGTGATGCGCGCCTGTCCGATTCCGCTTTGCGAGGTCATTTCGGTCACGTCGGCGATCTGGCCGAGGTGGCGTTCGAGCGGCTCGGCGACGCTGGTCGCCACCGTGTTGGGGCTGGCGCCGGGAAGCGTTGCGGTAACGGAGATCGTCGGAAAATCGACCTGCGGCAGCGGCGACACCGGCAATTTCGAGAAGCCGAGAATGCCGGCCAGCGCGATCGCGAACGTCAGCAACGTGGTCGCCACCGGCCGCGCGATGAAGGGCGCCGAGATGTTCATTCGGCGGGCTCGCGGGGCGCCGGCGGGTTGGCGGGCCGCCGCCCGGTGAGACGCACCGCCAAGCGATCGAAGTAGAGATAAATGACCGGCGTGGTGAACAGCGTCAGCATTTGACTGAAGACCAACCCGCCGATGATGGCGATGCCAAGCGGTTGGCGCAGCTCGGAGCCGGTGCCGGTCCCCACCATCAGCGGCAGCGCGCCGAGGATCGCGGCCATCGTCGTCATCATGATCGGCCGGAAGCGCAGCAGGCAGGCCTGATAAATCGCTTCACGCGGCGGCAGGCCCTCGGTGCGCTCGGCATCCAACGCGAAGTCGATCATCATGATCGCGTTCTTTTTGACGATACCGATCAAAAGGACGATGCCGATAATGGCGATGACGTCGAGGTCGTAATGCAGCAGCATCAGCGACAGCAGGGCGCCGACGCCGGCCGACGGCAAGGTGGACAGGATGGTGATCGGATGCACGAAGCTCTCGTAGAGAATGCCGAGCACGATATACATCGCCACGACCGCGGCAATGATGAGGAACACCTCGTTGGCCAACGAGGATTGAAAGGCCGCCGCGGTGCCTTGGAATGCCGTGGTGAAGCTGATCGGCAGCCCGACCTGTTTCTCGGCCTGCTCAATGGCGTCGACCGCCGCGCCGAGCGAAACGCCCGGCGCGGTGTTGAACGAGATGGTGGTGGCGGGCAGCTGGCCGAAATGCGTGATCAACAACGGCCCGGTATGCTGCTCGACGTGCACGATGGCCGATAGCGGCACCTGCCCATTGGTCGTTGACGACGATGACGGCAGGTACATCATGGACAGTCCGTCCAGCGAACGCTGCAGCGACGGGTCGACCTCCATGATCACGCGGTACTGGTTCGATTGGGTATAGATCGTGGAAATGATGCGCTGGCCGAAGGCGTCGTACAGCGCGTTATCGACGGTCGCCGGCGTGATGCCGAAGCGGGCCGCGGTGGCGCGGTCAATGACGATGTTCAGCGTAAGGCCCTCTTGTTGCAGGTCGCTGGCGACGTCGGTGATCTGCGGCAACTGGCCGAGCCGTTGAACTACGCGCGGCACCCAGGTGTTGAACTCGGTGGGATTGGCGTCCTCGAGCACAAAATGGTAGGGCGCCCGGCTGACCGTGGAGTCGATGGTCAGGTCCTGCACCGGCTGCATGTAGAGCGTGACGCCGATGATGCCGGAGACCTCCCGCTGGATCCGCCGGATGATTTGCGTCGCGGTGAGGCTGCGCTCGTCGTGCGGCTTCAGGTTGATGAGAAAGCGGCCGGTGTTGAGCGTTTGATTGGTGCCGTCGACGCCGATGAACGAACTTAAGCTGTCGACATCGGGGTCCGTGAGGATCGCTTCGGCGAGCTGGTTCTGCAGCTTCGCCATGGCCTCGTAGGAGATGCTTTGCGGCGCCTCCGAGATACCCTGGATCATGCCGGTGTCCTGCACCGGAAAGAATCCCTTCGGGATCAGGACGTAGAGGATGATGGTGACCGCCAGCGTCAGGATGGCGACTATGAGCGTCAGCGGCTGGCGATCCAATACCCAATTGAGCGCGCGGCCGTAAAGCGCGATGGTCGAGTTGAAGACGTGTTCGGCCTGAATGTCGAAGCGGCTGCGCTCGGATTCCGGATGATGCCGGATCAGCTTGGCGCACATCATCGGCACCAGCGTCAACGAGACCACGGCCGATATGACGATGGTGACCGCGAGCGTGATGGCAAATTCGTGGAACAGGCGGCCGACGACCTCGCCCATGAACAATAGCGGTATCAGCACGGCGATCAGCGAAATGGTCAGCGAAATGATGGTGAAGCCGATCTGCGCCGAGCCTCGGAGCGCGGCTTCGAGCGGATGCATGCCGCCTTCGACGTAGCGGGCGACGTTCTCGATCATGACGATGGCGTCGTCGACCACGAAGCCGGTGGCGATGGTCAGCGCCATGAGCGACAAGTTGTCGAGGCTGAAGCCGAGCAGGTACATGGCGCCCAGCGTGCCGACCAGCGACAGCGGCACCGACAGGCTCGGAATGATGGTGCCGGGAAGCGTCCGCAAGAACAAGAAGATTACCACCACGACGAGGACGACCGCGAGGCCGAGTTCGAACTCGACGTCGGCCACCGAGGCGCGGATGGTGACGGTGCGGTCGCTGAGCACGCCGACATCGACCGCCGCCGGCAGGGTGGAGACGATGCGGGGCAGCAAGGTCTTGATCCGATCGACCACCTCGATGATGTTGGCGCCCGGCTGCCGCTGAACATTGAGAATAATCGCCGGCGTGGTGTTCGCCCAGGCGCCGAGCTTGATGTTCTCCGCGCCGCTGACGACGTTTGCCACATCCGAGAGCCGCACCGGATTGCCGTTGCGATAGGCGATAACGGTGTTGGCATATTGCGCGGCGGTGGTGATCTGGTCGTTGGCGTTGATCGTCGTGGCCTGGGCCGGGCCGTCGAAATTTCCCTTCGGCGTGTTGACGTTGAAGTTGCCGACGGTGGTGCGGACGTCGTCGATATTGAGGCCGTAGGCGGCAAGCGATTGCGGATTGAATTGAATGCGCACCGCCGGGCGATGCCCGCCGCTGATGCTGACCAGCCCGACGCCGTTCAGTTGCGATATCTTCTGCGCCAGCCTGGTCTCGCTCAGATCCTCGAGATCGGTCAGCGACATGGTCTTCGACGTGACCGCCAGCGTCAGGATCGGCGCATCGGCCGGGTTGATCTTGGCGTAGACCGGCGGGATCGGCAGGTCGCTCGGCAGCAGATTGTTCGCGGCGTTGATGGCGGCCTGAACCTCCTGCTCGGCGACGTCGAGGCTCAGCTCGAGGCTGAATTGAAGGGTGATGATCGACGCGCCGGCGGAGCTTGCCGACGTCATCTGGTTCAACCCCGGCATCTGTCCGAGCTGTCGCTCGAGCGGGGCCGTCACCGACGACGTCATCACTTCCGGACTGGCGCCCGGATAGAAGGTCTGCACCTGGATCGTCGGATAGTCGACCGCGGGCAAGGTCGAGAGCGGCAGAAAGCTATAGGCGACGATGCCGGACAGCATGATCGCCGCCATCAGCAGCGTCGTTCCGACCGGGCGCAGAATGAAGGGTTCGGAGACGTTCATCGCATCGCTTCATCGTCGCGCAAAATTTTGACCCGGATTTGCGACCGCCGCCCCGCGTTGCCGCTATTGGCTGCCGCTATTGCGCCGTTTTTGCGAATGATCCGGCTTCTCGGATTGAGCATCCGGCGCAGCAGCGCCCGGCGTCGGCGCGGGACTCGCAGGTTGCGTGCTCGGCAGAGAATCCGTCGCCGGCGCAGCAGCCTGGGCGCCGGCAGGCATCGTCACACGCGCGCCGTCGCGCAAGCGGTCGGTGCCGTCGACCACGACCCGCTCGCCCGCGGACAGCCCCGAAGTGACCTCCGCCATCGGCCCGTCGGTCGGGCCGAGCTTGATCGGCCGCACCGACACCGTGTTGTCGGCGTTGACGACGTAGACATAGGCGCCGGGCGCGCCGCGCTGGATCGCCGCGGTCGGCACCGTGACGACATCGTTCAGCGTCTTCACCAGCAGTTGGGCGTTGACGAATTGATTGGGAAACAACGCGTAGTCGGCGTTATCGAACTGCGCGCGCACTTTGACGGTACCGGTGGTGGTATCGATTTGGCTGTCGAGCGCGATCACGCGGCCGGTGGCCAGCAACTTGACGTTCGCGCGGTCGTAGGCCGACACCAGGAACGTGCCCCCGGCGTTGAGCTGCGGCACGATATCCGGCAGATCGTCCTCGGGAATCGGGAAGATCACCGTAATCGGTTGCGACTGGGCGATGACAGCGATGCCGGTGCTGTTGCTGGTCTGCACATAATTGCCCGGATCGACCAGGCGAAGGCCGACACGGCCGGTCACCGGCGAAACGATGTGGCAGTAAATAACGTTCAGCTTCTGCTGATCGACCAGCGCCTGATCGAGCTTCACCGAGCCCTGGTATTGCTGCACGATGTAGACTTGATCCTCATATTGTTGGCGCGCTATGGAGTTCTGCTCGGCCAGTTTCTGGTAGCGCACGAGATCGACTTGCGCCTGGGCGAGAAATCCTTGATCGCGCGCCAGCTGGCCCTCGTATTGGGCTTGCTGCAGCTCGTAGGGTCGCGGGTCGATTTGCGCCAGAAAGTCGCCCTTCTTGACCGTCTGCCCTTCGGTGAACGCTACTTGCGTGAGTTGGCCGTCGATCTGCGTTTGCACGGTGACGGTCGCGATCGGGGTGACGGTTCCCAGCGCGTTGACGATGACGCGGATATCGCCCTTTCCGATCGTTGCCGCGCCGACCGACTGCGCCACCGCTTGCTGGCTGCGCCCGGCAGTGGCCGGCTGCCCGGTATGGAGGGAACGGAAGATCAGATAGGCGCCGACAACGACCCCAATGAGGACGATCAGGCCAACGATCATGCGGCCTGTGCGGCCGGTCCGGCTCTTGATGACCGGGGCGGGCGCGGTTCGGCGAAGGTTCGGCGCCGCCTCGTCGTCGGTTCTACGCGTTCGCTCGTCCATAGGCGCGTTCGTTCATCCCGATTTTACCGGTATATAACGGGAACCAGCACGCCGCGCCTAATGAAAATTCGCTAATGAACCCGGGGCCGTCCTCACGAGCAGACGTTGTGCTGCAGGACAGTCGGGCGAGGCCGATTGAACCCGAAGCGGTACTCTGCCAAAACTCGTCGAAATCGCAAGCTAACTCAAGGATTTGGAGGACTTGACGGTTGTCCCAACAAGCCGCCGCTCCGATTGGGGGGAAGTTGCGGCAGCAATGAGAAGTCTTTCACCAGCTCCTTTTTGCTGGGCAGCAGCGCATTATCCCAGCCGCCGCCGAGGTTCTCGATCAGGCTGACGCTGGCAAGGAAAAGGTCCTGCCGGATGGTCAGTTCGGCCTCCTCGTCGGCCAGCAACGTTATTTCCGCCGTCACCACGGTGGTGAATGCTGCCGTGCCGGCCTGAAATTGATTCAAATAGACCTTCACTGCCTCGCGCGCGTCCTTGACCGCCTTCTGCTGCACCGCGAGCTGCTGCGTCAGCAGACGAATCGCGACGAGCTGATCCTCGACCCCTTGAAACGCCGTCAGCACCGTCTGCCGATAATTGGCGACGCTCTGCCAATAGACGGCGCGAGCGGAATCTACTTGCGCCCCGCGCAGCCCGCCATCGAATAGCGTTTCCGTGCCGGCCGCGCCGAGAGACCACACCTCATTAGCGACATTGAATGGCAGCGGATGGCTGCCGATCCACTGCAAAGCGCCGGACAGGCTGATGTCCGGAAAATACGCCGCCACCGCGACGCCGATCAGCGCGTTTTGTTCCTGCATGGTTCGCTCCGCCGCGGCGATATCGGGACGCCGTTCGAGCAATGTGGACGGAACGACGACCGGAATTTTCGGAATGCTGCCGGTGAGCAGGTGCGGCGCGATCGTCAGTTCGGCCGGCGGCCGGCCGATCAACATGGCGATGGCGTGCTCGTATTGCGCCCGTTGCACGCCGACATTGATCTCCTGCGCTTCGGTGGTGAACACCTGCGCTTCGGCAGTGGCCACGTCCGCGGCGGTACAGCAGGTAGAACCGGGGGGGCCGTAGCCCGCGTTGAATTGGTTGCGCACGATATCGAGCGTTTTCTTGTATTCCTTGACCGTACGATCCAGCAGGTCGTGCAAGGAATCGGCCGCGCGAAGATTGAAATAAGCCGTGGCAAGCGTTGCCTGCGCGGCAAGCTTGGCGTTGTCCAGATCGGCCTTGGTGGCTTGCGCGGCGGACGTATTGCTCTCGATTTGCCGGCGCACCTTGCCCCAAACGTCGAGATCCCAGCTGGCGGAGAGCTGCGGGTTGTAGGTGGTTGTATATATGGCGCCGCCACCGACCGGGCCGCCCGCCTGTGCACTCGCGGCTGCCGGCCCCGTTTTGGTGCGGGTGAAGCTGTAACCTCCAGTCAACGTGGGCAGCAGAGCAGCTTGCGCCTCCCTGATGACGGCGCGTGCCTGCTCATAGGCGGCAGCCTGGGCCGCCACTGTCTGGTTCGAGATTTCAACCTGTTTGATGAGGAGAGCGAGCTTGGGATCGCGGTAGAATGACCACCAGTCGCCGCGATTGAACGTGTCGCTCGGGGTGGCGACTTTCCAGCCTTTGAGTTCTTTGTAGTTCGTCGGGGTGGGGGCTGCCTCGGGAAAATAATCGGGCCCGACGGTACAACCGGCCACCGCGAAGGTCACGATTAACGCGAGGCAGCCAGCCCGTGTGCGTGAAGACGCGCCGCGTCGCACCCCGCCGCTTCGATTCCAACCAGCATGGGCCAACGCAACCACTGCCGAAATCCGTCGCTGTATGCCCCGGAACAGAACGATGCGCGCCAAGTCCCGCTGCGCCTGCCCAGCGTTACCTCAATGACTGCCCGTTTGATGCGACCCCCGGCCCCCAGCGATCGCGTTAACCGTAACCATGCCCCACGCCCTGGTGAATATCAACACTGCCCCGGCGTTGCGACAGGGATACGGTCTTTTCGCGGGACGATGTGCTGTTCGGGCGACAGTTCCCCGGCCTGGCGCGCCGGGGAGGAGGCCGCGCGATCGACGTTGCGCCGGTGCGATCGGGCTCGGCAGACCGGCTGAATTGTCATGCGGCAGCGATGTGGGAAGCCTATCCTGCGAGACGATCGCTTGCCGGCTCGCGGCGTGGATAGGCCGCCGCCCGGCGCTCGCGTCCGCAGGAGGTGAAAATGCCCTACACATTCACCCTGACCACGACAATTCCGGCTTCCCCGGAGGAAATCTACCAAGCTTGGCTCGATAGTCTCGGCCATTCCGAGATGACCGGCGGTGCGGCGACCATGTCCGACCAGATCGGCGCCGCAGTGTCGGCATGGGATGGTTATATCAGCGGCCGCAATCTCGAATTGGTTCCGGGCGAGCGCATCGTGCAGTCGTGGCGCACGACGGAATTTGCCGACGAACACGGCGACTCGGTCATCACGGTCGTGCTCCAGGAAGTCGGTGAGGGGACCTTGTTGACGCTCGAGCACAGCAATGTGCCGGACGAACACAGGAGCTACGAAGAGGGCGGCTGGCAACAGAACTATTTCGAGCCGATGGTGGCCTATTTTACCGAGCGCAAGCAAGGAGCCGCCGAACCGTCGCCGGCGAAGGCTGCGCCCAAAACTGCGCGCAAAACTGCACCCAAACGCGCAGCGAAGACGACGCATGAAGCCAAGCGCGCGGCCGGTGCAAAATCAAAGCGCGCGGCGCCACGGGCAAAGGCTTCGCCAAACAAGCGCAAAAGCAAGAGTCAAGGAAAGACCCGCCGCGCTGCGATGGCATCGCCCGCGCGCAAACGCGGCAAGCCGGCTAAGCGCAAGTCCGGCCGCGGCAAACGGCGCTAGCTAGAGCATGATCCGGAAAAGTGGAAGCCGGTTTTCCGAAAAGATCATGCTCCACCAAGATTTAGAGCGCCAATCGATTCAATCTGAAGCGATTGCGCTCTAGACCCGGCGCGCCCAAGAAGGGCGCGCCGCTTACCGGAACTCGGTTCTGCCTTGGGCCGCGCGCTTGCGCGGGGCCGGCGCCGGCGCCGGCTGCGGCTGCGGCTGGCTGAACGAACCGAACAGCCGCGAGAAGAAGTTCTGCCCGCTGTAATAGTCCGGCATGGCGAGCGCCTCGCGGCGCACCGCGTTTTCCCTGCGTTCGACCGGAATGTCGGCAACCTTGCGTTCGTCGCCTTTGAGGATGGCCAGCAGGGCTTTGTCGCGGCCGTAAATATCCTCGCGGAATTCGAGCTTATCTTGCTCGTCCACGAAAGCGGTCTGGTAGGTCAGGTGGACGGGGATGAAGGTCGGGAACGAGATATCCACTTCACCGCTACCGAACATCTTGCGGATGCGGTCCTCCGTATAGCCGTCGTGCGGGCGCACCAGCGACAGCAGCACCTCGGCGTATTTCACCGGATCCTGCACGCGCATGCAGCCATGGCTGAACGCCCGCCGGTCGAGCGCGAACAAATGCTTGTCCGGCGTGTCGTGCTGATACACCAGGAACTTGTTGGGGAAATTGAAGCGCAGCCGGCCGAGTGCGTTCTTCTCGCCCGGCGGCTGCGAAATGTGAATCGTTCCATCCGGATTGGTGCTGACCTTGAGCCCCATGCGCTCCAGCACGGTGGGGTCCTGCTGCAACGCCGGAAGATATTCGTGGGCGACGATCGAGGGCGGCACATTCCAGGTCGGATTGACCGTGATGTATTTCATCTCCGCGGTCATGATCGGCGTCGGCATCACCGGCTTGCCGTCGACGATCCTTGTCTTCCACAGCTGCTTGCCGTCGTGCATCACCCGCAGCGTGAAATCGGGAAGATTGACCATCACGTAGGTCTTGCCGAGATCGTGCGGCATCCACCGCAGACGCTCCATATTGGCGAGGATGATGTCGGTCGGCCGATCGGGCCGGCGGCCGTTGAGCGCTTCGATCGTCGCCGCCGTGAGCGTACCGGTCACTTTAAGCTCGTGTTCCTGCTGGAACTTCTTCACCGCCTCGGCGAGCGGCTTGTCGTAAGTGTCGCCATCGCCGGCAACGCCGAGCCGTTCGCGCAAGGACGGCACCCGCTCGTCCTGCATGCCGATTTTGAGCGCCGAACCATTGGCAATCGGCGTCTTGCCGCCGTCGCTCTTGCCGGCACGAAGTTCGGCGAGCTTTGCCTTGAGCGCGACATAGGCTGGAAATTGCGGCTCGTTGCCGGCGAGCGCTTCGCCGACGTCCTTGGCTTCCGCCAGCTTGGCGAGCACCTCGGCCGGCTCCGACGGCTTCCGATCATAGTAGATGTCGCCGCTCACCCGCGACCAATGTACGCGACCCATCTGCGCGTGATGTGCGTAGGTGATGACCGAATTGGTCAGCTTGATCTCCGCGTCCGCCAGCGCCGCCGGGTCGGTGAGTGAGGCAAAATTCGGCACCGGGTAGTCGGCGGCATCGAGACCGTCGGTGTAAACCTGGCCGAGATAGGCAATCGCCGCCTGACTGCGCTCGTTCGCCTTGCCGTCGGTGATCCACAGCGGCGCATAGTTGCGCGCGGCATAGAACGCATCGACCGACGTTCTTTCCTTCTTGCTGCCGATGATCCGATCGAATTTGCCGTTGGCGAGCTCGCGTAATTGTTCGACGATTGCCGCGTCGGCCTCAACGACGGGACTAGGAGCCGCCGTCGCCGCGGACTCGCTCGGCGTCGCCGTGGCCGGCGCGGCAACCGAGGTGGTCGGGACGGCACCCTCACCCGCCGCCGCCGGGGACTCCGGCTTCGTCGGTGGGGCTTCGGTAACAGCCGGGACTACGGGTTCCGCGGGCGATTCGCTCGGGTTTGGCGTCGGCGCGGCTGGCGCGGCAGCAGCTGCCGCCGGCTGATCGGTCGGTTGTTCAGGCTTCGCCGCTGCAGCCGGTACCATACCGGCTGCTGCCGGCTGATCGGCCGATGGTTCCGGCTTCGCCGCTGCGGGCGGCACCGCGGCTGCCGCCGGCTGATCGGCCGACTGGTCCGGTTTTGCCGTAGCGGGAGGTACCGTCGCTGCCGTTGGCTGATCGGCCGACGGGTCCGGCTTCGCCGTAGCGGGCGGTACCGTGGCTGCCGCGGGCTGATCGGTCGGTTGTTCCGGCTTCGCCGTAGTGGGCGGTGCCGTGGCTGCCGCGGGCTGATCGGTCGGTTGTTCCGGCTTCGCCGTAGCGGGCGGCGCGGCGGTCGGCTCGGCCGAATCGTTTGGCTTGGCGGGTTGCGCGGCTTGGCCTCCAAGGGTCGCCACATTTACCGCGCCAGGTGTCGGCGCGGCGGCACTGAGGTCTATTCCGGACTTGGGTTCCGCGAGAGCGCCGCCCGCAGCGGCCGATAGCATAAGAATAATGGCTGTCGGGGCGAAAAAACGGACGCCAGGCATTGCAAGTTCTCCATTAGAGCCCGCGTAGACGCGGTCGCACAGCTCATACGCGGATTGGGGGATGCGCGTTCCCAACCTCGCCGTTTTTGCGGACCAAAGTCCGGTGTTGCGCTACCTTACGTGACCCGGACAACTTTGTCCTGTGTCGGCCGTCACAACACCGTCAAATTACGCAATTTTCCATGGCTGTCGCTCCGCGGACACGGCCTTGTCCTCGACTTCCCTACTGCCACTATTGAGACCGAGCGCTTCCAGCTTTCGGTAGAGCGTGGAGCGGCCGATTCGCAACCGGCGCGCTACTTCCGACATCTGCCCGCGGTAATGGGTAACCGCGTAGCGAATGAGATCGGCCTCGAGCTCTTCGAGCGGTCGCACATTGCCTTCGGCATCGAGCAAGGGGAGCGCGTCGACGAACTGGGGCGCGAGCGAAGCAGGCGATGTCGGCGAGTCGTTCGCGAAAGTGGCTGCGGACGAAATCAGCGCATGAAGGTCGTCCGCCGGCACCATCGCAGCCTCGCCGTGAACCGGGTCTGCGGCCGGCAGCGATATCTGCGCCGCGATCTGGGGGAATTCGGCAATGCCGACAGTGTCGCCTTCGGCGAGCACTACGGCACGGAACACTGCGTTTTCGAGTTGCCGGACGTTGCCCGGCCAGTGGAACGCGGTGAGGAGCGGCAGCGCCTCGGGCGTGATCAGGCGGATGCGCTTGCCTTCCTCGGCCGCCAGGAGCGCCAAAAAGTGTCGGGCCAGCGCCGGGATGTCCGCCGGACGGTCGCGCAGCGGCGGCACCGTGATCGGAAACACATGCAGTCGATAGAACAGATCCTCGCGGAAGCGGCCCTGCTTCACGTCGGCGATGAGGTCGCGATTGGTCGCCGAAATAAGCCGGACATCGACCTTGACCGGCCGCCGGGCGCCGACGGTCTCGACTTCGCCTTCCTGGATGGCGCGCAACAGCTTGACCTGCGCCGCCGGCGGCAATTCGCCGACCTCGTCAAGAAACAACGTGCCGCCCGAAGCCTCGACGAACTTGCCGACATGGCGTTCGGTCGCGCCGGTGAAGGATCCCTTCTCGTGGCCGAACAGGATCGACTCGATCAAGTTTTCTGGCATGGCGCCGCAATTCACCGCGACGAACGGTTTGCTCCGCCGCTCGCCGGAACCGTGGATGGCGCGCGCAATCAACTCCTTGCCGACGCCGGATTCGCCGGCAACCAGCACCGGGATGTTCGACGTGGCCGCCTTCTCCGCCATGCGCAGCACCGCATGCATGGCGGGACTTTTGGTGATGATGTCCGCAAAACCCAGCGTGCCGGATCGGCTGTGCTTGATGCGGATGAGTTCGCCTTCCAGCGCGCTGGTGTTGAGCGCGTTGCGCAAGCTGACCTGCATGCGCTCGGCCCCGACCGGTTTGACGACGAAATCGACGGCGCCGGCGCGCATGGCGGAGACGACATTGTCGATGCCGCCGTGCGCCGTCTGCACGATCACCGGCACGGTGATGCCGGCTTGGCGCAATCGGGCAAGCACGCCGAGACCATCGAGGTTCGGCATCACCAGATCGAGGATCACGCCATCGATCCGCGCGCCGTCGGGTCCGGCAAGCAGCGCCAGCGCGGCATCGCCGTTGTCGCGGGTGACGACCTCATAGCCGAATTTCTGCAGCATGCCCTCGAGCAGCCGGCACTGCACCGGATCGTCGTCGACGACGAGGATGGCCATTGAACCCCCGGGGTGACCGCTCAAGGCGGCATGTGTGTCGTTTCGGGGCACTCTGGCCGACGGTACTTAAAGGGGTGTTAACCGGCGGTACCTCGCCCCGCTGCGCGGGGAGAGGTCGCCGCGCGAAGCGCGGCGGGTGAGGGGCGCTGGCGCGAGTCTGAGCCCGCGAATCTGAGCCCGGAGGAGAGGTCCCCTCATCATAGCGATGCTTCGCATCGCGTTCTTGTTTGAACGACGGCGGCCGAAGGCCGCCTGTGCCTTCTCCCCGCACGCGGGGAGAAGGAGTTCCTCACACCCGCGACGGCAGGTCGGCGAATTTCTTCTCGCCGCGCAGCTTGCGATTTTCTTATGTGCCGCGTTCCGCCAGCACAGCGGCGAACGTCCGTGCAAACATGTGCGCGTCGCCGGGCCAGCGCGCCGACACATAGTTGCCATCGCGCACGACAAAGGCCGGGCGGTCGTCGTCGAAGGTGTCGCGCGCCATGCCGCTTGTTTTCCGGCGGTAGTCGGGAGCGTCGGCAGGAACGTCGAGGAAGTCCTCGGGCCGAGCCAGTGCGCGCGTGACTTCCTGCTGCACCGACATGGTGCCAACGGGCTCTCCGGGCCGGTCAACATAGGTGCGATAATAATTCGGGTCCCAGAAGCGGACGATACGCCCGACTTGCCAGCCGGCGCGCTCCAGTGCCCAGGTCAGCGCCGTGGTCCGCCGGCCGAAGAGAACCGAGCGGCTGCCGTCAGCGGTGCGGCTTCGCGCGGCGAGCAACACGCCATGACAGATCGCCGCCACCGGCAGCCCCGCCGCAAAAAATTGGGCCACGAGCTTTTGCAAGACGTCGCTCTCGAGGTACTCGCGCATGCCGCGCGCGCGATGACCGCCGGGAAGCAGCAGGCCGTCAAAGCCGGCGACACCGGCTTGCCGCCAGGACAGCGGCGTCTTGTAGGCGGGGTCCTGCTGCATCTGCGCATAGGCTTGCCGCGCATCCGCATTGGCCCGCATCAGTCGGCCGACGGCGGTAAGCCGGTTCAGCCCGGGCAGAAAGCCCCAGACATCCAGGCCCTGGCCGGTGATCATCATGTCGTCGGCCTCTCCGGGCCGGCCATCGGGGGTGGCGAACGTGACGGAATGGCCGAGCCGTTTCAACACGCTCCAACTGACTGCGACCTCGCTCGGATCGAAATCCCGGCTCGGGATCGGAATGAGGACGTTCGCCACTTTAACCTCCGTCCATTCGCCGAAGTTTTTGGGGCTGGTGGCTCCGACTTCGGCTTGCACCTCTGCCCAGCTTATTTGCAGGCTGCGTTGATCCGCGGCGGCCTTGCGAGGGCCTTAGTGTTGCGCCACATGAGTGGCCGGTAAGGACCCGCCAGCGTATGCCCCGTCCGCAAACAATGTCCAAGAAAATGTCGAAGAAAATCGCGGCCAAGCGGCCGGCCAAAAGCCGGCCGGCCGAAGCAAAAGCCGCACGCACGGCGTTGCCGGAGTGGAATCTCAACGACCTTTATTCCGGCCTCGACGATCCGGCGATCGCGCGCGATCTGGAACGCGCGGACGCCGAGTGCGTAGCCTTCGAGAATGCCTATAAGGGCAAGCTTGCCGATCTGGCACGCTCGGCGGAAGCCGGCGCCGCACTCGCCGAGGCGGTGCGCCGCTACGAGGCGATCGACGATCTCATGGGCCGGCTCGGCTCCTATGCCGGCCTCCTGCACGCCGGCAACACGGTCGATCCGGCGCGCACCAAGTTTTATGGCGATGTGCAGGAGCGGCTGACCGCTGCCTCCACCCATCTTCTGTTTTTCTCGCTCGAGCTCAACCGCATCGACGACGCGCTCATCGAAGCGGCCATGCAAGACCCCGCGCTCGGCCATTATCGGCCGTGGCTCGAAGACGTGCGCCGCTACCGGCCGTACCAGCTTGAAGACCGCGTCGAGCAGCTGTTTCACGAAAAATCGATGACGGCTTCTTCCGCCTGGAACCGGCTGTTCGATGCGACCATCGTCAACCTGCGCTTCAAGGTTCAAGGCAAGACGCTGGCCATCGAGCCGACGCTGAACCTGCTGCAGGACCGTTCCGGCGCGAAACGCAAGGCCGCCGCGCAGGCGCTGGCGCACACATTCAAGAACAACGTGCAGCAGTTCGCGCTCATCACCAACACGCTCGCCAAGGACAAGGAAATCTCCGACCGCTGGCGCGGCTTCGCCGATATCGCCGACGCGCGCCATCTGGACAATCGGGTCGAGCGCGAGGTGGTCGATGCGCTGGTCGCCGCCGTCCGCGCCGCCTATCCGCGGCTGTCGCACCGCTATTATGCGCTGAAGGCGAAATGGTTCGGGAAGAAACGGCTGCCGTACTGGGACCGTAATGCGCCGCTGCCGCAGGTGCCGACCCGCACGGTGAGCTGGACCGAGGCCAGGAACACGGTGCTGACCGCCTACGGCGCGTTCTCGCCGAAAATGGCGGCCATCGCCGAGCGCTTCTTCGACGACCGCTGGATCGACGCGCCGGTGCGGCCGGGCAAGGCGCCCGGCGCCTTTGCGCATCCGACGACACCATCGGCGCATCCTTATGTGCTGCTCAACTACCAGGGCAAGCCGCGCGACGTGATGACGCTGGCGCATGAATTGGGCCACGGCGTGCATCAAGTGCTCGCCGCGCCGAACGGCGCACTCATGGCGCCGACGCCGCTCACGCTGGCGGAGACCGCGAGCGTGTTCGGCGAGATGCTGACCTTCAAGAAACTGCTGGCCGCCACCCGCGACAAGAAAGAACGCAAGGCCATGCTCGCGGCCAAGGTCGAGGACATGATCAATACGGTGGTGCGGCAGATCGCGTTCTACACGTTCGAGCGCGCCGTCCATACCGAACGCAAAAACGGCGAATTGACCGCCGATCGCATCGGCGAATTATGGGTCGACATCCAGCGCGAAAGCCTCGGGTCGGCGATCGAGATAAAGCCCGGCTACGAGACGTTCTGGGCCTATATCCCGCATTTCATCCACGCGCCGTTCTACGTCTACGCCTACGCCTTCGGCGATTGCCTGGTGAATTCGCTCTATGCGGTCTACGAGCACGCGGCCGAGGGTTTTGCCGAGCGCTACCTCGCCATGCTGTCAGCGGGCGGCACCAAGCATCACTCCGAGCTGCTCGCTCCGTTCGGCCTCGACGCCCGCGATCCGGCGTTCTGGCAGGGCGGCCTCGGCGTCATCGAACGGATGATTTCGGAGTTAGAGTCGCTATAATCGATCGGGCATGACATCGAAAATTCAAAGACTAGGCGATAAGCGCGTTGTCTCCTTGCCGCGTGAACTATTGGCCGAGCTTGGCTGGGACGCCGGCGACGTTCTTACGGCCGAAGTCTGTGCGGGCGGTATAAAGTTCACGCGAATGAACACCAGGCACAACCGGGCCCTGCAGATCGCGCGCAAAGCGATGGATAAATATCGCAAGACTTTCGAAGCTCTTGCCAAGAGCTAACCTACCATCGCCTATGCGTCTCGCGCGCTAGCGGGTAAGCTGGTCCATGCCCACCGACCGCGAAAAGAACCGCTTCTCCGCCCGTGCGGCGCGCTATGCGCGCGTCGGCGCCAATGTCGGCGGCGTGGCGGCGCGCTATGCCGGCCGGCGCATTCTTGGCGGCGAGCCCGACCGCGCCGGCGAAGCGTCGGCGCTGGCCTCGATGCTCGGCAATCTCAAGGGTCCGCTGATGAAGGTCGCCCAGTTGATGGCGACCATTCCCGATCTGCTGCCGCCGGAATACGCCGCCGAATTGCAGAAACTGCAAAGCGAAGCGCCGCCCATGGGCTGGGCCTTCGTCAAGCGGCGGATGAGCGCGGAACTCGGCCCCGACTGGGAGAAGAAGTTCCAGAGTTTTGAGCACCGGCCCGCCGCGGCCGCGTCGCTCGGCCAGGTGCATCGCGCGCGCGCGCTCGACGGCCAGATGCTGGCCTGCAAGCTGCAATATCCCGACATGCAGTCGGCCGTCGAAGCCGACCTGCAGCAATTGCAATGGCTGCTCGCCATCCGCCGCCGCATGGATACTGCAATCGACACCAGCGAGATCGGCAAGGAGATCGGCGAACGCGTGCGCGAGGAACTTGACTACCGGCGCGAGGCCAAGCACGTCGCGCTGTACCGGAGGATGCTCGACGGCATCGACATCGTCCGCGTACCGCGCGCTTGGCCCGAGCTGTCGACCGGACGGCTGTTGACGCTCGATTGGCTCGACGGCAGCCGCATGCTGGCGCACAAGGACGATCCGCTCAAAGTGCGCAACGCGCTCGCCACCGCCATGTTCACCGCCTGGTGGTTTCCCTTCAGCCGCTTCGGCGTCATCCACGGCGACCCGCATCTCGGCAACTACACGGTGTTCGACGCGGCCGGGGCGGACAGTCGGCGCAAGACCGCGTCAGAACCGGCGGGCATCAACTTGCTCGATTACGGCTGCATCCGCATTTTTCCGCCGACATTCGTGCGCGGCGTCGTCGATCTCTATCACGGGCTCCTGCACGGCGACGAGGAACTCGTCGTGCGCGCCTACGAAACCTGGGGCTTCCGCCGGCTGTCGCGCGATCTCATCGAGACGCTCAACATCTGGGCGCGTTTCATCTACGCGCCGCTGCTTGACGACCGCGTCCGCTCCATCGCCGACGGGGTCAAGCCGTCGGAATACGGCCGCCGCGAAGCGTTCCGCGTGCACCAGGCGCTCAAGCGCAAAGGGCCGGTGACGATACCGCGCGAGTTCGTCTTCATGGATCGCGCGGCGATCGGACTCGGCGCGGTGTTTCTGCATCTGCGGGCGGAACTGAATTTTTATCGGCTGTTCAACGAGGCGATCGAGCACTTCTCGATGGATCGCGTCGCCAAGCGGCAACAGGCGGCGCTCACGGCGGTGGGTTTGTAGACGGGAGAGTCGACGCCATGGGCAAGATTTGGGCGCGAAAGTCGATCTCGGCGTTGGAGGCGGAGGCCGCGGAGCCGGAAGTGCAAGCGCTGACCACACACGACGGCGTGCCGCTCAAGCGCAGCCTCTCCGCGGTCAACCTGGTCTCGCTCGGCATCGGCGCCATCATCGGCGCCGGCATTTTCGTGCTCACCGGACATGCCGCCGCCGCCAATGCCGGACCGGCGATCACCTTGTCGTTCGTGCTCGGCGCGTTTGCCTGCGCTTTCGCCGGTCTCTGCTACGCGGAAATGGCCTCGACGGTGCCGATTGCCGGCAGCGCCTACACCTACGCCTATGCCACGATGGGAGAGCTCATCGCCTGGATCATCGGCTGGGACCTGATCCTCGAATATGCGCTCGGCGCCACCACGGTGGCCATCGGCTGGTCGGGCTACGTGGTCAGCTTCCTCAAGGATCTCGGCCTCATCGTTCCGCCGGACTTTGCCGCATCGCCGTTCGCCTATAACGCCGGGGAGCATGCCTGGCACGCGACCGGCGCGTTGATCAACGTGCCGGCGATGGCGATCATCGCCGCCATTTCCGCATTGCTGGTCGTCGGCATTCACGAATCCGCGCGGTTCAACAACATCATCGTCGCCATCAAGCTCGTCATCATCGTGGTGTTCATAGCGGCAGCGGCGCCGTATTTCAGCACCGCGCACTGGGTGACGGCGGCCAACCCGGAAGGCCACTTCATTCCGCCGAATCTCGGGCCCGGCGAGTTCGGCCTCAGCGGCATCGTGCGCGGCGCCGCCGTGGTGTTCTTCGCCTATATCGGCTTCGATGCGGTGTCGACGGCCGCGCAGGAAGCGAAGAATCCGAAGCGCGATATGCCGATCGGCATTCTCGGCTCGCTCGCCGTGTGCACGGTGCTCTATGTCGCGGTCGGCTTGGTGCTCACCGGCATCGTCGCTTACGACAAGCTCAACGTGCCCGACCCGATCGCCGTGGGCATCGACGCGATCGGCCTGAGCATCCTCTCGCCGATCATCAAGGTCGGCATCGTGCTGGGGCTGACCTCGGTCATTCTGGTCATGCTGCTGGCGCAGCCGCGGATTTTTTACTCGATGGCGCGCGACGGGCTGTTGCCGCGCGTGGCCGCCAAGGTGCACAGCCGGTTTCGCACGCCCTATGTCACCACGATCGTCACCGGTGTCGTTGTGACGGCGCTGGCCGGCTTGCTGCCGATCGGCCTGGTCGGCGAACTGGTCAGCATCGGCACCTTGTTTGCCTTCGCCATCGTGTGCCTGGGCGTGCTGGTTCTGCGCCTGACGCAGCCCGAACTCTCGCGTCCCTTCAAGACCCCGGCGGTCTATGTCGTCGCGCCGCTGGGCACGGCCTTTTCTCTGTTCCTGATGTTCGGCTTGCCGCTCGACACCTGGCTGCGTTTTGGCGTGTGGTTCGTGATCGGCCTCTTGATCTACGCATTCTACGGCATCAGGCACAGCCACGGGGCGGCACAACCAGCCGAGCGCATCACGCGCGCAGCATAGCTCACCTTTCCGACCGCCGGGCGACGTGATAGCAGGGCGTGACTTCGGCGCGCGGACAAGCTGATGACCTCGATCTTCGTGGCACGCGGCACGACGGAGGCGATCCCGATCTGGTTCGTCACCGCGGCGAGCTATCCGGAGCTGCGCGAGCGGCTCGAACCCGAGGTCCGCGCCTTTGCCGATGCGGCGGGCTTCGAGCCCAAGCCCGGCCGCTTGCTGCTGCCGGGGTCGGAACGGGCTCGGCGGCGTGCTGTTCGGGTTGGAAGCCGCCCATGAGCCGAAAGACCTGTTCCGCCCCGGCCTGCTGCCGCAGCACTTGCCGGACGGCGTCTACCGCTTTGCCAACGATCCGCATGACACGAGGCTTGCCGCGCTCGCCTTCGCGCTCGGCTCGTACCGCTTCACGCTCTACCGCAAGGCCGAACGGCGGCAGGTCAGGCTGGAACTGGCGCAGAGCATCGATCGCGACGATCTCGATCGCACGGTGGAAGCGGTGACGCTGGCGCGCGATCTCATCAACACGCCGGCGAACGACATGGGACCGGCGGAGCTCGAGGCGGCCGCGCGTTCGCTGGCCGCGCGCCACGGCGCCGAAATCCGGGTGACCGTCGGCAACGAGCTTTTGGCGGAGAATTTCCCGCTCATCCACGCGGTCGGCCGCGCGTCCGAACGGGCGCCGCGGCTGATCGAGCTGAAATGGGGCGAAAGGGAGCATCCCCGGGTCTCGCTGGTCGGCAAGGGCGTGTGCTTCGACTCCGGCGGTCTCGACATCAAGCCCGAGAGCGCGATGCTCTTGATGAAGAAGGACATGGGCGGAGCGGCGAGCGTGCTGGCGCTCGCGCACATGATTATGGACCGCGGCCTGAAAGTCCGGCTGACGGTGTTGATCCCGGCGGTCGAGAATTCGATTTCCGGCGCCGCGTTCCGGCCGCGCGATGTCTATCCGTCGCGCAAGGGACTGACCGTCGAGGTCGGCAACACCGATGCCGAGGGGCGGCTGGTTCTTGCCGACGCGCTGGCGCTCGCCGACGAGAGCGCGCCGGAGCTGTTGATCGACATGGGCACGCTGACGGGCGCCGCGCGCGTGGCGCTTGGCCCCGACGTGCCGCCGTTCTATACCGCCGATGAGCCACTCGCTGCGGCGCTGTCGCGCCACGCCGCGACGGAAAACGATCCGCTGTGGCGGCTGCCGCTGTGGCAGCCCTACGACGCGCTGCTCGATTCCAAGGTCGCCGACTTGAACAACGTCAGCACCGGCAACTTTGCCGGCTCGATCCTGTGCGCGCTGTTCCTCAAGCGCTTTGTCGAGGCGGCGACCGCATGGCTGCACATCGATATCTACGCCTGGACGCCGGCGGCGAAGCCGGGCCGGCCGGAAGGCGGCGAATGCCAGGCGGCGCGCGCGCTCTATGCGCTGCTCGCCGAGCGCTACGGCTGAGAATAGGCGATGCGCGCCTTCGATCCTCGTGTCACGCCGGCCCGCGCCGATCTCGCGGCGAAGGAGCTGGAAGGCAAAGTGGCGGCGGCGCGCTACGTTGCCGGCGATGCCTACGAAGTGATCGAGCCGCAGGCGCCGCTGCGCGGCGAGCCTAGCCACGACGCGCCGTTGTTGACCGAGGCGCTCAAGGGCGAACGCGTCACGATCTACGAAAAGAATGACGAAGGCTGGGCCTGGGGCCAGCTTGCCGCCGACCGCTATGTCGGCTGGCTCTCGGCCAACGCGCTGGCCCTGCCCGGCGCGCCGCCGACGCACAAGGTCGTGGCGTTGCGGACCTTCGTCTTCCCGGGGCCCTCGATCAAGCTGACGCCACGCGAAGCCTTGCCGCTCGGCGCGCGCGTTGCCGTCGCGCGCTGCGAGGAGCGCATGGCGGTGACGCAATCCGGCGGCTATGTGCCGGTCGTGCATCTGGCGCCGATCGATATTGACGAAACGGATTTCGTCGCCGTCGCCGAGCGCTTTCTCGGCGTGCCCTATCTGTGGGGCGGCAAGACCGCGCTCGGGCTCGACTGTTCGGGCCTCGTGCAGATCGCGCTATCGGCCTGCGGCATTGCTTGTCCGCGCGACAGCGACATGCAGGAAGAGGCGCTGGGCTCGCCCGTTGCCGCGTCCGCCGATCGCTCCGATCTGCAACGCGGCGATCTGGTGTTCTGGAAAGGTCACGTCGCCATCGTCCGTGACCGCGCTAGCTTCCTGCACGCCAACGCCTTTCACATGGCGGTCGCCATCGAACCGATCGACGACGCCGTCGCCCGTATCCGCGCCGCGGGCGGTGAGATCACCGGCATCCGCCGCATCGCACGCTAGTGTGGCGGTTCAGAAGTCCGCATCATTTTTGCCGCGAACTCGTCATGCGGACTTCTGAACCAAAGCCACACTAGATCAATACGTTGCTAGTGTCCTTCGATTCCGAAGTTCGCAAACGAGG
>JBEKIC010000006.1:0-105785 GCA_050011955.1 Xanthobacteraceae bacterium
CAAACTCTGGCGTTCGATGATCGACAGCTCCCTCCGCGGCGTGATCGCCGCTATTGCGACGGCGATCGATGCAACGGGCGAACCCGATTGCGCGCTGTCGCTCGCACTCGCCCGTTTCCTTCTCGACAACGGCTGCGACGGGCTCAACGTGCTCGGGACCACCGGCGAGGGAACCTCGCTGTCGCTGCGCCAGCGCCTCGCCGTCATGAACGCCTATGCCGCGAGCGGCCTGCCGCTCCAACGCGTGCTGGTCGGTACCGGTGCCGCGGCGCTCGACGATGCGGTGGCGCTGACCGGACACGCCGCGGCGCTCGGCTTTGCCGGGGCGCTGCTGCTGCCGCCGTTCTACTATAAGGGCGTGTCGGACGACGGGCTCTTCGCCGCCATCGAGGCGATCGTCAGCGCGACCGCAGCGCGGCCAATCCCCATCTACCTCTATCACTTCCCGGCCCAGTCGGGATTGCCCTGGCGGGTCGCGCTGATCCGCCGCCTCCTCGATTCCTTCGGCGCACGCGTCGCCGGCCTGAAGGATTCCTCCGGCGACATGGATTTTGCGGGGCAGGCCGCGGGCCTTTCGCCGCGCTTTAAGGTCTTTCCCGCGACCGAAGCGGTGCTGCCGCAGGCCCGCGCCGGCCGCTTCGCCGGCTGCATCTCGGCGACCGCCAATCTCAACGCCGATCTCTGCGCCCGCTTCTATCGTTCCGGCGATAGCGCGGCGCTTGCGCAGGCGGTTGCGATCCGCAAGCTGTTCGACGGCAAGCCGCTGGTCCCCGGCGTCAAGGCGCTGCTGGCGCATATTCACGGCGAGCCGCAATGGGCCCGCGTCGCGCCGCCGCTGTCGCCGCTCCCCGCGGCCGACCGGCCGGCGGTCATCGCCGGTTACGAGGCGGTACGCACCAAGCGGGTGGCGTGAGGGCGGTCCGCCGTCCCGGCGAGCGCGCCAGACCGCGGAGAGCGTTGACGAAGGCCCGCGGCGCCCCTATAAGCCCCGCTTCGTTCACAAATTCCGTTTTACCGGTATGGCCAATACAAAGTCCGCCAAGAAGGCCGCACGCCAAATCACGCGCCGCACCGTGATCAACAAATCGCGGCGCTCGCGCCTGCGTGGTGCCGTGCGCAAGGTCGAGGAGGCAATCGCGGCCGGCGATCGGTCCCGCGCGCTCGCCGCCATGGCCGAAGCCGAGCCCGTCATCATCCGCGCGGCGCAAAAGAACGTCGTGCACCGCAACGCCGCCCGCCGTAAGGTCTCGCGGCTCGCCCACCGGATCGCGAAGCTCGGCAAGTCATAGCGTTCTGCGCCGCCGGCTCCCATCTGCAAAGGCTTGGCACACCAGCCCTGGTCCGCCCCATCGCTGCACCGGATTAAGCTCCGGGCGCGGCAGCATTCGATCCGCCGTAACCCGCGAACATTTGCGGTGGATTGCCATTAATCTGTTGCAGAATTGTCACGTCGAAACGTAAAATTGCGAGCGGAGGTACTGCGCCGCGCTTCGCGCGTCGGCGCGTTTGAATTTTATTTGTTCCGCGCGCGCCGCGCGGGGGCTACCCTTCAAACTCGGGCACAAGAATTGATGCGCGATGAAAGGGTTATCGCTCATACGAAGCCATGGGCTTTGAGTCGGTCATAATTTTTTGTGCGCGGCTTTGTTTGCTCCGGTGTGATTTTTGGGCTGCGCGCGATTGTCACAGAATTGTAAATCAACCCGTTGACTCAAAGTCTTGGGCGCTGTCGGCCGGTGCCCGGGCGTGCCTCGGCTTCTGAAAGTCCAATGTTGGCGCGGCTTTTTTGCGTTGCGGGCCGGAAACGGCGTGCTAATTTTTAATTCCTTCGGCTTCGAAGGTCTTCAAAAATTGTCTCGGTGTAACTCATCAAAGTATGGGTAGGGGAAAGCTGTGTCCGGGAAAGCGTGGTTGCGTGGAGTTCCAAGGAGAAGACCTGTTGAGGCCGCGTGAATTCACAGGGAGCGTGCCTGAAAGTCTCGCAAGGCACGCGGTGAGACATCAGCACGAACCATCGAATCTGACAGCGATGGAGGGGGCACATGAAAAAAATCCGCCAATCTGTACAAGCAGCTAGCGTCTCTTCGCCCAGAGTCTTTCGAGGCCTGGCGCGCGTCCGTTCGTCGGCGCCGCGCCGCTATAACGGATCGGCGATCACCTCCAGCGGCTGAGCCGCTCTCATCCGACCGGCGGCCGCATTTTGCTTTCCGCATGCGCCGCCAATCCCAATGACTCATGTGCGTTGCGTTTCCCGATGTCGGGCATGGTGGGGGTACCTCGCCTGAGTTGCTCGCTTTGTGTCCATTCCCAGCGAAAAGCAGGCCAAAATGACGAGCACGGATCAGGAGCGCTGGCAACGGGTCAAAAGCCGGCTGCGCATTGAACTCGGCGAGGATGTGTTCACCAGTTGGTTCGCGCGCATGGAAGTAGACGCCGTCGAGAACGGGGCGGTCCGACTATCGGTACCGACGCGCTTCCTGCGCAACTGGATTCAGTCGCATTACAGCGAGCGCGTGCTGAGCAATTGGCAGGCCGAAGAGCCGATTATCACCCGTCTGGAATTGAGCGTCCGCTCGGCCGCAATCCGTCCGCTGGCGGCGAAACCGAAGCAAGCGGAACTTCCGGCCCCGTCGCGCCAGCTGCATGACGGCGCGCTCAACGGCGCCGGAATGCGCGCGAGCATCCCGTTCATGACGGTGCACGAAGCCCTCGGCGGTTCCCCGCTCGACCCGCGCCTCGCGTTCGAGACCTTCATCGTCGGCCGCTCGAACACGCTGGCGCATGCTGCAGCGCGACAAGTAGCGACCAGCCGACGCGGCGACCCGCTGATGTTCAATCCGCTCTACATCCACGCCGGTGTGGGGCTCGGCAAGACGCACCTGTTGCAGGCGATCACCTGGGCCGGCAACAGCAGCGACCGCAAAGTCCTGTATCTGACGGCCGAAAGGTTCATGTACGGCTTCGTCTCGGCGTTACGCACGCAGACGACTTTGGCCTTCAAGGAAGCGGTGCGCGCCATCGACGTCCTGATGATCGACGACATGCAATTCCTGCAGGGCCGCTCGACGCAGGCCGAGTTCTGCCACACGCTCAACGCCCTTATCGATGCCGGCCGTCAGGTCGTGATCGCCAGCGACCGTCCGCCTGCGGATCTCGAAAGCCTCGATGACCGCGTCCGCTCCCGACTTGCCGGCGGCCTCGTGGTGGAAATCGGCTCGCTCGGCGAAGAATTACGGCTGGAGATCCTCAAAAATCGGATCGCCGCCGCTTGTGTCCACCACCCCGGCTTCGAAGTTCCCGCCCCGGTACTCTCCTTCATCGCCAAATCCGTGACGCATAACGGCCGCGACCTCGAGGGCGCCGTCAATCGCTTGTTGGCTCATAGCAAGCTCTCCGGCCAGCCGGTGACGCTGGAGATGGCCGAACGCGAAATGCGCGATCTCATCAGGCCGGCCGAACCGAAAAGGGTGAGAATCGAGGACATCCAGCGCGTCGTGGCGCGCCAGTACAACGTCAGCCGCGCCGACATGTTGTCGTCGCGGCGCACGGCGAACGTGGTGCGGCCCCGGCAAGTGGCGATGTACCTGGCGAAGGTTTTGACGCTGCGTTCGCTGCCGGAGATCGGCCGCCGCTTCGGGGGCCGCGATCACACCACCGTGCTGCACGCGGTGCGCAAGATCGAGACCCTGGCCGGCAACGACAGCGCTTTCGCCGAGGAGATCGAGGCACTCAAGCGCCAGCTCCAGGACTAAAGGAGACTCCCAAGGACGCCCGCCGCCGGATCCCGGCCGTTCGGCGGGCTCACCTCCGCAACGCGCCGGGAAATGAGCCTCGACCTCCCCACCCCATCCGCGTTATGGCTGTCAAAGGAGTTGTGAAACGCAGGGAAAAGGTTGCCCAGCCTGGGCTCCGCCCTTGCCGAATGGGCCGCGCCGCGCCATTTTTGCCGCCCGTACTGTGAATGGATTTCACGATGAAGGTCACCATAGAGCGTTCCGAATTGCTGAGGTCGCTCGGCCACGTGCACCGCGCCGTGGAGCGGCGCAACACCATCCCCATCCTCGCCAACGTGCTCATTCGCGCCGACCGTTCGAAGCTCAGTTTGAAGGCCACCGACCTTGATCTCGAAGTGACCGACACGATTGCCGCCGAGGCCGCGCCCGGTGGATCGACGACCGTCCCGGCCCACATGTTCTACGACATCGTGCGCAAATTGCCCGAGGGCGCGCAGATTGTTCTCGAATCTTCCGGCGACCGCGCCGCGCTCACGATCCGCGCCGGCCGTTCGCGTTTCACGCTGCAGACGCTGCCGGAGAGCGACTTCCCCGATCTCGCGCCGGGCGAAATGACGCACAAGTTCACGCTCAAAGCCGCCGATCTCAAGCGGCTGATCGACAAGACACAGTTCGCCATCTCGACCGAGGAAACCCGCTATTATCTCAACGGCATCTATCTGCACCCCGCCGGCACGGCGCAGGCGCCGACCTTGCGCGCGGTGGCAACCGACGGCCACCGCCTCGCCCAGATGGAACTCGATCTGCCGAAAGGCGCCGCCGGCATGCCGGGTATCATCGTGCCGCGCAAGACCGTCGGCGAAGTGCAGCGCCTCATCGAGGACGGCGAGGCCGAGGTCACCGTCGAGCTGTCGCCGGGCAAAATTCGCTTCACCGTCGGCGAGGTGGTGCTGACCTCGAAGCTGATCGACGGCACTTTCCCCGATTACGCGCGCGTCATCCCGCTGAGCAACGACAAGGAACTGATCGTCGACAAGAAGGAGTTCGAGGCTGCGGTCGACCGCGTTTCCACGGTTTCCAGCGAACGCGGCCGCGCCGTCAAGCTGTCGCTCACCGGCGGAAGGCTGCTGTTGTCCGTCACCAACCCCGATTCCGGCAGCGCCACTGAAGAACTCGAGGTCGAATACGAAGCCGACCCGATCGATATCGGCTTCAACTCGCGCTACCTGCTCGATATCGCCGCGCAGATCGAAAGCGAAGCCGCGGTGCTCAAACTCGCCGATCCCGGTTCGCCGACGCTCATCCAGGACAAGGAGCCGCGGGGCGCGCTCTACGTGCTGATGCCGATGCGCGTTTGACAGCCGTCGGTAATCAGTAATCAGTGATCAGAAGCGGCGGCGGTTACGCTCATTGATCGCTGATTCTGATCACTGATTACTGATCACTGGCTCCTGATGGCCCGCGTCCACCGCCTGACCCTCACCAATTTCCGCAACTACCACGCGGCGTCGCTCGAAGCCGACGCAAGGCCGATCGTGCTCTACGGGCCAAACGGCGCGGGCAAGACCAATTTGATCGAAGCCATCTCGTTCCTCGCGCCGGGCCGCGGTCTGCGCCGCGCGACGCTCGAGGAGGTGGCATTCCACGAGGGCGACGGCTCCTGGGCGGTGGCCGCCGAGGTCGAGGGCGCGCTGGGGCTCGCCACGCTCGGCACCGGCGTCGAGCGTGCGCCCGAAGACGGCGCGCCGGTGCAACGCAAATGCCGGATCGATCGTGAACCGGTCGCTTCGGCGGCCGCTTTCGCCGATCACCTGCGCGTGGTCTGGCTGGTGCCGGCGATGGATTCCTTGTTCGTCGGCGCGCCGTCGGAGCGTCGCCGCTTTCTCGATCGCCTGGCGCTGGCAGTCGATGCCGAGCACTCAAGCCGGGTCAACGCGCTCGAGCGGGCGCTCCGCTCGCGCAATCGGCTTCTCGAGGAGGCCCGGCCGGATCCGCACTGGCTCGATGCCGTCGAACACGAGACCGCGGAACTCGCGGTCGCCGTGGCCGGACTGCGGGCCGAGGCGCTGCACCGGCTCGAGTCGGTTCTGGCGAGCCGGCAGGGCTCGGACTTTCCGCCGGTGGAGATTGCGCTCGACGGCTGGATGGAAAAGCTCCTCCCGACCCATCCGGCGATCGAAATCGAGGAACGCTATCGCGCGGTGCTGCGCGATAACCGCGGCCGCGACGCCGCCGCCGGGCGCACGCTCGACGGCCCGCATTTGACTGATCTTTTGGTCGTCTACCGGCAAAAGGGCATTGCCGCCGCCGATGCTTCGACCGGCGAACAGAAGGCCTTGCTGATCGGGCTCATCCTCGCGCATGCGCGATTGATCACCGAAATGACGGGGTCCACACCGGTGCTTCTGCTCGATGAGGTCGTCGCGCACCTCGATCCGGCACGGCGCGCCGCGCTGCATGTGGAACTCGCCGAGCTTGGCGCGCAGGTGTGGATGACCGGCGCCGATCCGGCGCTGTTTGCCGAGATCAAGGACGACGCGGCCATGATCGAAGTCAATTCCGGCCGCCTGGAACTGAAAGCGCGAAGAGACTGAAATCGGGTCGGAAAGGTGCTCGGCTGCTCCTTTCAAGTTGCCAATTTGCCGCCGCAATCGGGCGGCGTCAGCGCCTTCGCTCCGGCCTACCGGAACGGCCATCGAAAAGCCCAGAATCGGCGCCGTCTGCGGCGCCGGCAAATCCTTGAAAAATAGCGTTCTGACAATATCTTATGGCTAACCACTTTGCTCTGTACGAAGCGCGCTTTTCGTGTACAACGAACCGGCGATTCACGCGCTTTCTGCAGACGATTCGAAAGCTTTTCGCATGGCCGAACCCGTTCGCAAGTCCAGCTCTGTTGCACCCTCCGACTATGGCGCGGAATCGATCAAGGTGCTCAAGGGGCTCGATGCCGTGCGCAAGCGGCCGGGCATGTATATCGGCGACACCGACGACGGCTCGGGCCTGCATCACATGGTCTACGAGGTCGTCGACAACGCCATCGACGAAGCGCTTGCCGGCTTCGCCAAGGAAGTCGTCGTCACGCTCAATCCCGACGGCTCCTGCACCGTGCGCGACGACGGCCGCGGCATCCCGACCGACATCCACAAGGGCGAAGGCGTGTCCGCCGCCGAGGTCATCATGACCCAGCTGCACGCCGGCGGAAAATTCGATCAGAACGCCTACAAGGTTTCCGGCGGCCTGCATGGCGTCGGCGTCTCCGTGGTCAATGCGCTGTCGAGCTCGCTCAAGCTGACGGTCTGGCGCGACGGCAAAGAACATTTCATGGAATTCCGCGACGGCGAGCCGGTCGCTCCGCTCGCCGTCGTCGGCGCCGCGCACGACAAGCGCGGCACCGAGGTGACGTTCCTGCCGGCGAAGACGACCTTCACCATGACGGAGTTCGACTTCGCCACGCTGGAGCACCGGCTGCGCGAGCTTGCGTTCCTAAATTCCGGCGTCACCATCGTTCTTTCCGACATGCGCCACGCGGTCGAGAAGCGCGAAGTGATGCGCTACGAGGGTGGCGTCGAGGCGTTCGTCAAATATCTCGATCGCAACAAGACGCCGCTCATTCCCCAGCCGGTCGTGATGAAGGCCGAGCGCGACGGCACCGGGGTCGAATGTGCGTTGTGGTGGAACGACGGCTACCACGAGTCGGTGCTGTGCTTCACCAACAACATCCCGCAACGCGACGGCGGCACGCATCTCGCCGGCTTCCGCGGCGCGCTGACCCGGCAGGTCACCGGCTACGCCGAATCCGGCGGCATCGCCCGCAAGGAGAAGGTCGCGCTGACCGGCGACGATTGCCGCGAAGGCTTGACCGCGGTGCTCTCGATCAAGGTCGCCGACCCGAAATTCTCCTCGCAGACCAAGGACAAGCTGGTCTCATCCGAAGTGCGGCCGGCGGTCGAGGGCATCATCAACGACATGCTCAAATCCTGGCTCGAAGAGCATCCGACCGAGGCCAAGATCGTCGTCGGCAAGGTGATCCAGGCAGCCGCGGCCCGCGAGGCGGCGCGCAAGGCGCGCGAGATGACGCGCAAGAGCGCGCTCGGCATCACCTCGCTGCCGGGCAAACTCGCCGATTGCCAGGAGCGCGACCCGGCTAAATCCGAGCTGTTCATCGTCGAGGGCGATTCCGCCGGCGGCAGCGCCAAGCAGGGCCGCAATCGGGAATTTCAAGCCGTATTGCCGCTGCGCGGAAAAATCCTCAACGTCGAGCGCGCGCGCATGGACAAGATGCTCTCGTCCGAGCAGATCGGCACGCTGATCACCGCGCTCGGCACCGGCATCGGCGCCGACGAGTTCACCGCCGACAAGCTGCGCTATCACAAGATCATCATCATGACCGACGCCGACGTCGACGGCGCGCATATCCGCACGCTGTTGCTGACTTTCTTCTACCGGCAGATGCGCGAGATCATCGACCGCGGTCATCTCTACATCGCGCAGCCGCCTTTGTACCGGGTCTCGCGCGGAAAATCCGAGCAATATCTCAAGGACGAGCGGGCGCTCGAGGATTACCTGATCGACACCGGCATCGAAGACACGGTGCTGCGGCTGTCGTCGGGCGAGGTGCTGGCCGGCAACGATTTACACAAGCTGGTCGAGGACACGCGCACGATCCGCAATCTTCTGCGCGGCTTGCACAGCCGCTATAATCGTAAGGTCGTCGAGCAGGCCGTGATTTTGAGCGTGCTCAACCCGCGAATCTTCGGCGATCCGAAGAAGGCCGTTGCAGCGGTGCCGTATATCGCCAAGCGGCTCGACGCGCTGTCGGAAGAAACCGAACGCGGCTGGCACGGCGAGTTCACCGAAGGCGCGGGCTTCCGGTTCGAGCGCACGTTGCGCGGCGTCAAGGAGGTGGCGGTGCTCGACCAGGCGCTGCTCGGCTCGGCCGACGCGCGTAAGCTCGACGAGTTCGCGCCGGAACTGCAAAAGGTGTTCCCGCGGCCGACGCCGCCGGCGATCCTCAAGCGCAAGGACGAGGAAACCCCGATCCATGGCCCGGTCGGCCTGTTCGAGGCGGTGACCGCCGCCGGCCGCAAGGGCGTCACGCTGCAGCGCTACAAAGGCCTCGGCGAGATGAACCCGTCGCAGCTCTGGGAAACCACCCTCGACTCAAACGCCCGCTCGCTCTTGCAAGTCAGCGTCAAGGAAATCGACGAAGCCAACACCATCTTCGACGAGCTGATGGGCGACAAGGTCGAGCCGCGCCGCCTGTTCATCGAGGCGAACGCGCTCACTGCGAGTGTGGATGTATAATTATCCTTCCCCGCGTGCGGGGGAGGGGAACCGCCCGAAGCTCGCGTAACGAGCGAAGGGTGGTGGAAGGGGCCTCTCAATCGCCGACGCGATCAGCGGAGAGGCCAAACAAAGAACAAATAGCCCGAAGTTCCACCGGCTACGATTTTATTTCCTCGTCGCCGACGCCCCCTCCATCGCCCTTTGGCATAGCCGACGCTTTGCGTCGGCGTTTTTTACGTAAAGTACGGCGGCCGAAGGTCGCCTATGCCTCCTCCCCTGCTTTCGCGGAGGAGGAATGCGCGTCAGTGCTCGGTGATGACGCCGCGCGCGGTGACGACGACCCATTGGCCGTCCTGCCGCTTGATCGACTCGACAACGCCGAGACCCGGCAGCACGCTGCCGGCCGCAACGGCGAACACGCCGCCGTAGCTGTTCTCGACCAGCGCGCGGCCCCGTCGCACGTCCTGCACGACCCAATTCTGCAAAATCTTGTCGGGCAGCTTGGTCTCGCTGGGCGCCGCAGGCTGGTGACTGGCAATCGCGCCCGTCGTCTCGGGGGCGGCGGACGCCGCCGACACCGTCACACTTTTCTTCTCCAGCCTGTCGATGGCTTCGGCCATGTGCGCGAGCTTGGTCGCCGGCTCGACCTGTGCGCGCTCGACGCGGTCGAGGCGGTCGACGATCTTGGCAAACTGGCTGCTGGCGCTGCGCGCGGTGCCGTCGAGGCTCGCCTTGAGGGCGGAAAGTTCGGCGAGTTCCGCCTTCACCGTCTGCAGCGCATTTGCCTCTGCCACGCCGGACTTCGGCGCCGCAGCGGCAACCGGCGAAAGGTGTGCCAGCCCGGAAGCGGACAGCGATCCGGCGATCGCGCCGAGGCCTGCCGCCAGCGCGAGCGAGGCCGCGAGCAGCGCAAACCGTGACGAGCGCGCCGATGCCGCGGCAGCGCCGCCCGCGGCGGCCGATTCCTCAGCAGCATCATTGGGCGCTTCCGCGACCATTTCGATGGGCCTTGCCGCTGCATCGAGGCTCGAGGCTTCGCCACGCGGCGGATCCGCTTTGACTGCCTCGGTCGAGGGCGGCGCGCCGGCGTTTGCCTGGAGCTGCGCCGTGTCGCTGGCGATAGCGGGCGAGTCGCCGGGCATTTCCAAGGAGGCGTCGGGCTTGGCCTCTTCCATGATCGGAGTCTCCGGATTGCGGGTCCTCCGTCGATAGCGCGGTTTGGTTAGAAATTAGTTAGCGAGGCCTTAATCGAAAAATGAAATTTTTGTTAGTCCGCCAAGCCATTCTCGCGGGCGAGGTCCTTGAGCGAAGCCTCAGGGCGGGCGCCGAGGTGTTGGATCACTTCGGCGGCGGCGAGCGCGCCGAGCCGGCCGCAGCTGCGATCGTCGGCGCCGCGCGCCAGGCCGCAGAGAAAACCGGCCGCGAACAGGTCGCCGGCGCCGGTCGTGTCGACGACGCGCTCGACCGGGAAAGCCGGCACCGCTTCCGTTCCGTCGGGACTGATCACCAGGCAGCCTTTCTCGCTGCGCGTCACCACGGCCGTTGCGACGTCGGCGCGCAAAGCGGCCACGGCGGCCTCGAAATCCGCGGTCTGATAAAGGCTGTGCAGCTCGGTCTCGTTGGCGAAGATGAGATCGACTGTCTTGGAGCGCATCAGATGCAAAAACTCGCTCCGATAACGATCGACACAGAAAGCGTCGGACAAGGTCAGCGCCACGATTCGTCCAGCATCGTGCGCGATCTTCGCCGCCTTGAGGAACGCGTCCTTGGCGTTCTTCGGGTCCCACAGATAGCCTTCGAGATAGGTGATGGCGCTCGCCGCGATCATGTCGGCGTCGATGTCCGCGGGATGCAGATCCTGCGCGGCCCCGAGAAAGGTGTTCATCGTGCGCTCGCCGTCCGGCGTCACCAGCACATAGCAGCGTCCGGTCGGCACGCCGTCGGCGGCCGGTGTCGTCGCGAAAGTCACGCCGGCGGCACGGATGTCGTGGGCAAAGGCCCGGCCGAGCAGGTCGTCCTTGACCTTGCCGATAAAGGCCGAGCGCGCGCCGAGGCTCGCCACGCCGACAATGGTGTTGGCGGCCGAGCCGCCGGACACCTCGACCGCCGGACCCATGGCGGCGTAGATCACCTCGGCACGGTTGGCGTCGATCAGCGCCATTCCGCCCTTGCGCATGCCCTGCCGGAGCAGGAAATCCTCTTCGGCGCGGGCAAGGACATCGACGATTGCATTGCCGATGCCGAGCACGTCGTAACGCGTCACTGTCATGAATAAACTCGCGCGGCGGGAGGCGCACTATAGCCGCCGGCCCTTGCGGGGCAAGGCTTGGGCGTGGCATGGGGGACGCCGCAAACGGCGTGATGGCATGTGGCGGTCGTTTGCCACGGAGACGATGCATGGCGTTTCAGGAACGGGTGTTTTCCGGCGTGCAGCCGACCGGCAACCTGCATCTCGGCAATTATCTCGGCGCCATCAAGCGCTTCGTCGAGCTGCAGGACCGCTACGACTGTATCTATTGCGTCGTCGACCTGCATGCGATCACCGTCTGGCAGGATCCGGCCGAGCTGCCGCACGCCACCCGCGAAGTCACCGCTGCCTTCGTCGCCTGCGGCATCGATCCGGCAAAACACATCGTGTTCAACCAGAGCCAGGTGGCCGAGCACGCCGAGCTCGCCTGGGTCTTCAATTGCGTCGCTCGACTCGGCTGGCTCAACCGGATGACGCAGTTCAAGGAGAAGGCCGGCAAGGACCGCGAGAATGCCTCGGTCGGCCTCTACGCCTATCCGATCCTGATGGCCGCCGATATTTTGGTCTATCGCGCCACCCACGTGCCGGTGGGCGAGGACCAGAAACAGCACCTCGAGCTGTCGCGCGACATCGCGCAAAAATTCAACAACGATTTCGGCCGCTCCATCCATGAGCACGGCTACGGCGACACCTTTTTCCCGCTGCCGGAGCCGCTGATCACCGGCGAAGCCACGCGCGTCATGTCGTTGCGCGACGGCACCAGGAAAATGTCGAAGTCGGAGGCCTCCGACTATTCGCGCATCAATCTCACCGACGATGCCGACGCCATCGCCCAGAAGATCCGCAAGGCGAAGACCGATCCGGAGCCGCTGCCGAGCGAGGAGGCCGGCCTGAAGTCCCGGCCCGAGGCGGATAATCTGGTCGGCATCTATGCCGCGCTCGCCGGCACCACGCGCGCGGCCGTGCTGGCGCAATTCGGCAACGCGCAATTCTCGACATTCAAGTCGGCGCTGGTCGATCTGTCCGTCGCCAAGCTCGGTCCGATCGGCGCCGAGATGAAGCGGCTGCTGCGCGATCCGGTGTCGATCGACGCCATCCTCGCCGACGGCGCCGCCCGCGCGCAGAAGCTCGCCGGCGAAACCATGCGGGCGGTCAAGGACATCGTCGGCTTCGTGCGGTCGTAGCGCCTTACCACGCCAGACTGTCCCGTCCGCGTTCTTCGCCCAAGTTCCGCAGCCCGGACCCGCTTGTAGGACCACGCGCCGCCGTGGCAGCATCGCCCCGTTGGTGGCGTTATGTCGTTCGTGCCGTCCGGCCTGGAGACAGACGAAGAACCCGAGGATGACATCCGGGGCTGCCCGGAGAAACAGATGCCCCGCAGGCGCCGCAGCTATGAAGCCGGTCACAAGCCGAAGCTCCTCGTCGTCATCGATGACACCGAGGAGTGCGACCGCGCCGTTTATTACGCCAGCCGTCGCGCGGCGCGCATCGGCGCCAACGTCATCATGCTTCGCGTGATCGAAATGCACGACCAGAGCCAACAATGGCTCGGCGTCGCCGACATCATGCGCGCGGAGGCACACGAAGAAGCCGACGCGCAGCTCAGCAAATACGCCGCGCGCGCCAACGGCATTGCCGGCATCACCCCCGAACGCGTGGTCCGCGAAGGCGAAAAGGCGCAGGAAATCCTCGGCCTGATCGACGAGGACGAAGACATATTCGCCCTCGTTCTGGCCGCCGGCACCGGGTCGGAGGGACCGGGTCCGCTGGTCGCCAGCATCGGCCGGACCGCAGGCGACTACCCGATCCCGGTGGTGATCGTGCCCGGCTACCTCTCCGACGAGGAGCTCGACTCATTGTCATGAGCAAAAGCCGCGAGGTGCGGCATTGCGGGCGGAGCCAACGGGTCCGGCCCGAAGTGGCCGGCCCGATGACAGGCTCCGCGCGGAGCCGGGGTGACGATTTCGGCTCTTGAACTTCCAATGGAATTCGCCACGTATTAGGCTGGATTCGCGAGAAGTCACGGCGGGGCCGGAATCGGCCGGGTTCAGGTGACGGAGGGCGCAATGTTCATCCAGACGGAAGCCACACCCAACCCGGCCACGTTGAAATTCCTGCCCGGAAGGGCCGTGCTCGACGCCGGAACGCTCGACCTGCGCGGCAAGGACGACGCGGCACAGTCGCCGCTCGCCGAGCGGCTGTTCGACATCTCAGGCGTCAGCGGGGTGTTCTTCGGCTCCGATTTCATCGCGGTGACCAAGGAGGCCGGCGAGTGGCAGCAGCTCAAGCCGATGATCCTGGGCGCCATCATGGAGCATTTCATGTCCGGCGCGCCGTTGCTGGCGACCGGCAGCGCGGGCGAAAGCGACGCCGATGAGTTTTTCGAGGCGGCCGACGCCGAAACCGTCGCCACCATCAAGGAACTGATCGAGACGCGGGTGCGGCCGGCAGTGGCCAATGACGGCGGCGATATCACCTTCCGCGGCTTCAAGGACGGCGTCGTCTATCTCAACATGAAAGGGGCGTGCTCGGGCTGCCCCTCGTCGACGGCGACGCTCCGGCACGGCATCCAGAATTTGCTGCGGCATTTCATACCTGACGTCATCGAAGTCCGGCCGATGTGACCCGGCGGCTCTCGCCCGGACGATCGGCGGCGTGACGATTCATGCGCGTGCTGGCCATTGATACGGCGCTGGCGGCTTGTTCCGCCGCCCTGCTCGATACCGAACATGGCGGCATCGTCGCGGCCGAGAGCCTGCCGATGACCCGCGGTCACGCCGAGGCCCTCATGCCGCTGGTGGCGCGGGTGATGGACCAGGCCGGCATGGCATTTTCCGATCTCGACCGCGTCGTGGTGACGACCGGACCCGGCAGCTTCACCGGCTTGCGCGTCGGCATCGCCGCCGCGCGGGGTATTGCGCTGGCGGTCGACAAGCCGGCCGTCGGTCTATCGACGCTGTTCGCCTATGCGGCCCCGCAAATCGCCGCCGACGAGAGGTTTCCCGTGGTTGCCGCCATCGATGCGCGGCATGGCCACGTTTACCTGCAGGTTTTCGCTCCCGGCGGCCGCACGCTGACGGCGCCGCGGCTTGCGCCCTTGCGCGAAGCGGTGCAGGCGGCATCGGCGACGCCGGCTTGCCTCGTCGGCTCGGCGGCACAATCCGTCGCCACCGCCCTGTCGCGGGATGACGCCGCGCCGGTTGCCGTCGATGCGCGCCCGGCGCCCGATATCACCTGGGTGGCGCGGATCGGCGCCGGTTTGCCGGAAGGCCAGTCGCCGCCAAAGCCGCAATATCTCCGCGCGCCCGACGCGCAGCCGCAAAACGCCGCTCAACTGCCGCGCCGATGATGAACTTCGTCACGCGCCTGCTTGCCCGGCCCGCCCCGGCCTTCGCGGAGGCGCGCGAGCAGGACGCCGCCGCGATCGCCGCCGTGCATGCGGCCTCATTCCTGCGTGGCTGGGGCGAGGACGAGTTTCACCGCCTCCTCCTCCTCGACCGCAGCGTCGTCGCCCACCGCGCGGTGATCGGCCGGACGCTGATCGGGTTTATCCTGTCACGCCTGACCGCCGGCGAGGCCGAAATCCTCTCGGTCGCCATCGCGCCGGCCTGGCGCGGACGCGGCTTCGCTCGGCCGCTGCTCGATCTGCATCTGCGCCGCTTAGCCGGTCTCGGCGCGCGCGCCGTATTTCTCGAAGTCGATGAACACAATGCGCCCGCCTGCCGCCTGTACCGGCAGCGCGGATTCTACGAAGTGGGCCGACGGCAGGGCTATTATGGCGGCGGCGCGACCGCCCTCGTGCTGCGCCGCGACCTCGGCTGACGCATGGGCGCAAACGCGGTATGATGCCCATATTCCGCGAAACACCGAGAAAGGCTCAGATTCGAAAACGAATGACAGGTTCTCGCAAGCTCTATGTGAAATCGTTCGGCTGCCAGATGAACGTCTACGACTCGCAGCGTATGGCGGACACCCTGGCGCTGGAAGGCTACGTCGAAACCGCGACCGCCGACGACGCCGATCTCATCATCCTCAACACCTGCCACATCCGCGAGAAGGCGGCGGAGAAGGTCTATTCCGAGCTAGGCCGCGTTCGCCGCTTGAAAGAGGCGGCGACGGCCGACGGCCGCAACGTTCTCATCGCGGTTGCCGGCTGCGTCGCGCAGGCCGAGGGCGATGAGATCATCCGCCGGGCTCCGGCGGTCGATCTCGTCGTCGGCTCGCAGAACTACCATCGCTTGCCCGACCTCATCGCGCGCGCCCGGCGCGGCAGCAAGGCCGTCGATACCGAGTTTCCGCTCGACGACAAGTTCGACCATCTCGCCGCACCGAGCCTGGCGAGCACCCGCGCGCGCGGCGTCACCGCCTTCGTCACGGTGCAGGAGGGCTGCGACAAGTTCTGCACATTCTGCGTCGTGCCCTATACGCGCGGCACGGAAACCTCCCGGCCCGTCAACAAGATCCTGGCCGAGGTCGAGCGGCTGGCCGAGGCCGGCGTCCGTGAAATCACGCTCATCGGACAGAACGTCAACGCCTATCACGGCGAGGGACCGGACGGACGGCCATGGTCCTTGGCGCGGCTGCTCGGCTTGATCGCGCAATTGCCCGGCATCGAGCGGCTGCGTTACACGACCAGCCATCCGTTCGACATGGGCGACGACCTGATCGCGGCGCATGGCGATTTGCCGCAACTGATGCCGCAACTGCATCTGCCGGTGCAGTCGGGCTCCGACCGCATCCTCGCCGCGATGAACCGGCGGCACACCCGCGCCGATTATATCGCGGTCGTCTCGCGGCTCCGCCAAGCGCGGCCCGATCTAGCGCTTACCTCCGATTTCATCGTCGGCTTTCCCGGCGAGACGGAGGACGACTTCGCCGCCACGCTCAGCCTGGTCGGCGAGATCGGCTATTCCGGCGCGTTTTCGTTCAAATACTCGCGGCGGCCGGGCACCCCCGGCGCCGACATGGACGATCAGGTGGAGGAAGCTGTAAAATCCGGCCGGCTGCAGCGCTTGCAAGCGGCGATCGACTTGAGCCAGGCGACGTTCAACCGCGACTGCGTCGGCCGCACATTTTCCGTCCTGTTTGAACGGCCGGGCCGGCACCGCGGCCAGCTGGTCGGCCGGTCGCCTTATCTTCAGCCGGTTCAGATCGAGGCATCGCCCACGCTCATCGGCGAGATCGCGCCCGTCACCATCACGGACGTCGCCAGCAACAGTTTGTTCGGCGCGCTTAACTCCGCGCCAGAGCCGGCTCTCGCCGGTGCAGGAGCTTGAATGCGAAGCCCTCCAGAAACGGATGCCGGATCGCTCATGGCCGCTGCAGACAATGCGGTCCAGGTCGTCCTCAGCTTCGACGACAATCGCCTGGCCTCGGGCCTGTTCGGCCAATATGGCCAGAATCTCGCTTTGATCGAGCGACGACTCGGCGTTGTCGCCACCTCGCGCGGCAATCACGTCACGCTCGAAGGCTCGCGCGAGGCCTGCGAGCAGGCGCGGCGCGTGCTTGAAAGCCTCTATGAGCGGCTCAAGCGCGGCGACGAGCTGGTGCAGGGCGACGTTGACGGCGTGATCCGCCTCGCTTTGGCGCAAGGTTCTTTGTTCGACTTCGATCCCGCTGCCGCGCGGGAGAATTTCGAGGAGATCAATCTGCGCAAGCGCCGCGTGCGCGCCCGTACCCCGGCGCAGGATGCCTATGTTCGCGCACTCAAGCGCCACGCTTTGGTGTTCTCGACGGGCCCGGCCGGAACGGGCAAGACCTGGCTCGCGGTGGCCCATGCCGTGCAATTATTCGAGCGCAAAGAGGTCGACCGCATCGTGCTGTCGCGGCCAGCCGTCGAGGCCGGCGAGCGGCTCGGTTTCCTGCCCGGCGACATGCGCGAGAAAGTCGATCCCTACCTGCGGCCGATCTACGACGCGCTCTACGACCTGATGGACGCCCGCATCGTCGAGCGCGCGCTGCAGACCACCGAGATAGAGATCGCGCCGCTCGCCTTCATGCGCGGCCGGACGCTGTCGAACGCGGCTGTGATCCTCGACGAAGCGCAGAATACCACCGCCATGCAGATGAAGATGTTGCTCACCAGGCTGGGTGAGAACAGCCGCATGGTGGTGACCGGCGACCCGAGCCAAGTGGACCTGCCGCCGGGCCAGACCTCGGGCCTCGCCGAGGCGGTGCGCCTGCTCGAAGGCGTCGAAGGAATCGCCCACGTCACCTTCACCGCCGCCGACGTGATCCGTCATGAGCTGGTCGCGCGTATCGTCGAGGCCTACGACAAGGCCGATGCGGCAAAGCGCGAGCGGCGGTAATGACAGCGGTCGCGCGGAAGAAACGGGCGGCGCCCAAGATCGATATGCTGATGCAATCCGATCTCTGGAAAGCGACGGAAGATGTCAGGCCGGTGGCGCGGCGCGCGATCAGGGAAGCCGCCGCGCTGCTGGCCATGCCGGCGGCGGAGCTTGCTATCGTGCTGACCGATGATTCGGCGATCCGCCTGCTCAACCGCGCTTGGCGCGGCGTCGACGCCGCCACCAACGTACTGTCGTTCCCGGCCAAGCGCGCCGGCGACGGCCCGCCGCTCATTGGCGACATCGTACTGGCCTACGAAACCATTGCCGGCGAAGCCCGCGCCGAGCACAAACCATTCGCCCATCATGTCGCCCATCTTGCCGTGCACGGTTTCCTGCATCTTCTGGGTTACGATCACGTGCGCGACAAGGATGCCGAGGTGATGGAAAAGGTCGAGCTCGACGTTCTGCGCCGGCTTGCCATACCCGATCCCTATCGGCGTCCGGCTCGACCTTAATCTGACGCCTGACATCCGACGCCCTATATCCGAAGCCATGACCCAAGTTCCAACGCGCAGCGAACAGACCGAGACCGAGCATCGCGGTCTTCCCATGGTCTTGCCGGAAGCCGGCGAGCTGCACGAGGGATGGCTCGCCCGCGTCATGCGCATCCTGTTTGGTTGGAAGGTGGCGGCGACGCGCGCCGACCTTGAAATGGTGCTCACGGCCGAGCAGCCGGAATCCGGCTTTTCGCCCGCCGAAGCCGCCATGCTCAAGAATATTCTCGGCCTGCGCGATCGCCGGATCGAGAGCGTCATGGTGCCGCGCGCCGACATCGTCGCCGTGCAGCAGGACATTACCATCGGCGAGCTTGCCATGGTGTTTGCCGGCGCCGGCCATTCGCGACTCGTCGTCTACAACGACACGCTCGACGATCCGACCGGCATGATCCATATCCGCGATCTGGTCGCGTTCATGGTGGCCCATGCGGTGATCGACCCGGCCGCCGCCAGCGTGCGCGCGCAGCCGCCGCCCGCCGACATCGACCTCGCCAATGTCGATCTGTCGATGCCGTTGACGGCCGCCAACATCGTCCGCGAAATCCTCTACGCGCCGCCGTCGATGCCGGCGCTCGATCTGCTCGCCAAGATGCAGGCGACGCGTATCCATCTCGCGCTGGTGATCGACGAATACGGCGGCAGCGACGGGCTGGTGTCGATCGAGGATCTGGTCGAGCTCATCGTCGGCGATATCGCCGACGAACACGACGAGGCGGAGACGCCGACGGTGACGCGCCAGAGCGACGGCTCGTTCCTGGCCACCGGGCGCGCCAGTCTCGACGATGTGCGCGCCGTGATCGGCGACGAATTTGACGTCGGCGAAGCCGCGCAGGAGGTCGATACGCTCGGCGGCTATCTCGTCATGCGGGCCGGCCACGTCCCGGTCCGCGGCGAGCTGGTGCCGGGACCCGCCTCGTTCGAGGCCGAAGTGCTCGATGCCGATCCGCGTCGGGTCAAGAGAGTAAAAATCTATCGCAGCAAGGACCGCCGTCCTGGTGCGGGGCGCGAGCTGCCGACGCTGGTGCGATCGCCGGCGTCGCGGCCGGCGCCGCGCGACGAGCCCGCCCGGCCAAACCCCAACAACTCTCAGCCGTCGCCGTGAAGCCGACGGGCCTGATCCACACCATCGTCCTGTCTTGGGGGTGGCGGCGCTGGTTGATCGCTTTCGCCGCGGGCGCGCTGTCGGCGCTGGCCATGGCGCCCTTCAATCTGTGGCCGGTCCTGTTCGTCACTTTCCCGACGCTGGTCTGGCTGATTGACGGCGCGGGAGGCGGCCGGTGGCACGGCATCATCGGGGCGGCGGCGACAGGCTGGTGGTTCGGCTTCGGCTATTTTCTCGCCGGCCTTTATTGGATCGGTTATGCCTTCCTCGTCGATGCGCCGACCTTCGGCTGGCTATTGCCGATCGCGGTCGTCGGCCTGCCGGCAATGCTCGCGGTCTTCACCGCGTTCGGCGTCGCGCTGGCGCGCCTATTGTGGACGCGTGGGGCGACGCGCATCCTGGCTTTGGGCGTGGCGCTGACGGCGGCCGAATGGTTGCGCGGCCACGTTCTGACCGGCTTTCCCTGGAACGCGTTCGGCTATGCGCTCACCTCGCCGCTGGCGCTGGCGCAAAGCGCCTCGGTCATCGGCATCTGGGGCCTGACCTTCATTGCCGTCGTGGTTTTCGCGAGCCCCGCTACGCTTGCTGACGATCATGCTGAAACCCGCTGGGCCTGGCTGCCGCTCGTCCTCAGCATCGCCGTCCTCGCCGGCCTTGGCGGCTTCGGCGCGCTGCGGCTCGCCGGCAGCCCGACGCGCCTGGTCGACGGCGTGCATCTGCGCATCATGCAGCCGAACCTGCAGCAGGACGTGCGGTTCAATTATTCGGCCAAGCAGGAGGTGCTGAACCGCTACATCGCGCTGTCCGACCGAGCAACCGGTCCGCAATCGCTTGGCGTGCGCGACGCCACGCATTTGATCTGGCCGGAATCGGCCTTTCCGTTTTTCCTCACCCGGGAGCCGGACGCGCTCGCCCAGATCACGCAGCTGCTGCGCGGCGGCACTGTCTTGATCACCGGCGCCGTGCGGCGGGCCGAACCGGTCAATCCCGCCGACCCCGCCGCCTATAATTCGATCTATGTCATCGACCATGACGGCTCGATCGTGTCCCTCTATGACAAGGTGCATCTCGTGCCTTTCGGCGAATACCTGCCGTTCCAGCGCGTCCTCGAAAGCCTCGGCCTGCAGCAGCTCACCAAACAGCGCGGCGGCTTTCTTGCCGGAGACCGTCACCGGCTCATCGCCGTCCCCGGCGCGCCGTTGGCGCTGCCGCTGATCTGCTACGAGATCATCTTTCCGCGAGAAGTGGTGCCCAAAGGCCCGCGGCCGGGCTGGATCGTCAATGTCACCAATGACGGCTGGTTCGGCATTTCGAGCGGTCCCTACCAACATCTGCAGCAGGCGCGCGTGCGGGCGATCGAAGAGGGCCTGCCGCTGGTCCGCGCCGCCAATACCGGCATTTCCGCGGTCGTCGATCCGCTCGGACGGATCATCAATTCACTGCCGCTTGGCAGCGAGGGCATCATCGATTCGCCGTTGCCGCGGCCGATCGGCCCGCCAATCTATGCCCGCTTCGGCGACGTCCCGGCGGCCTTGATCGTTGCGATTGCGCTGCTGGCGATTGTCCGCCGGCGGATGCAATCGGATGGTACGAAAAGTTAGCTCCCTGCCCCGCTGTCAAAGCTTATTCCAATGCCGATGATACATGGTGCGGCGGAAACGCGAGGGTTCGGCATCATCGCGCCTTTTAAGTGTATCGACCGCCATGACTCAACTATGCCGCGCAATATCCGCATTGAAAAATACTCGCAGACATTAACAGCGAATATACTTCGGGACGATCTATGACGAAGATCACGGTGAAAACTGGCTAGATTGCCAGTATTGCATGGCAGGTTTGATATCGACAGTTGTTGCGGCAAACGCTTACATGCACGCGCTTAGGCTCAGACGTTAGTAGGGGACAGGGGGAGACGATTATTATGATGGCCAAAAAGGCACCAAACCCGATCGACAAGCATGTCGGCAGCCGGGTGCGCATGCGGCGCATGATGCTGGGGATGAGCCAGGAGAAGCTCGGGAACGCTCTCGGCCTGACATTCCAGCAGGTGCAGAAATACGAGAAGGGCACCAACCGCATTGGCGCGAGTCGCCTTCAGCAGATCTCGCAGATTCTCCAGGTGCAGGTGGCGTTCTTTTTCGAAGGCGCGCCCACCGTCGGGCCAGGGACGCGTGTGGACGGCATGAGCGAGGCGCCCTCGCCTGCTTACGTTTCCGATTTTCTCGCCACTTCGGATGGCTTGGCACTCACCAAAGCATTCATGCGCATCGCCGACTCCAAATTGCGGCGCCGCATCGTCGATCTTGTCGAGCAAATCGCCATTTACGACAAACGCTGACGCAGCCTTCGCGCGGCGTCGGCCGCGCCCACATTTCGCCCACATCTTGACCGCGCGGAAGGACGCTGCAACAACCCTGTCGCGGATCGCCGTGCCGCCTCATCGCGCTATGAGCCGGTGAGGCGATTGGTCAGCTTTACGAGGGGAGTGTTTCGCAGTGCGACGTGCAAACTACCTGTTCACGAGCGAGTCCGTGTCGGAAGGACACCCGGACAAGGTTTGCGACCAGATTTCGGACGCCATACTCGATGCCTTCCTCGAGAACGACATCAAGCTCGGCATTGCCGACCAGAGCAAGGTCAATACCAGGCTCGGCTGCGAAACGCTGTGCACGACGAACAAAATCATCATCGCCGGCGAGGGCCGCGGCCAGGCGCCCTTTTTCCACAAGCACGGCGCCAAAGCGGTGGTCAACCGCGAGCTGATCACGGAAATCGCCCGCGGCGTGGTCAAGGACATCGGCTACGACCAGGATGGGTTCTCCTATTACGGGGCCGATGTCGAGGTGCTGCTGCATGGTCAGTCACCGGACATCGCCATGGGCGTTGACGCCAAGAAGAAGAAAAACGGCGAGGAAGAAGGCGCCGGCGACCAGGGCATGATGTTCGGCTTCGCCTGCACCGAGAGCGAGGTCTATGAAAAAGGCTCGTTCATGCCGGCGCCGATCTATTTCGCGCATAAGATCCTCAAAGTGCTGGCCGATAAGCGCCGCTCCGGCGCACTGTTCGACCTGCAGCCCGATGCCAAAAGCCAAGTGACGGTGAGATATGTCGACGGCAAGCCGGTCGGCTGCACCAAGGTTGTGGTGTCGACGCAGCACCACGCGCAGACCCGAAACGGCAAGAAATACACGCCGGGCATGGTCAAGGAGATGATCGTCGACGCGGTCGAGTCGGCGCTGCCGGAAGGCTGGATGCCGAAGAAGAGCAGCGATTTCCTGGTGAATCCAACGGGGAATTTCGTCATCGGCGGCCCGGACGGCGATTGCGGCCTCACCGGCCGCAAGATCATCGTCGATACCTACGGCGGCTATGCGCCGCATGGCGGCGGCGCCTTCTCCGGCAAGGACCCGACCAAGGTGGACCGCTCGGCCGCCTATGCCGCGCGCTATCTCGCCAAGAACGTGGTCGCCGCGGGCTTGGCCGACAGCTGCACCATCCAGATCGCCTATGCGATCGGCGTCGCCGATCCGATGTCGATCTATGTCGACACGCACGGCACCGGCAAGGTCGAAGAAGCGAAGCTGCAGAAGGTCTTGCCGGAGCTGTTCCCGCTGCGCCCGACCAACATTCGCCGTGCGCTCAAGCTCAACCGGCCGATCTATCGCCGCACCGCCGCCTACGGCCATTTCGGCCGGGCACCCGACAAGGACGGCGGCTTCTCCTGGGAGCGAACGGACCTCGCCGACGCGCTCAAGCGCGGCTTGCGCTGAGCGTCGTTACCGGGGAATGCCCGCGTCATGGACGGCCGCGACATAGGCGAGCGAAGCGACGCCGTTCTTTGAACGGCTATGCGCGGCCATGACGGCTGATGGATCACGAACCGCATCACCCGCGCGCCTTCTTCGGGCGCCGCAAGGGTCACAAGCTGCGCAAGCGGCAGGCGGAGCTTTTTGACACGTTGCTGCCGCATCTGGCGCTCGATCTTTCCCATCCCGCTCCGGCCGAGCTTCACGCGCTGTTTCCGGTGCCGGTCAACAAAGTTCAGCTCGAGATCGGCTTTGGCGGCGGTGAAAATATGATTGCGCAGGCCGAGGCGCGGCCGCGCACGGGGTTCATCGGCGTTGAGCCTTTCGTCAACGGCATGGCCAAGGCGCTGGCGGCGATCGAGGGCGCAGGCCTGCAAAATATTCGTCTGCATTTCGACGACGCCGCAAGCCTGATCGCGTGGCTGCCTGATGCAGCATTGGCGCGCATCGATCTCATCCACCCCGATCCTTGGCCGAAACGTCGGCATTGGAAGCGGCGCTTTGTTCAGGATGCGACCATTGCGCAGTTCGCCCGCATCCTGCAGCGCGGCGGTGAGTTGCGGTTCGTCACCGACGTTGCCGATTACGCCGCCTGGACGTTGCAGCGTTTCCTGCGCTCCGCCGCGTTCGAATGGACCGCGCAACGCGCCGACGATTGGCGCAAAGCGTGGTCCGACTTTACCCCGACGCGCTACCACGCCAAGGCAGCACGCGAGCAGCGGTCGCCTTGTTTCCTGATTTTCCGTAAACTTTGAGTGCGCGCCGTCGCTGGCGCCCGCCAGGCGCCGTCCATGGCGGCCTTGCAACTGCCGCAAGAAGCGCTATATTCGCGAGGTCCGTCATTGGATACCTCATAGCGGTCGGTTGATCCGAACGGTTTTGAGAGTGGGCCCCCCGGGACCCGCTCTTTTTTATTACCTGAGGTCCGACGGTTCCTTTGCCGGACGCATGTGCAGGACGCCCGCGAACAGCATGGACGACAAGCTTTCGACCTTTGCCGACGAGCCGCGGCTCATCACCGAGCCGGGACGCGCCGCGCGTGTCGCCGCCATCGTCCAGCCGGTGCTGGCCGAGCTTGGTTGTCGGCTGGTGCGGGTGCACATTTCAGGATCCGCCGGCTGTACGGTGCAGGTCATGGCCGAGCGGCCGGACGGCGCCATGACCATCGAGGATTGCGAGGCCGTCTCGCGGGCACTGTCGCCGGTGCTCGATGTCGCCGACCCGATAGAAAGTCCGTACCGGCTGGAGATTTCTTCGCCCGGTATCGATCGGCCGCTGGTGCGGCGCACCGATTTCGACCGTTATGCCGGCCACGTCGCTCATATCGAGATGCTCTCGCCGATCGAAGGCCGCAAGCGTTTTCGCGGCGAACTGATCGGCACCGAAGGCGAGTGCGTCCGTCTCCGCCGCAATGATTTAGCGGCCGAAAATTTGGAAGTCCTGTTGCGGATCGACGACATGATGGAAGCGAGGCTCCTTCTCACCGATGCGCTCGTTTCCGAAGCGCTGCGGCGAAGCAAGCATGGCGGCAAACTTGGAGAGCGCGAGGCCCGCGCGCGCACACCCCACGGGCAGAAATCACACCCATCGAAACACATGGTCACGGCGCCGGGCGAAAGACCGGTGCGTGAGCCAGCCAAGGGAGACTGATGATGGCGACGGTAAGCGCCAATAAACTCGAACTGTTGCAGATCGCCGACGCGGTCGCCCGCGAAAAGGCGATCGATCGCAAGATCGTGCTCGGCGCCATGGAGGACGCGATCGCCAAGGCGGCGCGCTCGCGCTATGGCAGCGAAACCGAAGTGCGCGCGGAGATCGATCCGAAGAGCGGCGAGCTTCACCTGTCCCGCCACATGCTCGTGGTCGACACCGTGGAAAATCCGGCGTCGCAGATCAGCCTCGAGGATGCGCGACGGCGGCATCCGGCCGCGCAGATCGGCGACACCATCGCCGACCCGCTGCCGCCGCTGGAATACGGCCGCATCGCCGCGCAATCAGCCAAACAAGTGATCGTGCAGAAAGTGCGCGAGGCCGAACGCGACCGCCAGTACGACGAGTACAAGGACCGCATCGGCGACATCGTCAACGGCATCGTCAAGCGCGTCGAGTATGGCAACGTGGTGGTCGATCTCGGCCGCGGCGAAGCGATCGTGCGGCGCGACGAAATGCTGCCGCGCGAGGTCTTCCGCAACGGCGACCGTATCCGCGCCTATATCTACGACGTTCGCCGCGAGCAGCGCGGGCCGCAGATCTTCCTGTCGCGCACGCATCCGCAATTCATGTCCAAGCTGTTCGCCCAGGAGGTGCCGGAAATCTACGACGGCATCGTCGAGGTCAAGGCGGTGGCGCGCGATCCCGGTTCGCGCGCCAAGATCGCGGTGGTCTCGCGCGACTCTTCCGTCGATCCAGTCGGCGCCTGCGTCGGCATGCGCGGCTCGCGCGTGCAAGCGGTGGTCAACGAGCTGCAGGGCGAGAAGATCGACATCATCCCGTGGTCGCACGACATCGCCACCTTCGTCGTCAACGCCTTGGCGCCCGCCGAAGTCGCCAAGGTCGTGCTCGACGAGGAACGCGAGCGCATCGAGGTGGTGGTGCCAGATCAGCAGCTTTCGCTGGCCATCGGCCGGCGCGGCCAGAATGTGCGGCTCGCCTCCCAGCTCACCGGCTGGGACATCGATATCCTGACCGAACAGGAGGAGTCGGAACGCCGCCAGGCCGAATTCGAGAACCGCACCCGCATGTTCATCGAGGCGCTCAACGTCGACGAGGTGATCGGACAATTACTGGCCTCGGAGGGCTTCACCTCGGTCGAGGAGTTGGCGCTGGTGGATGCCAAGGAGATCGCCGGCATCGAAGGCTTTGACGAGGACACCGCCAGCGAATTGCAGACCCGGGCGCGCGAATACCTGGACAAGATCGAGGCCGAACTCGACGCCAAGCGTAAGGAGCTCGGCGTCGAGGACGCCCTCAGGGAGGTGCCCGGCGTCACCACGGCCATGCTGGTCCGCTTCGGTGAGAACGGCGTCAAGACCGTCGAGGACCTTGCCGGATGCGCCACCGACGACCTCGTCGGCTGGACCGAGCGCAAGGACGGCGAGACCGTGCGCGAAGCCGGCATTCTCGACGGCTTCGATATTTCGCGCGAGGAGGCCGAGGCGCTCGTCATGCAGGCCCGGCTGAAAGCGGGCTGGGTCGAAGAGGCCGATCTCGCTCCACCGGCTGTCGAGGAGGCCCCGCAACCCGAGGCGCAGGCCTAAAGGAGCAGAACGCGCGCATGGTCGCCCACGCCCAAAAGACCGAGCAAGAAATCGAACAAGGGAGCGAACCCGTCGTCGAGCTCGACAGCGGACCGTTCGCGCGCCAACGCGAACGTCTGTGCGCTGCCACGCGCACGGTGCGGCCGATATCCGATTTGATCCGATTTGTCGTCGGGCCGGACGGCGAGGCGGTCGCCGATGTCAAAAATAAGCTGCCCGGGCGCGGCATCTGGGTCACGGCCACGCGGGATGCCCTGGGCGAGGCGATCAAGCGCAAAGCCTTTGCCCGCGGGTTCAAGCGGGAGGTTCGCCTCGGCTCGGACCTGGTGGCCCGCACCGAACGGCTGCTCGAAAGGGCCGTCCTCGATGCCTTGGCCGTGGCCGGCAAGGCCGGTCTCGTCGCGGCGGGCTTCGCCAAATCCGAGGCGGCGCTGGAACGTGAGGATATCGTTGCGCTTCTGCACGCCGCCGAGGCCTCTTCCGAGGGTGTCCGCAAGCTCGATGCGGCATTGCGCCGCCGACCGCCGGGGCAGCCCCTCGTTGTGATTGGATTCCTGACCTCGGCGCAATTGGATTTGGCATTGAACCGCCCAAATGTGATACATGCAGCCCTGCTCGCCGGCCCTGCTAGCGAGACCTTTTTGGCGCGCTGTCGGCGCCTTGAACGGTTTCGGGTCGGCGATCAGCACAATAAGGCCGGTGAGGGCTGCGCCGAACTGAGCCGGCCAAGGACATGCGTATGACCGAGACGACCAAGAATACCGGCGAGAAGCTGAGCGTGAGTTCGACCAAGACGCTGACGCTGAAGCGCGGCGGCGTCGAGCAAGGCGTCGTGCGCCAGAGCTTCAGCCATGGTCGCAGCAAGGCGGTTGTGGTCGAGAAGGTGAAGCGTCGCGTCGCTGGTCCAGGCGAGGCCAGGCCGGAACCCGTCGCGCCTGCGGATCGTAGTGCAACTGCGAGGCGCAGCGGCGCGCCCGCTAAGGCGCCGGCTGCCGCGGCGGCTGTGCCGGCGGCGGTTTCCGCTCCTTCTCTCAAGCCGTCCGGCGTCGTCCTGCGCACGCTCACGGAAGAAGAGCAAAGCGCCCGCGCGCATGCGCTGGCCGACGCGCGCCTGCGCGAGGCGGAAGAGCGTAAGATCGCCGAGGAAGAAGCCCGGGTTCGCCAGAGCCGTGAAGAAATCGAACGCGCCGAGCGGATGGCGGCCGAAGCGCGCAAACTTAACGAAGAAGTCCGCCGCAAGCACGACGAGGAAACCAAGCGCAAGGCCGACGAAGTCGCGAAGAAGCGCTTTGGCGCCGACACGATAGCGGCCAAGCCAGGCGCGCGCCCGGCGCTCGAAGCCGACGAAGAAGAAGCCCCGCGCACCGCTCGCCGCGGCCCCGGCGGCGCGCCCGCACGGCCGGCACCCGCGCCCAAGGCGCCGCGCGGCGGCGCCGAGAAGCGCCGCGGCCGGCTCACGGTCGTGACCGCGCTGTCCGCCGACGAGGTCCGCGAACGTTCGGTCGCCTCGTTCCGTCGCCGCGTCCAGCGCATGACCGGCCATCGCGACAGCGAGCCGAAGGAAAAGATCATCCGCGAAGTGACGATTCCGGAGACGATTACGATTCAGGAGCTGGCCAACCGCATGGCCGAGCGCGCGGTCGACGTCATCCGCATTCTGATGCAGCAGGGTCATATGGCGAAGATCACCGATACGATCGACGCCGATACCGCCCAGCTCATCGCCGAGGAGCTCGGCCACACCGTGCGCCGCGTCGCCGAGTCGGACGTCGAAGAAGGCATGTTCGATGCGCCGGACGATCCGGCGAACCTGCTGCCGCGGGCGCCGGTGGTCACCATCATGGGCCACGTCGATCATGGCAAGACGTCGCTGCTCGATGCCATCCGCTCGACCGATGTCGCGGCCGCCGAGGCCGGCGGCATCACCCAGCATATCGGCGCTTATCAGGTGAAATCGCCGTCGGGCGGCCGCATCACTTTCATCGACACGCCCGGTCACGCCGCCTTCACCGCGATGCGCGCGCGCGGCGCCAAGATCACCGACATCGTCGTGCTCGTGGTCGCCGCCGACGACGGCGTCATGCCGCAGACGGTGGAGGCGATCCACCACGCCAAGGCGGCGAAGGTGCCGATCATCGTCGCCATCAACAAGATCGACAAGCCCGATGCCAAGCCCGAGCGCGTGCGCATGGAGCTGTTGCAGCACGAGATCCAGGTGGAATCGCTGGGCGGCGACGTCCTGGAAGTCGAGGTTTCGGCGAAGGAGAAGCGCAACCTCGACAGGTTGCTCGATGTGATCGCGCTGCAAGCGGAAGTGCTCGAGCTCAAGGCGAACCCGAACCGTCCGGCCGAAGGCACCGTGATCGAGGCGCGGCTCGATCGCGGCCGCGGCCCGGTGGCGAACGTTCTGGTGCAGCGCGGCACGCTCAAGCCCGGCGACGTCGTCGTCGCCGGCTCCGAATGGGGTCGCGTGCGCGCGCTCGTGTCGGACACCGGGCATGCCGTCGTGGCGGCCGGACCGTCGATGCCGGTCGAAGTGTTGGGTTTCAACGGCACGCCCGAGGCCAGCGACCGGTTGGCGGTGGTCGATTCGGAAGCGCGCGCCCGCGAGATTGCCGATTACCGCGCGCGGCAAAAGCGCGAAATTTTGGCGGCGCGGCAGACCGGCATGCGCGGCTCGCTCGAGCAGATGATGAGCCAGATCAAGACCGCCGGGCGCAAGGAAGTCCCGCTGGTGATCAAGGGTGACGTGCAAGGCTCGGTCGAGGCGATCGTCGGGGCGCTGGAAAAGCTTTCCACCGAGGAGGTGGTCGCCCGCGTCATCTTCTCCGGCGTCGGCGGCATCACCGAGTCCGACGTGACGCTGGCGGAAGCATCCGGCGCGGTCGTCATCGGCTTCAACGTGCGCGCCCACAAGGAAGCGCGCGAAGCCGCCGAGCGCGCCGGTATCGAAATTCGCTATTACGACATCATCTACGCCCTCGTCGACGACGTGAAGAAGGCGATGTCGGGATTGCTGCCGCCGACATTGCGCGAGACCACGCTCGGCAACGCCGTCATTCTCGAAGTCTTCAAGGTCTCGAAGGTCGGCAATGTCGCGGGCTGCCGGGTGACCGACGGTGTCGTCGAGCGCGGCGCCAACGTGCGGCTGATCCGCGACAACGTCGTCGTCCACCAGGGCAAGCTGTCGCAGCTCAAGCGCTTCAAGGACGACGCGCGCGAAGTCGTCGCCGGCCAGGAATGCGGCATGGCTTTCGAGAACTACCACGACATGAAGGTCGGCGACACCGTCGAGTGTTATCGGGTGGAAAGCGTGCAGCGGACGCTGTGAGTTCAAGACTCACGTTCGCGGCTCCCGCCGTCATTGCAGTCAAAGTCGGTCGTTAACGACATAAGATGGATGCCCGGGTCAGGCCCGGGCATAAGAGAAAATGCCACGTCAACACCATCGTGAGCAATCCGCCGGCGGCTCGCAACGCCAGCTTCGAGTCGGCGAATTGATCCGCCACGAGCTCGCCGACATGCTATCCCGCGGCGACATCCACGATCCCGTCATCGAAGCGCATTTGATCACGGTTCCTGAAGTGCGCATGAGCGCCGACCTGCGGCTGGCGACGGTCTACATCATGCCGCTGGGCGGACGCGACGAAGAAGCGGTGCTCGGGGCGCTCGAACGCCACAAACGCTATGTTCGCGGCGAAATCTCGCGACGCGTTAACCTGAAATTTGCACCTGAAATCCGTTTTCGCATCGACGAACGTTTCGACGAAGCGGAACGAATCGAGAAGCTTTTGCGAACACCCGAAGTCCAACGCGATCTCGGCAGCGAAAAGGACGACTGATGTCGGCAACGAACAATATTTCGTCCGCCCCTGGGGACGCGGCCGACCACGCCGGCGACCTCGCGCTTGCCGTGGAACACAATCCGCGGCCGGAGAAAGTGACGAACAAGAAGCGGCCAAAAAGGGACGTGCACGGCTGGGTGGTGCTCGACAAACCCATCGGCATGACCTCGACCCACGCCGTGGCGGTCATCAAGCGCTTGTTCACCGCCAAGCGCGCCGGTCACGCCGGCACGCTCGACCCGCTGGCCTCCGGCTGCCTGCCGATCGCGCTTGGTGAAGCGACCAAGACCGTGCCGTTCGTCGTCGACAGTCGCAAGACCTATGTCTTTACCGTGCGCTGGGGCGAGGAACGCGACACCGACGATGCCGAGGGCCGCGTCGCCGCGACCAGCGCCATCCGTCCCGACGCGGCGGCGATCCGCACGCTGCTGCCGCGCTTTATCGGCACCATCGAGCAGGTTCCGCCGCGCTTTTCCGCCGTGAAGATCGAGGGTGAGCGGGCCTACGATCTCGCGCGTGACGGCCAAACGGTCGAGATTGCCCCGCGTGCGGTAACCATACACCGGCTCGACCTCATCGAATTGACCGATCCGGATCATGCCGTATTCGCCGCCGAATGCGGCAAAGGGACCTATGTCCGGGCGCTCGCCCGCGATCTCGGCCGCGCGCTCGGCGCGCTGGGCCACGTTTCCGCGCTGCGCCGCAGCCGGGTGGGCCCGTTTGGCGAAAGCGACATGATTCCGCTGGAACGGCTCGAATCTTTGTGCCATAGAGCGACCGCTGGCGAGGGTCACCTCGCCGACATCCTCCTGCCGATTGAGACCGCGCTGGACGACATCCCGGCGCTGGCCGTAAGCCCGGCAGACGCGGCAAGGCTCCAGCGGGGCCAAGCCGTATTAATGCGCGGACGGGACGCTGCCGTCCTCAGTGGCATGGTCCAGGTCGCTTCGGGCGGTCAAGTCGTGGCCATTGCCGAGGTCGACCGCGGCGAGATCGTCCCCAAGCGCGTGTTTAATTTGACCGGCGTGGCAGGTCGCGCCGGCAGACAAAAAGGTTGGTGACGATGTCGATTACGACCGCGCGTAAGGCGGAGGTTATCAAGACGTACGCCGTCAAGTCCGGTGACACGGGTTCGCCCGAAGTGCAGGTTGCGCTGCTATCGGAGCGGATCAACAACCTGACCGATCACTTCAAGAGCCACATCAAGGACAACCATTCCCGGCGCGGGCTGTTGAAGCTCGTGTCGCAGCGGCGCCAGATTCTCGACTATCTTCGGCGCACGGACGAAGGGCGTTACAAGGAGTTGATTGAACGGCTGGGTATCCGCCGTTGAAAAGCTTGCGCGCGGGAAGTCCCGCGCGTTTCCGTGGCGGAGCGCATCAGGCGCCCGCTCACATGTGCGGCAGCAATTCTGCCGATTGGAGCGACGGGCAATTGTCCGTCCACATCAAGGAAAGGTCCGGAGGCCATGGCAGGATCGCCAGACGCTGGCAGGCTTGACAGCACCCGTGCTGCGCCGACAGCGTCTCGCCGTCTTGCTTATGGCTTTCGCACTTTTCGCGAAAACCATGAGAGACAATCGCAATGTTCAACATTCATCGTGTGCAACTTGACTGGGGTGGCCGCAAGCTCACGCTAGAGACCGGCAGACTGGCGCGCCAAGCCGACGGCGCGGTGTTCGCTTCCTACGGCGACACCACCGTCATCGCCACCGTGGTCGCCGCCAAGCAGCCGAAGGAAGGCATCGACTTCCTGCCGCTGACCGTCAACTATCAGGAAAAATATTACGCGGCCGGCCGCATTCCCGGCGGCTATTTCAAACGCGAGGGCCGTCCGACCGAAAAAGAGACGCTGACCTCGCGGCTGATCGACCGGCCGATCCGGCCGCTGTTCGCCGACGGCTGGCGCTGCGATACCCAGGTCATCATCACCACGCTTTCGCACGATCTGGAAAACGACCCCGACATCGTGGCGATGGTCGCGGCTTCCGCGGCGCTCACCCTGTCGGGCGCGCCGTTCATGGGACCGATCGGCGGCGCCCGGGTCGGCTTCATCAACAACGAATACGTGCTCAACCCGCAGATCGACGAGATGTCGGAAAGCCAGCTCGATCTCGTCGTCGCCGGCACGCAGGACGCGGTGTTGATGGTGGAATCCGAGGCCAAGGAGCTGTCGGAAGAAATCATGCTCGGCGCCGTGATGTTCGGCCATCGGCATTTCCAGCCGGTGATCGAGGCCATCATCAAGCTCGCCGAGAAGGCCGCGAAGGAGCCGCGCGAATTGACGCTGCCCGACAATGCAGCGCTGGAACAAGAGATGCTCGGCCTGGTCGAGCACGAGCTGCGCGCCGCCTATGCCGTCCCCGACAAGATGGCGCGGCACAATGCCGTCGAAGCCGTTAAAGAGCGGGTCATCGGGCATTTCTCACTGGAAGGCGCGGAGAAATTTCCGAAGCTGCAGGTGGCCGGCGTCTTCAAGGAGCTGGAAGCCAAGATCGTGCGCTGGAACATTCTCGACAGCGGCCATCGCATCGACGGCCGCGACGTCAAGACCGTGCGCCCGATCGTCGCCGAGGTCGGCGTGCTGCCGCGCACCCACGGCTCCGCGCTGTTCACCCGCGGCGAGACCCAGGCGCTGGTGGTGGCGACGCTGGGCACCGGCGAGGACGAGCAGTGGATCGACGCGCTGCAGGGCACCTACAAGGAATCGTTCCTGCTGCACTATAACTTCCCGCCGTTCTCGGTCGGCGAGACCGGACGCATCGGCGCGCCCGGCCGGCGCGAAATCGGCCACGGCAAGCTGGCGTGGCGCGCCATCCACCCGGTGCTGCCGGAAAAGACGGAATTTCCCTACACCATCCGCGTGGTGTCGGAGATCACCGAATCGAACGGCTCCTCCTCGATGGCGACCGTCTGCGGCACCTCGCTGGCGCTGATGGATGCCGGCGTGCCGTTGAAGCGGCCGACCGCCGGCATCGCCATGGGATTGATCCTCGAGGACCAGCGCTATGCGGTGCTCTCGGACATCCTCGGCGACGAGGATCATCTCGGCGACATGGACTTCAAGGTCGCCGGCACCGAGCGCGGCGTCACCTCGCTGCAGATGGACATCAAGATCGCCGGCATCACCGAAGAAATCATGCGGGTCGCGCTGGGCCAGGCCAAGGACGGCCGCCTGCACATCCTCAATGAGATGAGCAAGGCGATCACCCAGCACCGCGCCGAGCTCGGCGAGCACGCGCCGCGCATCGAGATCATGCAGATCCCGGTCGACAAGATCCGCGAAGTGATCGGCTCCGGCGGCAAGGTGATCCGCGAGATCGTGGAGAAGACCGGCGCCAAGATCGACATCCAGGACGACGGCACGATCAAGATCGCCTCGGCCAAGGCGGAATCGATCAAGGCGGCGATCAATTGGATCAAATCGATCGCCTCGGAGCCGGAGGTCGGGCACATCTACGAGGGCACGGTCGTCAAGGTCATGGACTTCGGCGCCTTCGTGAATTTCTTCGGCGCCAAGGACGGCCTCGTCCACATCAGCCAGCTCGCCCCGCGCCGGGTGCAGAAGACCACCGACGTCGTCAAGGAAGGCGACAAGGTGAAGGTCAAGCTGCTCGGCTTCGACGAGCGCGGCAAGGTTCGGCTGTCGATGAAGGCGGTCGATCAGGAGACCGGCGAGGACCTCGAGGCCAAGCAGAAAGCGGAAGGCGGCGAGAACCGCGAAGCCGCCGCAGGCGGCGCGGAGTAGTCTCGCTGCGAAGAAGCAGCGGCGAGCGGCGGCACAAGCCGCAGCTCGTTTGATTCAGTCGGCAACCGGTATGCGCCCCGCGGCGCCGCCGTATTTCGGCTTAAAAACCAGCAGCAGCGGCAGCACGGCCAGCGTCGCGATCATCAACAGCTTGTAATCGTCGATGAAGGCGATGATCTGCGCCTGCCGGGTAATGACGGCGTCGAGCGCGGCGCGCCCGGATGCCGTCAGCGGATTCCAGAAATGCGCGATCGTCGGGTTCTCGAAGCCGCGATTGACGGCGGTGACGTGCGCAACGATGTCGGCGTGATTGACCTGCGTATTGCGTGTCAACAGAGCGTTGACGATCGAGATGCCGATACTCGAGCCGATATTGCGCGAGAGATTGTAAAAGCCGGCGCCTTCGGTGCGCTGCTCGGGCGAGAGCGTGGCGAGCGTCACGGTGCTCAGCGGCACGAACAGGAAGCCGAGCCCGGCGCCCTGAACGAATCCGACACCGATGATCGTCTCCTGCGACACGTCCGGAGTCCAACCGGTCATCGCGTAGAACGACCATGCCGTGACCGCCAGACCGACACCGAGCAACACGCGGGTGTCGATCCGGCCAACCAGGCGCCCGACAAGCAACATTGAGATCATGGTGCCGATGCCGCGGGGCCCCATGACGATACCGGCGGTGGAGACCGGGTAGTCCATGAGTTCCTGCAGAAACGGCGGCTGCAGCGCCATCGACGCGTAGAGCGTGAGCCCGACGACGGACATGAACAGCGTGCCGGTCGTGAAATTGCGATCGCGAAACAATGCGGGCCTGACAAACGGCTTGTCGGCGGTGAAGGTATGCACCAGAAACAGATAAAACGCGCCGACCGCGACGATCGCCTCGATGACGATCTCGCTGGAACTGAACCAATCTTTGATTTCGCCGCGATCGAGCAGGACCTGAAGCCCACCGACGGCGAAGCTCAACGTCCCGAAGCCGAACCAATCGAGCTTCTCACCGGCGTTGCGCTTGGAGTCCGGCAGAAAAACCATCATGCCGAGCAGCGCAATAATGCCGATCGGCAGATTGATGTAGAAGACATAGCGCCAGCTGTAGTTCTCCGTCAGCCAACCGCCGAGAACCGGGCCGAGCACAGGGCCGACCATAACCCCGACCCCGAACAGCGCCATGGCAAAGCCCTGCCGCTCGCACGGATAGGAGCCAAGCAAAACGGTTTGCGAGAGCGGAACGAGCGCGGCGCCGAACGCGCCTTGCAGGACCCGGAACAGCACGATTTCCGTCAATGACTGCGCGGCGCCGCACAGCATCGAGACGATGGTGAAGCCGGCGACGGAGACCAGGAAAAGCCGCTTGATGCCGAACCGGCTGGCGAGAAAGCCGGTCGGCGGCGTCATGATCGCCGCCGCCACGATATAGGACGTCAGCACCCAGTCGATCTCATCCTGGCTCGCCGAGACGCTGCCCTGCATGTAGGGCAGCGCGACATTGGCGATGGTGGTGTCGAGCGCCTGCATCAGCGTGGCAAGGATCACGCAGACGGTGATCGCCGCGCGATTGCCGCCATTTGCTGCCGCGGAGTCGGAAGCCATCACTTGCCTCGCGGGCCGCCCCCGAACCAGCCGGTGAGGAAGTCCGGAAAGCCGCGCGTATGCCCGGTATCGACATTGACCTCGGCGCTCATGCCGGCGCGCAACGGCGGCAGCGTCTTGTCGCTGGTATCGATGCGAATGCGCATCGGCACGCGTTGCACGACTTTCACCCAATTGCCGCTGGTGTTCTGCGCCGGCAACAGCGCGAACTCCTGCGCCGCCGCCGGGCTGATGCTCTGAACCGTCGCGTGCCACACCGCGTTCGGATAGGCGTCGACCGTCACCGTGGCCGACTGCCCGGCGCGCACGTAAGTCAATTCCGTCTCTTTCGGCTGCGCATCGACCCAGACGTGATCGGTGTCCACCAGATAGAAGGCGGTCGTCGAGGCGGCGAGATACCGGCCGGGTGCGGTGGCGGGCACGTCGGTCACAATTCCCGAGAACGGCGCCTTGACGACGGTGTCGGTAAGCTGGCGCTGCGCTTCCTCGAGCTGCGCTTTCGCCTGCAAATATTGCGGCAGCTCCGTGGTCGGCGTGTCCGCGCTGCCGCCGAGACGGGCAAGCTGCACTTGCGCCTGCTCCCGCAAAGACTGCAGCTTGTTGGTGTCGGTCTGCAGCGTGTATTTCGCCTGATCGTAGGTCGCTTGCGTACCGGCGCCGTTGTGCAGCAGCATCTCCGCGCGGTTATAATTCGTCTGATCGAGATCGACCTGCGCCTGCTGGGCCGCGGCGTCGCTCAGCATGCGTTTGTAGTCTTGCTTCATCGCATCGAGCGTCAGCGCGACCTGCGCCAAGTTGGCTTTGGCGCTGTCGACAGCGATCTGGAACTGCCGGGGATCGAGGCGATAGAGAATCTGCCCCGCCGTCACATACTGATTGTTGGTGACCTCGACGTCTTGCACGATGCCGGAGACGTCGGTCGAGATTCCGACCTTCTCGGCGTTGACATAGGCATCGTCCGTCGACATCACCTGACCGCCGGTGACATACCAATAGCCAGCGGCGATGAGGACGAGCGGCAGCAGCGCAAACAACGCCCAGCGCATCCGCTGCCGCCGCTTGAGCCGGCGTAGCTTTTCGGCGGCGGCGGTCCGCTCACGAGCGCGCTTGTCTGGCGCAACGGCCGGCGCGACCGGCCTGGGAGTCTCCGGCGCTTCGTCACGCGGCGGCACGGATTTGCGAAGGGCTTCAGCCATAGCGCCGTTCCCCGGCCGTGCCGTCGCTACCGCGGTGCTGAATCAGCCGGCGCAAATTGTCCTTCACGATCGCAAGCTTGGACACCATTTGCTCGACGCCTTCGGGCTCCACGCCGGCGAGCGTGTTCGCCATCGTTTCCTCGCCGAGGACGGCGAGCCGTTCGAGTAGAGGTCGCGCCGCCGCAGTCAGGAACAGCCGCTTGGCACGGCGGTCCGCGGGATCCGGCCGACGTTCGATGAGGCCGCTATCGCAGAGCTTGTCGAGTAGCCGCGTGAGCGTGATCGGCTGCAAATCAAGAAGCTCGGCGAGTTCCGATTGGTTGAGGCCTTCGGAACGCTGGACCCGCACCAGAACCACCCACTGGGCGCGCGTGATTCCGAACTGCGCCGCTCGATGATCGGCGTAGGTACGCAAAAGGCGAGCTACGTCATTGAGAATAAAAGCAAATTCGCGGTTAAGCGAGAGCGGTGGCATAGCGGCGCCCTGAGCTGGTGATTCTTTAAGCAGCTAGCATAATATAAGGTGGCTTATGATTTTGTACCGCCCCTGGCGCAAGGCAGCATTGCAAGGAGATCATTCCGCCGCCCACTGCGGCGCTGGCGTCAAGCGAGCCCTAGCTCGGCGAAGGCAGCCATATGGTGATCGGCGGCTTCCTGGGCGAAGCAGCAGAACACCACCAGCTTGACGCCATCGGGCGCAGCAGCCAATTCCGAGGCGACGGTACCTACCGCGACTCGCGCGGCACGATCGGGTGGAAATCGATAAATCCCGGTCGAGATCGCTGGAAATGCCACCGACGCCAGCCGACGCGCGGCGGCAAGATCGAGCGCGGTGCGATAGCAGGATGCCAACAGATCCTCTTCGCCCTTGCCGCCGCCGCTCCACGCCGGCCCCACGGCGTGGATCACATGCTTCGCCGGCAGCCGATAGCCGCGGGTGATCTTTGCTCCGCCGGTTTCGCAGCCGCCGAGGGTTCGGCACTCGGCCAGCAATTCCGGTCCCGCGGCGCGATGGATGGCGCCGTCGACGCCGCCGCCCCCAAGCAACGTGCGGTTTGCCGCATTGACGATCGCGTCAAGCGCAAGCGTCGTGATATCGGCAACACAAATCTCGAGCCGGGCGGAGCCGACTTCAGCGGCAAGCAGCGGCGCCACCTTCGCCATAGCTAGATTTTTCGTTTGAGCATGATCTTGTCCGAAAACCGGTTCCCACTTTTCGGGATCATGCTCCGAGCTTATCACGCCCATTCGGCCTGTGCTTCGGCCCGCAAGTCCACGGTGCTGCGCACGCCGATATCGTCGAAATGCTCATCGAGGAAGCGCCGCGCCGCCCGCTTGCCGCTGACCTGCAGCGTTTGGAAGAAATCGTAGTCGGTCGAGACTTTGCTGGAAGCATCGAAGTTGGTGCCGAAGCGGTCGAGTACGATACGATGGACGTTGACGCGGCGGTATTCGCCGGGGCCGGTGCCGCGCGGCAACCGCCCCTGATCGATCAAGCGGGCGACAAATTCGATAGCGCGGTATTCGGCCAGCAGCGAGGAATTGAACGTGATTTCGTTGATGCGGTTCATGATTTCGCCGGCCGAGGTCGGCGTCGCTTGCCGCATCAGCGGATTGATCTGAACGACCAGCACATCTTCAGTCGTGGTGGTACGGAAAAACGGAAAGATCACCGGGTTGCCGAGATAGCCGCCGTCCCAGTAGGGCACGCCGTCGATCTCGACCGCACGGAACAGCATCGGCAGACAGGCCGAAGCCATCACCGCAGCGGCCGTGATCTTCTCCCGCGGAAAAATCCGCACCCGGCCGGTCTGCACATTGGTCGCCGAGATAAAGATCTGCAGGTCGGAAAACGCGCGTAGCGCCTCGAAATCGACGAAGCGCTCGATCAAGTCCTGGAGCGGATTGATGTTGAGCGGGTTGACGTCGTACGGCGAAAAATAGCGCGACAAGCCGCCCAGCCAGGCCTGCATTGGGGCGCCCTCCAGCGGCGTGAACGACAATAGCCGCTCCATCACCGCGCGCTGCACTGACGGCAGATTGCCGGTGCTGCTGACCGCGCGCCAGAAATCGGCGAGCCGCTTTTGCGCTTCGGCGCGGCCGCCGCGCGCCAGCCCGTCGGCCAGCATCACGGCGTTCATGGCGCCGGCGGAGGTGCCGGAAATCCCCTCGACGACCAGGCGCTCGTCGCTCAACAGGTGATCCAGCACGCCCCAGGTGAAGGCGCCGTGCGCACCGCCGCCTTGGAGCGCGAGATTGATGCGCTTGGTCGTCTGCGCGGCTGGCGCATCTGCGGCTCGACCGGGCAGCAGGGAGGCGAAAAAATTTTTCATGACAATGCGCGTTTCAGGATTGCGCAGTCGGGTTAATCATCCGGCGGCGACGGTTCATGCCGCGGTCCAGCCGCCGTCGATCGAAAGGTTGGCGCCGGTAATGGATTTCGCCGCATCGGAACAAAGGTAGACGGCCAGCGCGGCGATCTCGTCGACAGTGACGAATTCCTTGGTCGGCTGCGCGGCGAGCAGCACGTCGCGCTTGACCTCTTCCTCGGTCAGTCCGCGCGCCTTCATCGTGTCGGGAATTTGTTTCTCGACGAGCGGCGTCCACACATAGCCGGGACTGATGCAGTTGACCGTGATGCCCATGGTCGCGACTTCGAGCGCAACGGTCTTGGTGAGGCCGGCAAGCCCGTGCTTGGCGGAGACATAGGCGACCTTGAACGGCGAAGCCACCAGCGAGTGGGCGGACGCGGTATTGATGATGCGGCCCCATTTGCGCGACTTCATGCCCGGTATCGCGGCACGGATGGTGTGGAACGACGAGGCGAGATTGATCGCGATGATCTGGTCCCACTTCTCGATCGGGAATTCCTCGACCGGCGCGACGTACTGAATGCCGGCATTGTTGACGAGCACGTCGAGCGAGCCGAAGGTCCGCTCGGTGGCATGCACCATGTCGGCGATCTCGGCGGGCTTGGTCATGTCGGCGGGCGAATAGAAGGCCCGGACGCCGAACTCCTTCTCGATGCCAAGCCGCTCCTTTTCGATCGCGGCGGCCTCGCCGAAGCCGTTGATGGTGATGTTGGCGCCCTGGGCGGACAGCGCGCGCGCGATGGCTAGCCCGATACCCGACGTCGAGCCGGTGACCAGGCCGGTCTTTCCTTTCAGCATGATAATCCCCAATTCAAGAGGCGCGCCTTAGCGAAAAAGCGCCCATTTCTGCCGGACTTTGCGCGAAGTCGCGGCAATTTGGGACGCTTCTTGCTGCGGCGCAACATCAAAATCCGGGGCCGTGTCACGTTTTCGCGATTTCGCGGCGAGCCGTTACAATGCCCGCAGGAGGCCGTTGCGCTTGAACAAAGCGCGGCAGTCGCCGGCTGAAGGATGACAACGATGCCGCAAATGATTTTTCCGGCGCCTGACCACGATCATGGGCGCTGCGCCACCGCGGCCATCGCCCACGCCGAAGAGCTGTGCGCGGCGCGTGCGCAACGGCTGACGCCGATGCGCCGCCACGTGCTGCAGGCTTTGCTGGCCAGTCACAGGCCGCTCGGCGCCTACGAAATCCTCGAGCGGCTGGCCGATCCCGGCCGCCCGGCGCCGATTACGGTTTATCGCGCGCTCGATTTCCTGCGCGACAACGGTCTCGTCCACCGCATCGAGAGCCGCAACGCCTTTGTCGCCTGCGTGCACAATCACGCCGATAACGACATCGTCGTGTTCTTTCTCTGCGAGCGCTGTGGCGCGGTCGGCGAAGCGCCGGGCGGCGCACTCGCGGAAACCCTCAAGGCGTCGTCCCGCGCGGTGGGTTTTGCGCCGAAAAGCCCGGTGATCGAAATCGCCGGCATTTGCGCGCATTGCCGCGAATGATGATAGTTGCTTTTCTGTCGTTATCAGGGCTTTTTCCGCCTGACCTGCCGTGCCCCGTCTTCTTGAAATTGAACGAGCCTCTTTGCCGCATTCCCCACAATCCCGGCCGCTTGACGCGCTCGCAGTCACGCTGACCGTTGCGCTATGCCTGACCTGGGGCTTCAATCAGGTTGCGGTCAAGCTCGCCATTCACGATATCCCGCCGCTGATCCAGTCGGCGGCGCGCTCGGTCATTGCCGCTGTTCTCGTCGGTGCCTGGGCGCAGCTGCGCGGGATTCCCCTCTTCAAACGCGACGGCACGTTGCTGGCGGGGATAGCAGCCGGCGCACTGTTTGCCCTTGAGTTTTTGCTGATCTATCGCGGCCTCATTTGGACCACGGCGACGCGCGCCGTGCTGTTTATCTATCTGGCGCCGTTCTTTGTGGTGATCGGGTCGCGTTGGCTGATCCCGGGGGATCATTTTCATTCCTCGCAGTGGTTCGGCCTGTTGCTGTCCTTCGCCGGCATCGTCATCGCTTTCGGCCTGCCGACGCCGGCCGCCGATCCGCATCAGATGCTCGGCGATATCATGATGGTCGGCGCCGCGGCCGGCTGGGCGGCGACAACGCTCGTCATCAAGGCGAGCAGGCTCAATCGCGTCAGTGCCGAGAAGACGATGCTCTATCAGCTCGTGGTTTCGGCACCGCTACTTGCGATCGGTGCCGTCGTCTTCGGCGAACACATCGACGCCATGCCGTCGGCGCTGGCGCTCGGCGCCTTGGCCTACCAGATCATTTGGGTCGTCAGCGTCACTTACGTGGTCTGGTTTGCGCTGGTCGTGCGCTATTCGGCCACCCGGCTGTCGGCGTTTACCTTCCTGACCCCGCTTTTCGGCGTGGCGGCGGGCCACTTGGTCCTTAACGAGCCCCTGACCCCGCCTTTTGCGCTCGCGGTCGCCCTTGTCGCCCTGGGCTTGGTCCTCGTAAACCGGCCGCGGTGAGGCTATATCTCTGCCATTCCCAGGCCCCGGGCCAGGGAACCGATCGCCGAAAGGACCGCGCTCTATGATGGAATTCTCCGGCCCCGCCGACAGGCATCGAACCTTCGCCGTCAAGGTGGGCAAAGTCACCGTCGGCGGCGGCGCGCCCGTGGTGGTGCAATCGATGACCAACACCGACACCGCCGATGCCGAAGCGACCGCCAAGCAGGTGGCGGCGCTGGCCCGCGCCGGCTCGGAGCTGGTGCGCATCACCGTCGACCGCGACGAGGCGGCGGCCGCCGTGCCGCACATCAAGGAGCGGCTCCTGCGCATGAACGTCGACGTGCCGATCGTCGGCGACTTCCATTATATCGGCCACAAGCTCCTGGCGGACCATCCGGCCTGCGCCGAGGCGCTCGACAAGTACCGCATCAATCCCGGCAATGTCGGCTTCAAGGAAAAGAAGGACCGGCAGTTCTCGGCCATCGTCGAAACCGCGATTCGCCACGACAAGCCGGTGCGCATCGGCGCCAACTGGGGCTCGCTCGACCAGGAATTGCTCACCCATCTCATGGATGAGAATGCGCTATCCAACCATCCGATCGACGCGCGCGACGTGACGCGGGAAGCCATGGTGCAGTCGGCGTTGCTGTCCGCCGAGCGCGCCGAAGAGATCGGCCTGCCGCGGTCAAAGATCATCATCTCGGCCAAGGTGTCGGCGGTGCAGGATCTGATCGGCGTCTACGGCGAGATGGCGCGGCGTTCCGATTACGCGCTGCATCTCGGATTGACCGAGGCCGGCATGGGCTCGAAGGGCATCGTCGCCTCATCCGCGGCGATGGGCGTGCTGCTGCAACAAGGCATCGGCGACACCATCCGCATCTCGCTCACGCCGGAGCCGAACGGCGACCGCACTTTGGAAGTGAAAGTCGCGCAAGAGCTGTTGCAGACGCTCGGAATGCGCACCTTCGTGCCGCTGGTCGCCGCCTGCCCGGGCTGCGGCCGCACCACCTCCACCACGTTCCAGGAGCTGGCGCAGAACATCCAGAAATTCATCCACGAATCGATGCCGGAATGGAAGACGCGCTATCCCGGCGTCGAGGGCCTCAACGTTGCGGTCATGGGCTGCATCGTCAACGGACCGGGCGAGAGTAAGCACGCCGACATCGGCATCTCGCTTCCCGGCACCGGCGAGCAACCGGCGGCGCCGGTCTTCATCGACGGCAAGAAGGCGATGACGCTGCGCGGCCCGACCGTGGTCGCTGATTTTGAAAAGATCGTCGTCGATTACATCGAGCGGCGGTTCGGTTCGGGAGCCGGAAGAACTGCGGCCGAATAGAACCAACCGTCGCATATTCAGACCCGTCATGCCCGCGCATAGCCGTTCAAAGAACGGCGTCGCTCCGCTCGCCTATGTCGCGGGCATCCACGTCTTAAAGCACAAATCAGATCAAAGACGTGGATGGCCGGAACAAGTCCGGCCATGACGAAGCAGGTAGGTCACACCTTAGCTCAATGACTTCGCGCCAACCTCTGCACCAGATCGTCCAGCTGCTCGAGATTGCGGTAGCGGATGGTCAGCGTGCCGTGATCATCATGATGATCGATGCTGACGACCAGGCCGGTCGCGTCAGACACCCGCTTTTCGAAGGCCAATACGTCGGCGGTCTTCGCCGTTGAACCACGCGCCTTGCGGCCGCTTGCGATTTTTCCGCTCTTCTGCGCCCGCTCGCGCGCCATCGCTTCGACCTGGCGCACGTTGAGTTCGCGGGCGACGATTTCTTCCGCAAGCTCGTCGGCATTTGGTTCGCCGACCAACATGCGCGCGTGTCCGGCGGTGAGCTTGCCGCTGTGAATATAAGCCTTCACCGCATCGGAGAGCTTCAACAGCCGCAATGTGTTGGCGACGTAGCTGCGGCTCTTGCCGACGATCCTGGCGATCTCTTCCTGGCTGTTGGCGAACTCATCCATCAGCGCGCGATAGCCTTCCGCCTCTTCCAACGGATTGAGGTCGGCGCGCTGCACGTTCTCGATGATGGCGAGCTGCAATGCCTCGGCGTCGGTCGCTTCGATGACGACGACGGGAACCTCGTGCAGCCCGGCGCGCTGAGCCGCGCGCCAACGGCGCTCGCCGGCGACGATCTCGTAGCCGTCGGCCACGCCGCGCACCGCGCGCACGACGATCGGCTGAATAATGCCGCGCTCGCGCAATGAGGCGGCGAGCTCGTCGAGCTCGCTATTGGGAAATTCGCGCCGCGGATTGCGTACATTCGGCCGCAACGAACTGGTCGGCAGCCGCCGCTGGCCGCGCGGGCGATCGAGCGGACTCTCGTCGCCGACATCGCCGATCAGGGCGGCAAGTCCGCGCCCCAGCCGCGACCGCGTCCCCTCCTCCGCCATCGCGGTTTCTCCCGAGCTTTCGGTCATGCGCGCTCCGTCTTGTTGGTCGTCACATTGTTCACGCGACGCACAGTTCTTTCTCTCGCTGAATGACCTCCGTGGCGAGGCGCAGATACGCTTCGCTGCCGCTGCATTTGAGATCGTAGACCAGCACCGGCTTGCCGTAGGACGGAGCTTCGGACACCCGCACGTTGCGCGGGATGATCGTGTCGTAGACCTTGCGCCCCATGAACTCGCGCACATCGGCGACGACCTGGCCCGACAGGTTGTTGCGCGAATCGTACATCGTCAGCACGATGCCATGGATGGTGAGATCCGGATTGAGCTGCTCGCGCACCGACTCGACGGTCTTGAGGAGTTGCGACAGACCTTCAAGGGCGAAGAATTCGCACTGCAACGGCACCAAAATGGCATGCGCCGCAGCCATGGCGTTGACGGTCAGGAGATTGAGCGACGGCGGACAGTCGACCAGCACGTAGGTGAAATGCGTCTGGCCGGGCGCTGGCGTTTTCAGCGCCGCAAGCGCGTTGCGCAGGCGGAACGCGCGGTCGCGCTCCTGACCAACTTCAAGCTCCAGTCCGGCGAGGTCGATGGTCGAAGGCGCCAGATGAAGCCGCGGCACGGCAGTGGCGACGATTGCATCGCGCAACGCCGTCTCGCCACACAGCACGTCGTAAGTGGAGTGAAGCCGGTTGCGCCGATCGATGCCGAGGCCCGTCGAGGCGTTGCCCTGCGGGTCGAGATCGATGATCAGAACGTCCTCGCCGATGGCGGCGAGCGCGGTGCCGAGGTTGATCGCCGTCGTGGTCTTGCCGACGCCGCCCTTCTGGTTGGCGACAGCGAGCACCCGAGGCGGTCTCCCGGCTCCTGCCGGCATTTCGCGGCGCAGTGCCGAAAGGGCATCCACGCCGGCGGAGGACTCCAAAGATGACGCGTCACTCATCGCGGTCTCGTCCACTTTTTACGGTTCATTTACCATGATCGGAATCGGTCTCTGTCGCGGATCGAAGCTTTGGTTCGAGGCCACGCACGATGACAATTTGAGCCTTCGGATCAGTCCGACTCGGCGACAGACTGGCCTGAATCTTCCAACATTTAGCGGCTTCGGTCAATTCGCCTGCCACATCTTGTCCCTTGGGAAAGAGGCCGAGCGTCCCCCTTTTCAACAGCGGATAGGCCAAAGCGAGGAGTTTCGGGAGCGGCGCCAGCGCCCTCGCGGTCACCACATCGAGCGGGTCCGGGGCCTTTTTGACGAAATTTTCAATGCGCGCCGCGTGAACCGTAGCCGGGACGCCAGTTGCCCGCACGGCCTCGCGCAGGAAGGCGGCCTTCTTGGCGCTGCTCTCGACCAAGTGGATGTGCGCGCCGGGGGTATCGGCCAGCGCGCAGGCAATCACCAAGCCCGGAAATCCGCCGCCGGAGCCGAGATCGGCCCATATTCTGGCCTTCGGCGCCAGCGTGATGAGCTGGAGCGAATCGGCCACGTGGCGCGTCCACAGCACCGATTCGGTCGAGGACGCGACCAAATTCATGCGCCTCTGCCAATCCAGGAGGGTGGCAACAAAGCGGTCGAGCCGGCGGAGTGTTTCACGTGAAACAGGGGTCAGCGCCAGCGCGCGGTCGCGGTCGGCCGACAGGTCCGGTGGGGGTCCAGCGGGCGAGCGCGAAGGCGGGCGGCCCGGGTGTCCGGGCGGCTTGCGGCCCCCGCCCCCGCTCATGCCGCGCCGCGGCTGGTTTTGCGGTCCTGCCGGCGCATATGGGCGACCAGCAAGGTCAGCGCCGCGGGCGTGATGCCGTCGATCCGGCTGGCGTGGCCGATGGTGCGCGGCCGATGCGCTTGCAGCTTGTGGCGGACCTCGTTGGACAGCCCGGGCAGCGCGGCATAGTCGATATCGTCCGCTAAAACGAGGCTTTCGTCGCGGCGATAGGACTCGACGTCTGCCGCTTGCCGGCTGAGATAGACCTCGTATTTGGCGTCGATCTCGACTTGCTCGGCGATTTTAGGGTCGAGTTCGCCCAAGCCGGACCAGATCCGCGCAAGGTCGCCGATGCCGATACCCGGATACGACAAAAGCTCGAAGGCCGAGCGGCGGTGCCCGTCCTTGCGCAAGGCGAGGCCATGCCGCGCGGCCTCGTTCGGCGTCACCGTCAGGCTCCGTACCATCGAGCGGGCCGCGTTGATCGCGGCCATTTTGGCCCGATGGGCCCGCGAACGCTCCGATCCAACGCAACCGATGGCAATACCCCGATCGGTCAGCCGCTGATCGGCATTGTCCGCCCGCAGCGTCAGCCGGTACTCCGCGCGCGAGGTGAACATGCGATAGGGCTCGGTGACGCCGCGCGTCACCAGATCGTCGACCATGACGCCGAGGTAGCCTTCGGCGCGGTCGAACACGATCGGTGTCCCGGCCCCTGCCCGGGCGGCCGCATTCAGCCCGGCAATCAGGCCCTGCGCCGCCGCCTCTTCATAGCCAGTCGTGCCGTTGATCTGGCCGGCCAGGAACAGGCCCGGCAAGCGTTTTGTTTCCAGCGACGGATGCAGCTCGCGCGGATCGACATGGTCGTATTCGATCGCGTAGCCCGGCCGCACAACGCGCGCATGCTTGAGCCCCGGGACGGAGGCGACCAGCGCACGTTGGACGTCTTCGGGCAACGAGGTCGAGATGCCATTCGGATACACCGTCGTATCGTCGAGGCCTTCCGGCTCGAGAAAAATCTGGTGCCCGTCGCGCTCACCGAAGCGCACGATCTTGTCTTCGATCGACGGGCAATACCGCGGGCCCCGGCTCTTGATCTGGCCGGAATACATCGGCGAGCGGTGGACGTTTTGGCGGATGATGGCATGCGTCGCCGCCGTGGTGCGCGTGATCGCGCACTGGATTTGCCGGTTCGCGATGCGGTCGGTGAGCGTCGAGAACGGCTCCGGCGGCTGGTCGCCGGGCTGCATCTCCAGCGCCGGCCAGTCGATCGTGGTACCGTCGAGCCGTGGCGGCGTACCGGTCTTCAGCCGCCCGAGCGCGAAACCGAGCCGCTCCAGCGTGCGCGAGAGGCCGGTCGCCGGCGCTTCACCGACGCGTCCGGCCGGAATCTGCCGCTCGCCGATATGGATGAGGCCGCGGAGGAATGTGCCCGTCGTTAACACCACGGCGCCAGTGCCGAAGGCGCGGCCATCAGCAAGCCGCACGCCGGTCACGCGGTCGCCGGTCAAAAGGTCGTCGACCTCGCCCTCGATCACCGTCAGGTTCGCCTGCCGCCGGATCGCCGCCTGCATGGCCGCCGCGTAAAGCTTGCGATCAGCCTGGGCGCGGGGGCCCCGCACGGCGGGGCCCTTGCGGCGATTGAGCAGGCGGAACTGAATGCCGGCGGCGTCGGCGACGCGGCCCATGAGGCCGTCGAGCGCGTCGATCTCGCGCACCAGGTGCCCTTTGCCGAGCCCGCCGATCGAGGGATTGCAGGACATGGCGCCTACGGTCGAAAACCGCTGGGTGACTAGCGCCGTGCGCGCGCCCATGCGCGCGGCTGCGGCTGCGGCCTCACAGCCGGCATGGCCGCCCCCAACGACGATCACATCGAAGCCGGCGTCCATTCGCGATTCTCCGGGAGCAGGCGCCTTTTAGCCAAGGCCAGGGGCAAAATCACGCGAAATCGGCGCCGTGTTTCACGTGAAACAAACGCCGCGCGCCGCTAACCAATCATTTACCAATACAGAAATCGCGGAAAATAACGTCGAGGATGTCCTCGACATCCACCCGGCCGGTCAGCCGGCCGAGGGTCGTTGCAGCCGCCCGCAATTCCTCGGCGATCAGCTCTTCGCGCCCGGAGCTACGCTCGGCCAGCGCACGATCGAGCGCCGCCACGGTGTCCTCCAGCGCCCGGCGGTGACGCGCGCGGGTCACAAGGGCGGGCTCCGTTGCTGAGAAATAATTCTGGGCGAAGGCCGCCAGCGCCGTCACCAGGGCGTCCGTGCCAGCCCCTGTGGCGGCCGAAATCGAGAACGTGATTGGCGACAAAATAGCGGATCCTGATTCACACTTTATGCACAGCTTTTCCACAGCCAGATCAATCTTGTTTTCGATGGACCAAACATCTGATTTAAAAAGATTTTTATCGCTGTCGTTCACAGCTCCGCCAGCGGCCGATGCGTCAGTGACCCACAGGACAAGATCGGCCGCTGCCGCACCTGCCCGCGCGCGCCGCACGCCCTCCTGCTCCACTGGATCACTGCTGTCGCGAATGCCCGCCGTGTCCAACAGCGTCACCGGATAGCCGCCGAGGTCGAAGTGCACCTCGATGACATCGCGCGTGGTGCCGGGATAGGGCGACACGATCGCCGCCTCGCGCCGCGCCAGCCGATTAAGGAGCGTGGATTTTCCTGCGTTGGGCGGGCCCGCGATGGCGACAACAAGGCCATCCCGCAGGCGTTCGCCCCGCCCGCCATCGGCTAGCGCCGCGGCGATTTCGCTGCGCAATTGCTGCGCAGCATGAAGTGCAGCATCGGCCAGATTCGCCGGCACGTCGGCCTCATCGGAGAAGTCGATGCTCGCCTCGACCAGCGCCTGCGCCTCGATCAAGGCCCGGCGCCACGCCTCGGCGCGGTCGCCGATCAAGCCCTTGAGCTGGCGGAACGCCTGCCGCCGTTGCGCCGGCGTCTCTGCGGCGATCAGGTCGGCCAGGCCCTCGACCGCCGTGAGATCGAGCCGGCCATTCTCGAAGGCCCGGCGGGTGAACTCGCCGGCTTCGGCCGGCCGGCAGCCTTCGATCCTGCCGAGCGCGTCGAGCACGGCGGCGATGACCGCGTGGCCGCCGTGAAGCTGCAACTCGGCGGTGTCCTCCCCGGTCTCGCTGCGTGGCGCCGGAAACCAGAGCACGAGCGCCTCATCGATGGCCTCGCCGGCCGCCGCATCGCGCACGCGGGCAAGCGTCGCCTGCCGCGGCTCCGGCACACGGCCAATGAGTTTTTCGAGCGCGGCGCCCGCGCGCGGCCCGGAGACGCGCACCACCGCAATCGCCGCCGGCGGCCGGCCGGAGGAAAGGGCGAAGATGGTGTCGTCCGAGCGCATGCCGGACGTTCAAGCCAATATCGCCGCCTGCGTAAAGAGTATCCGGAGCCGATCAGATTGGGATTGCGCCCGATCCGCTTGTCTTGCACCTCTGTCAACCACGTAATACAATTGCCTCATGAAAACGCTGACCGTCCGGCTGCCCGATGGATTGATCGCGCAAATCGAGGGCGAATCGCGCCGCCGAAAGCTTTCGAAATCAGATGTCGTCCGCGAGCGCTTGACCGGCGCTGCCGCATCGCCTCGACCAGGCGCGGCAGCGCTCGATGCCATCGCCGACCTCATCGGGTCGGTAGACGGACTCCCTTCTGATCTCGGTGCAAACAAGAAAAAATATCTGCGGGCCACCGGCTATGGCCGCAAACGTCCTCGTTGACGCGGGATTTCTGGTCGGCCTCCTTAGCCGACGCGACGCTCATCACCAGTGGGCTATTGCCCAGTCGAAACGCTTTCCGCCGCCTTGGAAGACCTGCGATGCAGTCCTATCGGAATCCTTTCATGTGCTCGGCGCATTAGGTAGTCCTGCGCTCACCGCATTACTCCGGCGAGGAGCCGTCGTCTCCGCGTTGGATTTTGCTGAGAACATCGACGAGGTGCTCATCCTGTTGGAGAAGTATGCGGATGTGCCGATGAGCTTTGCCGATGCCTGTCTCGTGCGTATGACTGAGATGCTGGCCAACCCTGTTCTTCTCACGCTAGATGCGGACTTCGCTATCTATCGACGGCATGGACGGCGTGCCATTCCCTGCGTAACGCCCGATTGAACCGCAATCGCGCATCCAATTGCCGGTCATATTGTTATCTACAGCAAGCCCCTCGAACGAAACCGTTCTCATGACCGAGCCATCGTCTATTCCATCTACCCAGCAAAACCGTCTCGCGCGCGAGACCAGCCCTTATCTGCTGCAGCACAAGCACAACCCGGTCGACTGGTGGGCCTGGGGTCCGGAGGCGTTGGCCGAGGCCAAGCGCACCGGCAAACCGATCCTGCTTTCGGTCGGCTATGCCGCCTGTCACTGGTGCCACGTGATGGCGCACGAAAGTTTCGAGGACGACGCCACCGCGCGGGTGATGAACGAGCTATTCGTCAACATCAAGGTCGACCGCGAGGAGCGGCCCGACATCGACCAGATCTACATGGCGGCGCTGCATCATCTCGGCGAGCAGGGCGGCTGGCCGCTGACCATGTTTCTCACGCCCGACGGCGAGCCGATCTGGGGCGGCACCTATTTTCCCAATTCGTCGCGTTACGGCAGGCCGGCTTTCGTCGACGTGCTGCGCGAGATCGCCCGGCTGTTCCGCGAGGAGCCGCAGAAGATCGAGCGCAACCGCGCCGCGCTGATGGAGCGGCTCGCCGGCGCCGCGCGAAAACCGGGCACTGTGGCGATCGGCGTCGCCGAACTCAACAATGCGGCGCACCAGCTTGGCGGCATCATCGATCCGGTCAACGGCGGCACCCGCGGCGCACCGAAATTTCCGCAGGCGGCTTTGTTCGAGCTCCTGTGGCGCGCCGGATTGCGCACCGGCGAACAGCGTTATTTTGCTGCCGTCGAGATCACGCTCGACCACATCAGCGAAGGCGGCATTTTTGACCATCTCGGCGGCGGCTTTTCCCGCTACTCGGTCGACGAACGCTGGCTCACGCCGCATTTCGAGAAAATGCTGTACGACAACGCCCAGCTGCTCGAGCTGCTGGCGATTGCAAACCTGCGCTCCGGCAAGCCGCTGTACCGGCAGCGCGCGCGCGAGACCGCCGTTTGGCTGGCGCGTGAAATGACGACGGGCGAGGGCGCGTTCTCGGCTTCGCTCGACGCGGATTCCGAGGGCGAAGAGGGCAAATTCTACGTCTGGTCCTACGATGAAGTGATGCGTGAGCTCGGCAACGAAGACGGCGAATTTTTTGCGCGCCACTACGACGTGACGCCGGAAGGCAATTTCGAAGGCCACAACATCATCAACCGGCTCAAGCCGCAGCCGCGCGACGATGCGGACGAGGCGCGGCTCGCCGCGTTGCGGGTAAAACTTCTGGCCGCGCGGGGGGCCCGCGTGCGCCCCGGCCTCGACGACAAAGTGCTCGCCGATTGGAACGGACTGATGATCGCGGCGCTGACGAATGCGAGCCTGATGCTCGGCGAACCGTCATGGCTCGACATCGCCGAGGGCGCCTTCGCTTTCGTCGCCCGCACCATGACCCGCGGCGATCGGCTCGGCCATTCGTGGCGCGACGGCCAGCTCAAATTTCCCGGCCTGGCTTCCGATTTTGCGGCGATGATCCGCGCCGCGCTTGCGCTCTACGAGGCGACCGGGGAGCAAAACTACCTCGATCAGGCGCTCGCCTGGCAGCACGCGCTCGATCGCGACTACGCCAACGCCGAGACCGGAACGTATTATCTCACCGCCGCCGACGCAGAGGGCCTGGTAATTCGCCCCGCTTCAACCGCCGACGAGGCGACGCCGAACCACAATGCTGTCGCCGCGCAGAATCTCGTCCGGCTGGCGCTGCTTGCCGGCGACGACGGCTGGCGCGGCAAGGCCGACCGGCTGATCGCGGCGATCGCGCCGCTCGCGGTCGAGAATGTCTACATGCATCTGGCGCTGCTCAACGCCATCGACCTGCGGCTGCGCGCCGCTGAAATCGTGGTGACCGGGGAGGGGCCACGCGCACAAGCGCTCCTCGACGCTGCGCGGAAAATACCGTCGCTCGACCGCATCGTCCTTCACGCCCGCGCGGCCGAGGTTTTGCCGCCGTCGCATCCGGCGCAGGAAAAAGTCCGGCTCGCAGCCGAACCGCAGGCCTTCGTCTGCATTGGGGAAACGTGCTCGCTACCGGTGACCGATCCGGCCGGCCTCATCAGCACCCTTGAAGCAGTGCGACATAATTGACGCTTGGATCAATTCGGTCACGATTCGTGTTCTAGTCCTTCTTGGTGGGGCGCGCGCTGGAGATACGAATATGCGATGCAGAATGGTTTTAGTGGTTGCAGTCGTTCTTTCGGCGATGGCAGGAAGCAGCGCACGCGCCGAAGACTGGTGCGGCTATGCCGCGCGCGCAAAGTCCATCATCGAATGCGGCTATTCGACCGCCGCGGAATGCGAGAGCGTCATCGGCAAGGGCGGTATGTGCTTCATCGATCCTGATCTCGCCATGAACCCCGCGTGGATCCGGCGGGCGCATCATTCGAAGATGCCCACCCAAGGCTGATACCGGCGCCTTTGCCTCCACCCGACCGCGTTGCGGTCGGGCGCGCCTGGAATCCTGGACTCGCCGCCAAAAACGTTGCGACGCCACGCGAGGTTGCGGTCGAACGCCGTCGCGGCACCAGAACCCGTGCGGGCTCACGCTCCGGGCTGGGCTTATGGCTAGATGCTTATCTGGTATCCGATCTCCAGATCGCACGCCGCCCTGCCTCCCCGCATCCCCACTTCCGAGGGCAGCACTTCGATCAGAATGATCTTGACGTCGTTCGACGGGACCCCCAGAGGCTCAAGGTTTTTGACGATCGCTCTATACAGAGCCCGCTTCACATCGATGCTTCTCCCCTTGAACATCGTGATTTCGATGTGGGTGAAATGCTCGCCCGCCCAGCGCGGGATGGAAAAGTTTTCCGGCGCGTGCTCGATCAACCTCAAGATTTTGTCGTCCTTCGGCGTTCGAAGTGCAGCGACAATGCCATCCTCAATCGCCTCGATGAAATCGGCCCTGCGCCCTTTCAGCCAATCCCCTCGCACCTCGACCAGAACATCAGGCATCGGACCCACCCTCATAGAAACGACGTCTCTAGCAAACGCCCGCCGCGGTGTAATCACAATGCGCCATCTCCGATGCCAGCCTTCGGCCATACCGAAGGCCAATTCCGAGACAGCTTCCCCGAACGACCAATTAGACAATTGAACGCAATATCAGGTCAGCGCCCAATAGCAGCAGGCCGATGAAGAACAGCAGGCGAAACGTCGTCGCATTCACTCTTGAGCGGATGATTTGCCCGATCCCCATTCCGGCCAGTGCCGGCACGATAAGGAGCGTCGACGCCCCCGCAGCCGTGATTTGAAAGGCATCGCGGCTTGCGAGTCCGGCCGCCAACGCAATCGTGGACGCGGTAAAAGACAGCCCGAGGACCTGGACCAGATCGTCCTTGTCGAACCCAAGAGCTTGAAGATAGGGAACCGCCGGGATGACAAAGACCCCAGTCGCACCCGTTACGATTCCCGTCGCTGCCCCGACGACCGGAGAAAGCCAGGTCTCGTACCGCCTGGGGACACACAGATGGACATTGGCAAGTCCGATAGCAGAGTAGGCAACGAGGGCAGCCCCCAGCCAGGCGGCGGCATGTCCCGCGCCGACCCCGGTTATCAGACCGGTGCCCGCCCATGTGGCCAGGCAAATCGCCAGCAGCATCGGCCACGTCCGACGCAGGAGGACCAGCCGATGCTGACCCGAGAGATACTGCCAAACGTTCGTCGTCAGAGATGGGATCACAAGCAAGGCAGCAGCCTCTGCGGGCGCCATCAGCAACCCGAGTAGCCCCATCGCAACGGTCGGCAGCCCCATCCCCGTGACGCCCTTGACCAGGCCACCGAGCATAAAGACGAGCACGACGGCGAGAATTTGAGAATAAGTTCCCTGCATTCGGAAAGCTTGATCAAGCCGCAGGTGCATGACAATTTGGCATTTCCCCGGTCGGCCTTCGGCAAGGGCGAAGGCAAGGAAGGGCGTCACCAATGCGTCTTGATCTGGTCGACCTGCGGCTTTTCCTCCATGTCGCCGAAGCCGCGAGCATCACCGGTGGCGCAGAGAGATCGAATCTGGCGCTCGCCTCCGCCAGCGGGCGCATACGAAAGATGGAAGAACTTGCGGGATTGGCGTTGCTTGAACGCCAGCAGCGCGGCGTCATTCTTACGCCCGCCGGCCGGGCGTTCGCCCATCATTCCCGCCTCGTGCTCCAGCAGATCGAGCACATGAAAGGTGAATTGTCCGAGTATGTCGGCGCTTTGAAAGGCCGTATCCGCATGCAGGCAAACGCATCGGCGTTGAGCGAATTCCTCCCTGAAGCCCTCAAAGAGTTCCTTGCGAGCCACCCTGGCATCAATATCGATCTCGAGGAGAACTCAAGCTATCAAATCGTCAGGTCTTTGGCCGAAGGGTTCATTGAGCTCGGAATCGTGGCCGATATCGTTGACTTCGGAGACCTGGAGGCGCGCCCCTTCGCAACCGACCGTCTCGTTCTCGTCATGCCGCAAGATCACCCTCTGGCAGATCAGCGTCGGCTGTCCTTCCGATCCCTCCTTGACCAAGAATTTGTCGGCCTGGCCGCCACAAACGCGCTTCAGCAACATATCGGTCAGTGCGCAATTCAGGCAGGAAAACCCCTCAAACTGCGCATCCGTCTTGGCAGTTTCGATGCCGTGTGCCGCATGGTCGGCAACGGCATCGGGCTAGCCATCATTCCGGAGACGGCTGCGCGGAGGTGCAGGAGGACCGCCGCATTCCGCATTTCCCACTTGACGGATCCTTGGGCTCTGCGCCGGTTGCATGTATGCGTTCGCCGTTCAGGCGACCTGCTACCTCCTGCGCGACTGTTGTTGGAACATCTTCGGGAGCACGGCCAAGAACAACGGCGATCGCGACTGCCGCAGGTTACACGCCCCACGAGTTGAAGAAGCTGCGTCTGCTTCGCGCCAACAAGCCGGTTAAGGTCAGCCTTGATCCTCCGGCCGCGCCCTTCATGATCTTGTTGCCCGCGCGTAAGTCGTGCCGCCGGCAAGGACGCTTCTGGCCCGTATAGGCGCGATCGAGGCTCGCGCGCTTCACACCAAGACGACTACGTATTCATCGAGTCGAAGAACTCGGCGTTGTTCTTGGTGTTGCGCAGCTTGTCGAGCAGGAAGTCGATGGCATCCATGGTGCCCATCGGATTGAGGATGCGGCGCAGCACGTACATTTTCTTGAGCTGATCCGGCGGCACCAGGAGCTCTTCCTTGCGCGTGCCCGATCGCGTGATGTCCATCGCCGGGAAGGTGCGCTTGTCGGCCACCTTGCGGTCGAGAATAAGCTCCGAATTGCCGGTGCCCTTGAATTCTTCGAAGATGACCTCGTCCATGCGGCTGCCGGTGTCGATCAGCGCGGTGGCGATGATGGTCAGCGAGCCGCCTTCCTCGATGTTGCGCGCGGCGCCGAAGAAGCGCTTCGGGCGCTGCAGCGCGTTGGCATCGACGCCGCCGGTGAGCACCTTGCCCGATGACGGCACCACGGTGTTGTAGGCGCGGCCGAGCCGGGTGATGGAATCGAGCAGGATGACGACGTCGCGGCCGTGCTCGACCAGGCGCTTGGCTTTCTCGATCACCATCTCGGCAACCTGGACGTGGCGCACCGCCGGCTCGTCGAAGGTCGAAGAGATCACCTCGCCCTTCACCGAGCGCTGCATGTCGGTGACTTCTTCCGGCCGCTCGTCGATCAACAGCACGATCAGATAGCATTCCGGATGGTTGTGGGTGATCGAGTGGGCGATGTTCTGCAGGAGCACGGTCTTGCCGGTGCGCGGCGGCGACACGATCAGCGCGCGCTGGCCCTTGCCGACCGGGGCGACGATGTCGATGACGCGGGCGGAGAGGTCCTTCTTGGTCGGATCCTCGTATTCCATCTTCAGCCACTCGTCGGGATAGAGCGGCGTCAAATTATCGAAGTTGACCTTGTGGCGCGCTTTTTCGGGGTCTTCGAAGTTAAGCGAGTTGACCTTGAGCAAAGCGAAGTAGCGTTCGCCTTCCTTGGGGCTGCGGATGTGGCCGTCGATGGTGTCGCCGGTGCGCAGCCCAAACCGGCGGATTTGCGAAGGCGAGACGTAGATATCGTCCGGCCCGGGCAGGTAATTGGCTTCCGGCGAGCGCAGAAAGCCGAAGCCATCCGGCAGCACCTCGACGACGCCTTCACCGACGATATCGGTTTCCCGGACGGAGAGCTGTTTGAGGATGCCGAACATCAACTCCTGCTTGCGCATCGTGGAGGCGTTCTCAACCTCAAGCTCTTCCGCGAAGGAGACGAGCTCCGCCGGAGTCTTGGTTTTTAGTTCTTGGAGTTTCATTTCCCGCATACCGATGTCCTATGGAAATGGGCCAGCGCCGGGTAGGGTCGCAGCGTCGCTGGCGAGGAAAGAGAGTCGTAGGTCTTGGGTTGCGAGGGGCTTTGGGGGCCCCGGTCCCGATGCACCAGCCGGCTCCAATCCACTGGAGCCAGAAATCAATTGCATCCGCCTACGTTCGGTGGGATGTCCTAAAGATAAGAAAAGAGTGCCGTTGAGGCAAGTGCCGTGACCGATTGTGCACTGGCAACGCGTCAACCTCAGAACGGTTTCAGCACCACCAGGATGACGATGCCGATCATCAGCACTGTCGGTACTTCGTTGATAATCCTATAGAATTTCTCCGAATGGCGGTTCCTGTCGGCACCGAAATCCTTCACCCAGCGGGCGAACAGCCCGTGCACGCCCGAAAGGATAACAACCAGCGCCAGCTTCGCCTGGAGCCATCCCGAAGCGAACCACCCGTAGTGCGAATCAGGTCCATACCAGGCGAGCCAAAGGCCGAGCAGCCAGGTCGCGATCATCGCCGGATTGATGATGGCGCGTAACAACCGGCGTTCCATCACCTTGAAGGTTTCCGACTGGACCGAGCCTTTCTCCGCAACGCAGTGATACACGAACAGCCGCGGCAGATAGAGCATTCCCGCCATCCAGGCGATCACCGCAATGATGTGGAATGCCTTGATCCATGCATAGGTATTCACCGTCGTTCTCCCTCCGCCGGATCCTCGACCCTCTCAGGCGTGTGCCGGTTGTCCGCGGACCCGCGCGACGAGTTGCTCGACGTGCGCGATCGGCGTGTCCGGCAGCACCCCGTGGCCCAAATTGAAAATGAACGGTCCGCGCGAAAATGCCTGCAGAATGCCGTCGATCGAGCGATCAAGCGCCGCGCCGCCGACCAACAGCGCCAGTGGATCGAGATTGCCTTGGACCGGCCGGAGCGTCTGAATGCGGTCCCGCACGAAAGCAAGCTCTGCCGTCCAATCGATGCCGACGGCATTGACCGCAACGCCCTGCAGATAGCATCCGAGTTCCGTTCCGGCGCCGCGCGGAAACCCGATGATCGGTGCCTCGCGAACGCGCTCACGCACCTTCGCGACGATCCGCGCGCAAGGCTCGATGCACCATTTGCGGAATTCATCGGCCGGCAGCACTCCCGCCCAGGTATCGAAAATCTGCACGGCGTCGACTCCTGCAGCAAACTGCCGGGTCAAATAGCTTGCCGAGGCCTCGACCAGAATGTCGATCAACTCGGCAAAAGCATCGGGGAACCGATACGCAAACAACCGCGCCGGAAGCTGATCGGTCGTTCCCACTCCAGCGATCATATACGTCGCCAAAGTCCACGGCGCGCCACAGAAACCCAAGAACGCAACCGCCGGCGGCAGGTTTTGCTTGACCCGGATAATGGTCTCGTAAACCGACTCCAGCCGGCTGTGATCGAGTTCTCGAGCAAGGCTCTTCAGTGCACCCGGCTCCTTGAGCGCATCAAGCCGGGGGCCTTCACCCTCCTCGAATGTAACGCGCTGGCCCAGCGCATGCGGTACGACCAGAATATCGGAAAACAGGATCGCTGCATCGAATCCGAAGCGCCTGATTGGCTGCAACGTAATCTCTGCCGCGCGTTGCGGATCAAAGCACAGATCGAGGAACCCGGACGCCTTCTCGCGGATTGCCCGGTACTCCGGAAGGTAGCGGCCAGCCTGCCGCATCAGCCAGATCGGCGGTACCGACTGACGCTCGCCCGCTAGGACACGAAGAAAAGGTTTGATCGCAAGACTCCTCGGCACAGTCTCATCCTAAACTAAATCAATCTAATAGACTCTGTTGTAGTACTTGGACGGTTGATTGGACTCATACATTTGTACGCATACGTCATCCACCGGCTGTCCACATATTCCCGGTGCAGGCTACTTGTCTAAGCTCGGCGAAGTTTGGCGCTTATATTGCCTTTCCGTGGCTACTTCGGCGGTTTATGCCGACGCTATCCACATTTCACCAGAGCTAGCCATCAGGGGTGATTTTCACCAGCGGAACGCACTCGTGTGGATCATTTCCTGAGTTTTCCGCCTATTGTTCTTGCGTGATGGCCACAGCCATGGCTTTGTCCCCGCTGACCGACAGGTTATTCAATCCACGTATGATACTTAGTGCCGGATATTTCCACTTGCATCTGGTCTCCGATTCGACCGGAGAGACCCTGATTACGGTCGCGCGCGCCGCTGCGGCGCAATACACGAAGGTGATACCGGTCGAGCATGTACATCCGCTAGTGCGCACGCCAAAGCAGCTCGACCGGGTCCTAGCTGATATCGAAGAGACCCCCGGCATCGTGCTTTACACGCTGTTGCAAGGAAACTTGGTCGATACGCTGGAGCAAAAATGCCGTGATTTCGGCCTGCCTTGCCTATCGATTCTCGGACCGGTGCTCCACCTGTTCCAGTCCTATCTTGGCGCCGAATCGACGCACAAGGTGGGCGCCCAGCATACGTTGAACGCCGAATACTTCCGCCGCATCGATGCGCTCAATTACACCATGATGCATGACGACGGTCAGCAGACCGACGACCTCGAAGAGGCGGACGTGGTGCTGATCGGCGTGTCGCGGACGTCGAAGACGCCGACCTCGATTTATCTCGCCAACCGCGGCGTGAAGACGGCGAACGTGCCGCTGGTATCGGGGGTGCCGTTGCCGCCCGGCATCGAGCGGCTCAAGCGTCCGCTGGTAGTCGGCTTGTACGCAACGCCCGAGCGTATCGTACAGATTCGGCAGAACCGGCTGCTGGGTCTGAAGGCGTACCGCGACGACGACAAGTATATCGACCCGCAATCCGTGACGGAGGAAGTTGCCGCCTCGCGCCGGCTCTGCGCGAAACATAACTGGCCGCTGATCGACGTATCGCGGCGGTCGATCGAGGAAACCGCGGCGGCGGTGCTTGCACTGCTCGCCGAGCGCCGCCGACACATGGCTTCGTGACCGATGTCGCTGTGGCTTTCCGCCGATCCGCTCGTGCTGGCATCGCGCAGCGCCGTGCGCCGGACGCTGCTGGAGGCAGCCGGTGTGCCGGTCGAGGTGCAGCCTGCCGACATCGACGAGCGAAGCGTGGAAACGGGCGTGCCGCCGCAAGCGCCGGCCGGCATCGCGGCGCTGTTGGCGCGGGAAAAGGCATTGGCAGTTGCCCGATTGCACCCGGCGCGGCTGGTGCTCGGCGCCGACCAGACCCTGGCGCTTGACGCCAAACTGTTCACCAAGCCCGCCGATCGCGCCGCCGCTCGCGCGCAGCTGCGCGCGCTGTCGGGCCGCACCCATGAGCTTCATTCGGCCATTGCGTTTGTCCGGGACGCAAAGGTGGTATTCGAGCACGTCGGCACGGCGCGGCTGACCATGCGCTCGTTCTCCGATCGGTTCCTCGATGCCTATCTCGACGCCGCCGGCAGCGCGGCGACGGTAAGCGTCGGCGCCTATCAGATCGAAGGCTTAGGTATCCAGCTCTTCGAGCGCGTGGAGGGCGACTATTTCACCGTCCTGGGCTTGCCGCTGATGGCTAGTCTCGATTTCCTGCGGCGCGACGGGTGCCTCATCCGATGAGCGGCGAACGGCCTTTCATTCTCTGTCTGACCGGTTCGCTCGGCATGGGCAAATCGCGAACCGCGAGCTTCTTCGCCGAAGAAGGCGTGCCGGTTCACGATTCCGATGCCGTTGTGCATGCGCTCTATGAAGGGGAGGTGGTGCCGCTGATCGAGCAGGCCTTTCCCGGCGCCACCAGCGGCGGCAAAGTCGACCGCGCCAAGCTCGCGGCCATGGTGCTTGGCGACGATGCGGCGCTCGCCCGGCTCGAAGCCCTGGTGCATCCGCTGGTCGGCGCCGCGCGGGACAAGTTTTTGGCCGAAGCGCAAGCTCGCGGCGCACCGGTGGTGGTGCTCGATATTCCGCTCCTGTTTGAGACGGGCGCAGAGCGCGGCTGCGACGCGGTGGTCGTGGTTTCGGCGCCGCCGGAAGTGCAGCGCCGCCGTGCCTTCGAGCGGCCCGGCATGACCGACGAAAAATTCGTCGGGCTGCTGGCCAAGCAAATGCCGGATGCGGAAAAACGCCGGCGCGCCGACTTTGTCGTGGATAGCTCGCAATCGTTCGATCACGCCCGCGCCCAGGTGCGAGACATCCTGCGGGTTGTGGCTAAAATACGCGGGCGGGCCGCTGATTCGTGATTGGCGGCCCGAGCCAGCGGCGGCCTAGAACACGATCCGGAAAAGTGGAAGCCGGTTTTCCGAAAAGATCATGCTCCACTAAGAGCTTTCATGCGCGAGATTGTGCTCGATACCGAGACCACGGGTCTCGATCCTCTGGACGGCCATCGGCTGGTCGAGATCGGCTGCATCGAGCTGGTCAACCGCATCCCCTCCGGCCAGACGTTCCACGCTTATTTCAATCCGCAACGCGGCATGCCGGCGGAGGCGTTCGCGGTGCACGGCCTCAGCGACGACTTCCTCAAGGACAAGCTCTTTTTCGCCGAGGTGGCGGACGACCTGATCGCCTTTCTGGGCGATGCGCCGCTGGTCATCCACAACGCCGCGTTCGACATCGGCTTTATCAATGCCGAGCTCGAGCGTGCTGGCCGGCCGCTGATCCCGCGCGAGCGGACGGTCGACACGCTCTTGATCGCGCGCCGTAAGCATCCCGGCGCCTCAAACCGTCTCGATGATCTTTGCACGCGCTATGCCATCGACAATTCGCGCCGCACCAAGCACGGCGCGCTGCTTGACGCCGAACTTCTCGCCGAAGTCTATGTTGAGCTGATTGGCGCCCGGCAAGCGCAACTCGTGCTGTCCCAGGCGACCATGCCGGGTCGGCCGGCGGGCGAGCGCATCATCGTCCGCGAGCGGCTGGTGCCGCTGGTCGCGGCGGTGACGGCCGAGGAAGGCGCGGCGCATCGGGCGTTCATCGCCACCCTCGGCGACAACGCCATTTGGCGCGACTACGTCAGTTCGGATTGACCGCTTGCGGCGGCGGCGCGGCCTGCGTGGCCGCAAGTCGTTGGCGGTAGAGGCCGACAAAATCGATCGGGTCGAGCAACAACGGCGGAAAGCCGCCGTTGCGCACCGCCGTCGCGACAATCTCGCGTGCGAAGGGAAAGAGCAGGCGCGGGCACTCGATGAGGACCACGGGCTGCAGGCTCTCCGCCGGCACGTTCTGGATGCGGAAGACGCCGGCGAAGATGAGTTCGAAGCCGAACAGCAGCGTGCCCTGGGTTTCCGCCTTGCCTTCCAGGCGCAGCGTCACCTCGAAATCCGTCGCGCTGCCGCTCATGGGGGCGGCATCGACGTTGACCTGGATGTTGATGGACGGCTGCTGTCCCGTTGGCGCCATCGATCGGGGAGCGTTCGGATTTTCGAACGACAGGTCCTTCACGTATTGGGCGAGGACCCCGATCTGAGGCATCGCCGGCTGCGGCTGAGGACCGCCGTTCGTGGGTGACATGCTCGTCTCCGGCTCGCGGGGACGTTAAAGTGTGGCTAACACAGCCAATGTGGGCGAACAATGGCGCTCGGCGAGCGCCGGAGGGCTGCCGCGGAGTAGGCCTGCCGCCTCAGCGCGTGGCTGATTTGCAGCATCGGCCGCCCCTCAAGCGTGGATTCGGCTCACGAATCGGTCCGGCGGTACGATGTTGGCGCGGCGGCGGTGATCGTTTAAACTAACGCCGGCGCGCGTATTGGGCAGCGGCCACTGGATGGTTCCCCGCGCGTCCCTACATAGAGCGGGGACCTGTGGCGCCTCCTGCGGATCGTCACTTCGAACCGCCCAGGGATATAGCGTCCCGCCATTCGCGACGCCGAGAGATAATGCGACGTGTTCGACATTTACACCATCATCTTCCTCGCGCTCGCAGTGTTCATTTTCCTGCGGCTGCGCAACGTCTTAGGGCAACGCACCGGCCGCGAGCGACCGCCCTACGACCCTTATGCGACACGCGATGCGGTGCGCAGCCCGGCAAGCGACAAGGTTGTGGCCCTACCGCCGCGTCCGACTGAGGCGGCGGCGACGCGGCCGGTCGAGGCCGTGCCCCCGCCCGCCGACCGCTGGAAGGGGGTCGCCGAGACTGGATCGACCGTAGCGGCGGGGCTCGACGCCGTCGCGGCGGCGGATTCGAACTTCGATGTCAAGCATTTCATCACCGGCGCCCGCACCGCCTACGAGATGATCGTGACCGCCTTCGCCGAGGGCGATCGCCGCCAATTGCGCAGCTTGCTGTCGCGCGAAGTCTATGACGGCTTCGACGCCGCGATCAGCGAACGTGAACGTCGCGGCGAGACCGCCGAGACGCGCTTTGTTTCGATCGACGGCGCGACCATCACTGGCGCCGAATTGCACGGCCGCACCGTCCAGATCACCATCCGCTTCGTGTCCAAGCTTGTTTCCGCGACCCGCGACCGATCGGGCAACGTGATCGACGGCAACGCCGAGAAGGTGACCGACGTCACCGACGTGTGGACGTTCGCACGCGACATTTCCTCGCGCGATCCCAACTGGAAAGTTGTCGCCACCGAAGCCGGGCAGTGAGGCCCAAGTGCGGGCCATGTGAGGGCCAAGTGAGGCTGATGGCGGCACAGTGGCGGGCCTTGCTGCTCATCATCGTGTTCGCCGGCCTGCCGACGGCGGCCCGCAGCGGCGAGCGGGAGCCGATCAAATTCCTGGATACGCAATATGAACCGGTCGACTGGGCCGACGTCGACGGCTGGGCCGGCGACGATCACGCCACCGCCTTTGCCGCGTTCCTCGCCAGCTGTCGCGCGCTGAACGGCAATCGGCAGCCGACGGCCGGGGCGGCGTCGATCGCCGATGCGCTCAAGGCCGTCTGCGCGCGCGCTGTCGCCGCGGTGCCGCTCGAAGAAGACGGCGCCCGCAAGTTCTTCGAGGATAATTTCCGGCCGCTGCGCATCAGCAAGCTCGGCGATAGCGACGGCTTTCTCACCGGATATTACGAGCCGATCATCGACGGCTCGCGCGTGCCCACCCGCGAGTTCACGGCGCCGCTCTATCGCCGGCCGCCCAATCTGGTCGTCTCCGGCCGGCGCAAGCTCGGCGATATGTTTCCCAACAAGGGCGTCAAGGTGGGCCGACGGGTCGGCCGGCGTAAGATCGTGCCGTATTACGATCGGGGCGAGATCGAGGATGGCGCGCTCGACGGCTGGCATCTGGAAATCTGCTGGCTGCGCAGCCAGCTCGACGTCTTGTTCGCACAGATCCAGGGTTCAGCCCGGATCAGGCTGGAGGACGGTTCCATCCTACGCGTCAATTACGATTCGCATAATGGCTTGCCCTACACGCCGGTCGGGCGCGTGCTGGTCGACCGCAAGATCTTTTTAAAGGACGAGGTCTCGATGCAGCGCATCCGCGACTGGATGGAATTAAATCCGGACGCGGCCAAGGACGTGCGGCGGCAGAACAAGGCGTATGTGTTTTTTCGCATCACCGATCTCGCCACCGAGGACGAAGCGGTCGGCGGCGAAGGCGTGCCGCTGGTGCCCGGCCGCTCGATCGCGGTCGATCGTTCGTTGCATGCCTACGGCACGCCGTTCTTCATCGCCGCCGAGCTGCCGATCGCCAACGACAAGGCGGGGACGAAATTTCGCCGGCTGGTTTTCGCGCAGGATACCGGTTCGGCCATCGTCGGCCCGGCGCGCGCCGATATCTATTTCGGCGCCGGGGATGAGGCCGCGCGCATGGCCGGCCGCATCCGCCATCCCGGACAGTTCGTGATGCTGTTGCCGCGCGAGCTCGATCCGGTCGAGGCGGCGCGTAATGTGCCGCTGCCGCCGGAGCGGTCGAGCTTTTTCGGCCAGTTCAGCGTCGGCAGCATGATCGATCCCACTGCGGAAGAGGTTCCGCTGCCGGAGGCCAAGCCCGTCATCGCGCCGGCGCCGAAGCCGAAACCGAAATCGCGGCGGAAACGATGAGCCGGCGCCGGCCCTTGAGCGAGGAAGAACGCGCGCTCTGGCGCGGCTTCGTGCGCTCGATCACGCCGCTGCGCGATGCGCAGGAGCCTCCACCATCGTCCGCCGGCGACAGCCCCGGCGATGCGAGCACACCTTCGCGGCGCGGCGCGCGGCAGGAGGCGTTGCCGGGCAAGAAAGCGCCACCACTTGCACCGCTCGGCCGGCGTCTCAAGCAGCGCGTCGCGCGCGGTCGCGAGTCGATCGATGCCCGCCTCGATCTGCATGGCATGACCCAGAGAGAGGCGCACACGGCCCTGTTACGTTTCCTGCGCGGAGCCCAAGCCGACGGCGCCCGCATCGCGCTCGTGGTCACCGGCAAGGGAAACAGAACAGGCGAGCACCATGCCGGTGCCGAACGCGGCGTGCTGCGGCGCCAGGTGCCGATGTGGCTGTCGCTGCCGGAGTTTCGCCTCCTTGTCGTCGGATTCGAAGACGCGCACGTCGGTCACGGCGGGGAAGGAGCGCTTTACGTCCGCTTGCGGCGTCCGCGCTAATCACGCCGTTAATCTTATTTAACCTTAACCATTGGAATGTCGGACCAAGCGCAAGAAATGGTCAATTTTGTCTGGCAAAATGGACTCCTCGACCGGAGTACCGTCAGTCATGTCCGACATGTCCGAAGCCGCCGATACGCAGTTGAAGCCCGTCGCCATGCGAGGCAACTCCTCCGACAAGGAGGTCCTCGCCCAGGTTGAGAAGTGGATGGCGATGATCCGCGAGATCAGCCGCGAGCCGCAAGCCGAGACAAAGCTTTCCGGCTGACCAAGCGCGCTTAGTTTTTCGTCACAGAATGAACCGGCTCAGATCGGCGTTCTTGGCGAGATCGCCGACGTGCTTTTCCACGTAGGCGGCATCGATCTTGACCGTCTCGCCCGAGCGGTCGGGCGCCGCGAAGGAGACTTCGTCGAGCACGCGCTCCATCACCGTCTGCAGCCGCCGCGCGCCGATATTTTCCACGCTCGAATTCACCGCCACGGCCATGTCGGCGACGGCGTCGATGGCATCCTCGGAGAATTCCAGCGTCACGCCTTCGGTCGCCATCAAGGCGATGTATTGCTTGATCAGCGAGGCCTCGGGCTCGGTCAGGATGCGCCGCATATCGTCGCGCGTCAGGGGCTTTAATTCGACGCGGATCGGCAGCCGGCCCTGCAGCTCGGGTAACAGGTCCGAGGGCTTGGAGATGTGAAACGCACCCGAGGCGATGAACAAAATATGGTCGGTCTTCACCGAGCCGTGCTTGGTCGCGACCGTGGTGCCTTCGATCAGCGGCAACAAGTCGCGCTGCACACCCTCGCGCGAAACGTCGGCGCCGATGCGGCCATCGCGCGCGCAGATCTTGTCGATCTCGTCGAGAAAGACGATGCCGTTGTTCTCCACCGTCTTGATGGCCTCCTGGGTGAGTTGCTCGGTGTCGAGCAGCTTGTCGGACTCCTCGTTGATCAGGATTTCGTAGGAATCGCGGACGCTGGTGCGGCGCGTCTTGGTGCGGCCGCCGCCAAGCTTGCCGAAAATGTCGCCAATCGAGATGGCGCCGACCTGGGCGCCCGGCATGCCGGGAATCTCGAACAGCGGCATGCCGCCGGAGGACTGCACCTCGATCTCGATCTCCTTGTCGTTGAGCTCGCCGGCACGCAGCTTGCGGCGGAACGCCTCCTTGGTCGAGGCGCTGGCATTGGCGCCGACCAGCGCGTCGAGCACCCGGTCTTCGGCGGCCTGCTGCGCGCGCGCCTGGACGTCCTTGCGTTTTTTGTCCCGCGTCAAGGTCAGCGCGACCTCGACCAGGTCGCGCACGATCTGCTCGACGTCGCGGCCGACATAGCCGACCTCGGTGAATTTCGTCGCTTCGACCTTGAGGAACGGCGCGGCGGCGAGCTTGGCGAGGCGGCGGGAAATCTCCGTCTTGCCGACGCCGGTCGGCCCGATCATCAAAATATTCTTCGGCAGCACCTCCTCACGCAGCCGCTCGTCGAGCTGCAGCCGGCGCCAGCGGTTGCGCAGCGCGATGGCGACCGCGCGCTTGGCATCGGCCTGGCCGACGATGAAGCGGTCGAGCTCGGAGACGATTTCGCGGGGAGAAAAGTCGCTCATGAAGCCTTTCGCGCCGTCTTGGGAAAACGATTCACGTTTTCAACGTTTCGACGGTCACGTTCCTGTTGGTGTACACACAGATGTCAGCGGCGATGTCGAGGGCGCGACGCACGATGGTCTCGGCGTCGAGCGGTCCGTCGATCAGCGCGCGCGCGGCGGCGAGCGCATAGTTGCCGCCGGAGCCGATACCGACAATGCCGGCCTCGGGCTCGAGCACGTCGCCGGTGCCGGTGAGCACCAGCGAGACGTCCTTATCGGCGACGATCATCATGGCTTCGAGCCGGCGCAGGTACCGGTCGGTGCGCCAGTCCTTGGCGAGCTCCACGGCGGCGCGCATGAGCTGGCCGCGATATTGCTCGAGCTTTGCTTCCAGCCGCTCGAACAGGGTAAAGGCGTCGGCGGTGGCGCCGGCAAAGCCGCCGATGACCTCGCCGCTGCCCAGGCGTCGCACCTTGCGCGCATTGGCTTTGACGATGGTCTGGCCGATCGAGACCTGGCCGTCGCCGCCGACGGCGACGACACCGCCCTTGCGGACGGTCAGGATGGTGGTGCCGTGCCAAAGGCCGGATTGGCCGGGTTCAGGGGAAGACATGCGCTGGAAAGCCTTGGTTCAAGCCATGATTTAGGAGTTAGCGGCCGGCAATGCAATTGTCGGCCGCGGGACATTGGCGCGGCGCGCCAAGCCCTGATAAAAGCGCGGCGCGGAGAACATGATGCGCAAGGCGTCCGTCAAACGTACCACCAAGGAAACCGACATCGAGGTCGCCGTCGATCTCGACGGCAGCGGCCGTGCGTCGGTCGCGACCGGTATCGGTTTCCTCGATCACATGCTTGACCTCCTGGCCCGGCATTCGCGCCTCGACATCGCGGTCAAGGCCAAGGGCGACTTGCACATCGACCACCACCACACCACCGAGGATGTCGGTATCGCGCTCGGCCAGGCGGTGCGGAAGGCGCTCGGCGACATGAAGGGTATCACCCGTTACGCCGACGTGCACGTGCCGATGGACGAGGCGCTGACCCGCGTCGCCATCGACATTTCCGGCCGGCCGTTCCTGGTGTTCAACGTCGAATTCGTGCGCGACAAAGTGGGAGCTTTCGACACCGAGCTGGTGCAGGAATGGTTCCAGGCCTTCGCCATGAACGCCGCGGTGACGCTGCACGTCGCCACGCTCTATGGCAGCAACGACCATCATATTGCCGAATCCTGCTTCAAAAGTCTGGCACGGGCGCTGCGGGCGGCGGTCGCCGTCGATCCGCGCGCTGGCAACGAGGTGCCCTCGACCAAGGGCACGCTCGGCAATTGACCCACTGTCGCCGCGAGGCTTGGTGACAGCATTGGAATAACGCCATGGCTGTTTACACCGTCCACGAGCCGCCGCTGCGCGCCACGAAAGCCGCACCCGATCCGCAGCGGTTCGTGTTCGTGCGCGACGGCTTCTCGATATGGGCGTTCCTGCTGGCGGCGCTGTGGATGCTGTGGCACCGGATGTGGCTCGTTCTGGCGCTCTACGTAGCGGTGACGGTCGGCCTCGAAACGGCCCTGCGTTATGCCGGTGTCAGCAGTTTCATTCTCAGCCTTGTCGGCCTGCTGATATCGCTGTTGGTCGGCATCGAGGCGGGCACGCTGCGGCGCTTCACGCTGGCGCGCCGCGGCTGGAAGAACGTCGGTGTTGTCAGCGCCTATGATCTCGAAGACGCCGAGCGGCGCTTTTTCGCCGACTGGGTTCGGGCGGCGCCGACCGTGCCCTCTGCGACACTGCGGAATTCGCCGCCGCCACCACCGGCGCCACTGCCGCGTATGCCGCAGTCGCCTGACGTCATCGGCTTGTTTCCCGAACCGGGAGCCAGTCGGTGAGCGTCGCTATCGTCGATTACGGCTCCGGCAATCTCCACTCGGCGGCCAAGGCATTCGAGCGCGCGGCGCAGGATGCCGGCCTGCAACAGCCGATCGTGGTGACGAACGATCCATGCGTCGTGGCCGCGGCCGACCGGGTGGTGCTGCCCGGCGTCGGCGCCTTTGCCGACTGCCGGCGCGGCCTCGACGCCGTCAACGGCATGGTCGCGGCGCTCGAGGAAGCGGTGCGCCGCAAAGGCCGGCCATTCTTCGGCATCTGCGTCGGGATGCAATTGCTGGCCGAGCGCGGCCGCGAATATGAAGTCACCCCGGGGCTGGGCTGGATCGCCGGCGAGGTCGATCGCATCGCGCCGAGCGATCCGAACCTGAAAATTCCCCACATGGGCTGGAACACGCTCAACGTCGACCGGGCGCATCCATTACTCGACGGCTTGATGCTCGGGCCGCAGGGCCTGCATGCCTATTTCGTGCATTCCTACGAGCTCAAAGTGGCGGATCGCGCCGATCTTGTCGCGGAAGCCGATTACGGCGGCCCGGTCACCGCGATCGTGGCGCGCGACAACATCGTCGGCACGCAATTCCATCCCGAGAAGAGTCAGCGGCTCGGTCTCGCCCTGATCGCGAATTTCTTGAAGTGGAAACCGTGATCCTCTTTCCCGCCATCGATCTGAAAAACGGCGAAGCCGTGCGCCTCGAACAGGGCGACATGGCGCGCGCCACCGTCTTCCATCGCGACCCGGCCGAACAGGCGCGCGCCTTTGCGGCGCAGGGTTTTGAATACCTGCATATCGTCGATCTCGACGGCGCCTTCGCCGGTAAGCCGATGAACGCCGCGGCCGTCGAGCGCATCCTCACCGCAGTGAAAATTCCGCTGCAGCTCGGCGGCGGCATCCGCGGCCGCGCGACGATCGACGCGTGGCTCGATAAGGGCGTGAGGCGGGTCATCATCGGCACCGCTGCCGTCCGCGACCCGGCGCTGGTGAAAGCTGCGGCGAAACAATTTCCCGGCCGCATCGCCGTCGGGCTCGATGCGCGCGACGGCGCCGTCGCGGTCGAAGGCTGGGCGGAGAGCTCGAAACTTTCGGCGCTCGACATTGCGCGGCGCTTCGAAGACGCCGGTGTCGCCGCGATCATCTACACCGACATCGCGCGCGACGGCATGCTCCGTGGACTGAACCTCGATGCCACCATTGCGCTGGCCGAAGCGGTGTCGATACCGGTCATCGCTTCCGGCGGGCTCGCCTCGATCGACGACGTGCGCGCATTGCTAACACCCCGCGCAAAAAAACTCGAAGGCGCCGTAGTCGGCCGCGCGCTCTATGACGGCCGGCTCGATGCGGCGGCGGCATTGCAGCTCGTACGTGCGGCGCGGGCGGGCTAGTGCGGTGGATTTGAAGTTCCTACATTTCAGCCGCAAACTCGCATAGGAACTTCAAATCCAAAACCGCACTAGAATCATAAATTTGCTAGTGTCCCTTTGATTCCGAAGTTCGCATCAGAGCGGGCCGCGAGCACTTGCGAACTTCGGAATCGGGACACTAGAAAAATGTTCAAGGTCCGCGTCATTCCCTGCCTCGACGTCAAGGACGGCCGCGTCGTCAAGGGCGTCAACTTCGTCAATTTGCGCGATGCCGGCGATCCGGTCGAGGCGGCGATTGCTTACGACGAAGCCGGCGCCGACGAGCTCACCTTCCTCGACATCACCGCGAGCCACGAGGATCGCGGCATCATGCTCGATGTCGTGCGGCGCACCGCGGAAGCCTGCTTCATGCCGCTGACGGTCGGCGGCGGCGTGCGCACGATCGATGACATTCGGGCGCTGTTGTCTTCCGGCGCCGACAAGGTTTCGATCAACACGGCGGCGGTCGCGCGCCGCGCCTTCGTCAAGGAGGCGGCGGAAAAGTTCGGCGATCAGTGCATCGTGGTCGCGATCGACGCCAAGAAAGTGTCGCAGCCGAGCGAGCCGGACCGCTGGGAGATCTTCACCCATGGCGGCCGCAACCCGACCGGCCTCGATGCCGTCGCCTATGCGCGGGAGGTGGTCGCGCTCGGCGCCGGAGAAATCCTCCTCACCTCCATGGATCGCGACGGCACCCGCCGAGGATTTGACATTCCGCTGACGCGCGCCGTTGCCGACAGCGTCTCGGTTCCGGTGATCGCCTCGGGCGGCGTCGGCAACCTTGATCACCTGGTCGAAGGCATCCGCGACGGCCATGCCAGCGCCGTGCTCGCCGCCTCGATCTTCCATTTCGGCGAGTATTCCGTGCGCGCCGCCAAGGAATACATGGCGCATGCCGGCCTGCCGGTGCGGCTCGATCCGTAGAAATCGGCTCTCGCAGGTGCTCGGCAGAAATGATACTTACCCGTCCGTCATCGGGCATGACGCAATGGCAAGTGCCGTGATCGGACAGCAAATGGCGGCTCCGTACACCCTCCAGGACCTCGAAAAGCGCGTGCAGGCGCGCGCGCAGGCGGACGCTGGCACGTCCTACACGCGCGGGCTGATCGACAAGGGCGTGGCCCACTGCGCCAAGAAACTCGGCGAAGAGGCGGTCGAAGTCGCCATCGCCGCCGTCGCCGAGGACCGCGGCCGGGTGATCGCGGAAGCGGCCGATCTGCTCTACCATCTCGTCGTCCTACTCCATGCGCGGGGCATTTCGCTCGCCGAAGTCGAGGCGGCGCTCGGGGACCGCACGCGCCAGTCGGGCCTCGACGAGAAGGCTGCGCGCAAAGGCGGCTAGCCGGCACCAGGGGCGTTCCGCATGGAACAACGTACCGAGCCTGACGTCTCACCGTATCGCGTGTTCTCGCGGGCGGAATGGGCGAATCTGCGCGAAGACACGCCGATGACGCTGGAGGCGGCGGAGGTGGCGCGGCTACGCTCGGTGCACGACCGGCTGGACATGTCGGAGGTCGAGGAAATTTATCTGCCGCTGTCGCGGCTGCTCTCGCTCTACGTGGCCGCGACGCAGCGGCTGTTTCGCGCCCAGCAGGGCTTTCTCGGCACCGAGGACGCCAAGATGCCCTACATCATCGGGGTCGGTGGCTCGGTCGCGGTCGGCAAATCGACCACCGCGCGCGTGCTGCAGGCGCTCTTGGCGCGCTGGCCGAATGTGCCCAAGGTCGACCTCCTCACCACCGACGGATTCCTTTTTCCCAATGCCGTGCTCGAGCGCGAAGGCCTGATGGAGAAGAAAGGCTTTCCGGAAAGCTACGACCTGCCGGCGCTGCTGCACTTTCTGTCCGACATCAAGGCCGGGCGCCGGCCGGTGCGCGCGCCGGTCTACTCGCATCTCATCTACGACGTCATCCCGAACCAGTGGATCGAGATCGACCGGCCGGAAATCCTCATCGTCGAGGGCCTCAATGTCCTGCAGGCCGGCCGCCTGCCCAAGGATGGCAAGGCCATACCGTTCGTCTCCGATTTCTTCGATTTCTCGGTCTATCTCGACGCCGACGAGGACGTGCTGCTGTCGTGGTACGTCAAGCGCTTTCTCGCTTTGCGCGGCACGTCCTTCGCCGATCCGAAATCGTACTTTCACCGCTACGCGCGATTGACTGACGCCGAGGCTGCGGCCACCGCGACCTCGATCTGGAACCGCATCAATCTCGTCAATCTGCGGGAGAACATCCTGCCGACGCGCCCGCGCGCCGATCTCATCCTGAAAAAGGGCGAGAGTCACGAGGTCGAGGAAGTGGCGCTGCGCAGGCTGTGACGCCAGCGCTCGACTTCGGCGAGCTCGGCTTCCGGCCGCTCGCTGATGACCTTGGCGCGGCCGAGATAGATTGTTCCGGCTTCGCCATCGATCGAGAGCCAATCGCCTTCTTTGATCGCCGCCCCGGCAAGCCGCGCGCAATGACCGGTGACGTCGACGATAAGCTCCGCGCAGCCGACGATGCACGGTTTTGCCAGCTGCCGCGCCACCAGCGCCGCATGGGCGGTGCGGCCGCCGATCGCCGTCACGATGCCGGCGGATACGGCGAAGCCGGAGACATCGGCGGTCGTCGTGTCGGGTCGCACCAGAATGACCGGGTCTCCGCTTGCCGCCAGGCGCGTGGCACTGTCCGGATCGAAAGCCGCGCGTCCGACCGCAACGCCGGTCGATGCCCCGACACCGCGCCCAACCGGCGCCGTGGCGGCGAGGAGCCGCTTGGTGGTGAGCGAGCGTTGATTCAAGCCGTTCAGGCGCCGCAAGGCTTCCGCGGGCGCGATGCGGCCCTCCTTGACGAAGTCGATCGCCAATCGCAGCGCCGCCTGCGGCGTCCGCTTCCCCGCGCGCGTCTGCAAGATCCACAATTTGCCGTTCTCGATAGTGAATTCGACGTCCTGCATGTCGCCGAAATCTTGTTCGAGCCGCCGCAGCGCTTCGCGCAATTGCGCGGCCACCTCGGGAAGCGAACGGGCAATGGCGGCTTCGGTTTCGGGATTATGTCCGCCGGACACCACGTCTTCGCCTTGGGATTCGAACAGCACCTCGATGACCGGTTGGGGGAGCCCGGTCGACGGATCGCGTGAAAAAGCCACGCCGGCGCCCGAGGAAACTCCGGCATTGCCGAACACCATCGCCTGGACCGCGACCGCCGTGCCCTGCAAATGCTCGAGATGCTCGAGCTTGCGATAGGTGCAGGCGCGGTCGCTCAGCCACGAACCAAACACCGCCTGCGCCGCCGCCTTGAGCTGTTCAATGGGGTCTTCACTCAGCACATGGCCGTCATCCTCGATGACTTGCTCGTAAGCGGCCGCGAGGCGTTCGAGGGCTTCGCAATCCAGCGCTCGCTCGCTGCCGACCCCCTCGGCGGCGACGAGTGCGTTGCGCTTCGCCGCGAAGGCGGCCGGATCGATGCCAAGGACCACCCCGCCATAGCTTTCGAGAAAGCGTCGGCGGCAATCGCCGGCAAAACGCGGGTGACCGGTCATGCGCACAAGGCCGCGGACCGCCGCGGACGTGCAGCCGACATTGAGCACCGTATCCAACATTCCCGGCATCGACCGCGCCGCACCCGAGCGCACCGAGACCAGAAGCGGGCGCCGCCGGTCGGCAAACCTCTTGCCGGTGGTGTTCTCAAGAAATTCGATTCCTTCGGTGAGGCCATCCGCCAGACTTTGTGCTGCCGCGGCGTCGCCGCTGAGGCTCGCCGCACAAAGGCCGATCGGGAGCACGAAGGCGGGCGGCACCGGAAGACCAAGCGCCGCCACGCGCGCCAGGTTGGCCGCCTTGTTGCCGACCAACTCGGCGGAATATTGCTCGGCCGCTCCGTCACCGATCCGCGCGATCTGCATGTTCCGGCCGCTCCAACATTTGTTTGAGCATGATCTTTTCGGAAAACCGGTATCCACCCCGGATCAAGTCCGGAGCAGGCTTTTTCCGGATCATGCTTTTTAAGTGGAGCATGATCTTTTCGGAAAACCGGTATCCACTTTTCCGGATCATGCTCTATGCCGAAAGATCGGCGAGCACGTGCTCGCGCAAAAGATGCCCGAAGGCCGCCATTCGGTCGGTCGAGCGTTCCAGCGCGCGGGCGAGTTCGAGAACCGACAAGGTTGTTTTCAGGTTGAAGTCGCCGGTCAGGATTCTCGCCGTCGCCATGCGCTCCGCCGCGTCGGCTCTGTGCTCGGTGTCGATCAACCGGCCGACCGCCGCGAGCGCATCCTCGGTGTCGACGCGGTGGCCGTCGGGCACCTCGGCCGCAGCGGCAACGCCGACGGCGGCGGCCTCAGTGCCGAAAACCGTCGCGGCACAGAGTTCAGCCAGCGGCTCGAGCAGCTCGGCGGCGACCTCGCCGGGAACCAGCGAAGCGACAAACGCCGCCTGCTCCAGCTCGTCGATGGCGTTCTCCATCTGATTGATCAGGAGTTCGATGCCGCGCGTGGCATCGAGCCGCGCAATTTCGCTTCGCGCCTCGATGGCGATCCGGTCGGCTTTTTCCTCGATACGCCGCGCCCGCTCGGTCAATGCCGCGCAGTCGAAGGGCCGGTGTGCCCGGCGTTCGGCGACGAACAGCGCAATGTCGGCGGCAATCTCGCGCGCCAAGCCGGCCTGCCGGATCATGATGGCCAACAGCGTTCGATCGACCCGCTGCAAATGCGCAACAAGGGCGGCTTCGATGCGGTCTCGCGCCAGCCGCACCGAGCTTCCCTGCAGCAGCGCCTCGGCCGAGACGCGCAGCACCGTCTTGAGAAAATCCGCAGCGGCATCGCGCCCAAGCACCTGGTCGAGCCGCTCGCCGAATCCGATCCGCGACGGCGCCGCGTGATGCACGGCCGACGCCACCAGCTCCGCCCCGCCAAGTTGCAGGAATCCCCGGTGACCGACGCGATGGCGTGCCGCCCATTCGAGGATGCGGATCGCGTCGGCGTTGGATACCCATTCCCGCAGCACCTTGCGCGCCTTGTTCCAGTCGATCAGGAAGACCAGCGATGCACCGAGCGCTTCGAGAAACGCGTCGCGGCGCATGCTGCTGTCGAACGGATAGCGGCCGGTGACCAGATAGAAAGCGGCGCTATCGGGCAGGCCAGTCCCGCTTTTGCGTTCCAGCCCGCTCCATTGAACCGGGAAATTGCGCAGGAGCCCCGTGAAGAACTTTGCGCGCGCCAGATGCACGTCGGTGTGGATAACCGTCACCGCAGCTGGTTCAACAACGATCACCACCACATGGGCGTCGGTTTCTCCGATATCGTTCTGAATGGTAAGCCGTCCGCCCGCACGCGTTGCCGTCGTCGCCAGTCCGGGATGGCCGAACCTGAGCTTCTCGGTCGCCTCGACCCCGCGCATGAATGCTTCGATCGCCGGCCGATCCTCCGGCAGCAACGCGTAGACATGCGCGCCCGCCAGCACCTCTTCCGCATGCGCGGCCGCGAGCCGGTTCAGCGCTTTGTGCAAATCCATGACCAGGCGGTGCAGGCTGTCGCCGGCGCCATCGGACAAACCGGTCAGTCCGGCGACGTCCGCAAGCGCGATATCGTCGGAAGCGCCGAAGGACACCGACGCTCGGATCGCCGCAAGGCGCTCGGCAGCCAGGTCTCCCTGCGCCGGGTCTCCGGCCTTGATGGCGTGGATCATGGTTGCCATGTCGTCCCAGATCGCGGCTCCCAGGCTGCCGAGACCTGGCGCCGAAAGGCGCTCGCCGGCCGAGATGGTCGCGCGGTTGACCAGCGTTTCCATTGCCATGGCATCGATGCCGGCGGCCCGGCATTCGCCGGCCAGATCGAAGCGTGCGCCCAGGGGCTCTCGGGCGTGCTGTGCGGCCGCCTGCAAAACGCTCAACCGGGCTTTCAGCCGATCGTTCGCCGCCAAGCCCTCGGCGATGAGGGACGGCAGGAGCAAATCGAATTGTCCCAATTGCTCAATGATTTCGGATTTCATCGGCCGGCGCCCGCGTCCGTCTGCGGCCAAAACAGAGCATATTCAGGCGACGGCGTTATTGAGCCAGATCATTCACTGGACTGTCACAAAGCCAGTTTTGTGGCCTGGAAATAAGGCGACCGGCCAGGAAAACGCGGACTCACGCCGCCAGCGCGGCGTCATCGGCCCCGGCGAGCGCGGCGGCAAGGCGTTCGCGGTCGAGCGGCTTGACCAGGAAGCCATCCATTCCGGCGGCGAGACAGGCCTCGCGGTCCTCGGCGGAGGCGTTGGCGGTCAGCGCCAGGATCGGCGTTCGCGGCATGTTGTCCTCGGCTTCCATGGTGCGGATCCGGCGCGTCGCTTCGAGGCCGTCCATGCCCGGCATGTGCAGGTCCATGAGCACGCGGTCGTAGGGCGTGCCGGCCGCGTGCGCGGCGAGCCAGGATTCGACAACCGCGGCGCCGCTGGCGGCGATGGTCGGATGATGGCCGAGCTTCAGGAGCAGCGCGCGCGCCAAGAGCGCGTTGATGTCGTTGTCCTCGGCGACGAGAATCGACAGCCCGCTATCGGGAACTACGCTCGGCGCTTCCGGGGTCTCGACCGCAGCGCCCGCATCGAAGGCGTCATCGGTCGAAAAGCGTGCGGCGAGCGAAGCGGCACGCACCGGCTTGATCAGATAGCCGGTGAAGCCGGCCTCCCTGAGCGCGGCAAGCTCGTTGCGCATCGCCGGCGTGATCAGCACCAGCCTCCGCGGGATCGCGGCAGCCAGCCGCGCCAGCGCTACGCTCGCAGGCGTGCCGAGCGCGTGATCGACCAGCATGGCGCTCCAAAACTGCTCCGGCAACAGCGCCGCCGCCACCTGATCGTCGGGCACGATTTTTGTGCGCGCGCCCCAGCGTTGCAGCCGCCGCGCGATCAAGGAGGCTTCGATCGCCGCCGGCGCCACGATCAGGATATCCTGGTCGGCAAGATCCGGCACGGCGAGCGCGGGCTCGTCGGCGTCGCCGGCCCGCGGCAGCGGAACGATGACGCGGAAGGTCGAGCCTTGACCGCCGGCGCTATCGACCGCGATCGAGCCGCCCATGCTCTCGACGATCCGTTTCGATATGGTGAGACCGAGCCCGGTGCCGCCGAATTTTCGCGTCGAGCTGCCGTCGGCCTGCTCGAATTCGAAGAAGATGCGCGCCTGATCCTCGGACGGGATGCCGATGCCGGTGTCGTGCACCGAGATGGCGACACCATCCGGCTCTGCATTCGGCTCGACCACGATCGACACGCCGCCGCGTTCGGTGAACTTGATGGCATTGCCGGCGAGGTTGAAGAGAACCTGGCGCAGCCGCGCCGCGTCGCCGACGACCTGCGCCGGCAGGCGCTCATCAACATAGCAGCAAATTTCCAGCCCCTTCGCCTGGGCGCGGGGCCCGAGCAACTCGGTCGCCTCCTCGACCAAGGCCGCGGGCGCGAACGGCCGGGCCGCGAGATCGAGCCGGCCGGCCTCGATCTTGGAGAAATCGAGGACCTCTTCGATCAGCGACAGCAGCGTTTCGCCCGAGGTTTTGACCGCCTTCAGGTAGGTCGCCTGTTCGGCGGTGAGCGGGGTGTCGCCAAGCAGATCGGCCATGCCGAGAATGCCGTTGAGCGGCGTGCGTATCTCATGCGACACCATGGTCAGAAAGCGCGACTTGGCGCGGTTCGCCGCCTCGGCCTGATCGCGAGCCTCGGCCAGCGCCTGCTCGGCGAGCACGCGGTCGGTGATGTCGCGGCCGACGCTTTGCATTTCGCTGCCGCCATCGGCGCGCACGGTGACTTCGCGCCAGGCGATCCAGCGCGCGCCGTCTGGCGCGGCGATTTTCTGGTCGTGCACCTGCGTGCCGTCACCAAGGCGGCGGGACTCGCTCTGCTCCGCCACCGGCAGCGCAAACGCGCTCGCCAGGAGGTCATCGCGCGGGCGGCCGGCGAGCGCGCAGAACGCGTCGTTGGCGTAGGTGATCGCGCCGTTACCGTCGCGGCGCACGATCACATCGCCCTGCGCCTCGAAGAAGCTAGAGGTGCGCTCCTGCGCTTCGCGTATTTCCCAATTGCGATCCGCCGCCTCGTCGAGCCGCGCCTCGAGGTTGCGCAGCTCCGTCTTCATCTGGCGGATGCGGGACAGCAGGATTCCGATGGCCCCGCATGAGGCGCCGAACAGCGCCGCGACGCCGATGGCAAACATGTGCGGATCGTAGTGGGCCTCGGGGGAGGTCGCCCCCGCGAGGAAGCCAAAGGCGACCGCAAACGCCATCGAGGTAATGGCTACCGCGCGGACAATGAGGGAAAGGAGGCGACGGCTGAGAATGGCGGGCTTTCGGAGGGTGGCGTGCGGCCGCATGGTCCCTGTCCCGCTCTTGGCGCGCTCGCGGCGAGCGGCGTCGGTACGCATTGTTATCGATGCAGTAACGCGAATTTTGGCCTATGAACCCTTGCGCATCCCTTGCCGCCAGGCAGAACGATTGGAGCAAGGGTTGATGCTTTGTTAACATTGCCGCGGGCTAGCCAATGGAAACCCATCGCAGTGCGATGGCGCGGCCGGAGAAAACGGATGGACAAAGTCGTGAATTCGAAGCGCACGCGGGCAAGCTCTTCCGCGCCGGTGCGGCCGACGCGCGAGGAGGCGGAGGCTGCCGTGCGCACGCTCATCCGTTGGGCCGGCGACGATCCGGACCGCGAAGGGCTTCTGGCCACGCCGGGGCGTGTCGTGCGTGCTTATGAGGAATGGTTCTCCGGCTACAAGGATAATCCGCGCGACTATCTCAAGCGGACCTTCGAGGAGACCGGCGGCTACGACGAAGTGGTGGTGCTGCGCGACATCCGCTTCGAGTCGCATTGCGAGCACCACATGGCGCCGGTCATCGGCCGCGTGCATATCGGCTATCTGCCGCGCAACCGCGTGGTCGGGATTTCGAAATTGGCGCGGCTGGTCGACGTCTATGCGCGGCGGCTGCAGATCCAGGAGAAAATGACCGCCGAGATCGCGGCCTGTCTCGATGCCGTACTCAAGCCGCATGGCGTCGCGGTGGTCACCGAGGCGACGCACCAATGCATGACCACCCGCGGCGTGCACAAGACCGGCGTCACCATGGTGACCAGCCGCATGCTCGGCGTCTTTCGCGATCATGCCGAGACCCGCCAGGAATTTTTGGCCGCGATCGGCATTCGCGGCGCGACCAATGTCGCCAACGGTGCGGGGTAGTTTTAGTGGAGCATGATCTTATCCGAAAAGCGGTACCCACTTTTCGGGATCATGCTCTAAAGTTCTTCCCTTATCGCGCGTCCGGACGGAAAACCGGTTCCCACTTTCCTGGACGCGCTCTATGCCGCGCGCCTGATCTCATCGGCGAGCGCGCGATAGGACAGCGCTTCGGCAAGGTGCACGCGGCCGACTTTGTCGGCGCCGTCGAGATCGGCCAGCGTGCGCGCGACACGCAGCACGCGATGATAGCCGCGTGCCGAGAGCCGCATCGCATCGGCGGCTTCGCGCAACAGCGACAGCCCGCTCCCATCCGGCCGTGCCACATCCTCGAGCACGGCGCCGGAAACCGTCGCGTTGCTGCGAATGTGCGGTAGCCCGATGGCGGCATAGCGCGCGCCTGCCGCTCGCGGGCCAGCGCGACGCGCTCGGCGATTTCGCGGCTGCCTTCGGTCGGCGGCGGCAGGATCAAGTCGGCGGCGGTCACCGCCGGCACCTCGATATGCAGGTCGATACGGTCGAGCAGCGGACCGGAAATGCGCGCCTGGTAATCCGCAGTGCAGCGGGCATTGAGCCCGCGGCGGCAGGCGTAGCCGGGCTCGGCGGCGCGCCCGCAGCGGCATGGATTCATCGCCGCCACCAGCATGAAACGCGCCGGATAGGTGACGCGATGATTGGCGCGCGCGATCGCGACCTCGCCGGTTTCGAGCGGCTGGCGCAGCGAGTCGAGCGCTTGCGGCTGGAATTCCGGCATTATGTAGCTGGTTCACCGCACATTCAATGCGGATCATCATCGTATGTGATGAATTTATATGCTATCGGTGAGTCGACAGGCCGACGCCAATAGTGGTTACGTCCGACGCAACCAGAAGAGTCGCGTGCAAGTCGCACACGCTTTCTACGCGAACCCCTAGACACGGACTCCACTTGGGTTGTATGTGTTACGCATAATGCGTTTCGGGTGAAACCCGTGAGCGCAAAAAAGAGCGGCCCCGAAGGGCCGCCAAGTTTTGGCAGTGACTACGCTCGCTTCTTACGGCGAGACTTTCGGAAGTGTGCGCGAACACACTCCCAGTGGCCTAGCCGACATCGCAGATATTCGTGGACGAATACTGCTTTGTCGGCGGCCTGCGGATAGCCTGGTGGCTTCATTTCCTTACCCTCCTTTCCCGGAGCGCCTTCGCGCCCCGCGCCTTTTCAGGGCGCTCGGGCCGCTTGCAGCCGGTACTCGGAGGTTCAGTTACGAATCACCGCTCGGACCATGACTCCGGCGGGATTCAGGAGTCAAAGGTTCTTCAAGCTATTCGCTGTTGTTCACAAATCTTGGCTAGGCTTCCTGTGATAACCTGTGCAAATCCTGTGCAAACAGCGACGTAAGCTTGTGGCAACTTGCCCCAAGCTTCCGGCAATTTGCGGGAAGCTTCCTAATCTGCGATCCCCCAGAGCCCGAGGCTGCCGGGCGGGGGTCGCGTCATCGAGACCAGTTTTTTCTTACGCAGATTGCGCAAGCACGCGCCGACGCGGCGCGAGAGTATCCGCATGAATGGTTTGTCGTCGGGATTGATCCCGCGTCCCGCCGCCACGATCAAAGTCAGGTCCGAAACTGGAATAGGCTTCTCAGACGTTCGCAGCGCATTCAGCACGAGGCGGGAGACCTCGCCCTTGAACGCCTGAAAGCGCGGCGGCAGTTTTGGCTTGATGTCCTCAATGTCCGCATTCGGATCAAATGCCCGAATGGTCGCGTCGATATGGCCGATGGTGGCGACTAGCGCGCGCATGTCCCGTTGCATCGTTTCGATTTGCCCAGCGAGTTCGGCGCGCTTCGCGATGAGTCCGCTTAGGACGTGATCGTTTTTCATCGGGGATGGCTCCGTTGCCAATATCGGCGGAAGTCTCGGCTATGCGGATGGGCAAGCGCCGCGGCGGCTATGAAGCTGTATTGAGTGCCGTTCGGCATGTGGCGGTGATCTTCGCGCCACGCCATTTCCGATGCGTACCGGCTTAGATATTGGCCACTGACTCGATGATGCGTTCCGATTTCGGCGCGGCGTAGCCGGGAGAAAAAGGACTCGGCCTGATTGGTGCAAGCGCCGTCTTTGCTGAATGCGATCGAATGATTGATCCGGCGCATGTCATAGTGAGCATGCAATATATCCCATCCGCGCGCTTCGTCGGCATGGATGATTGATCCGAACGGAATGCGCTCGCGGATGGCGGGGACAGCATCGCTTTCCTTACCGAACACGAAAGGCAGCGTGTCGCCCTTGCGCTCGCGCATGACGACCACGACTTGCCGCTTGCCGGTCTGTTCTTCTGCGGTGCGGCGGTCAACGCGCTCCGCTGCCTCGTTCTGCGGCTTGACATGACCGCCGAAATACGCGCCGTCGATTTCCTTCTCAGAAGCATCGGTGAATGTAATCTTGCGCTGTTCGGCTTCGATGGCTTCGCGGAGTTTGTGCGCGAGAACGAATGCTGTCTTGTATTGGCATCCTAAATCGCGAGAGAGCTGCAATGCGCTGTAACCCTTCGCCCCGTTGGCGAAGATCGCGATGGCGAGCAAATAGTCTCGGATCGGCCGCTTACGGTCGGCGAAGATCGTCCCGGCGGTTACTGAGAACTGATTGGAGCAGCCTTTGCATTTCCAAACCGGCCGGGTCGCCAGTTTGCGAACGTCAAGGCAACCGCAGCGCGGGCAATAGGCTTCCCCGCCATTGTCGGCCCAGCGGATGCGTTGAAACGCGGCCGCCGCCTCATCGTCCGACATACGCGCCACGGCGCTCAAAGAGAGCGTCCGGGCGGCTGCGGAGAGGAGGAAGTGTTGGGCCACGTAAGCACCAAATCCAATGTATTACATCATCGAATTTAGTGTACTGCTTCACCCTTGTCAATGGCAAAATCATCATATATGATGATTTTTATCATGGGATAGGATGTGGCACATGGCGGCCAAAACCAGCGGAGTCGTGCGGCACGGCCTACGGGTCCAAAAGGATTGGGCCGCCCAGGTCAAGGGCATCCTGAAGGCCGAGCTAAAGCGCCGGAACGTGAGCTATGCCGATTTGGCCGAGAAACTTGCGGCAGTCGGGATCAAGGACAATGAACGGAACATCGCGAATAAGATCGCTCGGGGAAGCTTTACGGCTGTTTTTTTGGTCCAGTGTCTAACTGCGATTGGTTGCCAAGCGCTAAGGCTGGAGGATTAGCTTGGATTTGCATCGGCAATGGGATTGCTTCAGGGACTGGAGATATATCTTCAACCATCGCCGCTTTAATTCGGAACTGTTTTGATTGGGTGGTCATCTTGCGCCGCTTGAGAATACCCCAACCAAAGAAAACGAGAGTCATAACGATAAATATCATACTTACGTCGCCGAATAGGCTCGCTTCTCGTTGCTCAGATGATCGGAGATACTCGACTCCAAACCCGATAAAGGCGCTAAAGCACGCACTGGCGACAAGCATTGAAAATTCATAGTCGTGCAAGGAGGATGCATCGACCATTTTGATAACGACATTTTCCGGAAAGGAAATACTGAGTCTGAATGGCGCGCCCAGTTGGGATGACGGTGGGGATTCGCCAACGCTCTCCGGGCCTACCTGTTTGGGAGATTCTGCCATCGTTCGTTTAAACCGATCTTGCGTTTATATCTTTCCAATAATTGCTTGGGAGATAGCCACCATATTGCCCTCCAGTCATTGGGGGCGAGATAAGTAAGTGAACGACATTCGGGTTCGCATTCATAATGGCCAGTAGCCGGGTCAGAATAAGATTATACTGCGCTTGGTCCGGCACATTGATTACGTAAGTATCCTCTAGCGGACGCACCCACGAATAGGGTGAGAGAAGCGTCGTTATTTCGGAATTTACTTTATTGCGCGCAGCAACATCTTGGCTCTGATAGCGCCATGTGGCCATAAAATGCATTGAAAACTCCGGTCGGCAAACGGCCTTCCGGCTAATCGGCGCAATCCCGCGCAAGGAACGCAGGAAGCCCCGGATTGCCGATAAGCTTTGTACCGAAATATTCCTCAGCCCGCCACGGGTCATTGTGAGGCCCGGGCCGGGATTGGTGAGACAGCTACATAATTCCGTGGAATTCGGGGAGTTCGTCGAGGAAGAGAACGCCGTGATGCGCGAGCGAAATCTCTCCCGGCCGCGCATGCAGGCCGCCGCCGACCAGCGCCGGCATGCTGGCGGAGTGGTGTGGCGCCCGGAACGGACGCCGGTTGGTCAGCGCGCCGCCCTCGATCTCGCCGGCGACGGAAGCGACCATGGAGACTTCCAGGAGCTCGGCCGGTGCCAGCGGCGGCAGAATCGAGGGGAGCCTGGCGGCGAGCATCGACTTGCCGGCGCCGGGCGGCCCGACCATGAGCAGGTTGTGGCCGCCCGCGGCCGCCACTTCGAGCGCGCGCTTGGCGCTTTCCTGGCCCTTGATATCGGCGAGATCGAGTTCGGCGCCGTTGACTTCGAGGATTTTCGGCTGCGGCCGCGAGAGCACCTGGGTGCCCTTGAAGTGGTTGGCGAGCTGGATGAGCGACGAGGCCGCGATGATCTCGATTTCCGGGCTGACCCAGGCCGCTTCCGGCCCGCACGCGGCCGGGCAGATCAATCCCTCGTCGCGGGCATTGGCGCCGATGGCCGCGGGTAGGACGCCGGCGACCGGCGCAATCGACCCGTCGAGGCCGAGCTCGCCCAGAACCGCAAAGCCCGCCACCGCGTCATGCGGAATGGCGCCGATCGCCGCCATTAATCCGAGCGCGATCGGCAGGTCGTAGTGGCTCCCTTCCTTTGGCAAATCGGCGGGAGCCAGGTTGATGGTGATGCGGCGGGCTGGCAAAGCCAGCCCGGACGCGATCATGGCCGAGCGCACGCGCTCGCGGGCTTCAGAGACGGCTTTGTCGGGCAGGCCGACGATGGTGAAGGCCGGCATGCCGGGCGCGACCTGCACCTGGACATCGACGGGTCTGACCTCGATGCCCTCGAATGCCACCGTGGAGACGCGCTGGACCATGTCCGACCCCCCGCTTTAAAATCTAAAGTAGCGGAAGCGGCGGTCGTACGCAAGAACAATCCATGAACAGACCTGGGCTGTCGGATTGAGATCGCCCAGGGTTCGCCATCACCCGACAAAATGCCATTGCGAGAACAAGGCGGCTTCCCACAGCAGGATCCCGCCCAATATGCCGATCAGCGAGATCGTGAGCCACAAGCGCCGCTCACACAGGATGCCCACGCACATCCAGGCGGGAAAGCACATCAGTCCGAACCGGATCATCGAGCCGGTAATGCCGAGCGTCAGGTAAGGCAGCATCAGGGAGCCAACGGCATAGAGCGAGACGGTGAAGCGCAGACGCCGGAACGACCAGATCGAGAGGGCGAAGAAACACAGGAACACCGCGATCCACTCCGGATAGGCATGCCAGAATGGAGCGAGCGTCATCACTGACAGAAAGCGTTCGAAAATCGTGTCGCCGCGCCAAGCGCCTTTGTTCCAGGCCAATTGGCTCGCGGCGAATGCCAGAGGCTGTCCGAACTTGATGCCGAGGAAGGCCATATAAGCCAGCAGGCCCGATGCCGCGAGGAAGCCGCACAGCACCATTCGCGGCAAGAGCCGCGGCCAAGGCAGCTTATTGCGCCACCACATCTCCCACAGGATGACCGGCATCATCACGATGCCGGCGGACCGCGTGCCGGCCGCCAGTCCGGCGACGACCGCCGCAAGAACAAATTTCTCACGGCGGAGAAGGATGAAGCTGAGCAGCACGAAGGCGAGGCACAGCGACTCGGAATAGCCGGCGGAAAGAAACAGCGACGACGGGAAGAAACACAACGATCCCAACGACAGAAGCGCGACCCGATCGCCCAACTCGTCCTTGACGAATTTGGTGAACAGAAGAGCGGCGGCCAGAGCGGCGACATTCGCCACGATGAGCAGCGCCAGATCCGTATCGATGCGCAACAGAGATTTTACAGCATAGGCAAAGAGCGGATAGAGCGGAAAAAAGGCGACCGAGCTCGGGACCGATGGGTCGCCGCCGTATTGGTATCCATCGCGCACGATTGCGTGGTACCAACCGCCGTCCCAGTGCTGCAATAAGCGGTAGTACCAGACGTTATCGGCCTGCAATGTCGCCGGGTCGAGCGTGCGGACGACGTCGGCGTCGCGAAGGGTCAGCTTTCCCAGGTTGATGCCGGCGACGACGACGGCGCGCGATGCCGCAAAAATAATCAGCGCGGACAAGTAGACTTCGTAGGCGCGCCATCCCGTGCGCAGCGGGGACGGCACATCGGCATTTGCAGGATGGGCGTCATCGGACGATGCTGACTTGAGATCGCTCGACATTTATCTCGGTCCTGAACGGCGCGGCCTTTATTTCGCGCCGCGCTTTTCTTCGATCTTGTCCCAGATCAGCGCCGCAATGTCCGGGCCGCCGAGATTCTTGATGGCGCGGATGCCGGTCGGCGAGGTGACGTTGATCTCGGTGAGGAAGCCGTCGATCACGTCGATGCCGACGAAGAGCAGCCCGCGCTCGCGCAAAGCCGGGCCGAGCCGTTCGCAGATGTGGCGCTCGCGCGCGGTGAGGTCGGTCGCCTTGGGCACGCCGCCGCGCACCATGTTGGAACGCAAGTCGTCCGCCGCCGGCACGCGGTTGACCGCGCCGGCGAACTCGCCGTCGACCAGGATGATGCGCTTGTCGCCGTCCTTCACCGCCGGGAGGAATTTTTGCACCACCCACGGCTCGCGAAACATGTTGGCGAACAAATCATAGAGCGAACCGAAATTGAGGTCGTCGCTGGCCAGCCGGAAAACCGCCTGACCGCCGAGACCGTAAAGCGGCTTCATGACGATATCGGCATGCTCGGCGCGGAACGCCTTGATGGCGTCGAGGTCGCGGGTGATCAGCGTCGGCGGCATCAGCTCGGGAAATTCGGTGACGAAGACCTTTTCCGGCGCGTTGCGCACGTGGCTCGGATCGTTGACCACCAGCGTGTTCGGGTGGATGCGGTCGAGCATGTGGGTGGTCGAGATATAGGCCAGATCGAACGGCGGATCCTGGCGCAGCAGCACCACATCGAAGGAGGCGAGGTCGACGGTCTGCGGCTCGCCGAGCGTGAAATGGTCGCCGGCGCTATCGCGCACCTTCACGGGCCGCACCGCGGCGGAAACTTTGCCGTCGCGCAGGACGAGCCGGTCGGGCGTGTAATAGGACAGCGGATGGCCGCGACGCTGCGCTTCCAGCATCAGCGCGAACGTCGAATCGCCGCGGATATTGATCCGCTCGATCGGGTCCATTTGCACGGCGACGTTCAGGCGCATGACGGCGATCGGGGTTGCGGCGGCGATGCGGCCCACCTCTACGCAATTTTGGTGCCGGCCGCTACGGCTTCAGAATCAGCGGCTCGCATCGAAGGCGTTGACAATGTGTTGCGGCATCCTGCCCGGCGCGACCAGCATGACGTCGAAGCGGATGTCGCGCTCATTGTCGTCGGGGTGGTGCGCGAGCCACAGCGCTGCGGCGGCGACGATGCGGCGCTTGGTCCGCTCGGTCACTGCTTCCGCAGCCTCGTCGGCGCGGTCGCGCGCCTTGACTTCGACAAAGACGAGGGCGCGGCGGCGGCGCGCGACGATGTCGATCTCGCCGAACGGGGTCTTCCAGCGCCGCGCCGCGATCCGGTAGCCCTTGGCGAGCAGAAGCATGGCGGCGCGGCTTTCCGCGGACAGGCCGAGCCGGAACGCCGCGACGCGCTCGCGTCGCGGCCGCTCCCGCGGTTCGGCCGGCTCAGCGCGGCGCGCCATGTTGCGTCTCCGAGCTTTGCTCCTTCGCCAGCGCAAGCGCCCGCTGGTAGAGCTCCCGGCGCGGCAGCCCGGTCGCCTCCGCCACTTCGCCGACGGCATCTTTGAGCGACACCCGGGCGAGCGCCTGCCGCAACAGCGCATCCGTGTCGCCGGTGCTCGGCCGGGTGGGCGCTTGCGGTGGGGCGATGACCAGCACGATTTCGCCGCGGACTTCGCTCGCGGCACAGCTTTGCGCCAGCGTTTCGAGGTCGCCGCGCCGGATTTCCTCATGGAGCTTGGTCAGCTCGCGGCAGAGCGCCGCCTCGCGGCGGCCTAACCCGGCGGCGAGGTCCGCAAGCGCCGCGCCGATCCGCGGCCCGGTTTCGAACAGCACAAGGCTCGACGGAATACGGGCGAGCTCGGCGATCCGGGCGCGCCGCGCCGCTTGTTTCGCCGGCAGGAAGCCGGCAAAGAAGAATTGATCGGTCGGGAGGCCGGCTGCGGCGAGCGCTGCGAGCAGCGCGGACGGACCGGGCAGTGCGGTGACCATGTGGCCGGCTTCCTGGGCGGCACGCACCAGCTTGAAGCCCGGATCGGACACGAGCGGGGTGCCGGCATCGGAGACGAGAGCGATGGCGGCGCCTTCGGCAAGCCGGCGCAAGAGCTTGGGGCGCGCTGTCGCCGCATTGTGGTCGTGATAGGGTGTGAGCGGGGTGGCGATAGCGTAGCGGTCGAGCAGCTTGCGGGTGACGCGCGTGTCCTCGCAGGCGATCAAGTCGGCGCCGGCCAGCGTCGCCAGCGCGCGCAGCGTGATGTCGCCGAGATTTCCGATCGGGGTGGCTACGACATGCAGTCCAGGTGCGATCTTGCCGACATCGATAGGATGGCCGCCGAGGACGTAGCGTCGCTGTGCGCGATCGTCTCGGCCGGCCGGGCTTGCAGGCGCGTTGCTCATCGTTGCCACCCTAGCGCCGGCCGGCCTCGCCGTCATGCCGGGGGCGAATTCCTTATCCTTTCCGCTTGGTTAACCATTCGCCGCCAGAATGACAGAATAGCATTGTCCTATGGCACAGGCGTCTAGGCCGCCGTGAGGAGAACCGTGTCCGCGGAACTGCCGCTTCAGGGGTCGGCCATCATGCCGACCCGGCGCCGTTCGCTGGCGGGCCTGATGGCCGCGGCAAGCGCGCTATTGGCAGGCTGTTCGGGGAATTCGAACTTTTTCTCCTCGATGCCGTATTTCTCCTCGACGCCGCAGCAGGGCGTGCAGCCGGCGCCCGGAGCAACGCTCGGCGCCGGCCAAGTCAAGGCTGGTCTCATTCTGCCCCTGTCGGCCGGCAGCAATGCCGGCCTTGCCGGCCAGGCGATGCGCAACGCCGCCGAAATGGCGCTCGCGGAATTCAATTCGCCGAATATCCAGCTCTTGGTGAAAGACGACGGCGGCACCGCCGACGGGGCGCGGCAGGGCGCACAACAGGCGCTCGACGAAGGCGCCGAGATCATCCTCGGGCCTTTGTTCGCGCAGTCGGTCAGTATCGTCGGTCAAGTGGCGCGGGCGCGCAACATTCCGGTGATCGCTTTCTCGACCGATACCAATGTCGCGTCGCGCGGCGTCTATCTGCTCAGCTTTCTGCCGGAGTCGGATGTCCGCCGCATCGTGCAATATGCCGCCTCGACCGGGAAGCGCTCTTACGCGGCGCTTATTCCCGACAACCCCTATGGCACCGTGGTCGAAGCCGCGTTCAAGCAGGATGTCGCGCGCCACGGCGGCCAGGTTGTTGCGCTCCAGCGCTATGCACACGACAAGGCGGCCATGGCGGGTCCGGCCAAGAGTGTCGCCCAGGCGGCGGCGCATATCGACGCCATTTTCATCCCGGATGGCGGCGACGCCGTGCCGGACGTGGTCCAGGCGCTGGTCGCGAACGGCGTCAATACCAAGAAGATTCAGCTTCTCGGCACCGGGCTGTGGGACGATCCGCGCATCTTTTCCGCGCCCGCTCTCGACGGCGGCTGGTACGCGGCGCCCGATCCGGCGGGCTTTCGCGCTTTCGCGGAACGCTACCGCGCCCGCTACAAGCAGGAGCCGGTGCGCACCGCGACGCTGGCCTATGATGCGGTGGCGCTGATTGCCGCGTTGGTGAAGACCCAAGGTCCGCAGCGCTTCTCTCCGGAGGTGTTGACCAATCCGTCGGGATTTTCCGGCATCGATGGGCTGTTCCGCTTCCGCCCCGACGGCACCAACGAACGCGGGCTCGCGGTGATGCGGGTCACGCCGTCGGGAGCGCAGGTCATTTCGCCCGCGCCGAAGAGCTTCGGCGCCTCGGGGATTTAGACTTTTTCGTTCACGCCGCCAGATCGGCCACGACCGCGTCGAGCACGGGGAAACCCGGCATGCTGACACGCAGCCGGCCGGCGGCGGTTGTCTCGACCAGACCGTGCTCGCGCAATGCCGCGATCCGCGCCGGATCGAGCGTGCGGCCGGCCAGCGCCGTGTAATGCGCCGGATCGATGCCTTCGGCGAGCCGCAGCCCCATGAGCAGGAACTCGTCGGCCATTTCCTCGCGCGTGAGCACGTCATCGGTGACAAGGCCATGCCCGTCGCTCTCGACGCGGGCGAGCCACGCTTCGGGGTGTTTTTCAGTGGCGACGGCATGCCGGGCGCCGTCGATATCGAGCCTGCCAATGTTGAGTCGACCATGGGCGCCCGGTCCGATGCCGGCATATTCCTGCGCGCGCCAGTAGATGAGATTGTGCCGGCTCTCGCCGCCGGGCCGCGCATGGTTGGAAATCTCATAGGCCGGCAGGCCGTGCGCCGCGCAGATCTCCTGCGTCGTGTCGTAGAGCGCGCGCGCGGTGTCGTCGTCGGGAATTTTGAGCTTGCCCGCCGCATGCAGCGCCGCGAACGGCGTGTCCGCCTCGACGGTCAGCTGATAGAGCGACAGATGCTCGCCGGCTTCGCCGAGCGCATGCTTAAGCTCGCTCGCCCAGTCGCGCGGCGTCTGTTGCGGCCGCGCATAAATCAGGTCGAACGAATAACGGTCGAAAACGGCGCGCGCGACGGCGACGGCGTCGAGCGCCTCGCGCGCCGAATGCCGACGCCCGAGCTCGGCGAGCGCACGATCGTCCAGCGCCTGCACGCCGAGCGACACGCGGTTGACGCCGGCTGAGCGGTAGCCGCGGAAGCGCTCGGCTTCGACGCTGGTCGGATTGGCTTCGAGCGTGATTTCGGCGTCGGCGGCGACGCTCCAGTGCCGCGCGATCGCATCGAGCACGGCGGCAACCGTCGCCGGCTGCATCAGCGACGGCGTGCCGCCGCCGAAGAAAATCGTGGAAACGGAGCGGCCCGGCACGCGCGCGGCGGTCGCCGCGATCTCGGCGGAGAAGGCGCGCACGAAACGCGCCTCGTCGATGCCGGCGTGGCGGACATGGCTGTTGAAGTCGCAATAGGGGCATTTCGACAGGCAGAACGGCCAGTGCACATAGACGCCGAAGGCCTGCTCTTGGCCGCCCGCAAGCGTGGTAGGCGTCTCAACCTTGGCCAAGGCACGCCTCCGCCAGCTTGAGAAAGGCGCGAGCCCGGTGCGACAAACCTTTGCCGCGTGGCGGCAGGCCGTGCTTCTCTTCGCTCGGCATTTCGCCGAAAGTGCGCGTGTGGCCGTCGGGTAGGAACATCGGGTCGTAGCCAAAACCCTGATCGCCGCGCGGCGGCCAAATGAGCGTGCCGTCGACGCGGCCCTCGAATTCCTCCACATGGCCGTCCGGCCAGGCCACGCACAGCGCGGAGACGAAATGCGCCTTGCGGCGCTCCGGCGTCGTCGCACCGCGTTCGCGCAGCTTTTCTTCGATCGTCGCCATGGCCCGGCCGAAATCCCGCTCGGGCCCGGCCCAGCGCGCCGAATGGATACCCGGCGCACCGTCGAGCGCGTCGACCACCAGGCCGGAATCGTCGGCAAAGGCGGGCATGCCGGCCGCCTTGGCCGCCGCTTCCGCTTTGACATGTGCGTTTTCGCGGAACGTCATTCCGAGTTCTTCCGGCTCCGTGAGACCAAGCTCACCAGCCGATGTGGCGTCGATGCCGTAGGGTGCAAGAAGGTCGCGCATCTCGGCAAGCTTTCCGCGATTATGCGTGGCGATGACCAGGCGGCCGGCGATGCGACGATGATCCATCCTCCTCACATCACCGCCATCTTCTGCAAATCGATGAGCTTGCCCACGCCTTTGCGCGCCAGCGCCAACAGCGTGGTGAGCTGCTCCTCCGAGAACGGGATTTTCTCCGCGGTCGCCTGCACCTCGACGATATGGCCCGAGCCGGTGAGGACGAAATTGGCGTCGGTCTCGGCTTGCGAATCTTCGGCGTAATCGAGGTCGAGCACGGCGACGCCCGAGCATACGCCGCAGGAGATCGCCGCGATATGGTCGCGCAAAACTTGCTGCTCGATCATCTGCCGCGTTTTCATCCAGGCGAGACAATCGTAGAGCGCGATCCAGGCGCCGGTAATGGAGGCGGTGCGGGTGCCGCCGTCGGCCTGGATGACGTCGCAGTCGATGGTGATCTGCCGCTCGCCGAGCGCCTTGAGATCGACGACCGAGCGCAGGCTGCGCCCGATCAGACGCTGGATTTCAACGGTGCGGCCATTCTGCTTGCCCGCCGAGGCCTCGCGGCGCGTGCGTTCGAGGGTGGCGCGCGGCAGCATGCCGTATTCGGCCGTGATCCAGCCCCGCGCCTGGCCTTTGAGCCAGGGCGGCAAGCGGTCCTCGAGCGTCGCCGTGACCAGCACGTGGGTATCGCCGAAGCGCACGAAACACGAGCCTTCCGCGAATTTCACCACGCCGCGCTCGAGCGAGACGGGGCGTAATTCGTCGGGCTGTCGGCGGCTCGGCCGCATGCGGTCTCTCCATCAATGCGGCGCGCCACGCCGCGCACCGGCCCAGTCTTGTAGAAGTGTGAGGTAAGACCGACAAGGGCGCCGATGTGCCCCCACCCGCGAACAGGTCCGATTGCCTCCGACAGCGTCTTGCCGATACGGTTGCGCTTGAAAGAAAGGGGCTCAAGTGGACAAGTCTGCCGCCAGCATGGGAGTTAACCTTGCCCAGCCCTGACCTGCCGCTTGCCGCGACCCAATTGAGCCTGGCGCAGCTCAACGAGCGCTCGCGCGAGATTTTTCGCCTGATCGTCGAAAGCTATCTGGCGACCGGCGAGCCGGTCGGCTCGCGCAACCTCTCGCGCATCCTGCCGATGACCTTGTCGCCGGCGTCGGTGCGCAATGTCATGTCGGATCTCGAACACCTCGGGCTGGTTTATGCGCCGCATACCTCGGCCGGGCGGCTGCCGACCGAGACCGGCTTGCGCTTTTTCGTCGATGCCCTGATGCAGATCGGCGACCTCACCGAGGACGACCGCAAGGCGATCGAGGCGCAGGTCGCCGGCTCGGGCCAGTCGAAGTCGCTCGAAGCAGTGCTGACGGAAGCGTCGGGGCTGCTCTCGGGCTTAAGCCGCGCCGCCGGCGTCGTCTTGACCGCGAAGTCGAACCAGCGGCTCAAGCATATCGAGTTCGTGCGGCTCGAGCCGGAACGCGCGCTGGTGGTGCTCGTTACCGAGGACGGCCAGGTCGAGAACCGCGTCCTCAATATCCCGGTCGGCCTGCCGACATCGGCGCTGATCGAGGCCGCCAATTTCCTCAACGCGCGCATCCGCGGCCGCACGCTTGCCGAGGTCCGGGCCGAAATCCAGCAGCGGCTGAAGGAAGGTCAGGCCGAACTCGATCAGCTCACGCAAAAGATCATTGCCGCCGGTCTCGCCAGCTGGTCCGGCGGCGAGAGCGAGGAGCGCAAGCTGATCGTACGCGGCCAAGCGCATCTGCTCGAAGACCTCAAAGCGCTTGCCGACCTGGAGCGCGTGCGCCTCTTGTTCGACGACCTCGAAACCCGGCGCGAAGTCATCGATTTGCTGGGCCGGGCCGAGCAGGCCGAGGGTGTGCGCATCTTCATCGGCTCGGAGAACAAGCTGTTCTCGCTGTCCGGCTCCTCGACGATCGTTGCGCCCTACCACGACGCCTCCGGTCATATTGTCGGCGTGCTGGGCGTGATCGGCCCCACCCGCCTGAACTATGCGCGCATCATCCCGATGGTGGATTATACCGCCAAGGTGGTGAGCAAGCTGCTGGCCGGCTGACCGCGCCGATGCCGCTTGCGCAAGCCGGCTCCGGTCGGGCCCGTCTCGGGTGCACGGTTCCATGCGCTTGATTTTTGCCGCCTGAACCCTGATATGCCGGGCACTAGATTTGAGCATGATCTTTTCCGAAAACCGGGTCCACCGCCGGATCAAGCAAGTCCGGCGGCAGGCTTTTCGGGATCATGCTCCAGATGATGGGTATGGACATGACGGATCAGACCGCTCGTGCTGAGGACGCGGCGGACCCGCCGGAGGCTGTTTCCCCGACAAATCAGCCTGCTGCGGCCGCGGCCGATGCGGCGGCGGATGCGGCCGAGCTGAAGGACAGGCTTTTACGCACGCTTGCCGAGATGGAAAATCTTCGCAAGCGCACCGCGCGCGAAGTCACCGAGGGCCGCCTCTATGGCGTCGCTTCGTTCGCCGGCGACATGCTCGCCGTGGCCGACAATATGCGCCGGGCGCTCGACGCGGTTTCGCCCGCGCTGCGCGCCAGCGCCGAGCCCGGCGTGAAGGCGCTCATCGACGGCGTCGAATTGACGGAGCGCGAACTCCAAAAGGCGCTGGAAAAGAACGGCGTGCGCCAGTTCACCCCGCGCGGCGAGAAATTCGACCCCAACGTTCATCAGGCCATGTTCGAAATCCCCGACCCCTCGGTGCCGGCCGGCAGCGTCGTCGAGGTCGTACAGCCGGGTTACATGATCGGCGAGCGCGTCTTGCGGCCGGCGATGGTTGGCGTGTCCAAGGGCGGCCCCAAATCCGCGCCGGTTGTGCGCGGCGCCAACGATAACGCCTCCGCCGCGGCGAAAGAGTCCTAAAGCCACGCTGCGGCTCACTTCGGTTCGATGCTGTCGCGGATCGTGCGCAGGCGTGCGAGAACGCTGGTCCAATGATCGGCCGGCGCGATGCCGGTCATTTGCAGGAACCCGCCGCTGCCGAAACGCAGCCACTGCACCACCATCACGTCGTTGCCGCTGCGCGCGTCCTTGGCTTCGGCCATGGACTGGTATCCCGGCTGGCCGCCGATGCGCAGCGGCTCCGCCATGGTGATGTGGACATCCCTGATCCCGGCGATCTCGTTGAAAGACAAGCGGGCGAAGCTGGCGCGCTCATCGGGCTCGGCAGGCCCGCCCGGCATCGCGGCAATCAGCAAGCGGGCATTGCGGCCTGCTTCCGGCGGCTCCTTGGCGGAATCCTTGGGCTCTCCGCTCTGCGCATCGCTCAAGACAAGCGCGCGGCCCCGGAGCACGCTGTCGATTTGAAATCCGGCAAGGTCGCCGATGTCGAACGGCAAGAGGCTGAGCTCCTCCGCCTGCGGCACGCTGGGGCGTACCGCAAGCGTTGCCAGCGCCGCGCGCACGACACGATCCGGATAAGCGTTCTCCTGTTCCGGGACCTGGACGGTGACCAGCGCGGTGAGGTCGCTCGCGGCCGCCACCAGGAGCCACTTGCGGTAACGCGCCTTGTCCACGACTTGCCGGCCGGTGAAGAGAAAACCTTTGCCGACGTTGAGCTGCATCGGCTCGCGCTTGTCCAAGGTGATGCCTTGCTTGCGCAAGGCCTCGGTGTCCATCGTCTTTTCGATCTGGGAATAGGCTGCGGCCGGCAAGGCGGCGATCAGGATGGCGGCGTCCTTGTTCACGTCCATGAAGCCAAAAAACGCATCGGCCGTCACCATGCCGACAGGTGGCACCAGCCCGATGCGGGACCCGGGCGGGAAGATCGGGTCGGCCGCGCGGACCGGCATCGCCAGGACCATGAGCGCGCATACGGCGGCAAAGCCGGCGCAAGCCTTGCGAAAACGGACATTGCTATTGCGCACCATGCAAAGCCTCTGCTGCGTGTCGCGGTCGCGCCTTTTCGCCCGCGCTCCGCGTGACCCGGCGCAGGGTCAGATTGATCCGTCCCCCTTCCGGGAGCAAGCTTGACGTGCCCGGATAGATTCGATCGACGCCATGGAACGCAAGGCGGGCGCCGCCGCCGAGCACCAGCGCGTCGCCCGAGCTGAGGCGGAAGGCGCGGGTGGGCTCGCCGCGCTTGAGCCCGCCGACGCGGAACAGGCAGGAATTGCCTAGCGAGATCGAGACCACCGGCGCAGCGAAATCTTCCTCGTCGCGATCCTGGTGCAGACCCATTTTCGCGGTCGGGCCATAGAAGTTGATCAGACAGGCCTCCGGCGGGTCCGGGTAGCGTGCCAGTTCGTCCCATATTGCGAGGATTGACGCGGGTATCGGCGGCCACGGCCGCCCGGTCTCGGGGTGCGTGGGCTGATAACGGTAGCCACTTTGATCCGATACCCAACCCAAAGGGCCGCAGTTCGACATGCGGACCGTGAACGGCCGTCCCGATTTCGGCATGCGCGGCGTAAACGGCGGCGCCGCGGTGGAAATGGCGCGCACAGCGGCAAGCAATTCCGCCTGTCCGTTGCGATCGAGGTATCCGGGATAGAGGCGGAGCCCCGGCAAGCTCGCCGGCGAGTTCATGTGCACGCCTTCATCCCGTTATCAGCACATCCCGGCAAGTGCCGCGTGTTCGCTCCGGTCGTCCTGTCTTGCGGCCCGATCATGCCCTCCTATATGAGCCAAGGGAAATCGCCCGGAAATAGTGCCGGGCGCGATGAGAACTGTACGGGGGTTGGACCAGGGGCGCCTTTTTGGGCCCGCCCGACCTGCCGGTAAAGAGAGGATTAAGCACCATGGCCAAGGTCATCGGTATCGATCTCGGGACCACGAATTCGTGCGTCGCCGTCATGGAAGGCAAGACGCCCAAGGTCATCGAGAACGCGGAGGGAATGCGCACGACGCCGTCCATCGTCGCTTTTACGGACGAGGGCGAGCGGCTGGTCGGCCAGCCGGCCAAGCGGCAGGCGGTCACCAATCCCGAGCGTACGATTTTTGCAGTCAAGCGCCTGATCGGCCGTCGCTACGACGACCCGATGGTGGAGAAGGATAAGAAGCTCGTCCCCTACAAGATCGTCCGTGCCAGCAACGGCGACGCCTGGGTCGAGATCGAGGGCAAGAGCTATTCGCCTTCGCAGATTTCCGCCTTCATTTTGCAGAAGATGAAAGAGACCGCGGAAGCCTATCTCGGCAGCAAGGTCGAGCAGGCGGTCATCACAGTCCCCGCTTACTTCAACGACGCCCAGCGCCAGGCTACCAAGGACGCCGGCAAGATCGCCGGTCTCGAAGTGTTGCGCATCATCAACGAGCCGACGGCCGCCGCGCTTGCCTACGGGCTCGACAAGAGCAAGACCGGCATGATCGCGGTCTATGACCTCGGCGGCGGCACGTTCGACATTTCGATTCTCGAAATCGGCGACGGCGTGTTCGAGGTGAAGTCGACCAACGGCGACACTTTCCTCGGCGGTGAAGACTTCGATATGCGGTTGGTCAACTATCTGGCCGACGAATTCCAGAAAGAGCAGGGCATCGATCTGCGCCGCGACAAGCTCGCGCTGCAGCGGCTCAAGGAGTCCGCGGAAAAGGCCAAGATCGAGCTGTCGTCGACGACGCAGACCGAGATCAATCTGCCGTTCATCACCGCGGATGCCTCGGGGCCGAAGCATCTGACCATGAAGCTCACCCGCGCCAAGTTCGAGGCGCTGGTGGATGATCTGATACAGAAGACGATCGGCCCGTGCCGGCAGGCGCTCAAGGACGCCGGCCTGTCCGCGGCCGAGATCAACGAGGTGGTTCTGGTCGGCGGCATGACGCGCATGCCGAAGGTGCAGGAGGTCGTCAAGCAATTGTTCGGCAAGGAGCCGCACAAGGGCGTCAATCCGGACGAGGTCGTGGCGGTCGGCGCCGCGATTCAGGCCGGCGTGCTCCAGGGCGACGTCAAGGACGTGCTGCTGCTCGACGTGACGCCGTTGTCGCTCGGCATCGAGACGCTGGGCGGCGTGTTCACTCGGCTCATTGACCGCAACACCACGATCCCGACCAAGAAGAGCCAGGTCTTCTCCACCGCCGAGGACGGCCAGACCGCGGTGACGATCCGCGTGTTCCAGGGCGAGCGCGAGATGGCGGCCGACAACAAGATGCTCGGCCAGTTCGATCTCATCGGCATTCCGCCGTCGCCGCGCGGCGTGCCGCAGATCGAGGTCACCTTCGACATCGACGCCAACGGCATCGTCAATGTCCAGGCCAGGGACAAGGGCACCGGCAAGGAGCAGCAGATCCGCATCCAGGCGTCGGGCGGCCTCAGCGAGGCCGATATCCAGAAGATGGTCAAGGACGCCGAAGCGCACGCCGAAGAGGACAAGAAGCGCAAGGCGCAGGTCGAGGCGAAGAATCACGCCGAGGCTCTGGTCCATTCGACCGAGAAGATGCTCACCGAGCATGGCGCCAAGGTCGGCGAGGCCGACCGGCGCGCGATCGAAAACGCCATCGCCGACCTCAAGGAAGCCTTGAAAGGCGACGATGCGGAGACGATCACGGCGAAGACCAATGCGCTGGCGCAGGCCTCCATGAAGCTCGGCGAGGCCATGTACAAGCAGTCCGCCGAGCAGCCGGCCGGCGGCGCCGGAGCGGCCGAAGGCAAGAAGGAAGACGTGGTCGATGCCGAGTTCACCGAAGTCGACGACGACAAGAAGAACAAGAAATCGGCTTGATCCGGCGAGGCGCTTCATGCCGGCTTCACTCCGCCACATCCACACCCCCGGGCTAAACTCGGGGGTGTGCTTAATCGCAGTCAGGCAAAAATCCTTCGCGTCATTCCGGAAGCCGCGCATCGGGCTCGCGCCTTTGGTGCGCCCCGGAATGACGGGATAGGTCGTCATCATCGGGTGGGGAGTGATGGCCAAGCGCTGCTACTACGAAACTCTGTCGGTCGAGCGCACCGCAAGCGACAGCGACATCAAAGCTGCATTTCGCAAACAGGCGATGCAGTGGCACCCGGATCGGAATCCCGGGGAAAACGACGCCGAGCATCGCTTCAAGGAGATCAACGAGGCCTACGAGGTTCTCAAAGACCCCGACAAGCGCGCGGCCTATGATCGTTTCGGCCACGCGGCATTCGAGCACGGCGGCATGGGCGCCGCGGCGCATGGCTTCGGTTCCGACTTCGCCACGACCTTCTCCGACATATTCGACGATCTGTTCGGCATGAGCGGCCGGCGCGGACGCGGTTCCGGACGCGAGCGCGGTGCCGATTTGCGCTACAATATGGAAATCTCCCTGCAGGAAGCCTATGCGGGCAAGACGGCGCAAATCCGCATCCCGACCTCGGTGACCTGCGAGGCCTGCTCCGGTACCGGCGCCAAGTCCGGCACCAAGCCGAAGGCGTGCCCGATGTGCGGCGGCCAGGGCAGGGTCCGTCAAGCGCAAGGCTTCTTCACGCTGGAGCGCACCTGTCCGAACTGCCAGGGGCGCGGCCAAGTGATCGACAGTCCGTGCGCGTCGTGCGCGGGCTCAGGCCGCGTGACGCGCGAGCGGACCTTGTCGGTGAACATTCCGCCCGGCGTCGAGGACGGCACCCGCATCCGGCTCGCCAGCGAGGGCGAGGCGGGCGTGCGCGGCGGCCCTCCCGGCGATCTGTACATCTTCCTGTCGATCGGCGCGCACCCGTTCTTTCAGCGCGACGGCGCCGATCTGCACTGCCGCGTGCCCATCTCCATGATGACCGCGGCGCTCGGCGGCGAGTTCGAGGTGCCGACGATCGACGGCGGCAAGACGCGCGTGAAAATCCCCGAGGGAACGCAATCCGGCCGACGCTTCCGCCTGCAGAACAAGGGAATGCCGGTGCTGCGCGCGCGGCAGAGCGGCGACATGTATGTGCAGGTCGTGGTCGAGACGCCGCAGAACCTCACCAAGCGGCAGCGCGAGCTGTTGGCCGAGTTCGACCGCCTGTCGTCCACGGAGACGCAGCCCGAATCCTCGGGATTCTTTGGCAAGGTCAAGGAGTTCATCGACGGCTTCGGCACCAGCCGGGCCAATTCCGCCTAAACTTCCGATCAGCACGCCGGGACGGCGGCTGGCCTTCGTGCGTCGAATGTTCTAGAAAGGCGATCTTGGTCGCGTGATTGCCATGTCACTTCCCGCCCTGCGCAAATTCGAACAGACAGTCGAGCGCCAACTCCGGCTCCTCGAGCTCCGCAAGACCCTTATCGAACGCAATATCGGACGCCAAATCCGGCTGTTCGAGCAGAAGAGCGACGACATCGGCAAGAAGATCGAAGAGCAAATCCGGCAATTCGAGCGCAAGCGCGGTATCCGGCTCGACGACGAGGTGCGCTTCCTGCGCTCTTGGTTCGAACGGCCGCTCTCCACCGGTGCGGTGACGCCCTCCGGCAAGATTCTCGCGCGCACCATGGCGCGCTATGTCGATCCCCACAGCGATGGCCCGGTTGTCGAATTGGGACCGGGCACCGGACCGGTGACCGAAGCGCTGGTCGAGGCCGGCGTCGCGCCGTCGCGCCTCGTGCTGGTCGAATTCAATCCGACGTTCTGCCGAATCCTGCGCGCGCGCTATCCCGAAGCCACTGTGGTTCAGGGCGACGCCTACAGCCTCCGCCGCCTGCTGGAAACGCTGCTGCTGCAGCCCGCTGCCGCGGTCGTCTCGGGCCTGCCGCTGGTCACCAAGCCGATCAAGATGCGGTTGCGGCTGATTCGCGACGCCTTCGATCTCATGCTGCCCGGCGCGCCCTTCGTACAGTTCACCTATTCGGTGGCTTCGCCGTTGCCGCGGCGGCTCGGCGGCTTCTCGGCGGAGGCCTCCGAACGCATTTGGCTGAACCTGCCGCCCGCGCGCGTTTGGGTGTACCGGCGGTCTGACGGCAGAGGACGGACGACCGACGACAGATAGGTTATGCTGCAATCCGTCGTCCGTGGTCTGTCGTCAGTCATCCGACAATGGCTCCTCCGAAAATCCTGGTCATGGCCGGCTCGCTGCGCCCCGGCTCGCACAATGCGCGGCTCGCCGCGCTCGCCGCCAAGGAGTTGGCGCTCGCCGAGGCCGATGTGACCCGCATCTCGCTGGCCGATTATCCGCTGCCGCTGTTCGACGCCGACTTCGCTGCCGGCAATCTGCCGCACCATGCGGTGCAGCTGCGGCGCATGCTGGAGGCGCATCAGGGCGTGTTCATCACCAGCCCCGAATACAGTGCCTCGGTGACGCCGCTCCTGAAGAACGCCATCGACTGGGTCTCGCGCGTGCGCGATCCCGGCGAGCCGGCTTACGCCGCCTTCAAGGGCCGCGTCTTCGCCATCGGCGCGGCCTCGCCCGGCGCCGGCGGCGGCCTTCGTTCGCTCATGGCGTTGCGGCAAATTCTCGAGCTCGGCTGCGGCGCGCTGGTGATTCCGGAACAAATCACGGTGGCGCGCCCGGACCAGGCGTTCGACGACCGCGACAATCTCAAGGATGAAGGTCTCGCGGCGGCGCTGAAAACGCTGGCGCGCCGGCTGGTCGAGATCGCGGATATGATGCCGCGCGGAGCGGCGTGAGGGGATACGGCCATGGTGATGGAGCCGCGCGAGCGCCTGATCGTCGCGCTTGACCTGCCCTCGGTCGAGGCGGCGCGGGCCATGGTGGCGCGGCTCGGCGACGCCGTGTCGTTCTACAAGATCGGCTATCAGCTCGCTTTCGCCGGCGGGCTTGAATACGCGCAGGCGCTCACCGGCGCCGGCAAGCGGGTGTTTCTCGATCTCAAGCTGCATGACATCGGCAACACGGTGGCGCAGGGCGTCAAAAGCGTGGCCCGGCTCGGCGCCACTTTCCTGACCGTCCATGCCTATCCGCAGACCATGAAGGCCGCCGTCGAAGCGCGTGAGGGACCGCTGCACATCCTCGCCGTCACGGTGCTCACCTCTTACGACGATGCCGACCTGGCCGCGGCCGGTTATGACTTCACCGTGCCGGAGCTCGTCGCCGAGCGGGCCGCGCAAGCGCGCGATATCGGCGTCGACGGCCTGGTCTGTTCCGCCGAGGAGGCGGCCAATCTGCGCCCGCTGGTCGGGCCGAAAATGACGCTGGTGACGCCGGGTATCCGCCCGGCCGGTACCGCAGCGGGGGACCAGAAACGCATCGCCACGCCGGCTTTGGCCATTAAAGCGGGGGCCGATTATCTGGTGGTCGGCCGGCCGATCGTCGCCGCCGCCGATCCCAGGGCCGCGGCGCAGGCGATCGTCAGCGAAATTGCCAACGAAGCGGCGAAGGAGGAATGACATGGCCAAGGGTTACTGGATCGGGCGCGTCGACGTGCATAATGACGAAGGTTACAAGCCTTATGCCGCGGCCAATCCAGCCATCTTTCGCAAATTCGGCGGCCGCTTCGTCGTGCGCGCGGGCAAGTTCGAATGCGTGGAAGGGGCAAGCCGCTCGCGCAACGTGGTGATCGAGTTTCCCGATTATGCGACGGCGCTCGCCTGCTACCGCTCCCCCGAATACCAGGCCAACATCAAGCTGCGGCAGCTCCACGCGGTCAGCGATCTCATCATCGTCGAGGGCTACGACGGCCCGCAGCCGTGAAGTTGCGCGGCTGACGCTGCGCACTCCCTCTCCCCGGCGGGGAGAGGTCAGCGCGCCGTGTTGCTGCGCTGCCATCGCCCCGCTATACCCCGCGGCAAGTCGAGACGAGCCCCAAGGCGCGTACAATGGCTGCAAATTCCGACATGCGGTTGGTGGTCGCCGGCGCCGGCGGGCGCATGGGGCGCACGCTGATCCACGCCATTGCCGCGACCAAGGGCGTTACGCTGGTCGGGGCGGTCGAGGCGGCGGATTCGGCCGTCATCGGCCGTGACGCCGGCGAGCTCGCCGGGCTGGGGCCGAACGGCGTCAGGGTCGTCAGCGATGTGGCGCCGCTTTTGAAAGGCGCCGACGGGCTGATCGAATTCACGATCCCGGCGGCGACGCTCCTCTTGGCGGAACTGACCGCCGCCGCCGGCATCGTCCATGTCATCGGCACCACCGGGTATTCGGCCGAGGAGGAGGCGGTGATCGCCAAGGCGGCGAGCCGCGCGCCGATCGTCAAATCCGGCAATATGAGCCTCGGGGTCAATCTGCTCGCCGCTTTGGTCAAACGCGTGGCGCAGACGCTCGGCGACGACTACGACGTCGAAATCCTGGAAATGCACCACAACAAGAAGATCGACGCGCCGTCCGGCACCGCGCTGATGCTCGGCCGCGCCGCGGCGGCCGGCCGCGGCGTGGATCTGAGCGCCCGCTCGGTGCGCGGGCGCGATGGCTTGACCGGCGCGCGCGCTCCCGGCGACATCGGTTTTGCCTCGCTGCGCGGCGGCACCGTCGTCGGCGAGCACACGGTGATCTTCGCCGGCCCGGCCGAGCGCCTGGAACTCACGCATCGCGCCGAGGACCGCATGATCTTTGCCCGCGGCGCGCTGCATGCGGCGCTGTGGGCGCGCGGCCAGAAGCCTGGGCTTTATTCGATGGTGGATGTGTTGGGCCTTCGAGATATTTGAAATCCGCACGCGAAAGCAAAAGGACGATGAATGGGTGACCGCATCCTGGTGCTGGTACGGCACGGCCAGAGCGAGTGGAATCTGAAAAACCTCTTCACCGGCTGGCGCGACGTCGGCCTCACCGACAACGGTATCAGCGAAGCGCGCACCGCCGGGCGCAAGCTCAAGGCGCAGAATATCCGCTTCGATGTCGCCTTCACCTCGGCGCTCGTGCGCGCGCAGCATTCGCTCGATTTGATGCTCGAGCAGATCGGCCAAACCGGCATTCCGGTGTTCAAGGATCAGGCGCTCAACGAGCGCGATTACGGCGATCTCGTCGGCCTCAACAAGGACGACGCGCGGGCGAAATGGGGCGCCGAGCAGGTGCACACCTGGCGGCGCTCCTACGATGTCGCGCCGCCCGGCGGCGAGAGTCTCAAGGACACCGCGGCGCGGGTGCTGCCTTATTACATCCAGGATATCCTGCCGCGCGTGCTGCGCGGCGACAACGTGCTCGTCTCCGCCCACGGCAATTCGCTGCGCGCCTTGGTGATGGTTCTGGAGCGGCTGTCGCCGAAAGAGATCGTCGCCCGCGAGATCGCCACCGGCGTGCCGCTGGTCTACCGGCTCAATGCCGATTCGACGGTGGCCGAGATGCGCGATTTGGCGGCGTAATTCAATTCACCTCTCCCCGCTGGGCGGGGAGAGGTGCAGACCTACGCCGCCCCGACCCGCCCGGCTTCCCAGCCGAGCATGGCGTGCTTGCGGGTGATGCCCCAGTGATAGCCGGTCAGTTCGCCGCTCTTGCCGATGACGCGGTGGCACGGCACGACAAAACAAATCGGATTTTTGCCGACCGCGGCGCCGACGGCACGCGCGGCAGAAGGCGTGCGGACTTTGCCGGCGATAGCCGAATAGGTTGCGACTTTGCCCATCGGGATTTTCAACAGCGCCTCCCAGACCCGGACCTCCCAGTCGGTGCCGATCAGCACGACGCGCAGCGGCTCGCGCGGCCGCCACTGCGACGGATCGAAAATACGCTTGGCGAACGCCGCCGTGGTGGCGGGGTCTTCGACATAGCGCGCCTTCGGCCAGCGGCTCTTCATGTCGGCGAGCGTAATTTGCTCTTCGCCCCGATCTGCCAGAGCGAGACCGGCAAGACCGCGCTCGGTTGCCATGATCAGCGCCGTGCCGAACGGCGACGGATGAAGACCAAAGCGGATGGTCAAGCCTTCGCCGCCCGCCTTCCATTCGCCCGGCGACATCGCTTCGTGGGTGACAAAAAGGTCATGCAGCCGGCCGGGGCCGGAGAGGCCGACCTCATAACTGGCGTCAAGCACGCTCGCCGAATCGCGCAGCAAGCGCCGCGCGCCGTCGAGCGTCAGCGCCTGCAAGAAAGCCTTCGGCGTCAGCCCGGCCCAGCGGCGGAACAGATGGTGCAACTCGGTCGGCGTGACGCCCGCCGCCTCGGCGATGGCCCCGATCTCGGGCTGCTCGCGCCAATGGCTGCGGATGTGGCCGATGGCGCGGCGCACCACTTCGTAATCGCTGGCGGCGGTGGCGAGCGTCGGCAGGTCCGAAACGCGATCGGGCGACAGCATGGGTGCCTCCATATTTCCCCCCATCTAGGGCCCAATCGCCGCTCAAACCACCCGATTTCTGTCTTGCTCCAGCACCGTGCGCGTCGGCCCGCGCTTGGCCTCGCCCAGCGCGTTCGACAGCGCCCGCGCAAAACTTGCCTTCTCGTCCGGCCCCAGGAAAGCGGCGATCGGCAGCTGCCGGCCGTGCGAGACCAGAAACAGCCGCTCGATGCCGAATTCCTCGTGCACGATGCGGTCGAGCCGCACCCATAGCGGGTTGAGCGTCCATTCCCGCACGCGGCCGCGATGGCAGACCTGGCGGACCGTCAATTCGGAGGCGGTGACCGTCACCTCCTCATATGCTCGCGCCGCGCGAAAATTGGCGCGGAACGCCCAGTAGATCAGCAGGACGTCGAGCCCAAAGAAGCCGAACACCGGCCAGGCGCCGATGACGAGGAACAATAGTCCGCAAACGAAGCTGACAGCCCCGACGCACAGCATCAGCACCAGAAAGCCGGTCCTGCCCAGCGAGCGGTGCGGTGTGATCACGGCCGAAAAGATTTGCGGCTCGGCGCAGGCGTCGTTGTCGCTGTTGTCGTCGTTCATGGCGGTGACTATACGGGAAACATGGCGCGAAAGACCACTCGGCAAAGCCTCAAGGCCGCCCACGGCGAATTGCCGCAATGGACAACGGCCGAAATCGAAGAAGCGTTCCGTCGGTTCGCCGCCGCCAATCCGACCCCGCGCGGCGAATTGCAGCACATCAATCCGTTCACGCTCCTGGTGGCGGTCGTGCTGTCGGCGCAGGCGACCGATGCCGGGGTCAACAAGGCGACCCCGGCTTTGTTCAAGCTCGCCGACACGCCGGAGAACATGGTCAAGCTCGGCGAAGCGCGCGTCCGCGAGCTGATCAAGACCATCGGGCTTTACCGCACCAAGGCGAGGAACGTGATCGCGCTGTCGCGGCAGCTTGTCGCCGCGCATGGCAGCAAGGTGCCGCACGACCGCGCCGCGCTCGAAGCGCTGCCGGGCGTCGGCAGGAAAACCGCGAACGTCGTTCTCAATATCGCCTTCGGCGAGCCGACCATCGCCGTGGACACCCACATCTTCCGCGTCGGCAACCGCACCGGCTTGGCCGTCGGCAAGACGCCGCTCGAGGTGGAAATGAAACTGATGCAGGTCGTGCCCGAGCGCTACCGCCTGCACGCGCACCACTGGCTCATCCTGCACGGCCGCTACGTCTGCCTCGCCCGCCGCCCGCTGTGCGAAAAATGCTTGATCGCCGATCTCTGCAAATGGCCGGGGAAGACGACAAACATGCCGTCATCCTGAGGTGCGCGCCTCCAGATCGAGCACAAAGCGCCTCATATGAGATCCCATGTCCAGCTCGCGGAAACCGAGTTCGGCGCACATTTGCAGCATGGTCGTGTTTTCGGCCAACACATCGCCATACACGCGCCGCAGGCCTTTTTCTTTGGCGTAATCGATGACGTGCCGCATCAGCAGCCAGCCGAGCCCGTGACCCTTGAGGCGCGAGCGGACCAAGATGGCGAATTCCGCGGTTTTTTCGTCAAGCTCGTCCTTCAAACGCACGAGCCCGAGCATGCGACCGGTATCTTCGTCGAGCGCGACGAAAGCCATTTCGTGCCTGTAGTCGAGATGGCTGAGCTTATCGGCCTCCGTGGCGCTGAGCTCGGCAATGCGCGCGAAAAACCGAAGGCGCAAATCCTCGGCGCTGACATCGCCTAGAAAATCCGGATATAGCGCCTTGTCTTCAGGCCGCACCCGGCGGATCAGCACGCGCTCGCCGCTGCGAATCGTTTCGTGCCATTCGTTCAAGCCAAAATCGCCTTGGTCCGGCATCGGCGCGCGACGAGTGCCCCTCCCGCCAGCCTTATTAATTGAGTTTTATGCCCATTGAAAGAAAGCGTAACCCGGATAAGCGAAGCGACATCCGGGGTTTTGCCTTCTCCAATAACTATAATTATCCGCATATCGCAGCGCCCACGCGGGCTACTTGCTACGTCTGCGTCGCGCGACGGCCGTTGTGCGAAAAATGCCTGATCGCCGATCTCTGCAAGTGGCCGGGAAAGATAACATCCTCCCCCGCGCAGCGCAGCTTAGCGGGGAAGGGGCCATAGGCGTCCTTCGGATGCCATTCTTACGTGTTTTGTCTCAAGAGCGGACATGTGTTGGGCTCGAAGGGACTTCCGAGAAGGGCCATGGCACTAAATCGCTGCGCGATAGCCCGCTGCGCGGGTAGCCCGACCGCGTGCACGGCAACCGGGGGCGAGATCGTCGATAGCGTGCGGGTCGTCCTGTCTTGAAGATCGAGGTGTCATCA
>JBEKIC010000007.1:0-98368 GCA_050011955.1 Xanthobacteraceae bacterium
AATTGAGAGACGGACATCTGCATGATTTGCTTGGACTGTTTCCGGGCCATGATCGGGTCCCCCACGACTTAGCGTTGAAAACACAGTACCACGTCACCGAACATCCGTCAAGTGGGGGATCATCGCCTTTGGTGAGCAAGATGAAGCGTCGTAACATATACGGTGACCGCTTGTCAAGTACCCGTCGCCAATAGTGAGACACGTTCTTGTGATATAGATCTCGCGTCGCCGACGCTGAACCCCGCGCATGGACATCCGCCAAACGCCAAAGGAATGCCGATGATCAAGCCCAAGCTGCACCATGTCACGATGAAAACGACACGCCTGGACGAGATGGTGGCGTGGTACGCGCTCGTCGTCGGCGCCCGCGTCCAATTCAGGGACAAGATGGGGGCGTGGACGACCAACGACGCCGCCAATCACCGCATCGCGTTTCTCGCCCTGCCGGGGCTGAGCGACGACGCCGACAAAGTCCGCCATAACGGCATGCACCACTGCGCCTTCGAATACGACAGCTTCGCCGATCTCATGGCCTCGTTCGACCGGCTGCGCCAAGCCGGCGTCGAGCCGGCGTTTTGTCTCGATCACGGCATGACGATTTCGCTCTACTACAAAGACCCCGAAGGCAACTTCGTCGAGCTGCAGAGCGACAGTTTTTCCGACTGGACTCTTTCCAGCGAATGGATGCGGACGTCGGTGGATTTTGCGCAAAATCCGATCGGCACCTTCTTCGATCCGGCGCGGGTCTACGACGCCTTCAAATCCGGCATCGATTTCAAGGCGCTGCAGCAGACGACCCGCCGCCGCCGGTCGGCCGTTGGCGACTGGCGCGTGGCATCGACGATCGCAACCGCGTTCACGTCGTCGGCGAAGTGAGCGCGGCGGAAGTCAAAGACGTAAAGGACTTCTTGAATTCGCCACGCATGCAGGACGTGTTTCGGCGCGTCAACGCGATGTCGACGGCGCCGGTCGAGTTCGTCTGGCTCGACGAGGTAAAACCCTGACCGTCGCGCACAACGAGTAGGTCCATAGGGCGTATTGGCGGAGCGTAGTCCGCCATTCGATCACTGAAAGGCGGCGGATTACGTCGGAGCCTGTCATCGGGTCGTCCATTTCGCGCCGGACCCGTTGGGCTAATCCGTCCTACGCGCTGCGCGGCGCAAAGGTATCGATCGCCTATTAACCTCCTATTGCGACTCGGTTTATGCATATAATTACAGGAGCGCTTTTGGGGACAACGTAACACGGAGCATTTCAATGACTTGGAAAACGGGTCGGCTCGCTGCAGTAAAAGTGGGCGTGGGTCCCTCAATCATGCTTCGGAGTGGAGCATGGTTTGACTTTTGCGCACCCGCCTCAAGCAATTTCACCATTGATGATATCGCTCACGGGCTGGCGAACATCTGCCGATATTCGGGTCAATGTAGAGATTTCTATTCAGTCGCTGAGCACAGCATCCTCGTGAGCGAGACTGCGAAGAGCTTTGAGTTTGAAGCGCTCTTGCATGACGCAGCAGAGGCGTTCATCGGAGACATCACGCGACCTTTGAAGCAGTTACTGCCGGAATACAAAAAGATCGAGGCGAACGTGCAACGCGCCATTCTGGATCGTTTCGGTGTACTCGGTCCAATTCCCCCACAAGTTAAACAATCGGATTTGAGGGTCCTCGCGGCGGAGCAAAGCCGACCCGATCTGCATCGGAGGGCGACACATGAGATCTTTCAGCTCAGCGCACGGACGCGTCACAGGAATCCTTCGCATGACGGTTGCGGCGAGCCTCTTGTCGGGGCTGTTGTCATCGATCGTAACTGCTGCGGAGCAGCCACCACCGCCCAGCAAGGCGCCCGCGCCGGCGGTCGTCACGCCGCAGCCCGCGGCCGTGGCCGCGGCGGAGAAGCCGACCGCGGCACAGCTTGAGACTTGGCGCCAGACCATGGTCAAGGCACCGCGGCCGAACAAGGCCTGCTATGCGGCGACCTATCCCGACACGCAGTGGCACGAGGTCACTTGTGGGCCAAAGCCGACCAAGCTTTACCCGCCGAGACCAGGCACGGGAATTCTGCCCGAAATCGTCGGCGGGCCTAACGGCGTGGACTATTTAGCGCAAGTGACCGGCAACATAACGCAGGCTGAGGGGTCGTTCGATCCCAACGGAACGGTTGTTGGCAGCGAATGTTCCGTGCCATGCGATGAGAGCACCGATACGTGCCAGCCGAACCTGACATGCAGCTCCCCCGGCGCCGTCGCCAACTCCTTTAGCCTGCAACTGAATGCGAACACGTTCACCGGCACCGCGATCTGTAATGGCGCTCCACCCCCTTCGGCTGCATTGGGACCCTGCCAGGGATGGCAGCAATTCGTATACGACTCCGGCGGAGGCGTATCGATCCAATACTGGCTTACTCCCTGGGGGCCGCCAGGCTCAACGTGCCCGTCGGGCTTCAATCAATTTAACTATCCCACCGAAGTCGATTGCTACAACATCGTCGGCGCTACAAATGGCATTCCGTCGGCGCTGCCCACGCAGTTGCCGCAGATCACGCTCACGGGTTCCGTGGCGGGTGTGGTCGGCTCAACCGACAACCTCACGCTCTTTGTCAGCGGCATGATGAGTTCACTGCCCGGAGACAATCTCTTTCCGGATCTGAGCAGCAACTGGCACATCACCGAATTCAATGTCTTTGGCAATGGCGACAACAGCCAAGCCGTGTTCAGCAGCGGCTCGACGGTTGTTCCGCGCGTCGGGGTGACCAGCGGCACGACCAACGGACCCGGCTGCGACTTCAAATCCCTCACCGGCGAAACCAACAACCTGGTCTTGGCCAACGTCCCGCCGACCACGGTCGAGTTGACCCCTGCCCCGGGCGTGACGCCGATGCCGGCGCTGGTATTTACCGAGAGTATCCCTTCCAGCGGGCCGGGAACCTGCGCGGATGCGGCCAGCGTCGGCGACACGCATCTGACGACTTTCGACGGGTTGAAGTACGACTTCCAGGCGACCGGCGACTTTTTGCTGGCGCAGAGCGGAAACCTGACCGTGCAAACGCGGCAAGCGTTGTCGGCGACCAATCCGAACTGGATCAAGAACGCGGCCATCAACAAGGCCGTCGCGGTGCAAATGGGCACGACGCGCGTCGCCCTCTACATCTGGCCGGTGCGGCTCGTCGTCGACGGCAAGACGACCGATCTCGCCGAAGGCAAGACGGTCTCGCTGCCAAGCGGCGTCAACATCGCGCTGCGGAGCGGCGTCAACATCATCGCCAGCCCGGCCGGCGATGTCGTTTTTGTCACCGCCAACAACAACGGCATCAACACCTGGCTCGACGTCAGCGTGGGCCTTGGGCACACGCCGGCGCCTGACGCGCGCGGGCTGCTCGGCAATCCGAGCGGCAATGCCCACGATCTAAAGACCGCCAACAGCACCGTGCTGTCGGCGGTGTCGTTTACCGCCCTCTATCACGGCTACGCCGACAGCTGGCGGCTGCAGCCCAACCAGTCGATGTTGGAAGCCGACCCGACGGTGACCGCCGGCGTTCCCGACAAGCCGTTCTTTGCCAGCGACCTCGACGCGCAGTCCGAGCAAACGGCGCGCGCGGTGTTGCCGCGTCCGACGCTGTGAGCCGGGTGGTTTCATCTTTCACCTCTCCCCGGTGGGGGAGAGGTGAATTTTTTCTCACGCCGCCTTCGCCGCCTTCTCGGCAAGGCCGGCGAGCGCGCGTAAAATGCCGGCGGCGCCTTTGAGGCGCTGCGCAGGCGTTTCCCACTCGTCGAAGAACACGACTTTCATGTCGGGGCGGACGCGGGCGCCCTCCGGGTGCTTGGCGATATAGGCGATGAGACCTTCCGGGTTGGCAAAAATGTTGTCGCGGAACGAGAGCACCGCGCCCTTCGGGCCGACTTCGATCTTTTCGACATTGGCGCGCCGGCACAGCGATTTGATGGAAACGACCTGGAGCAGATACTCGACCTCCTGCGGCAGCGGGCCGAAGCGGTCGACGAGCTCCGCGGCAAACGCCTCGATGTCGCGCTCGTCCTCGATTTCCGAAAGCCGCCGGTAGAGCGCGAGCCGCACCGGCAGGTCGGCGACGTATTCCTCCGGGATCAGCACCGGCGTGCCGATGGTGATTTGCGGCGACCATTTGTCGGCGACCGGGCCGCTGATGCCGGCTTTCAGGCTCAAAACCGCCTCTTCCAGCATCTGCTGATAAAGCTCGTAGCCGACTTCCTTGATGTGGCCGGACTGCTCGTCGCCCAGAAGATTGCCGGCGCCGCGGATGTCGAGATCGTGCGAGGCGAGCTGGAAGCCGGCGCCGAGCGTATCGAGCGATTGCAGCACCTTGAGCCGGCGCTCGGCCTGCGGCGTGATCCTTCTGTTCGCCGGCAGCGTCAGCAGCGCGTAGGCGCGGAGTTTGGCGCGGCCGACGCGGCCGCGCAGCTGATAGATCTGCGCCAGGCCGAACATGTCGGCGCGGTGCACGATCAGCGTGTTGGCGGTCGGGATGTCGAGGCCGGATTCGACGATCGAGGTGGAGAGGAGCACGTTGAACTTGCCGTCATAAAACGCCGCCATGACGTCCTCGAGCACGGTCGACGGCATCTGGCCGTGGGCGACGGCCACCTTCACCTCGGGCACGTTCTTGTCGAGGAACGCCTTGGTCTCGGCCAGATCCTCGATGCGCGGACAGACATAGAAGGATTGGCCGCCGCGATAGCGCTCGCGCAACAGCGCCTCGCGCACCACGATCGGATCGAACGGCGCGACGAAGGTGCGCACCGCCAGGCGATCGACCGGCGGCGTGGCGATGATCGACATTTCGCGCACGCCGGACAGCGCCAATTGCAGCGTGCGCGGGATCGGCGTCGCGGTCAGCGTCAGCACGTGCACCTCGGCGCGCAGCTGTTTGAGCTTCTCCTTGTGGGCGACGCCAAAGTGCTGCTCCTCGTCGACGACGATGAGGCCGAGGTCCTTGAACTTCACCGTCTTGCCGAGAAGCGCGTGGGTGCCGATGACAATGTCGATTTGGCCGTCGGCGACGCCCTTCTTCACCCGGGCGAGCTCGGCGGCGGAAACGAGCCGCGAGGCCTGGCCGATATGCACCGGATAGCCGCGCAGCCGGTCGGAAAAGGTTTTCATGTGCTGGCGCGCGAGCAGCGTCGTCGGCACCACCACCGCGACCTGCTTGCCGTTCATCGCCGCGATGAAGGCGGCGCGCAGCGCAACTTCAGTCTTGCCGAAGCCGACGTCGCCGCAAATGAGCCGGTCCATCGGCTTGCCGGAGGCGAGATCGGCCAGCACGGCGGCGATGGCGGCCTGCTGGTCGTCGGTCTCCTCGTAGGGGAAGCCGGCGCAGAACTCGTCATAAAGGCCGCTCTCGACGGTGAGCCGCGGCGCCTCGCGCAATTGCCGCTCGGCGGCGATCTTGATCAATTCGCCCGCCATCTCGCGGATGCGGTTTTTCATCCGCGCCTTGCGCGACTGCCAGGCCGCCCCGCCGAGCCGGTCAAGCTCGACGCCGGCTTCTTCCGAGCCGTAGCGCGACAGAAGCTCGATGTTCTCGACCGGCAGGAACAGCTTGTCGCCTTGGGCGTAATGGATTTCCAGGCAATCGTGCGGCGCGCCGGCGGCCTCGATGGCGCGCAGGCCGACGAAGCGGCCGATGCCATGATCGACGTGGACGACGACATCGCCGGCGGCAAGGCTCGTCACCTCGGCGATGAAATTCTCCGCCCGCTTTACCTGCCGGCGCGGGCGCACCAGGCGCTCGCCCAAAATGTCTTCTTCGGTGATCAGCGCGACATCGGCGGTCGCGAAGCCGGAATCGAGGCCGAGCACCGCGAGCGCGGTCTCGGCGCGGGAGAGCGCCAGCGCCTGCGGCCACGCGGCGACCGGGGTTAGATTGAACAGCCCATGCTCGGCGAGGACGTGCGCCATCCTTTCGCGCGAGCCTTCGCTCCACAGCGCGATGGCGACGCGCTTGCCGGCCGCTTGCAGCGTCTCGACGTGCTTTCTTACCGCCTCGAAGACATTGGTGCCGGGCTCGCTTCGTTCGGCGGCGAAATTGTGCCCGGCGCGGGCGCCGATCTCGATCGCATTTGTGTCGCCTTCCGGCGCGGCGAACGGCGACAGCCGCGCCAGCGCCGATTTTTCCAAGCGCTCGCGCCATTCGGCTTCGGGCAGATAGAGCCGGTCCGGCGGCAGCGGCTTATAGGGCGCGCCGGCGCCCGCCTGATCGAGCGCCTCCTTGCGCGCCTGATAATAATCGGCGATTTGCGCCAGCCGCTCGTGCGCGGCTTCCTCCGCCAACGGTTCGATAACTATCGGTGTCGCGGCGCGCCCCCTCGCGTCGAGGTAGTCGAACAGCGTGTCGAGGTGCGGATGAAACAGCGGCAACCAATGCTCGACGCCGGCGGTGCGGCGGCCGTCGCTCACTGCCTCATAGAGCATGTCGTCGGGACCGGCGGCACCGAACGCCGCAACGTAACCGGTGCGGAATAGCCGGATCGTCTCCGGGGTGAGCTGGAACTCCGCCATGGGAACGAGCTCGAGCCGGCGCAGCTCGTCGGTGGTGCGCTGGGTTTCCGGATCGAAGCGGCGGATCGATTCCAGCGTGTCGCCGAAGAAATCGAGCCGCACCGGCGCGTCCATGCCGGGCGCGAACAGATCGACGATGCCGCCGCGCACCGCGTAGTCGCCCGGCTCGCGCACCGTCGCGGCGCGGGTAAAGCCGTTGAGCTCGAGCCATTGCGTGACGCGCGCCATCGGCAGCAGGGTGCCGGCGGCGGCGGACAGCGTCTGCTTGGCGACGATCTCGTGCGGCACCACGCGCTGCAGCACGGCATTGACGGTGGTGAGCACGACAGCCGGCCGTTCGTGGTCTTTGGCGCGAGAAAGCCGCGCCAGCGCCGCCATGCGCTGCGCCACCACGTCCGGATGCGGCGACACCCGGTCGTAGGGCAGGCAATCCCAGGCCGGGAATTCGATCGTCTCGATGTCCGGCGCGAAGAAGCCGAGCGCGCGCGCGAGCATCGCCATGCGCGTGCCGTCGCGGCAAATCACGGCCAGGCTGATCGCCGGCGCGGCGGCGCCGGCAGCCCCTGCCGCAATGGTGCGCGCCAGATCGGCGAGCACCAGCCCTTCGGCGCCATCGGCGATGCCGGCGAGAAGCAGCGGCCGGCCGGGATGCAGACGCCGCGCCGGCGATGGCGCCGGCGACCGTAGCCGAGCAGTCACCGGTCCTCCTTGGCGCGCATTTCGCCGGCGTGCCGGTGAAACTCTTTGAGCTTCGCCAGCACGGCGGTGTCGTAGTCCGCCGGGATGGTCTCGGCGCCAACCACCCAGGCGTAAAGCGCGGCATTGGGCGCTTCGATCAGGTGCTCGAAATCGTCGAGCCCGGTGTCGTCGAGGGTGTCGATATGGGCGTCGGCGAAGCGGCCGACGATCAGATCCATCTCGCGCACGCCGCGGCGCCACGCCCGGAACAAAAGCTTGCGCCGCCGCACGTCCAGTCCCTCGCTCGATCGCTCGGTCATACGAGACTCCAACGCCAAAAGCCCGGACGCGGCCGGGCATCGTGTATATAGAGGGCAGAGTAAACGATGTCAGCAGGTGGCGCAGGGATTTAGATGCGTCCGTCGGTTCTAAACCCGCTTTTTGCTCCGCTGTCGGCGCTGTCCGGGATCGGGCCTCGACTGGAACAGCTATTCGGGCGCCTTTTGGCGCGCGATGGAGAACGGCCCCGCGTCATCGATCTGCTCTTTCACCTGCCGACCGGTTTTGTCGATCGGCGCAACCAGCCGAAGCTCTCCGAGGTCAAGCCCGATACGGTGGTGACTGTCGCCGTCACCATCGATCGCCACCAGCCGCCGCCGCCGAACCGCCCGCGGGCGCCCTATCTGATCTTCGCCAGCGATGAAACCAACGATCTCATCATCACCTATTTCAATGCGCGCCGCGACTACCTGGAAAAACTCTATCCGGTCGGCGAGAAACGCTACGTGTCCGGCACCACGGCGTTTTATGACGGCCATCTGCAGATGGTGCATCCCGACCGCGTGGTCGACGAAGCCGGCTTTGCCAACCTGCCGCTGATCGACCCGGTCTACCCGCTCACCGAAGGGCTCCACCCCAACCAGCTGCGCAAGGCGCTCGATCTGGCGCTCGATCGCGTGCCGGCGCTCCCGGAATGGCAGGACGCGGCCTGGCTCAAGCGCAATGCTTTTCCGAGCTTCGCCGACGCCTTGCGCAGCGTGCATCGCCCGGCGACGCCTGACGATCTTATGCCGGAAGGCCCGGCCTGGTCGCGGCTCGCTTATGACGAATTGCTCGCCGGTCAGCTCGCGCTGGCGCTTCTGCGCGCTCACCAGCGCGTGCGGGCGGGCCGCGGCAGCGCCGCCGAGGGACGCTTGCGCGAGCGCGTCGTCGCGGCGCTCCCCTACTCGCTCACGCCGTCACAGCAGCGCGCCGTCGCCGATATCGTCGCCGATCTGGCGCAACCTAATCGCATGCTGCGGCTGCTGCATGGCGATGTCGGTTCCGGCAAGACGCTCGTCGCCTTGCTCGCCGCCGCGACCGTGATCGAGGCCGGCCGCCAGGCGGCCTTCATGGCGCCGACGGAAATCCTGGCGCGCCAGCACTTTTCCACCATCGCGCCGCTCGCCGGCGCCGCCGGCATCCGCCTCGCCATCCTCACCGGCCGCGAGCGCGGGCGCGAGCGCGCGGAGATTCTCTCCGCGCTGGCGGCCGGCGATATCGACCTCATCGTCGGCACCCATGCGCTCTTTCAGGAAGACGTGGCGTTCCAGGATCTGGCGCTCGCCATTGTCGACGAGCAGCACCGCTTCGGCGTGCACCAGCGCCTGGCGCTGGCGCGCAAGGGCGCGGCGGTCGACCTGCTCGTGCTCACGGCGACGCCGATTCCGCGCACGTTGGTGCTGACGTATTTCGGCGACATGGATGTCTCGGAGTTGCGCGAAAAACCGGCCGGCCGGCAGAAGATCGACACCCGCGCCGTGCCGCTGGAGCGGCTTGCCGAGGTGATCGAGGCGGTCAAGCGCGCGCTCGATCAGGGCCGGCGCGTCTACTGGGTGTGTCCGCTGGTCGAGGAATCCGAAAGCATCGATCTCGCCGCCGCGGAGGAGCGCTACGCGGCGCTGAAAAAGCGGTTCGGCGACACCGTCGAGCTGGTCCATGGCCGCATGCGCGGCCCCGAAAAGGACCGCGCCATGGCGCGCTTTGCCGAAGGCTCAGCCCGCATCCTGGTGGCGACCACGGTGATCGAGGTCGGCGTCGACGTGCCCGAGGCGAGCGTCATGGTCGTCGAGCACGCCGAGCGTTTCGGGCTCGCGCAGCTGCATCAATTGCGCGGCCGCATCGGCCGCGGCGCCGCGCGTTCGACGTGTCTTCTGCTCTACAAAGCCCCGCTCGGCGAAACGGCGAAAGCCCGGCTTGCCATCCTGCGCGAGACCGACGACGGCTTTCGCATCGCCGAAGAGGATTTACGCTTGCGCGGCGAAGGCGACGTGCTCGGCACCCGGCAGAGCGGCATGCCCGGCTTTCGCCTCGCCCGCATCGAGGTGCACGGCAAGCTCCTCTCCGCCGCTCGCGACGACGCGGCGCTGGTGCTGGCCCGCGACCCGAAGCTCGGCTCCGCCCGCGGCGCCGCGCTGCGTCACTTGCTCTATCTGTTCGCGCGCGACGAAGCGATCAGGCTATTGGGCGCGGGGTAATCTATTCTGCTCTTTGGACTTGCTGCGCGTTCCGCCACGGCGCACTATATTAAAATCAGCGATGAAAGGAGAACGAGCATGGCGACGCTCGATTGGTCTGGATGTGCGGCCGTTGAACGCATCCCCGGCAAGGTCGGCGGCGCATGGGTATTCCGCGGCACCCGCTTGCCGGTCGCGACCGTAATCGAAAACCTTGAGGATCTGAGCGTCGCGGAAGTGATGGAGCAATTCGACGTAACGCGCGAGCAGATTGCGGCGGTGCTCGATTTCGTGGCGCAGAGCCTTAGGGCGTCAACGCCGAGCGAACCCTCCACGCCCGCCGATGCTCATTCTCTTTGACCATGGAACGCCGAAGGGCCTGATCCGAGCGCTTTGCCGGCCACGACATTATCACCGCCCAGTCGAGAGGATGGGACAAGCTCGACAATGGGGCGTTGCTCCACGCCGCAGAAGAATTCGGAATTGAGCTTCTGCTCACGACCGACCGAAGAATTCGCTATCAGCAAAACCTTGCGGGACGAAAACTCGCTCTTGTTGTTTTGACCGGCACCACGAAATGGTCACGCATCAGACAGCATTTTTTGCCAGATAGCCGCTGCGGTGGACGCGGCCACGCCCGGTAGTTATACCGAAATTGAGATTCCGTTCGGCTCATAGTCATATCCGCGCGGCAGCAAATAGCACGGGTGGGCGCGCACCTGGCCGCATCGCCCGCGGCGCCGCGCTACGTCACTTGCTCTATCTGTTCGCGCGCGACGAAGCGATCAGGTTGCTGGGCGCGGGCTGATTTGTCCGACGCCGGCCAACGGGTCCGGGCCGAACCGGTTCGGACCCGGCGTGCCCCTGGTGCAGAACCAGACGATCAGGATGATGGTGCCGACCAGCGGCACAAAAGCCAACAGCAGCCACCAGCCGATTCGGTCCAGATCGTGCAGCCGCCGCACGCCGACGGCAATGCCGGGTAGAAGCACGACCAGAGAAAAGATACCGGTCGTCAATTGAAACCCGATCACACTATCAACAATCGCCGTAACGAATTGGCCGAGAACGACGAACAGGAACCAGTACCAGTACTCGGACCGGCAGGCCCGATCCGAGAAGTTCACATAGTTCGAGAATCCCGATGAAATAGCCTGGCCGAAGTTCATGCCTTCCCCGCTTGGATGCACGCCCTGTTCTATAGCGCCATTATAGCACGCCGCCGCAACGCCGTTCCGGCGAATGGCGCGCTATTTTGCCGGGCTCGGCGCCGCCGTGCGCGCCAGCTGCGCGGCGCGGGCGGTTTCGGCAAGCGCGGCGAGCTTGTTCTGCGCGTCGGGACCGCTGCCGGGCTGAATAATGCCGGCGGAGACCAGAAGCGTCATCGCCTGCTCGACGGTGATGTCGAGGTCGATCACGTCGCGGCGCGGCACGTAGAAGAAGAAGCCCGTCGTCGGGTTCGGCGTGCACGGCAGAAACGCCGAGACGTGCTCGGTCTCCGGCAGGTGCGCGGCAATCTCCGCGGTCGGCGGTTGGGTCAGGAACACCAGCGACCACATGCCCGGCGCCGGAAACTCGACCAGCCCCACGCGCCGGAAGCTCGAGTCCGAGCTGGAAAACAGCGTCTCGAAGATCTGCTTGGTGGTGCGGTAGATCGGCCGCACGATCGGCATGCGGTTCAACAGGCTCTCGCCGAAGCCGACGAGCCTGCGGCCGACCAAATTGGCGGTCAGAAAGCCGAGCAGCGTCAGCGCCACCAGCACAATGATCAGGCCGAGACCCGGAATATTGACCGGCAGATAGGTCTCGGGAAGGGCCGCGACTGGAAAAATCGGCCGCACCAGATTGTCGACCCAGGTGACGAACCACCAGATCAGCCACAACGTCACCGCCACCGGGCCGGCAACGATCAGCCCGGTCAAAAAATAATTGCGGAGGCGGCTGACGATCCCGGCCCCAGGCCTGGTCGCGCCGGTGGATAATGCCGCGCTGTGATCGCTGTCATCGATCATGGTTTCGGTCGCATCTGCCCGCTTTATAATTGCATCTATATAGCGACATCATTGCATCTATATAGCGACGCGAACGCACTCGCACAGAGCTAGCGCGGCGGCGAGCCGCTGCTATTCCACCGTCACCGACTTGGCCAGGTTGCGCGGCTGATCGACATCCGTGCCCAAGGCGACGGCGGTGTGATAGGCGAGCAATTGCACCGGCACGGCATAAACCAGCGGCCCCACCGTCGCCGGCACGGTCGGCAGCGTCAACGTCACCAGCGATTGGCTTTCGGCGGCGACGGCGGCCGCACCCTTGGCGTCGGTCATCAAGATCAAGCGGCCGCCGCGGGCGGCAACTTCCTGCATGTTGGAAACGGTCTTGTCGAACACCCGGTCGTAGGGCGCGATCACGATCACGGGCATGTTCTCGTCAATCAGCGCGATCGGGCCGTGCTTGAGTTCGCCGGCCGCATAACCCTCGGCATGAATGTAGGAGATTTCCTTGAGCTTGAGCGCGCCTTCCAGCGCGATCGGATAGCTGGTGCCGCGGCCGAGATAGAGCACGTCGCGGCATTTCGCCAGATCGCGGGCGAGTTGCTCGATCTGCGGCTCCAGCGTCAGCGCCTCGGTCAGGTGCCGCGGCACCTCGATCAGCGCATGCACCAGCCGCTTCTCGTCGCTCTCGCTAAGCACGCCGCGGGCGCGGCCCGCCGCGATCGCCAGCGCCGCCAGGGCCGCCAGCTGGCAGGTGAATGCCTTGGTCGAGGCCACGCCGATTTCCGGGCCGGCAAGCGTCGGCATGACGATGTCGCTCTCGCGGGCGATGGTCGAGGTCGGCACGTTGACGATGGAGAGGACGTGCTGCTTGTGCTCGCGCGCACAGCGCAGCGAGGCGAGCGTGTCGGCGGTCTCGCCGGACTGCGAAATGAAGATCGCAAGTTCGCCGGCCTCGAGCGGCACGTCGCGGTAGCGGAACTCCGACGCGATGTCGACCTCGACCGGCAAATGCGCAAGACGCTCGAACCAATACCGCGCAATCATCCCGGCGTAATAGGCGGTGCCGCAGGCGGCGATCGACAGGCGCTTGAGCGCGCGGAAATCGAACGGCAGCGCCATCGGCAGCGCGACGCGCTCGGCCACCATGTCGAGATAATTCGCCAGCGTATGGCCGACGACCTCCGGCTGCTCGTGGATCTCCTTGGCCATGAAATGGCGATGGTTGCCCTTGTCGATGAGCATGATCGAAGCCTGCGACTTGAGCACGGCGCGGTGCACGACCTCGCCTTTGGCATCGTAGATTTCGGCGCTGGTGCGGGTAATGACGGCGCAGTCGCCGTCCTCCAGATAGCTGACGGTATCGGTGAAGGGGGCAAGTGCAATCGCATCGGAGCCGATGAACATCGCGCCGTCGCCGAAGCCGATCGCCAGCGGCGAGCCTCTGCGCGCGCCGATCAAGAGGTTCTCCTCGCCGGCAAACAAGAAGGCGAGCGCGAAAGCGCCGCGCAGCCGCGGCAACGCCGCCTTGACCGCTTCGAGCGGAGACAGCCCGTGCTTGAGTTCCTCGGTGACGAGATGCGCCACCACCTCGCTATCGGTTTCGGTCGCGAACTTGGCGCCCTTGCCCTCCAGCTCGCGCCGCAATTCGCTGAAATTCTCGATGATGCCGTTGTGCACGACCGCGAGCCGGTCGGTGGCGTGCGGATGCGCGTTGTTCTCGGTCGGCCGGCCGTGCGTCGCCCAGCGCGTGTGACCGATGCCGATCGTTCCCGAGAGTGGCTCGCGCGCGAGCTTCAATTCCAGATTCTTGAGCTTGCCCTCCGCCCGCCGTCGCGTCAGGGAGCCGTGTTCAAGCGTGGCGACGCCGGCGGAATCGTAGCCGCGGTATTCGAGGCGCTTGAGCGCGTCGATCAGCTGCGGTGCGACCGGCTCGCCGCCGATGATTCCGATAATGCCGCACATCCGTCGGTACCGACTCCTCAATCGCTGTCGCAGCGGAACCCGCTAACGCGTTAACCGTTAAAGGCAATTCTACCGGATACAAAATAAAAAAAAGTTGCGCCCCGTAACACAGCCGGCGGCAAGGAGAATATGCCGAATATCGAGGCTTAATCGCGTGAATGCGCTTTCTTTTTGCCGAGCGATTTGAGCCCGCGCAAGCGCGCCGCCCAACCTTCCTTAATGACCTGCTTGCCCCGCGCCAAAGCCAGTGCGTCGGCCGGTACGTCCTCGGTGATCACCGAGCCGGACCCGATATAGGCGCGCGCGCCGATCTCCACCGGCGCGACCAGCGCCGAATTCGAACCGATGAAGGCCTCCGCGCCGATCGTGGTGCGGTGCTTATCGCTGCCGTCGTAATTGCAGGTGATAGTGCCGGCTCCGATATTGGCGTTGGCGCCGACAACGGCGTCGCCGATATAGCTCAGATGATTGGCCTTGGCGCCGGCTTCGATCACCGCTTGCTTGACCTCGACGAAATTGCCGACGCGGGCGCCCTCGCCGAGCCGGGTGCCCGGCCGCAAGCGGGCAAATGGTCCGACCGACGCCCCTTTGCCGACATGGGCGCCGACCAGGTGGGAGAATGCGTGGATCACCGCGCCATCCTCCACCGTGACCTTTTCGCCGAACACGACATAGGGCTCGACCACGACGTCTTTGCCGAACTTAGTGTCCGCGCACAGAAAAACCGTCTCCGGCGCAACGAAGGTAACGCCGGCGTCGAGCGCGGCCTGGCGCAGGCGCTGCTGGGCCACCGCTTCCGCTTCGGCGAGCTGGCTCTTGGTGTTGATGCCGCGCACTTCATCCTCCTCGACTTCGACCGCGACCGCGTTGAGCTTCATGTCGCGCGCGATGGCGACCGCATCGGTCAAATAGAATTCGCCCTTGCGATTGTGCGGGCCGATCCGCTCCAAAATGGCCAGCGCTTGCGCCCCGGCGAGCGCCATGATGCCGCCGTTGCAGAGAGCGATGGCGCGTTCGCTGGCGCTCGCATCGGCCTCCTCGCGAATGGCCATGAGCTTACCGCCCGCGACGATGAGTCTGCCATAGCCTGCCGGGTCGGCAGGCCGGAATCCCAGCACTGCCACGGCGGCGTTTGCCGCCAACGCCGCACGGAGCCGCGTGAGCGTCGCCGGACGAATGAAGGGCGTATCGCCGTAAACGATCAGAATATCGTCCGGCTGCCGTTCGATCGCGGATTTTGCCGCCAGCGCCGCATGCGCCGTTCCCCGCCGCTCGTCTTGCACGAAACATTTCGCGCCGGGCAAAAGGCGCCGCACTTCCGCTGCGACAGCCTCTTGCCCCGTCCCGACCACGACGGCCGTCGCGGTGACGCCGGCTTCGCCGACCGCGGCGAGGACATGAGCCAGCAGCGAACGCCCGGCGACGGAATGCAGCACCTTGGGCAGCGCCGAGCGCATGCGCGTGCCCTCGCCGGCCGCCAGCACGATCGCAAGTGAGCTTCGAGCCTTCATTAGAGGACCTCTGCAGCGGCTCTCATAGCCGAGCCGGCGAGTCACTAAAAGTCATTCCGGCCGAGCCAGCATCGCGAGCGAGAGCCGGAATCCATAACCACGGTTCTTGAGGGAGATCCGGTCGTGACAAATCTGCCAATTCTGTGGTTATGGATACCGGGCTCGCGCGGAGCCTGTCATCGGGTCGGCCACTTCGGGCCGGACCAGTTGGCGCGCCCCGGAATGACGATTTGCCGACATTGACCATGCACCGCCCACTCTTCCAGCCGACAGCACGCCAGTTGAATTGGCTTTTGGCGGTCGGCTTCCTTTCGCTCGGTGAGGCGCTCTATCTGCGCTATCTGGCGATCGAGAACAGCACCGTCTCGCTTGCCTGCCAGGCCGGACTCGATACTTGGCTGTGCAGCACATTCCGGCTGATCATCGTGCTGTTCACCTACCAGGTGTTCGGCGGCATAGCCCTCGCCGCCGCCTTGCTGAACTTGCTGCGTCCGTCCTTGGTGCTGGTGGCGCTGGCGCTGGCGGCGGCCGCCTTCGGCATCGTTCTCCATAACGCCGATCTCTCGGCGCTCGCAGCTGGCGCCCTTATCCTGAGCCTGGCGCGCCCCGCGCCCGCGCCAGGATGAAGGCCAGGCCGATCAATCCGGCGCAGAACCAGACCGACTGCCAGTTGGAGAGCCGCTCGTTGAACACGATGTAGACCGCCGATCCGGCGAGCACGGCGGCGGCAACAGTCTCGGCTATCGCGCGCGGTCCGGCCGGACGCGGCGTCGAGGCCAGCAAGACCAAGAACGGCACGACGGCGGCCGTCAGCGGTGCAAACGGAATGTCGCGGTAGCGCGGATCGAACACCAGCCCGAGCGCGGCTTCGACCGACACAAGCATGAGCGCGACCAGCGTGCCGCCGAGCGCCCAGTCGAGGCCATCGCGGCGTTCGCCGGTCCGGCCAAGGAGCGCGGCGAAGCGCGGCGGCGCACGGCCGCCGGCGGCGCAGGCCAGCGCGCAGACGATCGGAGCGGCAGCCGCCGTCGCGGCGAAGGCAAGCGAGCGCAGCCAGCTGCCGAAGCTGAAGCTTTCCACGGGCACCGTTTCGAGCGTCCAGCCGAACAGAACAGCGGGCACAAACGACAGCGCGGCGATTCTCGGCCACAAGGATATGGCAAGGCCTTTTTTGCGGCCGGAGATGAGCGCACCGCCGAATGTCAGGGCCGCCAGCAGGATGCCGGCAAGCGCCTGGACCGGCCAATACGGGTGATCGGAGACCGCGCCTGAGAAACTGAATTTTGGCGCGCCGGTGGCGCGGTCGAAAATCCCCCAATAACCGCCCACCGCCCCTTCAAGCGCGCGTTTCCAGGGCTGATCGAACGCCTCGATGATGTTGACCCGAAAATTCTCGCGCTGCGCCAGCGCCAGCGTCTCGGTGGCCGCGCGCGCCTGGTTCGACCGCGAAGGCCGCGCGCTCTCCCGCATCCGGCCGGCGCTCGGCCAACCGAATTCGCCGATGACGATCTCCTTTCCCGGCATGGCGTCAGCGATCTTGCGCCGGATGTCGGCGACGTGGGCGGCGGCGCGCGAAGCCGGGATCGGAAAGTCCTCCCAATACGGCAAGATGTGGATGGTGACGAAATCAACCGCGTTCTGCACGGCGGGATAGCGCAGCCAATACTCCCACACGTCGGCATAGGTGACCGGCGCCGCTACCTGGGCCTTGACCTCGCGGATGTTGGCGATGAGGTCTGCCGCCGCCATTTCGCCGCGGAGCAGCACTTCATTGCCGACGATGACGCCGGTGATGACGTCCGGATACTGTTTGGCGAGCGCGATCCCGGTGGCGATCTGGCGGCGGGTCTTCTCGGCATTGTTGGAGATCCAAATCCCTTCCAGCACCTTGAGCCCATGCCGCCGCGCACTGGCGAGAACGTTGTCGAGGCCGTCGTCGACCGAATAGGTGCGCACGCAGCCGGTATATTTGGACAACAGCGCCAAATCCTCTTCGATCTGCCCGGGCTCGGCGCGGGTCCCCTCCACCAGCGGGCTCTGCCAGCCGCGGAACGGCGTATAGGATATGCAATAAAGCTTCTGCCCGGCGGCAAGCGGGGATGGCGGCAGCTCGATCGGCGCGCCGAGCCACCACCACGTCGCGCCGATGGCAAGCGCCGTGACGGCAAACGAGGCGAGCGCCGGGCCGATCGTGGGGAGGTCTGGCGTGCGGGACACGCTCTGCCATTAGCCTTGCCATCGCCTCATGCCAAGATCGAGCGCGCTTCCGCGACACGCCGCTGGACAAAGCGGCGCACTTGGGCTGTTGTCATTGCGGCCGCGCCTGGAAGATGCCGTAATGGCGGCCCAATCCGGTGACCAGGGAAGCGCCCCTCTTCTCGATTCGAGAATCGGCCTAACAAAGTTGACCCATGTTGCATCGTCTGTTCACCCTCGCCGGCGGGCTGTGCGCGGCGCTCTGGCTCCTCTCGGCTGCAGTCGTTCCTCTCGCGCCATCCGCTTTTGCGCAAAACAACGACGCCAAACCGGCCGACAGGCCAGCCCCGGCGGCCGGCGCGGCGGGCCAGGAAGCCGGCAAAGAGCCGCAGAAGATCGACGAGTTTGCCGAAGCGCAGAAGGCGCTCAGCGGCCCGGCGGGAAATCCCGAATGTGTGTGGCTCGGCCGCCGTGTGGTCAGCCTGCTCTGGCGCGACGATCTCGACACCGCCTTCCGCCATCTCGACCTCTACGATCGTTTCGGCTGTCCGAGCGCCCATATCCAGGCGTCGTTCCGGTGCCTGATCTTGCACGGAAGCAACATTGATCCGAAGGCCGCCGACAGCCTTAACGCGCGGGTCCAATCCTGCTGGATCAACCCTGCGGTGCCGCCCATGCCGGCCCCGGCCGCCGCCGCGCCAAGCCCCACCACCAACCGCTAGCGTCGACCGCGCCGCCGGCAATGTGGCGACAGCCTAAAAAATTTGCGGAACAAGTTTCGTTGTCTTGAATTTGCCACCTCACAGGGCTACCTGTGACTTACCGCTCGTAGGTCACCTCATCTCGCCCATTGTCGAACCTTGGGGACAGGTTCGGCCGTTGTATCCTCGCCCCGCGTGGTTGAATTTCGATGCGCACCGTCGCTGCCGTGCTCGCGCTCGTGGCGTGCGTGCATGCCGGCCTGTGGGCTTCGCTACGAACCAAGGAAACGGCTCCGGACTTTACCGGTCAGCTCGCCAGCATTTCCTACGCGCCGTTCGTCGCGTCACAGCATCCAGACTTCGGGGACCGGCCGACGGTCGAGCAGATCCGCGCCGACCTCAAGGCCATTGCCCCCTATACCCGCGCCATCCGCACCTATTCGGCGACCGGCGGCGCCGAGCTCATTCCGCCGATCGCCGCCGAATTCGGGCTGAAGGTCACGGTCGGGGCCTGGATCGACAAGGACAAAGACCGCAACGAGCGGGAAATTCGCTCCGCGCTCGATCTCGCGAGCCACTACAGCAACGTCAACGCCATCGTGGTCGGCAACGAAACCACGCTGCGCGCGGAAATGAGCGTCGACGACCTTATCAAGCTCATCCAACGCGTGAAGCGATCGAGCCCAGTCCCTGTAACAACAGGAGAAATCTGGACTGTTTGGATCGACCATCCGGAGCTGGCCTCGGCCGTGGATTTCATTGCCGCGCACATTTTGCCCTACTGGGAAGGCTTCGACGTATCGCATGCGGTCGACCACTCGATCGAATTCTACGACAAGCTGCGCCGCGTACATCCGGGCAAGCGCATCGTCATCGCCGAGTTCGGCTGGCCGAGCGCCGGATACAATTTCCACAACGCCAATCCCGGCCGCATCGAGCAGGCGATGGTGATCCGCGATTTCGTCAGCCGCGCCGAAGCCTATGGCATCGACTACAACATCGTCGAGGCGATCGACCAGCCGTGGAAGACGTTCGAAGGCGGCGTCGGCCCCTATTGGGGGCTGTTCGACGCCTCTCGCCAGGCGAAATTCTCCTGGACCGGGCCGATCACCGATCCGGACTACATCAAACGCGCCGGCCTCGCCGTGCTGCTCGGGCTCTTGCTGTCGCTGCCGATCCTGACCATGAGCGGGGCGACCGCAACCCAAGCCCTGATGCTTGCGGCCTCCGCCAATGCGGTCGGCGCCTGGGCCGCCGCGATCGTCGCCTTCTGGAAGGGTCATTACTTCGTACCGGGCGCCGCCTTCGCGCTGACATTGGGCGTAATCCTCTTGGTGCCGTTGGTCGCCATCGCGCTCGCCCGCATCGAGGAGATTGCCGCCATCGCCTTCGGCCGGCCGCCGCGCCGGCTTGCCGTTTCTCCGCCGCTGGTTCCGGACGCCTTCGCACCCAAAGTATCGATCCACATTCCGGCTTATTGCGAGCCGCCGGACATGCTCAAGGCGACGCTCGATGCCGTGGCCCGGCTCGACTATCCGAACCTCGAATGCGTCGTGGTGATCAACAACACACCCGATCCGGCATTGTGGCGGCCGGTCGAAGAGCATTGTCGCGAGCTCGGCGAGCGCTTCAAATTCGTCCGGGTCGAGAATCTCCCCGGCTTCAAAGCCGGAGCGTTGCGTTTGGCGCTGTCGCACACGGCCGCGGACGCGGACATCATTGGCGTTCTCGACGCCGACTATGTCGTGCAGCCGGATTGGCTGAAGGACATGGTGCCGCTGTTCGCCGACCCGCGCGTCGGACTGGTCCAATCGCCGCAAGATCATCGCGACGGCGACCGCTCGGTCATGCACCACGCGATGAACGCGGAATATGCCGGGTTCTTCGATATCGGCATGGTCCAGCGCAACGAAGTCAACGCCATCATCGTCCACGGCACGATGTGTCTGATCAGGCGCGCCGCGATGGACGCGATCGGCGGCTGGTCGAGCGAGACCATTGTCGAGGACGCCGATCTCGGGCTGACGCTGCTCGAGCACGGCTGGACCGCGCACTACACCAACCGCCGCTACGGCTACGGGCTGCTGCCCGATACATTCGAGGCCTTTAAACGCCAGCGCCACCGCTGGGCCTTCGGCGGGCTGCAAATCCTGCGCAAGCACTGGCGACAGCTACTGCCGTGGTCGGACGGCCTCTCGCGCGAGCAGAAGCGCGAATACGGCCTCGGCTGGCTCAACTGGCTGGGCGCCGAAAGCATCGGCGTGGTCGTCGCGCTCCTCAACATCCTTTGGGTGCCGATCGTCGCCTTCGCCAATATCGCCGTGCCGGATCGTATCCTGACCGTTCCGATCCTGGCGGCTTTCGCGGTCTCGGTCGCTCACTTTGTCGCGCTCTACCGGTTGCGGGTGCGGGCAACGCCTGGGCAAATGCTCGGTGCGGTGTGCGCGGCCATGTCGGTGCAATGGACCGTCGCGCGCGCCGTCGGCATTGGCCTGTTCAAGGAGCGCCTGCCCTTCCTGCGTACGGCGAAAGGCGGCAACGGCCGCAAGGGTCAGGATTTCCCGGCCTTCTGGGAGGCGGTGATCGCCGGGCTTCTCCTGGTCGGGGCGCTCACCCTCGTCGTCACCAATTACAAGCAAGTCCACGAGATCAACATCTTCGCGGGTGTGCTCGTGGTGCAGAGCTTGCCGTTCCTGGCGGCCGTCGCCATCGGGCTGATCGAAGATAGCCGCCTCAACTCGTTCGCCTACTGGCGCGGCATCGAAGCGCGGATGCTGGAGTTGCTGCCGCGCTCCAAGGTCATCGCCGAGCCGCCGAAGTTGCCGGCCGAAAACCGCATCGAAGCGGCGCAGTAATACCGGATTTTATTTGCGCATGATCTTTTTCGAAAACCGGTAGCCACTTTTCGGGATCATGCGCTATCCCGCCAGCGCGGTCTCCGCGAGCCGCACCCAATACGAGGTCCCGAGCGGGATCGCTTCGTCGTTGAAATCGTATGCCGGGTGATGCAGCCCGGCGCTGTCGCCGTTGCCGAGCCAAATAAATGCGCCCGGCCGCTCCTCCAGCATATAGGCAAAATCCTCCGCCCCCATGATCGGCGGAGCTCCGTTATGGACCTTGTCTTTGCCGGCGATCTCGCCAGCGATGTCGACGGCAAATGCGGTTCTGTTTGGCTCGTTTACGAGCACCGGATACCCGCTCGTGTAGGTGACTTCGGCTCTGGCGCCGTAGAGGCGCGCGGTTCCTTCTGCAATCTCTCGCACCCGTTTCTGTAGCAGATCGCGGACTTCGGGAGACAAGCTGCGCGCCGTACCGCGCAGCTGGGCGTGTTGCGGGATGACGTTGTCAGTGTGCCCGGCCTGGAACACGCAGATCGAGACGACTGCCGCTTGCAGCGGGTCGACATTGCGGGCCACGATGGACTGCAGCTGATTGACGATTTGCGCGCCGACCAGGACGGTGTCGACGCCGCGGTGCGGCCAAGCCGCATGCCCGCCGACGCCTTCGAGCTCAATCTGGATCGTGTCGGTCGACGCCATCATCGGGCCCGGACGGATGGCGAATTCGCCCACCGGCAGGCCGGGCGCGTTGTGCATGCCGAAAACTTCCTGGATGCCGAAACGGTCGAACAGGCCGTCGCGCATCATCGCCCGCGCGCCGGCGCCGCCCTCCTCCGCCGGTTGGAAGATGAGAACCGCAGTGCCGGCAAAGTTGCGCGTGTCGGCGAGATATTTGGCGGCGCCGAGCAGCATGGCGGTATGGCCGTCGTGGCCGCAGGCGTGCATCTTGCCCGGCACGGTCGATTGATAAGGCAGACCGGTCGCCTCCTTGATCGGCAGCGCATCCATGTCCGCGCGCAGCCCGACCACTTTGACGCCGGTCTTGCGGCCGCGGATGACGCCGACCACTCCCGTTTTGCCGAGGCCGGTAACCACCTCGTCGCAGCCGAAGGTTTTGAGCTTGTCGGCAACCGAGGCCGCCGTGCGGTGCACGTCGTAAAGGAGTTCCGGGTGGGCGTGGATGTCCCGCCGCCAGGCGGTGATCTCGGCGTGCAGGTCGGCGACGCGGTTGACGATCGGCATCGAGTCCTCGTTCCTGTGCTCATCCGCCCCCAAACGCACAGTCTAGACCGATCTTTTGTTCGGTGCGCTGGTGGTTCCTTATAATAATAATAATTCTAAGGCATTGAAATTATTTGCATTTTTAACTTGACCGCTGCTTTCGCTTGCCGCACAGACAAGGTGCATTCATGCGCGAAAGATGAGTCATGGCCACCGACGGTCAGATAACGACACCACCGGCGCGTTCGCCTCTCGGCCGCGCCCGGCGCGGCTTCCGCGGCCGGATCGAGGCCATCGTGGTTGGCGATGGCGCATCCGATCTGCCCCAGGATGAACTCGAGCGGCGCTTGATCGAGTTCGGATTCATCGAAGGGGCGACCATCGAAATCCTGCACGAGGGGGCTGTCAGCCGCGATCCGATCGCCGTGCGCGTCAACGATGCCACCGTCGCCATTCGCCGGCGCGAGGCGATGGCAATCCTGGTGGTCTGATCGGATTTACCAATGAATGTGGCGGTCGAGGTCGGCACGCGCCGCTTCGCTCTGATCGGAACGCCGAACAGCGGCAAGACCGCGTTGTTCAATGCACTGACGGGCAGCCGGCAGAAAGTCGCCAATTATCCGGGCGTGACCGTCGAGCGCAAAACCGGCGTGCTGCGCATCCCGTCCGGACGAAGCGTCAGCCTGGTCGATCTGCCGGGCACCTATTCGCTGCGGGCGCGCAGTCCCGATGAAGAAGTGACGCGCGACGTCGTGCTCGGACGTTTCGCCGCGGAGACGCCGCCGGATTTGCTGCTCTGTATCGCCGACGCCACCAATCTCCGCCTGGCCTTGCGGCTGGTGATCGAGCTCAAACGCGTCGGGCGACCGTTGCTGCTCGTCCTAAACATGATCGACATCGCCAGCCGGCGCGGCGTCGACATCGATCTCGACCGCATGTCGGCCGAGCTCGGCGTGCCGATCATCACCGCGGCCGCCGTGCGCCGCGGCGGCATCGATGAATTGCTGCTCCGCCTCGACGCATTGGCGGCGGACGACCTGCAGGCGACCAACGAAACCGGTTGGCGGGCACCGACCATCAGCGAACTGCGCGCCGCCCAGCGCGAGGCCGACCGCGTCATCAAAGTCGCGGTCCGCATGCCGGCAAAGCCGGACACGCTGACCACGCGGCTCGATGCGGTGCTGCTGCATCCGGTCTTCGGTCTGGTCATCTTGCTGGGCCTGCTGTTTGTGATGTTCCAGGCGGTCTTCACTTGGGCGCAGCCGCTGATGGAGCTGATATCGGTCGGCTTCGCAGCACTCGGCGCGCTGGTGCACGAGTGGCTGCCCGACGGCCTGCTGCAGAGCTTCCTGCAGGACGGCGTCATTTCCGGCGTCGGCAGCGTCATCGTCTTCCTGCCGCAGATCCTGATTCTGTTTCTGTTCATCCTGCTCTTGGAAGACTTCGGCTACATGGCGCGCGCGGCATTCCTGATGGACCGCATCATGGGCGGCGCCGGCCTGCACGGCCGCGCCTTCATTCCGCTGTTGTCGAGCTTTGCCTGCGCCATTCCCGGCATCATGGCGACGCGGGTGATCGACAATCCGCGCGACCGGCTGACCACCATCCTGGTGGCGCCGCTGATGACCTGTTCGGCGCGCATTCCGGTCTACACGCTGATCATTTCCGCGTTCATTCCGGCCAGGCAGGTGTGGGGCTTCGCCAGCCTGCAGGGGCTGGTGATGTTCGGACTGTATGGCGCCGGCATCGCCAGCGCGCTCGGCGTGTCGTTCCTCGCCAAATATTTCTTCTGGCGCGACAACCCGACGCCGCCGTTCATGCTGGAATTGCCGGACTACAAACTGCCGCGGGTGCGCAGCGTCGCCATCGGTCTGGCGATGCGCGCCAAGATGTTCCTGCAGCGCGCTGGCACCACGATTTTCTCGATGATGGTCTTGATCTGGTTTCTCGCTTCGTTTCCACGGCCGCCGGCGGGCGCGACCCGGCCGGCGATCGATTACAGCCTGGCCGCCGCCATCGGGCACGCGCTCGAACCGGTCTTGGCGCCGGTGGGCTTCAACTGGCAGATCAACGTCGCTCTGATCCCGGGCATGGCGGCGCGCGAGGTCGCGGTGGCGGCGCTCGGCACCGTGTATGCCGTCGAGGGCGGCAAGGAGGCCGCGGCGCAGATCGGCCAGGCTCTGGCGCATCAATGGCCGCTAGCGACCGCGCTGTCCGTTCTGGTCTGGTACATTTTCGCGCCGCAATGCGCTTCGACGCTGGCGGTGATCCGGCGCGAAACCGGCAGTTGGCGCTGGATGGCGGTCACCTTCGGCTACATGCTAGCGCTTGCCTACCTCGCCTCGCTGATCACCTATAACGTCGCCGTCGCGCTCGGCGCCGGATGAAGCTCTGAATCATCCGGACGAGCGAAGTCGCTTGAATGGTTTGGCAAATGCCGGCCGAGGCAGGGCCGCTGCCGTAGACTGGCGGGGTTGGCTTGGTTTTGCTGCGGGCGGACCCAGGGCGGCCCGTACCAAGGCGTGCAGAAGGCTGGTAACGGCAGCCGCTTTTCAGTATGCAGTGCGCGCACGAGCCGGTAGCTCAGTCGGTAGAGCACGTGACTTTTAATCACGGGGTCGCGGGTTCGAGCCCCGCCCGGCTCACCAATAAAATCAAAGGCTTATATGATTGAATGATAGCTTCGCTGGCATCATAGGTAACATCTAAGGTAACAAAAGAGGCGACAGGGGCGCGGTGCCCGGCCGGCCGCTAAGCATGGCCTTCCGCCGGCCAAGATGCCTGGATATCGAAGTGCGCCTCTTCATCGCCCGAGTGGATGTCGATGTGGAAGTCGTAGCCAAGATGGTCGCGAAAAAGGCCGGGGAAGTTGGGGTTCCCGGTCGGCTTGTCCAGGAACAGATACAGCACTGCCCACATCTGCGGCGGTTGCTTGGTCGGCAGAAAATTTCCGCCATTGGCAGCGATGGCCTTGACGGTACTTTGCGCCAGGCGATCTGGCGCCACACCTGAGTCGGCTGCAAATTCCTCGAAATAAGTCATGGCGCCGTCCATATCAGCGGCTGTGCCGTTCCACCTAAAAAGCGGCTTCCCGTTGAACGCGACCTTGATGGTGCTCACGCGCGTACTTCCTCCCACTCCTTGGAGAACTCCCCCGATTATGTAGCCGCCGGCCGCCGGAGAATTCCGGCGGCCGTGGGCTTTGAAAATCGGCCCTCAGCCGATCGAACGCGCGATTTCGTCCGGCACGTGCGAGCTCAAGGCCATGGCGACCGAATCGAGCAATGCCCAATGGTCATCGCCGTCTGGCATCAGGTCGTCGCCGCACTCGATCGCGTACGCAACGAGCGCAACAGTGCCGGCGATCGTGGCGGGCCGCATGGCGATCAAAGCCTGGCCTGCCGCGTAGGCGGCATTGCCGGCAGTGGAAAAACGCTTCTGCAGCCTTGCCAAGCCGGCGGCCTTCTGGGCCTCGCGAAGGGCGCGCTCATCCGCCTTTAATGCCGCATGCCTGTCAGCGAGCCAGGCGGCGCGATGTTCTTTCGGTATCTCCCGCGCGTTCTCGTTGACCTCTGCGTGCGACTTTGCCCAATGCATCTTTCCCGTCGGCACTCCCTTTTTGAGCTGAATGACGATGCCACCGTCGGCAACCTTTTCGCAGGTCGCCTTGCTGTCAAGCTCGGGATAGAGCGCGACATGGGGGGCGCGCGTGATCTCCTTTGGCAGCCCTTCCTCGAGTTCACCGAGCTCGTTAACCGCGGCTCGATAGCGCGCCTCCAGCCGGCGGTGCTTCTCGATCGCGGCGAACACCGGATCGCTGATCGGAGAGGCCGCAGGCTCGAGCGCTTCGGCTGACGAGGGCGCTACGCTGGCAAGCGCGGCGATCGGCACTGCGGCGGCGCCGGCAAGGATCGCGCGGCGAGTGGGGCGAGTGGGGCGAGTGGTCATGGCTGCACCGCCTTTCGGCCTTCGAGCACGCGATAATACCGCTCCCTGAAATCATCGATCATTCGCTTCAGGCGGTAGCCGCTGAACTGAACTGCCTCCGCCTGGTCACTCGGGATCAGATATTGATCTTTTGTTCCTGGCATCGGGTTTGCACCGATCGCGCCCTCGATCGCCGAAGAAACCAGATAAGCCATATTGGCGAGATCGTTGACGTCGTGTTCCAAGCACCCAAGGCCTTCGTCTTCGTCGACGACGCGAATATTTGGGCTAGTCGCAGGCATGATGATCTCCTAGCTGTGTGTGAATGCACCGGCCAGGCGGAATGCCGCTTCGATTTTTGGTAAGAGTCGATTCGGTCATGGGCGCCTCGTGTCGGTGCCTGTGGCAAGTCCCGGCGCCGTGTTTCCGCACGGCGTCGGGGCGCTTATTGAATCTGATTTGCCGCTGCCGATCAAGCCCAAACGCCCCGGCGCGGGGGGTTTTATCGATGTGTCCGTAAAACGTCATTCCCAATGGCAACGATCATCCGCCTGGAGCTATCCGTTGCAATAACGTGTTCCGCCTCGACAAACGACATTGCAGCCGTCAATCGCTTTGCGGCCTGCGGCTCAGAGCATTCAAGCCGAATTTGATTTAGCTTCCGAAATCTTGCCCTTGCTCCGCGCGGAATATGTGGAGCGACATGCTTTCGAAAATCGCCATCGACGGTGACAAGAACCGCGCCCTCATTCTCACTAACGGTCGCGACCAGGGCGTCTGGCGAATCTATCGGGAGCCATTCGCGAAGGAATATAACCTTATGACCGTATGTCTTGAAAACATCGGCGACGGAATCAGGAACGCAATGATCCAAAAACACCAACAAACAAGGCCCCTCCCCAACGGGGCTTACGCCGCACGATCATCCTTTTCTTCGAACTTAAGCGCAGCTTCCACGTCTGCCTTTGTCAGCGACGGATACTCTCGCAGGATTGCATCCAGTGAGTATCCCGCGTCCCTGAAACGTTTTATCGCTCCAGTGGGAATTCGAGTTCCGGCGATCACCGCAACATTGTGCATAATCAGCCGGTGGCGTTCGATCTTGCCAATTTTGTCCGTCGTTCGTTCTTTGAGTTTAGCTGCCGCTTCCCTAATCTCACCAATAATAGGTTCCAACGGAATCGGAACAACATATTGACCTTGAAGAACGCTGCGAACCCGTCGGGTGTCGGGTTCATGAAACGAGACTTCCCGGTTGACGACATACAGCGTTTCTTGCCCCCAGAATGCATAGTCCTTTTCACTCAGCGCTTGCGCGACTTTGCGAAGATGCTGCATCGAAACGTTATATTTATTGCGGAGCACGCTCACGACGCGCAGCCCTACGACATCGCGGAAAGAGTAAATGCGGCTGTAGGGACTGCGGCGGTTTTCACTAGCGTACTGCGGCTTGAAAAAGCTCGTTTCGTCCCATACCGCGAGCTGGCGCTTGGTGAGTCCCGTCAGGCGAACGACATGGTCCGCGCTGAACGCGCGAATCACGTTGTCGTCTAAATTGTCCGCCATCTAACACTCCCATAGAGAGTTGCGACCAGGCCAGGCGACCCTCCCCAGCCTCATATATTACGCCAATGCGGACGTTATCAAAGGCTTTAGAACCGGGCGATTTGTCGCCCCAAGATGGCGCATCAGGCGTACTCGGCCCTTAGCACCACGAAACCGTTTGCGGCCGCGGTGGCGATCGCCGCCGCAAGCGTGCCGCGGCCGACCATCGGCGCAGCGTCGTCGACGTTATAGATCACGAAAACCTGCATTCCGGGCGCAAGCTCAGAAGCCTCCGGGAATTCTGGAAAAGCCGCCGGCACAGCATCCGAATCGAAAAGGCGGATATAGGCCGTACGCTCTGGCACCCAGCTCTGCCAGCGTAGGATCATTTCTTCGACTCGCGGCATGCTGTCCCCGGCGCGTCGCTGCGTACATTTAACCGTCCGAGCTCGCCAGTGGCATCGCAACGCCGCGGTTGAGCTTAATTGTTTTAAATAATCCTTCCATAGATCCCGCAACCCGAACGCCCTTCGGCATATTCCGGAAATCCACCGTCACGCCCGCCGAGCCCGTCACCTCGTGTCGCATCGGGCCACCGATGAGCCCGGACCGCCGCCCTTGCTGCAGAAGATCGCCATGCCAACGATCATCAAAAGTGCCGGGTCCATACTTCTTGGCGTGCTCTAGGAGACCGGCGGCCGTAAGCGCACTGGCGGTCGGCGACGGCGTATTGACTCGGCTCTGCTGTCTTAGGCGCCAAGCCCGCGCCGCACCGCGACCAAAATCATTGTAGCCCTCGCCGTGAGACATGATTGTTTCGCCGACCCCAAAATTAGGATCGCCGCGGCTGCCCTGATCAGTCATGCCGCGAATCGCATTGCTGCCTGCCAAAACCCTGTCGATATCCTTATCGACGCCCTGCCTTTTGGCGAGAGCTTCCAAACCCGGAGTGATTTCGCCTCTTTGGATCGGCCCGTAAAATTGGCCGTACTTGCCCCTCAAATAATCGCGCAGAGTCAGGTTTGGAAACTTCGTTGCTTTTAGATAGTTCATGCGGTTGGCAAGCGACTCCATGACCTTAGAGCGCTCGCCAGGTGACTGCTCATGAGCAAGCACGCCACCAAGGAAGCTCCTTAGCTTTGGGTCTTTGTCCAATTCATCCTTGATCCAACTGCGCTCCCCTCGAAGATACTCGCTGCCGCCACCGGCGGGCTCGCCCTTGAAGCGTTCCGCAAAGGAAGCTGCGGCTGCTTTGGCAGAGTCCGCGACGCCCGGCCCGGTTAAGCCGGTCCCATCACTGGCGCCGCCATGCGGACCGCTGAGACCACCGCCCCTGCGGCCGCCCATACCACCAGCACCGCCAGCGCCGCCGACAGCACCTTCGCCCGTTACTCGCTGATACTCAAACCAATCACGCATGCCGGCAAAAACTCCCGCGCGCGAGCCGGTCTCGGTGCCCTCCTTGATCGGGCGCTTGAGCACATCGCCAGCACCAAGCCCACCGCCGGCTGGGATGACGACCTCGCCCTTGTGAACGGCAGCGAGCATGTCCTTGGTGACGACGCCGCCGCTGGCAAAGCCCTCAAACCGTTGCTTGAAGGTCGCGCGTTCCTGCAGTTCCTCCGCTGCCTTCGGCCCAACAACACCTTTGACGATTAGGTCCAAGGCGTTTTTCACGGCTTGATTCGTGCCAGTTACAGCCCGGCCCATCAAATCGCCGCCGCCGCCGGCACCCTCGCCGCCCTTGCCCTTGTTGAGCCAATTCTCAACCTTATCGATCGCGTGAATGACCCCCTCTATTTCCCGGAATGTCGTCTTAAAGGTCGCCGTTATATCTTTCCCAAACCCACCCCAATCCAATTCCGTCACCGTCTTGGCAAGATCATGCAGCGCTGGGATGAAGTCGCCGCGCTCCACCTTGATGAATTCCCGCATAGCATCTGTTGCTTTGGTAAACGGTTCGGCGAGCGCTGCGCCAATCATGTCGGAGGTGCCGCTCAATGCTGTATTGAGCCGGTCCCGCGACTCCGCGAGCGCCTTACCGAGCGCCGCCGCGTTCTTCCCCACATCGCCTAGATCGTCGCGGATTTGCATCAGGGCTTTACGGCGTTCTGGCCCTGTAAGATTTGCAAGCTCCTCCGGCCAACCGCCCGCCTTCAGGAGGCTCCTCTTTTGAACCTCGTCGGGGACGCGATCGAGAAAGTCCATGAAGATGTCGGCTGCCTGCTCATTGCTCTTCGAGAGCCGCAAGGTGTCGCCGAGCGCGCGGACGTTCAAGTCGTGCTGACTTATAAAGAACTCGGCCATCGCGCCGCGCCCGCGACGCATCTGCTCCATGTTGTACGCCCATGTCTTGGCACCGGCGCCCATCGCCCCCGGCGACGCCCCGACGCGGCCTTCCAGCGCCTGAAGCTCGCGCAATTTTGCGATGGTGAAGCCGGTCTCCCGGCTCATGAAGGCTAATTTCTTTGTCGTCTCACCGAAATTGTTCGTCGCCTTAACCAGCTCGGCAACAGCGCCCCCTACTGACAAAATTGAAACGCCGGCAGCAGCGAGCGCCGGCGTGAGCACGGCCTTCGTCCGATCAGCGACATCGCGGACCGATCGATCGAGGCCAAGGTAAGCCTTAGCTTGCGCGCGGACATGCGCGGTGTTGGTGGCGTGCGTACCCTTCGCAACGTCCGCGAGCTCACGCAGTGCCTTCTGCATCTGGCGCATGGGACCGCTCCAGCGATCGACCACCTCGGCCGCAAGTCTGAGCGTTTCGTCTTGTTGGGACATTTATCGAAGCTCCTTCGCTAAGCCGAGCGGCGCGATTTTGTTAGAGAACACTCGCCTCATCGCGCGATGGTGATTGAAGTGGGCCCGCAGCGCTGCCTCGTCCGCAAATTCTTCGGAGATCGTGAAGAAAGGCGGGCGGTCGCGGTACTGCAGCGCGAAATCTTGCGTTTCAGAGAGATTGCCATTCGGAGTGATCGGGACCACGTCAACGAATGTTGTCTCATCGGTTTCTCGTCGGAAGAGCTGTACGAGCCATGCGATGACCGGCGCTCTCCACAAAGACCCGCAGTCCGAATTTTTCTCATCGTCATAGTCTGGACTGACGACGGTCCAGCCGAGCTGCGCAGGCACGACGATTTCATCGATCGGCTTTATGACAATCGCGCTCATCTTTTCACTACGAGGAGTTCGATCGCAGGCTCGGGTTCGAAAAACTCTTTCCGGATGATCGGTGCCAATTTGCGGCGCAACGCTTTCAAGCTTCGCGCTGAGACGTTGCGAAACTCGCGGGGCAGCGGACGATCGGGCAAGCGGATGCAATAGAATTCGTCATCCTCGCGATCATATGCGACATTGATGGTGAACTTATTGTCAGCGGCTCGGCTCATGTACCTTTCCCTCGCAAACGCGTGTGTTCCAAACCGGAGCAACATCCTCCCAGCTTTTCAAATTCAGAGGCCCGAACGATGGTCGCGGCCCATTCCCGGCGGCGGCCTTTTTCACGATCGATGGTGGCGCGGCCGAGCGCCTCAAAAATCAGCACATCGATTTCGTTGCCGGTGAGCGTCCGCTTTTCAACCAGGCCGGCAGCAACAGACAGGACTGCTTCGCGGTGGCGACGTATGATCGCACCCGCCTCCGCACGGCAGTAAGCGATGAATGTCTCAACGATCTCGCTGTCATCGAGGCAGCAAAACGCTTCGGCCAGGTGCCAGGCTTGTGCTCGATCGGCGACGGCATCGAGGGGATCACCATCACACAGCAAACGCTCTCCCTCGGTCGATGCTACAAGCTCGATCACGCTACTCCAGGTTACCTGATAATAGGTCGCGCATTCGTTTCTCGGCTCGCCGAGCGCGGGCATTACCTCCCGAGCCTTGGCGTAGAGCTCGAGCGTGTCCAAAAGGCTTTCACTGTATTTGAGACGTTCGGGGCCGCCTTCCGGTCCCCACACCATTCCCCCATAGTCCGCACCAGGAACAATAGTCGCGCCGCCAATCGACATACCCAGCGCCCGCCTAACGACGGCATGCGAGGCCTCGTGAATGGCGATGCGATGCTCTTCGGCCGCAGAGCGCCCGGACCGGAGATGCTGAACCGGCCCGGGCGCCGCGTCATCGCGGAGGCAGGGCCGGCTGGGCTGACCTCCGGAGACTTCGTCCTCCACCATTTGTTCGCGATCCATCGGCGCGCGCCCCTATCGCGACTTTCCGGGATATCCGGGATATCGACGCCGGCGCGGCCAAATCGGGAGACCATCGCTCCCAATGGGGTGGCGGCGATCCTGCGGCTGCGCAGCGAGTGCCTCGCAGTATTTTTCGCAATCGCGCTGACGCGTCCGCATCCGCGCCAGCGTTGCGCTTGCCCCAGCGTTCGAGACCCCACTGAGGGAGCGCACTACCGCCGAAGCATCAGCGGGAATGGTCACTAGGGACGCCTCGAGCAATTCCCAGCGGACGGCTGTGAAGGTCAGATCCTCGTCATCCCAGCGGAGGCGATCCTTGTCGACGATCTCGCCATCGCCGTCGGTGACTTCCCATTCCTCGACCCGATAGCCGGCCGAAATGCCCGCCAACTCGCCGCGGGCGACCATGCCTTCGGCGTTGCGGCCAGCCTCGGTCTCGTTGAAGACCAAGCGCCCCATCAGCGCACCACGGGCGAACCAAGCGGTTTTCACGCGACCGAGCGCCGCGTTGATGCCCCATTGATTGTGACTATCGAGCAGCGGAATGCCACCAGAGGCAATCCGATCAAGGATGACGGCGGCGGGATCGATGCGTAGGACCTCGGTGCCGTAGAACCGCTTTACCGGCGAGCCCATGGACAAAACGGCGTCGACGGTGCGCTGCGTCTTGTCATAGCTCTGCGGCAGCGCGTCGGCGAAGCGCGTCGCTTTCATCATACGGTCGGGAAACAACACGCTGCCCGGCCCCATTTTGACAACGGCAGCGTTGGCTTCTTCGATAGCCTCCTCGTCGGATTTACCGTCTTTAAGCGCCTGGTTAGCTATCTGGGCCCAAAGCTTCTTTTTCGTTGCTGTATCGGCGTGCTTTGTGTGCACGTCCGCGTCGTCGGACGTGTAGTCCGTCATGACTTTGGCCCTTCTGTTTTGACCAAATAGGGCTTACCGCGATCGAGCGGCTCGAATGCTGAATGCAGGGGCGCTGCCGGCGGCGCTTCCTCGCTCGATGCCGCTTCCACATCGCCATCAAGCCTCACACAATTCACCAGGTCAGGCTCATATTTAGACCTCGTGCCGTGTAGCTTCTTGCGGCGAGGGTCGGCCAGTGGAATGGCTGCTCCCAGATCAAGCGCTCGCCGCGCCAGCGCCGGCGGCAAGTCGACGTCGAAATAGGGCGCCTGTTTGTGCAGTGACCCGTCGCCATTTTTCCAAGCGATCGGCCTCATCGCGAAGACGCGTTCCTTAACCGGCGCCGGCGCGACTTTTCGAGGAGCTTGCTGCTCAGTTTGCCTCTGAGGAATAGGCCGATTGCCGCTTGCGATTCCGGCGGCAAGCCCATGGACATCGCGAAGCGTGAACGCCGCCGCCAATTCAATCTCACTCGCCGCGGCCTCGGCATAGCGGCCGATCGACGCGCAATCGAAGCTAACGTCGCCAAGTTTGCCATAGATTTTGGCGAGCTTCTTGAATGCTGAAATCGCCGGCTCGATAACGTCCTCGGCTGCCTTGGCCTGGCGCTCAATCTCGTCCGCGCTGGCGCGGCGAGCGATGGCTTCTCGCTCGGCAGCAACGCGCCGCTCGGCCTCGGCGAATTGCGTTTCCAGCTTCGCCAGCGCAGCCGACAAACCTTTGTGCGTGCTGTGCGCCGCTTCAACGCGCCGCTGCGCCGCTGCCTCTGCCTTTAGGTCGTCAGCGTCTGCCTCAGTGTGCAGCTTAAGGTGCGCCGCAGTGGCGGCGTCCAGCTCGGTCTGCGCTGCTTCCACCTTGGCCGCGACCCGATCACGCCGGCGCTTGATCGCGGCGATCTCAGCTTCGATTTCATCGAGGGGAGGCTTTTTGCCGAAAAGTTGCATTGCTCACACCCGGGTAGTTTCCAGGCGATGATCATGCGACGAGTCGGGCACGCGCCAAGTTGGGCTGGCCCAACTTTTGGCTATTTCGAAAGGCGAATTTCTTGGGCTAGCCCAACTTTTGGCATTTTTTCTGCCCTGCTCTCGGCGACCAGGCGACCGTGCTCGCCTTTGCGCTGCTCTATGTCGGCGAGAAGCAAACGCTTCGATACGAGCCAAATCTTTCCGGAGACACATCGGCCGATCGGGGTCCCGAGTTCTTCGAGGTCTTGGCAGCGCTTCCTAATCGCCTCGGGCTGCACGCCACAGATTTCCGCCGCGTCCAAAGTCGTCAACAACTCGCCGGAATCCAAATCCTGCATCCAATCTGGCACCGATTGTGCTGGCGGCGCGATCGAGGCCGCGAGCTTCGCCGCCAGCTCCGGTGCGGCGGCGATCAGGCATTCGTGAATTTTGGCCGCAGCGTCGCAATCACTCATTTTTTTTGACCGTCGAGATCAGTGGGATCATGTAATTCGGTGAGCGCGTCTTTGATTGCCTCGTGGAGTGCGGACTCGATACTGGCGCGATCGAGGCTCACAAGTGAGTCGGCCAAGGTTCCCGGAATAGCGAGCAGCCGCTGGCGCACCACGCCGTATTCCTCTTCGATCTGGCGGCCCACTTCCTCGATCGAGACGAGCTCACCGCGCTCGACGGCGTTGCGCCTCGCGGCGATTTCCGTCTGCTCCCGGGCCAGCTTGGCGCGCTCGGCCGCCAGATCGCTGCCTTTCTCAGCGCCGCGGCCGGCAGCAACTTTGCGGACGTGGCGAATGTAGGTAACGCGCACCTCATCGAGATCGTAAGCGGCCGGGCTCTTGCGCTCGATCACGCCATCATCAAGCAATTCAAAAAACCGCCGCTCACCGAGATCAATGTGACGGGCGGCTTCAGCTATTGTCGCCATGGTAACTTGATCCCTCCCACCTCACCCGCGATTATGCGCAAGTGGCGGAGATAGCTTTCACGCACCACCTCGAGGTCAAAGCTGCCGTCGGCATTCCGCTCGATTACGCCATTTTCAACGAGCTCCAAAAATTCCGCTTCATCGAGACAAACGTGGCTCGCAACCTCAGCTAGTGTTGCCAGTCCCGTCGTCCGAGCAGATGGGAGGTCAAAGCTGCCGTCGGCATTCCGCTCGATTACGCCATTTTCAACGAGCTCCAAAAATTCCGCTTCATCGAGAAAAAGGTGGCGCGCAGCCTCAGCTAGTGTTGCCATGAGTCCCCTCGTCCGAGCAGACAGTCGGTGAATAGTCCGTGGATTCGAGCGCAGGGGCGCCCAAGCATCGTTTCAGTTCGCACCAAAAACGTCGCCGCAAGGGTGCAGATTTCGCCAAAGCGCGCGCGACCGCTGCTGCGTGAGGCCCTAGAAAAGACCGAGCGAAGAGAGACTGCTGCTGAGTCGCCCTGGCGCATTCTGGCACTAGATATAGGGCGCGCGCGGGCGCGACCCGTCTTGGCCCTCCCCTTCAGGAAGGACCCTAGCCGTTGCCCTTGGCGTCGCGCCCTATGCGTTCGGGTAGCACTCCATAGGGCGTAGCCAAGGCGCGGATACCGTATTAGCGCGCCAACCCCATCCAGCGAATAGGTATCGTCGGTTTCGATCGGTTTGCGCCAGCCATTCTCTATAATTTGTCCTGACATTTTCTCGCGCCTGCCTTAGAGAAACCGATTCAGACCTACGAAACCATGTCGCTTAGAACCCACTGCACCGTCGCCGTTGTGACGGCGCGCCGCGTGATCTTCACACCGTCCGTGACCCGATCCTCGTATTTGCTCAGCCACTTGCCGAGGCCGCGCGCATTGATTTCACTGCCGCGCCCTTCGCCGGCGATGGCGACTAACGCATCGCGTAGGTCCGGATAACAAGCGCCGCCATCAGGCGTGACGCGGTCGGCCATTTCGACGAGGGCCTGGACGGTGATCGCCTTTCCGACGCCGATGCTGCTGCGCCAGGCGGCGAACAGTGCGGCGAGCAGCGTCGTCACCGGGTCCGCCCGGCGGATGAACGCCATGGTTTCGCAAGGATCCGGGCGCCTAAGCCATACCAACGCCTCGCGTACCCGCCGCGACCAATCCTCGAACGACCCCAAGGGCGTGATGGTCACGCGCTGTCCGGCGACGAAATAGGCGCGCAGCACCGTCAATCCGGCGATAACTAATTCCGCCCGATGCTCTTTCGCCATCACGACTGGATCGGAAGTGAACTGGCGCAGTTCGGGGCGTTCGCAACCGGGATCGAGCCGGCAGATCAGTGCCCGCCGCGTCAGATCGCCCGCGAGCGTCAAGTGGTTGCCTGTGATGAAAAACATGGCGCTGTTCGGCACGACGACATCCCTACTGTAGCCGAGGACACGCAATTGCATCGTGCCGACCGTCGTCAGCGCCTGGCAAAAAAGCGAGCTGTCGAGCGGTCGGTCGACATTGTCGAATGAGACGATGGCGCCGCCGCGAAGCAACGCCGCGACCAGGCGTTTATCTGTTTCGGCGTCATCCTTGCTCTGATCAATGACCGGCGCTCGCTGGCCGGTCACGATCACGGATGTAACGTCGACAAGCATCGATTTGCCGGAGCCTGCAACGGGCGCCGAAAAGCCATGCGCCGGCGCCGTCGGCACCGCCCGACGATCGAGCGCCGATAGAATCGCTGAGACCGCAACGGAGCGATCGGGCCCGTCGGCGCCGCTCACGAATGGAAAAGTCGAAACCAAATCTTCGATGCGTCGCAAGGCGCGGTCGGCGTCCTCCCAGCTCGGCCGGTCGGGCACCGCCTCAAACGTCGTGCCGTCGGGTCGATATAGCAGCGCGGTGCGCACGTCATATCCCGGCTGGTCGAGCAGCGAATAATCGGCGCGCAGCATCGGCGTGTTAATGACACCGACGAGCGGCGGCAGCCGCCAACGCCCCTCGCGGGCTAGATAAACCTCGGCGACCTGATCGGGGCAATTGACACTTGCCCAAGTTTCGCTGCGGCGGTCGAACTTCTTGAAACGCGCAACCGCGGTGAGCACGTCCACCAAATAAGGCCTCGTGATCGGTACCAGGCGATGGATTTTGGTGCGCGTCATGTCGGAAGCAGGTACTTCCTCGACCACCGGCCGCACCAGCGCGTCCCCGAAACGATAAAAATCCGGCGCGCCGGCTATCAGCGCGGCTTCCGCTTCATTGACGATTTGCGGCAGCTTGCCCCCGACGATTTTGATTATCGGCCGTTCCGATCCGCCGTCCGGGCCGCCGTCACCGGCGCCGCGCGCTCGGCGTCGTCGCTTTCGAGACTTGTCGCAATTTTGCACTTCTTCGGCGAAGATGTGTTGCGCATCGTCGGCCGGGATGCCAGCAAGGACAGCAAAATCCTCTAACGCGTCCATGACCTCATGCCGCGCGACAGCGTCACTGGCCGGGTAAGCACTCCTATTGACGAGAAGATCGCGCAGGAGCTCGCTCGCCGCCTGGTGCAAGAGTAGCCGGCTGTCCGCGCCGTTGAGGTTCCCGAATGTGCGCCGCCAGCTCGCAATCGAGTCGATGATGGCGCTCGGAATTTCCGCGTCGGCGTCACTGCGGTTCATTGGGCGACCCCGCCCGCGTCTTTCCGGCACGCGTTTAAAACCTCGTCGAGGTCAGTGATCGCCGCGGCTGCTTTTTCGATCGTGTGGAACGTGCCGAGTTTGCGGCCGTCAGAATCTTTCGCGGTGTAGGATCCGTCGCTACGCTCGTAGATCGAGCCGAGCCAACGCTGGCCGTCATAAACCGAAAAAGCGCTCATGGATGATCTTGCTTCACCGGCCGAGCTGCATGCTTCCCCAATTCGTTGCGACGTTCGGACAATTTCGTCGCGTTCGCGACTTTGTCGCCATGCCCATCCCAAAGCGGCCCGCGATCGACGGTCTCGAAGAAGCTGACATAGCGGGGAGCCGCGACGTGTTTGGCGAACAGATCGAAGAAGGCCCGTGGCTTACGCGAATGATGTTTCCTATCGACCGGCCATTCGAAATCGGTGCGCGGGAATGTTTCGATCACCGTATTGCCGCGGCGGGCGATAATGATGTGCTCCGTGGTGCCGCGCGCAACCTGGCCCCGCCCGAGCATGTTCTTGCGCCAGGTCAATAGCGTTACCGGCTTGAGATTGAGGATGGCCAACGCCTGCAGATGATCGCCGCGCACCAGATGGAAGTTCGTGATCCAGAACGCGCCGACGAAGTCGTCGTGCAAAATATTCGCTGCGTCGACCGAACAGAAGTCGGCAAACTGCGCCGGCGTCATCGTCGGATAGGGATAATAACCGCGCTCGAGTCTGTCCGGATCGTCGTCGTCGGGCTCGGCCGCCCACGCGCAATCGAACACGCCGGCGCGATAGGGACCGTTGCCGGGTAGCGGCGGAGGCTCCTTGCGGATTTGCTCGGCCGCTTTCATCGTCTGCAGACGCTTGAACGGGCCGTCGACGCGGCCCGACTTGTCCATGTCTTCTTTGAGCTTGCCGAACTTTTCCGGCTCCGCTTCAACAGCATCGACAATGGCCTCGGCCTTGGCGAGCGTGGTGCGCTTGACGCCGGTCAAGGCGGCCAACCTGTCGCGGGTTTTGCCATTGACCGCTTGTGCCGACTTGGCACCACCGGTCGGCTTGGCCCCGCGACCGCTGATCGGGCCAGCAGCTGCTTGCCGCTCCTTCGCCTTCGCCCGCTCGATCGGTTCCAGCGCCCGCTTGATGGCGACTGCCTCCGAAAGTGTGAAGTCCTTTCGTACAGCGTTCTCGGCGAACTCCCCGCGAACGTTCTCACCGTCGAGATAGACAACGGTGACCGGGATGTGGGTCCAGCCGAGCCGCTTGCAAGCTTCCACCCGTCGCTGACCGGCGACGAGGGCGCCATCTGGCGCGATTACGATAGGGTGGAGCAGCCCCACGTCCTTGATGCTCGCGGCGAGCGCGTCGACGTCGCCCAACTCCCGCCGATGACGCTCACCGACACGGATGTCGGCGATAGAGTGCATCTGAAAGATGGGGACATCTCCGATAGCCTTGTTGTGAGGACGTCGGCGCCGGCGATTGTCATGTTCTATTCCCGGCTCCGCTTCGACGACCTCATGAGCGCCGGCGACTTCGTCCTCACCACGCCGCTCCTCCGTCGTCTCTGTCAGACGCTCTTCGGCACGCCGCATCGCCTCTCTAGCGACTGGCGGTGCGCCTGCCTTTCTCATCTCTTTCAGACGCTCTTCAGCACGGCGCTGAATACTGGCGGCTTGAGACCTGTTCAATTTCGAGATAACCGCACGAGCTTGGATCGCTATCGCTCTCAATCGTAGTACGGCGAGGAACTCAACGCTGTCGGCATTGTGGACCGCCGCGGCGAGCGAGTTCAGCCGCTTCGACAGCCGCGGACGCCTGCGTGCCGCCGGTGAAGATTTGCGAAAATGCTTGCGACTGCGCCGCGATCGTGCTTTGTCTGGCATTGTCAATCTTTGGAAACTTGACCGGGCTTCGGCCCGGTCATTTTTTTGATTGTCAAAGAAAACGCTTGTTCACGCTCACTAAACCGAGGCGACTAATCGTTTGTTCTTTCGCCCGCTTGCTCCTCCCCAATCAGCGTCTTCCACGCGCCGGCGTCGCCGCCGGCTGACCGCCTGCGCGCTGCTGGTCCCAGGCGTCGAGCGAAGCGACCTCGCGATACTTGCGACCGTTGATGCGTATAGGCTTGGGAAAGCCGAGCTGCGCGTTTTGGTCCCAGCGAAACAGGGTTGTGGCGTGGACCTTATAGCGCTGCGCGACGAGCGGATCAGGAAGATATTGTCTCATTGCAAGCCTCGACTTCGAATTGTCCTGCATTGGGACGCAACGAAGCGAGGCGTCTAGATGGTTAATTCATCACGACCAAAGACGCCATGAGCTAACCATGTCCGTTGCTTTGATAATTCACTATTTTTTCGCCCGATCGCGCTTGTAAGTCCTAATGCGCTGGCGCGCGCCACTTGCGGTCAAATCGAAAAGGTCGCTACTGCAAGCGATTAAAAAACGAATCAGGGGACCGCCCTGTTCCGAGTTGACCGAGGCCGTCATCGCTCCACCGGCAGCGCACCAAAGGTCTATCAGACCCGTAAGCAACGTGCCCTGTGCTGATCTCGCCCGGGGCTGCGGATCATGCCGCACGGGAGCAATGAGCTGCTGTAGCTGTTGTCTCCAATCATCGGACCACCGCCCAAGCCGGGGATGTTTTGCAATTTCCTTCCTCAATTTGCTTGCCTTGGCAGCGATGCGCGTCTCGCACTCGCGCTCTCGACGCGAAGTAGAGCGCGATCGCGACTCGGCCTCCTTTTGGATCAGCGCGATGTTGCGCAATAGTTCAATGTTAATGACGGCGTTTATGATGGCCGGCAGGCGCGCTGCATCGCCCAGCTTACAACTCAGCTCACGCAGCGTACGCTCCACGGTTCTCCGACGATCCGCATTGAGCTGCCATTGCTCGATAACCCTCGCCGGCCTCGCGCGCGGCGCCGGTCGCGGTCGTATTCTTTGCTGAACGTGATCCATGGATCATCATGCCTTGGTTGCGGCACGCTTCGGCAACACCACGACGTTCGCGGGCTGCGCCGTCGTAGGCTTCTCGCCGAGTATGCGCTCAATCTCGGTTGACCATTTTTCCAAAGCATCCCGTTTTTCGGCATCAAAGGCGTGGCGCTGATAGACGCCGACAATTCCCGCCCGCGACCCGGAAACATGGCCAAGCACCGCCTCAATGACTTGAAGGGAAACACCGAGACGTTGCATCCCCGTCGCGACGGTGCGGCGTAGATCGTGGATACGCCACGGCGCGGGCATCTTGGCGACGGCCTCGTTTGCTTCCGCAACCGCGGCCTCGTCCGATTTTCCATCCTGCAAAGCTTGATTGGCTATTTCAGCCCAAATCTTCTTTTTCGTTGCGGTGTCGGCATGTTTTGTGTGTGCGTCCGCGTCATCCGCGGTGTATCGCCCACGAACGCCAGCCAGTGGCGTGCCATTGATCTGCGCCGCCGCCTCGTCGAGCAGGCGCTTGGCCTTCGACCAGCCGGTGACATGCGTCTCGCCCGTAGTGGTGAACACATAGTCGCTTTCGCCAACGCGCGGCAGCGTGCCGATCAGCTCGGCCGCGGCGGCCGACAAAGGAACGTTGTGCGGCTCGCCGTTCTTGGTGCGAACGCCGGCGAGCCTAATCTCGTCGCCTACGATCTCCGACCAGCGCAGCGCACCGATCTCATCGCGGCGGGCGCCGGTGAGGAGGAGCAGCCGAATGATCAGCCCGAACGGCCAGCCGGCGGGCACGCCGGATTGCTCGCCGGCGCCGATCGCCGCGCACGCCTTCCACACTGTGGCGATCTCAGCGTCGCCAAGCACGCGGTCACGGCGCACCGCGTCGCCGGGCTTGGGCAGCTCGGCCATCGGGTTGCGCTCGAGAATGCCGCGACCTACCGACCAGCGGAACAGGCGATGCAGATGCGCATGGAGCCGACGCGCGGCGATCGGGTGGCCGCGATCAGCGACCCCGTCGACCAGCTCGAGCACGTCGCGGCGGTTTACCGTGGTGATCAGGCGATCGCCCCAAGCCGGCGTCACCTCGCGGGCGATGATGCGCGCCACATCGGCAACGGTGCGATTGCCCGCCTGGTCGCGCCGCAGCCATTCGTCGGCGACCACCGCGAACGTGTCCGGCGGCTTGGGCAGGCTGAACGCTGGATCCTCGCCTTTGTCGAGCGCCTCGCGGCCAAGCCGCCAAGCCTCGCGCGCCTTGGCGAGCGGCATTGCCGGCCAGCGGCCGAGTGTGACCCGGTGCAGTTTGCCATGCAGGCGATAGACGTGCACGAAGGTCTTGGCACCGCGATAGGAGCAGCGCAGGCCGAAGCCCGGGTAGCCCTTGTCGAAGTGGTCGACCTGGCCCCGCGCCGGCGGCTTGATCCGCTCGATCGCGGCAGCGGTAAGCTTGCGCATGTTACCTATGCCCTCGGAGCATCAGGATGAATTCACAGGGTCCGGCAAAAGATCGCCAGGCGCCGGCGAAGGTAATTTAAGGTAACAAAAACCCTCCGCTCTGGCCTACTCGGCGTTGCAATGAAATGCAAGCGCGGACTGGCGGAAAACTTCGGTGAATCAACCGGTTTTCGCGTTCGAGCGCATCGCTCTGCTCGGCGTCGCCAGGACCCGGAGCATAACTTTTAATCACGGGGTCCTGGGTTCGAGTCCCAGCCGGCTCACCATTTAGGGAAAGAACCCCAAGCGCCCGGGGGACGAAATGCGCTTGGGGCTCACTCCGGCGGTGTCATAGTCCACCGCCGCATTCAGTTTCCGCCGCGAGCGTTCAGGCCGCGCCGCGATCGGAGGCGGCTTCAGTCGACCAAACGCCGCACTCCCCGCAACTGAAGGTCCGCAGGTCGGGAAGCCCGCCGGTTCGCGGCGTGGTGCGCGTGAAGTGCATCGACCGTCCGCAGTTCGGGCAGAGCGGCCGCACCAGGGTGTGGTGGCCGACCGGCCGCTTCAACTCTTGGAACGCCAACATGGTACCTCGTTGCGGTGCATTTCAAACGAACGACTGAAATTCAAACGCACGTTTGAGACGCGGTCGCGCCGGAAACAAGGAATTTTTGTGATTTCACCCGCCCGGCTCCGCGACAGGCCGTCTCAGGCCAAGCCGCGGAGAAACTCGATCATCGCGGCGTTGACCTCGCCCGCGCGCTCCTGCTGCGTCCAGTGGCCGCAGCCGGGCAGCATGATCGTGCCGCGCAGTTCGGGCACGAATTTGGGGAGACTGGGGAGGAGCTGGTCGACGGCGCGGAAGGCGACAACGAGGTCGCGGTCGCCGGCGACGTAGAGCGCGGGCACCGTCACCTTCAGACCTGCGAAGGGCGCCAGCAGCTCCCAGTTGCGATCGATGTTCCGGTACCAGTTCAAGCCGCCGCGAAAGCCGGTGCGCTTGAACTCCTCGGCGTAATACTTCGCGTCCTCGTCCGACAGCCAGGACGGCAGCGGCGGCGGGCTGGTCATGCCCCTGAGGAATCCGCCCTTGCGCGGCACCATGCCGACGGATTCGCCCGGTGCGCGTGGGCGCGACGCTTCCCCCGAGGCTCCGTAGAGCATGGCGCGAATGGTCAATAGAGGATCGCGTTCAAGCTCCGCCTCGGCCACGCCGGGCTCCTGAAAATAAAGCTGATAGAAAACCGCGTCGTCGCGCTGCGGCATCATGGTGGTTGGCCGCTTCGATCCTCTCAGCAGGAACGGCACGCTCAGCCCGATGACGCCGCGAAAGCGGTCGGGGCGCAGCAGCGCCGCGTGCCAGGCGACCGGCGCACCCCAATCGTGACCGGCAATCACTGCGGTTTTTTCGCCCAAAGCATCCAACAAGCCGACCATGTCGCCGACCAGATGCAGCAGCGTGTATTTTTCGATCTCCGCCGGGGCATCGGTGCGGCCATAACCGCGCATGTCCGGGGCGACCGCGTGAAAGCCCGCTTCGGCCAAGGCGCGGAGCTGATGGCGCCAGGAATACCAGGACTCCGGGAAGCCGTGACACAGCAAGACCAGCGGACCTTCGCCCTGCTCGGCTACGTGCATAGCAATCCCATTGGTCTCGATCGTGCGGTGCCTCACCTCGTTCATGGCAGTCTCCATTCCGCGCTCGCGCGCATCGGCGATGAAACCCATTGTGCGCGGCTGGCATTGAGGCGTCGAGAGATTTAGCTGGTCGGCTCGGCTTGCCGAAATTATGGCTGGGCGTCCGCATTTCGGCAATGCGCGCCGCGATCTAGGCGAATGTTTTGAATCAAATTTTCAAGCCGGGAGGCCACGGGAGTTTCATAAAGCCGTCGTACCGGCGCCACAGACTCCGCGCACCATCCCGCACTATAGGGCTAGATCGGGGTGCGGTGAGGGAGCGTCGAGGAGGATCGACGATGAGCACCCAATTCGCCTGTCACGCCCGTGAGGCCGTGATCCACGATTTAGGCCGACCGAATTGCCCGCGCTGCGGGAGCGTCTTGCTGATCGCCGAGGAGTCCGAGTTCAACGACAAAGGCCAGATCCGCCACGCCTGGGCGTGCGATGATTGCGCGCACGAGTTCGTGACATCGATCGCCTTGTGGCCGCGTGAGGTTTGCGACTCCCGCTAGGCACGGTCTTTTAGTTGTGTTGCGTCATGTCGGGTGCACCCCCGGGACCCAGTGACACCGCGCGTGGCGGCCGGGCCAGACCCTCCAAACGCCCGTCGCTGTCGCGGCAACGGAACCAGGATGGCGACTGGGCGTTCAAGAGTGCGAATGTGATGTTCGTTGCGTGCGTAGCGTGACGTTGGTTCGTTGCGTCAGTACCAAGCGCGTAAAGTGACCCGCCGGCCCCGCGTATTCTGCGGCCGGCGGGTTTCTTTTTGTTAGGTGTCGTCCTCGCGAAGATCGCGTTTCGCGGTCCATTGTTCTCTCGTTTCGGCGACATAGTCGGCGAAGCGGCCGGCCGCGATGGCCGCGCGGGCGCCGGCCATCAGGTCCTGGTAATAGTAGAGATTGATGAGCGAGAGGAGCGTGCCGCCGAGCGTCTCGCCGCTGCGGAACAGGTGATGCAGATAGGCGCGCGAAAAATCGCGCGCCGCCGGACAGCGGCTTTCCGCGTCGAGCGGCCGCGGATCGTCGGCGTGGTGCGCATTCTTGATGTTGATCGGGCCGAACCGCGTGAAGGCAAGGCCGTGGCGGCCGTTGCGCGTCGGCAGCACACAATCGAACATATCGATGCCGCGCGCCACCGCTTCGAGGAGGTCGGCCGGCGTGCCGACGCCCATCAGATAGCGCGGCCGCTCGGCCGGCAGTGCCGGCGCGGTCTCGGCGACGATTTTCAGCATCACCTCCTGCGTCTCGCCGACGGCCAGCCCGCCGATGGCGTAGCCGTCGAAGCCGATATCGGTGAGCGCGCGTGCGCTCTCCGCGCGCAATGTTTGGTCGTCGCCGCCCTGCACGATGCCGAACAGCGCGCGGCCGGGCGCGGCGCCTGCGAAGGCGCGTTTGCAGCGCTCGGCCCAGCGCAGCGACAGCGTCACGGCGCGCTCGATATCGCGCCGCTCGGCCGGAAGCTTGACGCATTCGTCGAGCTGCATGGCGATGTCGGAGCCGAGCAGGATCTGCACCTCCATGGCGCGCTCCGGCGACAGCTCCACCATGGCGCCGTCGATGTGGGAGCGGAAGGTGACGCCCTCCTCCGTGATCTTGCGCAGCGGCGCCAGCGACATCACCTGGAAGCCGCCGGAATCGGTGAGGATCGGATACGGCCAGCGCATGAAGGCGTGCAGCCCGCCGAGCGCGGCGATCCGCTCGGCGGAAGGCCGCAGCATCAGATGATAGGTATTGCCGAGCAGAATCTCGGCGCCGGAGGCGCGCACGTCGTCGTGATGCACCCCCTTGACCGCGGCCTGCGTGCCGACCGGCATGAACGCCGGCGTGTGCACGACACCGTGCGCCGTCGTCATTTCGCCGGCGCGCGCCGCGCCGTCGGTGGCCGTGAGGCGGAAGAAGAAGGGCATCAGTCGCGTCCTGTGGGGCGCGGGATCATTAGCCTACGTCCCCGGCCGCGCCAACGTGGGCTGGGCGGTGCCGCGTCTGACCAAGTCGCTGATCGGACATATCCTTCCAAGGCCCCGCAGTTTAATATTGCGATTACTGGGATTGCCTATGTAATGGCCTGCACTACATAATGGCTCGCTAGGCTTGAGCAAATGAAGAACACGACGCTAGTCCTCACGACTGTGAATGCGCCTTATAGCGAACAGCTAGACGCGCCGACGCTCGCCCATTGCCTGATGGACCAGAATGCGGCGAAGGCCAAGCCAGGTCATATGTCGTCGTTTTTTGGTGAAGTCGATCCCGCACTTCAAGTAGGCTTTGCCAAGTCATTCGATATCCCTTACGCGGCCCTTGTGGCCGCCGCGAAGGCGTTCGCCGAATATTCGGGCGAGTCCTACCCGCTGGCTGCGTGAGCACCGCCAAACCTCAGCCGGATTGGGCGCTGCTCTTCCGCATAGCGTGCGCGCTCATCCGGCAAGTCAACTCAGAGCATCCCGTCATTGACCATTGGACGCTCGGCGGTGGCACCGCGTTGATGCTGCAAATCGGTCATCGCGAAAGTCATGACGTAGACATTTTCCTGAATGATCCGCAGTTACTCTCACTTCTTGATCCTGAAAAGCGTGATTTTAAATTCGAGATTCCACCGTCCGATTGCAAGGGCGACGGAGCTCGCTTTCTAAAATTAGGGTTCGATAAAATTGGCGAGATCGACTTCATTGTTGCAGGTGCACTGACTGCTTCGCCGACAAAGCAGGATGTCGTTGAGGGCGAAACCATTCTGCTAGATACCATTCCCGAGATCATCACCAAGAAAATCCATTATCGAGGAGCCAGTATCAAGCCCCGCGATATCTTCGATATCGCCGCAGCGGGTGAACAGCACGCCGCTTCGATAATCACGGCACTAAAGCCGTACCGCGCGGAAGTCACGCTGGCGCTCGCAACGATAACCAAATTGAACCCGGACTTTGTGAACGGCGCAATCGCGCAACTAATGATTAAAGATCGCTACGCTGCGATGGCCAAAACGTCACTCGAAAAGGCCAAACAGATCCTCCAGGCCGTTTGACGAGCCGGCACCAGGAGCCAGTGAGATCATCAGCGGGCTCTCTGCTGCGCCTGGTGTTCAATAGCGTAGGTGCCCCTCCCGCTCCCGCACCCAATCCTCCTCATCCGGCATCGCCAGCGCATCCAGGTCTTGCGGTGTCGCGGCAGCATCGTCGACCCACTCTCGCAGCAACGGGCTGCCGTTGATCACATCGATGGCGCGTTTGCCATGCTCGTACTCGTAGGCGAAATCCCGCCAGAGCGGATAGTCGGGATACAGGCGGCGGATCGCCTTCAAGGCGAGCGCCTGGATACGCCAGGGCTTGAACGCCTGATGATCGTAGAACGGGCCTTCGGTATGAATCTGCACGCCATTGCACAGCTTGCCGGCATGCTTGTGAAACGCGGGTTCGAACCAGCATTCGCGTAGGCGGCAGCCGTGAAGCCAGTGCGGTGCCAGCGCGTGCATCTCCTTGATCACCGCCCGCGCATCGATATCGGGCGCGCCGAACAGTTCGAGCGGCCGCGTGGTGCCGCGGCCTTCCGAAAGCGTCGTGCCCTCGACCATCACCGTGCCGGCATAGGCGCGCGCCATCCACAGATTCGGCGCGTTGGGGCTGGGATTGATCCAGGCGCGCTCGCCGAGCGGCCAGCCGAAGCCGGGCGCGGCGTCGGGCTGCCAGCCTTGCATCTCGACGACGCGATAGTCGACATCGAGCTTGAGTGTTTTGACAAACCACGACCCGAGCTCGCCGAGCGTGAGCCCATGGCGCATCGGCAAGGGTCCGGCACCGACAAAGCTTTCCCAGCCCTCGCGCAATCGAAAACCTTCGACCGGCCGGCCGACCGGATTTGGCCGGTCCAGCACCCACACCGCCTTGCCGCGTGGCCCCGCCGCTTCGAGGATGTAACGCAGCGTGGTGATGAACGTATAAATCCGGCAGCCCAGATCCTGCAGGTCGACGAGGACGACATCGAACGTATCCATCATCGCGTCCGTCGGCCTGCGCACGTCGCCGTACAGGCTGAAGACCGGGATGCCGAGCACCGGATCGTAAAAATCCGGCGACTCGATCATGTTGTCCTGCTTGTCGCCGCGCAGCCCATGCTGCGGACCGAACGCGGCGGCGAGCGCATCGAGCGAATGCGTCAGGTCGGCCGTGACCGAAGCCGGATGCGCGAGCAAGGCCACGCGCCGGCCGCGCAGCGGTGCGCGCAAATCACCTTTGGCGATCAATCGATCGATGCCAAATTGCATGGGTGCTACGCTTAAGAAAATTCACACGCAAAGCAATCGGAATGATGAAAGTCCGGCTTGCCGGGCGGATGCGCCAAGGCCCAATAGGATTTGCGGCCGCTTGTTTCTTCGATCACCGCCGCCAGACCAAGACGCCATGCGGCATCGTGCGGCAAGCGCGATAAATCGAGCACGGCGTGCAGAGTGTAGCGCTCGGGCGCCGATTGCACGTCGATGCGGGGCGCGCTGATTTCGGTCGCCACACGCATCCCGCTGCGATAGCGATCGAACCGATACGCCGCCCATTGGGTCGAGGGCGCAAAGTTGAATTCGTAGTACGCTTCGCCTGGCACATGACGCACGAACGCCTCGAAGCAAGTGTGCCGCCAAAGCGCGTCGGTACGCGCGGCCGCAGAGACCGGCGGCAGGCGCAGATCGCCGATCTTGCCGGTCACGACATACGAGAGCATCAAGCTGCCGGCGCGGGGACGCGCAACCTCCACTTCGACGTGTGCCGCGGCGAGGCAGAGCGAGTCCGGATGAAGTCGCAACGACTGGCGCATGCCGCTTCCGTCCTCAATGCGAAGATTCACCGGGTTCGTGGTTCGCGCAGCTTGAACACGTTCCGATCCGAGGTTATAGCTTCACCAAAGTTGAAAGGATCGTTACATGAGCGCAGATGGCAACTGGAATCTCTTGGTGTTGACGCCAATGGGCGACCGTCAGGCCACCCTTTCGGTGAAGACCGACGGCAATGCGCTCACGGGTAGCCAAGCGACCGAGGGAAATTCGGCGGACATTTTCGACGGTACGGTCAATGGCAACGAAGCGTCGTGGAAGGTATCGATCACCGACCCCATGCCAATGACGCTCGAATTCACCGGCACGATCAATGGTGATAACATCAGCGGCAGCGTGAAACTGGGAGCGTTCGGCAGCTCTTCGTTCTCCGGCACCCGCAGCTAGAGCGGGATGACTTATCTTCGAATCGTCATCCCGCTCTAAGTTCTTGTTTTATCGCGCGTCCGGACGGAAAACCGGTTTCCACTTTTCCTGGACGCGCTCTAACGAACCTCCCGGAACAACAAACAAGCATCGCCGTAGGAATAGAACCGGTAGCCGGTTTCGATGGCATGCGCGTAGGCGCGCTGCATCGTTGGCAGCCCGCAGAAAGCGCTCACCAGCATGAACAAGGTCGAGCGCGGCAGATGGAAATTGGTCAGCATCGCGTCGACCGCGCGAAAGCGGTAGCCCGGCGTGATGAACAGCGCGGTCTCGCCGGAAAATGCCGCCAGCGTGCCGTCCTCCGCCGCCGCGCTTTCCAGTAGCCGCAGCGCGGTCGAGCCGACCGCCACGATGCGTCCGCCGGCGCGCCGCGTGGCATTGAGCGCCGCCGCGGTCTCGGCGCTGACGACACCCCATTCCGGCTGCATATGGTGAGCGGACGTGTCTTCGGCCTTGACCGGCAGGAAGGTGCCGGGGCCGACATGCAGCGTCAGGCGATGCAGCGCAATGCCGCGCGTGCGCAAATCCTGCACGAGGGCGTCGGTGAAGTGCAGACCGGCGGTCGGCGCCGCCACGGAACCCTCCTCGCGCACGAACATGGTCTGGTAGTCGGTGCGGTCGCGCTCGTCGACCGGGCGGCGGCCGGCAATATAAGGCGGCAAAGGCATGTCGCCGCGCTCCGCCAGCGCCTGATCGAGTACGGCGCCATGAAAGGCGAAGGCGAGCGTCACCGCGCCGCCCTCCCCTTTGGCCTCGACGGTGGCGTCGAGCTGGTCGAGGAAGCACACCCGGCCCTCGCTGCCGAAACGCACGACGTCGCCGATCGCGAGGCGCTTGCCCGGTTTCACCAAGGCGTTCCAGCGCGAGCCGTCGAGCCGCTCGATCAGCGTCGCGGCGATGGCAGGCTCCCGATCGCCGCGGCCGATGCGGCGGCCAGTGAGGCTCGCCGGAATCACTTTGGTGTCGTTGACGACCAGCGCATCGCCGGCCCGCAGCAGACCCGGCAAGTCGCGCATCGTGCGGTCCTCGAGCTCGGTCGCCGCGCCTCCCCGCACCACGAGGAGCCGCGCGGCATCGCGCGGAGAAACCGGTCGCAGCGCGATGCGGTCCTCGGGCAAGGTGAAATCGAACAGGTCTGTGCGCATGCCCCCACTCCTACTGGATTCCCGCCGGCGCGGGAATGAGCGGAGATGCGAAGCTATTTTCCGGACTTGTCGCCGATGGTGCGGTCGTCGACGAAGCGGATGGCGATCGGGCGCCCGGCGACGGCGTCGCCCATGCCTTCGCTGAAATGGAGCGGCGTGCAGCGCGCAAGCGCGGCGTTCACGGCGTCGCGATAGACATTGCGCACGTCGGCCGGCGCATCGTGGCTCGCATAGGTCATGCGCGGCGGGGCGATCATCTCGCCGTCGCGCTTAAACGCGAAGCGGATGGTGTATTCCATGCCGTGCCGCGCTTCATCCTTCGGCGGCGGAATCCAGCACGCCCGCAATGCCGCGAACATGTCGCGGATCGTATCGAGCGCGTGATCGTCCTTACTCGCATCATGCTCGCCGGCACTCGTGTCGGCGCCGCCGGCCGGCTTGCCCGTCGGGTCGTTGTCATCGGTCGAGACGATGGTCAGCCGCAACGACTCGCCGAGCGGCGGCAGGTCATAGGGAAAGCACGGGCCGCGATGGAAGACGCCGCAGAATGACGGATGACAGGGGTGCCCGCTCAAGACGCTGCAAGGCGCCCGCGCCGGCGGCAAACGATTCAGTTTCGATGTTTGGCCCGCCGCAGGCAGCCCGCCAAGGCAGCCAAGGCCGATGGTCGCGCAGACCGCAACAATCGTCTTGCCGGCCGCGCGCATGGATCGTTACTACTTGCCTTACGGCTTGGCGTCGGCCGCCACCTGCATATGGATGATGCGGTCGGGATCGGCCGGCGGCTCGCCGCGTTTGAGCTTGTCGACTGCGTCCATGCCGCGGACGACCTCGCCAACCACCGTGTACTGGCCGTTGAGGAACGAGCCGTCGGCGAACATGATGAAAAACTGGCTGTTGGCCGAATTGGGATTGCCGGCGCGGGCCATGCCGACGGTTCCGCGCTTGAACGGCACCTGAGAGAACTCGGCCTTGAGGTCCGGGTATTTCGAACCGCCGGTGCCGTTGCCGTATTTGCCATCGCCGGTCTGCGCCATGAAGCCGTCGATGACGCGATGGAACGGTACGTTGTCGTAAAAATGCTCGCGGGCGAGCAATTTCAGCCGCTCGGCGTGGAGCGGAGCCACTTCGGTATTCAACTTGATGATCACCCGGCCGTATTTGGTGTCGAGGTAGAGCGTGTTTTGCGGGTCGAGACCGGGCGGGAGGGTTTCGGCAAGAACTGGTGCTGCACACATAATGGCGAACAGTACGGCAAGGATGCGGGTCATGTCATCTCCCGGATGAGATTTTTCAGCCTTTCGCGAACTTCTTTTTCAGCCGCTCCGCAACCGGCCCGGGCACGAAGGCCGAGACGTCGCCCCCCATGCCGGCAATCTGCCGCACCAACGTGGCGGTGATCGGGCGCACCGCCGGCGAAGCGGGAATGAATACGGTCTGTACTTCGGGCGCCATGGCGCCATTCATGCCGGCCATCTGCATCTCGTAATCGAAATCGGTGGCGTCGCGCACGCCGCGGATCAGCATCGTGGCGCCGGCCCGCCGGGCCGCGGTGACGACAAGGTCGGCGAAGGTGGTGCAGGCGATTTCGCAGCCCGCAGCGCGGGCGAGCGGTCCGCAAATCTCCTCCAGCACGGCGAGCCGTTCCTCGGCCGAGAACAACGGCGCCTTGCCGGGATGGATGCCGATGGCCAGCACCAGGCGGTCGGCGAGGCGCACGGCGCTTCGCACGACCTCGAGGTGACCGTTGGTCATGGGATCGAACGACCCGGCGAACAGGGCTATGCGCGGCATGGCGGCGGTCTAGCCCGCGCCCGGCCGCGCCGCAAGGCGCGGTGTGAACTTGTCATCAGGGGAGGACGGAAAAATTGGCGGCGCGCACGGAAACTTTGGCAATTCACGTTGGTTTTCAGGGCGGTGTTGGAAACGGCAAAATTGTGACGGCCATCAACGAGGACATGGCTTGTGCTGACCAGAATGCCACCCAGTCAAGCCGCGACCCTCCGCAGAAAAGGGCGCATCACAGGGACCGGTGTCATGCTCAAAACCGTTTACGCCATCGCCGCCGCTGCGATCGTAGCGGCCTCGTTCGTGGGCACCCTCAGTCTGTCACCCCAGGTCGAAGCCCGTGGATCGCTGCCCGGCGCCAAAGCCGATCGGGCCGATACGCGACCGCTGGCGAAGGACTGCTCGAAACAAGCTTGGCCCTATTTCGAAGCCGCCTGCTTGCGCGACACGCGCCATCCGTATGGCCAGGCCCGCGAGGTGCGCCTGGTTTCGGCGGATCGCCTGGCGGCGGCGCGAGATTCCGCGCGCTAACTCCCCGTCTCGTTTACCCCGCCGATGGCGGCCCGTGGCGCGCGCTGGCGCGCCCGGTTTTGGCGCGGTGAGGGCTGCGGCGCGGGCAACGTTTCATCCGCGCGCGAATTGCGCTAAGACCCCGGCCAGACGTTTGGTTCGGGCATCATGATCGTCCTGATCGACAATTACGACAGCTTCGCCTTCAACCTGGTGCACTATCTCGGTGAACTGGGGGCGGAGGTCCGCGTCCACCGTAACGACAAGATCACCAGCGCCGCCGTCGTCGACGCCGATCCGGACGCCATCGTGCTCTCGCCCGGCCCCTGCACGCCGAAAGAGGCGGGCATCTGCCTCGACCTGATCGCGGCAGTTTCCGCCAAAATCCCGATCCTTGGCGTCTGTCTCGGCCACCAGGCGATCGGGGACGCCTTCGGCGGCAAGGTGGTGCGGGCGCCGCTGCCGGTGCACGGCAAGCTGTCGGAGATCCGCCATGGCAGCAGCGGAATTTTTCGCGGCATCAACGCGCCGTTCTGGGCGACCCGCTATCATTCGCTGGTGATCGACCGCGGCAGCCTGCCGGACGAGCTGACGGTGACCGCGGACACCGAGGACGGCCTCATCATGGGGGTCGCGCACAAAAACCTGCCGGTGCACGGCGTGCAATTTCATCCCGAGAGCATCGCCTCGGAGCATGGCCACCTGATACTGCAAAACTTTCTCGACATCGCCGCGTCCTGGAATGCGTCGAGCGGCCGGCGGCAAAGCACGCAAAGCGCACCGCAGACCGCGCCGCGAAAAATGCCGGCGCGGGCGAATTGAGAGTCCGATCATGACCGACGCATTCAGGGCCCTCATCGGCAAGGTCGCGACCGGCGCGGCGCTAACGCGCGAGGAAGCGGCCGGCGCCTTCGAGCAGATGATGTCGGGCGAAGCGACGCCCTCGCAGATGGGCGGACTATTGATGGCGCTGCGCGTGCGCGGCGAGACCGTCGAAGAAATCACCGGCGCAGTCTCCGCCATGCGCGCCAAAATGCTGCGGGTGGCGGCGCCGCCCGACGCCGTCGATGTTGTCGGCACCGGCGGCGATGCCTCGGGCTCGTTCAACATCTCCACCTGCGCCGCGCTGATCGTCGCCGGCGCCGGCGTTCCGGTCGCCAAGCACGGCAATCGGGCGCTGTCGTCGCGCTCGGGCGCGGCCGACGTGCTCGCCGCGCTCGGCGTCAATATCGATCTGACGCCGGAGGCGATCGGGCGCTGCATCCGCGAGGCCGGGATCGGATTCATGTTTGCGCCGGCGCATCATCCGGCGATGAAGAATGTCGCGCCGACCCGCCTCGAGCTCGGCACGCGGACAATCTTCAACCTGCTCGGGCCGCTCTCCAACCCGGCGGGCGTGCGGCGGCAGATGGTCGGCGTGTTCTCGCGGCAATGGACGCAGCCGCTGGCGCAGGTTTTGAAAAATCTCGGCGCCGAGCGGGCCTGGGTGGTGCACGGCTCCGACGGGCTCGACGAGATCACCACCGCTGGCCCGACCAGCGTTGCCGCACTCGAAAATGGCGTCATCACGAGCTTCGAGATTTCGCCCGAGGACGTCGGCCTGCCGCGCGCCAAGCCGGAAGCCTTGCGCGGCGGCGATGCGGCGGCGAATGCCGGCGCCTTGCGCGGCGTCCTCGCCGGCAAGGATTCCGCGTTTCGCCACGTCGCGCTCCTTAATGCCGCAGCGGGACTGGTGGTCGCGGGCAAAGCCAAGACGCTGAAGGACGGCGTCGAGCTTGCCGCCCAGTCGGTCGATTCCGGCGAAGCCGAAGCACGGCTCGAGCGGCTGATCGTGGTCTCGAACGATGGCTGACATTCTCGCCGACATCGCCGTCTATAAGCGCGAAGAGATTGCCGCGGCAAAGCGCCGGCGGCCGCTGGCGGCGCTTGAATGGGAAGCCAAGGCGGCGAGCGCGCCGCGCGGATTTTTCGCCGCGATCGAGCGGCGGCTCGCGGCGCGCGACTATGCGCTCATTGCCGAAATCAAGAAGGCGAGCCCGTCGAAGGGACTGATCCGCGAAAAATTCGATCCGCCGGCGCTGGCGGCAGCCTATCAGGCCGGTGGCGCGACGTGTCTGTCCGTGCTGACCGACGCGCCCTCGTTCCAGGGCTCGCTCGATCATCTGCGCGCGGCGCGCGCGGCCTGCGGCTTGCCGGTGCTGCGCAAGGATTTCATGTACGAGCCCTACCAGGTAGCGGAAGCGCGCGCCGCCGGCGCCGATTGCATCCTCATCATCATGGCGGCGGTCGACGATACGGCCGCGGCGGAGCTCGAAGCGGCGGCCTTTGCGCTCGACATGGACGCGCTGGTCGAGGTCCACGACGAGCACGAGCTGACCCGCGCGCTGCGCCTGAAATCACGACTGATCGGCATCAACAACCGCAATCTGAAAACCTTCGAGACGACGCTCGCAACCTCCGAACGCCTGATCGGCTCGGTGCCGGCCGGCCATGTCGTCGTCGCCGAAAGCGGCATCTTCGCGCCGGACGATCTTGCGCGATTAGCCAAAGCCGGCATTTCGACGTTCCTCGTCGGCGAAAGCTTGATGCGCCAGAACGATGTCGCCGCGGCAACGCGCGCGCTGCTCACCCGCAGCGCCGCGCTCGCTCCGGCGCGGTGAACGCCGTGGCGCCGCGGAAAAATCTCACGCATCTCGGCGCCCGCGGCGAGGCCCGCATGGTGGACGTTTCGGCGAAGCCCGCGACAGAACGCCAAGCGCTCGCCGAGGGGCGCGTGCTGATGCAAGCCACGACGCTCGCTGTCGTGCAACGCGGCGACGCCAAAAAGGGCGACGTCCTTGGCGCCGCGCGCATCGCCGGCATCATGGCAGCCAAGCGCACCCACGAATTGATCCCGCTCTGCCACCCGCTTTCCATTTCCAAGGTCGAGGTCGATCTCAGGCCCGACGCCAAGCTACCCGGCATTCATGTCAGCGCGCGGGTCAAGGTCACGGGACAAACCGGCGTCGAGATGGAGGCGCTGACCGCCGTCGCCATCGCCTGCCTGACCATCTATGACATGGTGAAGGCGGTCGACCGCGGCATGCGCATCGAGGGTATCCGGCTCGTCGAGAAACGCGGCGGCCGCAGCGGTCATTATCGCGCAAAGGAGTGAAGCGGTGGCGTTGTTGTCGGTCGCTGACGCGCTTGAACGCGTGCTCGCGCACGCAGCGCCGCTTCCCGCCGAAGAAGCGCCGCTCGCCGACGCCGACGGCCGCGTCCTGGCTTTGCCGCTCAAGGCCAGGCGCACCCAGCCGCCGGCCGACGTATCGGCAATGGACGGTTATGCCGTCCGCGCCGACGATATAGCGAACGCGCCGGCGCGCCTTAAAATCATCGGCGAGGTCGCAGCCGGCCGGCCTTTTGCCCACACCGTGGATCGCGGTGAGGCGGCGCGCATTTTCACCGGCGGTGTCGTTCCCGAAGGCGCCGACACGGTGGTGATTCAGGAATTCACCAAGCGCGAGGGCGATTGCGTCGAGGTGCAACGGCCGGCTGCCAAGGGTCGCCACATCCGCGCGCAAGGGCTCGACTTCACAGAAGGCGACGCGCTTCTGCCCGCCGGCCATCGGCTCACCGCGCGCGACCTTGCGCTCGCCGCCGCCATGAACCATCCGCTCGTTCCCGTACACCGCCGGCCGAAAGTCGCCATGTTCGCGACCGGCGACGAGCTGGTGCCGCCCGGCGTGCAACCCGGACCCGGCCAGATCGTCAGCTCCAACACCTTCGCGTTCGCGGCGCTGGCGCGCGCGGAAGGCGCCGAGGCCGTGGACTTCGGCATCGTCGCCGACCGGCTCGACGATACGGTCGCGGCGATCCGGCGCGCGCGCGAATGCGGCGCCGACATTCTCATCACCTCCGGCGGGGCTTCGGTAGGCGAGTACGATCTGGTGCAGAAGGCTTTTACCGCCGAGGGCATGGAATTGTCGTTCTGGAAATTGGCGCTGCGGCCCGGCCGTCCGCTGATGCACGGCCGGCTCGGCGCGATGCAGGTCCTCGGCGTTCCCGGCAACCCGGTCTCGGCCTTTGTCTGCGCCTTCCTGTTCCTCGTGCCGCTCATCCGCCGCCTCGCCGGACGCCGCGATCTGACCATGCCGACCGAATCCGCGCTGCTCGGCTGCGACCTTCCGCAGAATGACGAGCGCGCCGACTATCTGCGCGCGGCGCTGAAGGAAAGTCCGGAGGGCTGGGTGGCAACCCCCTTCCCGGTTCAGGACAGCTCCATGATGGCGCCGCTGGCAAAGGCCGATTGTTTGTTGATCCGGAAGCCTAACGAGCCGGCCGCGAAAGCGGGCAGCCGCTGCACCATCGTGCGATTCCAGCGCTAGGCATTCCACCGGTCATTGTCGCGCACTGGCAGCGATGCAAAAAAGCCCGGGGGACGCAGCCCCGGGCTTCAATCGTCAAGAAGCTTCGATGATCAGCGATTGACGGCGCCGAACCAGTTGAACTTGTAGACGAGTGCGGCGCTGATCGTCTGTACCGTGGGGTGGAACGTGATGGTGTCAGCGACGGCCGTCCCGCACAAAGCAGGTGTCGTGCAGGTGTCCGGGAGATTTTGGCTACCGTAGTACGCATAGCGGTATTCGCTGCGCAAGAACCAACCGGCAGGCAAGAGCGGCGCTAACGTCGTCTCCACGCCACCGCCGAGGAACCAGCCCCCCGCCGAGAACGCCGGCGTCGACGCCCCGGAGACCGTGCCGGCGGGAAGACCGCTCGGCGTACCGGTATAGACCATGCCCGCGCTGGTGAAGTGCGTCTGTGTATAGCCGCCGTTGGCGTAGGACAGGATCTGCGGCGTCGCCAGCCACCCGACGCGGGCGCCGACCGCCCACGACCAGTCTTCTGTCGTCGTGCCGGCAAAGAACGGGGTCTGGTCCTGGATGGTGCCCTTGAGGCTGGAGAAGTCCGTGTCGGCGAATGGCCCGGCCACGAATTGAGGAGCCCAGTGTCCGATGGGGATGCTGAACTGATAGTCGTAGCCGACGCCCACTCTTCCGAAATAACCCTGGCCGCCTTGGGTTTGCGTTGCGCAAAGGATGCAGGTCCCCGCGCCGGGGAAACCGGCGGGAATGACCGTCGTGGTATCGGCCGCCCATATGCCATAGCCGCCGCCGGCATCCAGATAGATCCCTGTCCAACTAGGTGCCGACGCGGGCAAGGGTCGGGCCTTGTAGGCCATGGGCGGCAGGTCAGCTGTTGCGCCCGCCACCGGCGAATTAAACTTGTAGACGAGTTCCGTGCTGATGGTTTGCACTGCGGGGTGAAATGTGATGGTGGCAGCGACGCCCGCCCCGCACAAGGCCGGTGTCGCGCAGGTGTCCGAGAGATTTTGGGTACCGTAGGACGCATAGCGATATTCGCTGCGCAAGAACCAACCGGCAGGCAAGATGGGCGCTAACGTGGTCTCCACGCCGCCGCCAAGGAACCAGCCCCCCGCCGAGAACGCCGGCGTCGAGAAGCCTGTCGCCGGGCCGGGAAACGTGGTGACCATTGTCGCACTGGTAAAGTGCGTCTGTGTGTACCCGCCGTTGACGTAGGACAGAATCTGCGGCGTCACCAACACGCCCATGCGCGCGCCGGCCGCCCACGACCAGTTTTCCGTTGTCGTGCCCGCAAAGAACGGGTTCTGGTCCTGGATGGTGCCCTTGAGACTGGAGAAGTCCGTGTCGGCGAATGGACCGGCCACGAATTGAGGAGTCCAGTGTCCGATAGGAACGCTGAACTGATAATCGTAGCCGAGGCCCACTCTGCCGAAATAGCCCTGGCCGCCTTGGGTTTGCGGGACACAAAGGATGCAGGTCCCCGCACCGGCGAAGCCGGCCGGAATGACCGTCGTGGTATCAGCTGCCCACATGCCATAGCCGCCGCCGGCGTTCACATAAAATCCAGTCCAGCTATAGACCGGCGCCGGGGGTGGCGCCTTGTAGGTTGACGGTGCCGCAGGCATGTCGGCTGCCAGCACCGAGCCCGACAGCAATGAGAACAAAGAAAAGGTGAGCAAAGAAAGAGAAGCCACCAGAACTCTATTCATGCAGTCTCCTCTACAAGGAATCGCAAAAGTGAGCAGCCAGACAGTAACGCTTTTGGCCGCGTTAGTCCGTTGTACGCGGGCCACACGGCTCTAAAAACAGCATCGTCCACCCGCCCGGTCGCCCACCCGATGCACGGCCAAGGGCTGCCTGAAGAACGACTTCGCGAACCGAATCGGCGTTGCGTCAGGGCGGTGTTGCCGCCATCCAGCCAGCGTGGGGCGCGAAGCAAGGGTTCCGATAGCGGGATCGCGCTGGCCTTCCCGGTCCAGGCCGGTCCAGGACAGCTCCATGATGCTGCCATTGGCGAAGGCCGATTGTCTTTTGATCCGAAACCCTTACGAGGGGACAGCGAAAGCCGGCAGCCGTTGCCCGATCATTAAGTTCCAGCGTTAAGCGGGCGTTTGGCGCGACCCCCGTTTTCTTCACTTCAAATTAAATGGTTGCAGAACACATATGGAACGGATAGTGTCCGTTCATGATTTGTTTCGGCCGCGGCCGGGCAGCTAGGGGAAGCGCCAATGCTCACACGCAAGCAAGCTGAACTCTTGCGTTTCATCCACGAGCGCCTCAAGGAGGCCGGAGTTCCACCTTCGTTCGACGAAATGAAGGATGCCCTCGACCTGCGCTCGAAGTCCGGCATTCACCGGCTGATCACCGCGCTCGAGGAGCGGGGCTTCATCCGCCGCTTGCCCAATCGGGCGCGGGCGATCGAGGTGATCAAGTTGCCTGAGTCAGTGGCCCACGGTTTCGGTTCAAGCCGCGCGCGGGGGTTTACGCCGAGCGTCATCGAAGGAAATCTCGGCCGCGTGCGCACCGCCTCGGAAGACGAAGGCGGCCGGCCCGTCGCCGTGCCGGTGATGGGCCGCATTGCCGCGGGCACGCCGATCGAAGCGATCCAGACCCGCAGCCACACCATCAATATGCCGTCCGACCTTTTGACCACGGGCGAGCATTTCGCGCTCGAAGTGCGCGGCGATTCGATGATCGAGGCGGGAATTCTCGACGGCGACATCGCGCTTTTGAAACGCAGCGATGCCGCCGACACCGGCGACATCGTCGTTGCCCTGATCGACGACGAGGAAGCAACGCTCAAGCGTTTCCGGCGGCGTGGTGCCTCGATCGCGCTCGAGCCCGCCAATACCGCTTACGAGGTGCGCATCCTGCCGCCTAACCGCGTACGCATTCAGGGCAAGCTGGTCGGGCTGTTCCGCAGGTATTAGGCACCAACGCCTTCGTCATCGCGCATGAACGTCGGGCCGCAATCGCAACACGGCCTGCGGCAGGCTCGCCGAAAGCCAGGCGGCGATCGCTGCCTCCTTGCGATAATAGAGGAGGCCGCTAGTGATGACGGCGATTCCGATCAGCGACAATGCGAACGGAAACAACAGCGAGTCCTTGAACACCACTTCGGCGAGATTGCCGAGATAGAGGGTGATGCCGAACGCGCCGAACACCGCATAGGCCCGCCGCATGATGATCACCGCCACGAACAACAGGCCAACATTGAACAGGCAATAGATGGCTTTGCCGACCTCGGTCGCCCCTTCGGTCGCGGTGATACCGCCCCAAAACGCTAGCAAGCCGAACAGGTGCAGCCAGAAGGCAAAGTCGCTGCTGCGGCTGCGGTAGTCGACATCCCAGGCGACCGCGAGCATGGCGAGCCCGAACCATATGGACACCTTGCGCCGCATCTCACCGTCGATTTGATCGGTGCCGAAGATCCAGGGGGTCAGATCCATCGACATGAACCACAGCGCGGCGGCGATGATCGCGACGATGAAGGGAAAGCGGTAAAAGTGGAGCGCAACGACGCCGGCAATGACGGTTGCGATTTCCATGAAAATAAAGCTGCCTTGGACCCATTCATAGAGGTCATGAATCGTGCCGGGATTGCCGAACTCGCCCCACGCGCCCAGCTCCGTCTGAACGCCCAAGACGGCAAGCGGCGCCATCGACACCGCGATGGCGATCAGGAGCCCTCCCGGCACGCGCAGATTCTTGCGGTGCCAGAGGTAATTGCCGGCCCAGGTCAAGGCGACTGCATAAACGACGGCGCAAGCGGTGAGCGCGCGACCGCCCATTTGCGCAAATGCCAGAGTCGTATAGAGACCCATGGCACCGATCACGATCAAAGCGCCCGCGTACCAAAGCAAATGCGCAACGTCGAACTTTTCGGCTGGCAGCGCTGCATCTGCCGGCGATGGCTTCGACAGGAATGCGAGAAGCCGCGCCAAATCCGCGGCATCGATCACGCCGGCGCTCGCTGCGGCTCGAAGATCGGCTTCCGAATACGGCATCGCCGTCAGGCTCCGTGCTTCACGGGACTATCACGCACTTCTCGTCTTGCTGCGGCGTTTCGCTGTTTGTGGTTAGTCTGGCACCCCGAAATGACGCGGAATTGAATCAATCTCCCGCCTCCAGATCCTCAGGCTTCGGTGTCGCGTCGCGCGGCGGTGTCCGTGAATTTGCGGAAGCGTTTGCTGTTTCGTCGGATGTGCTAGCGGTCGAAGCCCGCGTCTGGCGCGGCGCCCAGGGCCGATCGAAATTCGGCGGCCGCGCCGAATCGATCACAAAGCCCGCGCCATCGCGGCGCAACGCCAGCGCTCCCCGCGCGCGCCAGAGGCTGCGCCCGATCACGGTCGCGGCATAGTCGGGCGGCGCGTCGCGCGTTGCGACGATGATTGTCGCGCGCCGGCAATCCTCCTCGAATGCGTCCGGCGTCAGCGCGTAGGCAACCAGCCGGCCGTCCACGAGCTTGCCGATACACCCGGACGGGTCGCAGCTGATGCCGTTACCGAGCCCGGGGTCGCGGGCGTCGCGCCCGTCGGAGTCGGCGGCGAGCCATTCGTGGATGGCGAACGCATCGCCGCCGGCGTGGTGGAAGGCGAGCCGGCCGTCCGCGCCGCGTACCGCGAATGTCCGGCCGTCGCCGGCAACCAGAATGTCCGGCACCGGCGCGCGCGCCGCCCAGATGATGACGAGCACCGTGAGCACGGCGCCGCTCCAGCGCAGCGGCGTCTTGAGGAGCCCGATCGCCAGCAGGCCCGCCGTCGCCAGCAACAACGGCCCGGTGCCGAAGGAGTTGACGCGGCCGAATGCGCCGGGCAGGCCCGCCACCCAGAGCGCGACCGCATCCATCCAGTCGATGCCGTAACCCATTTGCCGCCAGAATTCGGCATCGAATCCGAACGGCATGGCGATGAGACCGATGAGGCCCATCGGCATCACCCAGCCGGAAACGACCGGCATGGCGAGCAGGTTGGCGAGCACGCCGTAGGGCGCGACCCGATGAAAGTGGTAGGCCGCATAGGGCGTGGTGGCGAGGCCGGCGACGAGCGAAGCGAGAATAAGCCCGGCGGTCTGGTTGACGCCCCACAGCGCCGCGCGGGCGCCAAGCGAAGAATCGACTCCCGGCCGCGTCCAGGGCAGGCCGCGGCTGTAGGCGGCGACCAGCGCCAGCGTCGCCGCAAACGACATCTGGAAGCTCGGGTGCACGACCGCTTCCGGCGCAAGGAGCAGGACCAACAGTGCGGCAATCGTCACCGTGCGCAAGGTCAAGATCGGCCGGTCGAGCATGACGCCGAGGAGCACGATCGCGATCATGATGAATGAGCGCTGCGTCGCCACCTCGGCGCCCGATAGCACGAGATAAAACGCGGTCACGAGCAGCGCGGCGAATGCCGCCCATTTCTTGATCGGCATCCGATCGGCCACTCCCGGGATCAGCGCCAACAACGCCCGCAAGAAGAAGAACACGACGCCGGCGACCACCGCCATGTGATAGCCGGAGATCGAGAGCACGTGCCCGATGCCGGAAACGAACATCGCGTCGTAGAGGTGCGGCGAGATCGCGTCGCGCTTGCCGGTGATCAACGCCGAGGCGATAGAGCCGGTGTCGCCCTTCACCACGGAGCGGATGCGCGCGTCGATCGCGTCGCGCAGTCCTTGAACGAAGGCATTGGCGCGCATGCGCATACTTTCCGCCACCGGCGGGGTGACAATCTTGACGGCGCCGTGCACGAAACCGGACGCGCCGATGCGCTGGAAATAAAGGTCGCGGGCAAAGTCATAACTGCCGGGCCGCAATGGCTGCAGCGGCGGATTAAGCTGGGCTTTCACCTCGACGAAGGCGCCGGCGGGCGGCGCCATGCCGCGGCGCACCGAGAGCCGCACGCGCTGCGGTTTCCCGGCGATCCGGTTGCCGTCGATCCGCTCGACCCGCAGCACGAAGCGGTCGGTCTTCTGGCTCTCGTCCCGCAACTCGACGAAACCGGCGAGCGAGACGCTGTGGGCCGGATAGCGCAGCACCGGATGATCGACCAGCGCGGTCTTCAGCGTCGCCACGGCAAAGCCGGCGGCTATGGCGAAGAAGCCGAGCCCGAGCACGAAGGCGACCGGATGCCGGCGCAACAGCACGGCAGCGATGGCACCGACTGCCGCCGAAGCCGACGCCGCCCACCAGGCCGGCTCGCGCTCGGCGGTGAAATAAAGCACGATGCCGGCGCCGAACGCGACCGCGAACCACGGCAGCAAGCGGCCCGGCCCGACCTCGGCTATCGCCCACTCGCGGATACGCTCAGGGACGACGAAGTCGGCGCGCGGCCAGGCCGCGCCCCACGCCGGACGTGCTCCGCCGAGCGGCCAAGTTCGCGTGCCAGTCCGTGTGCCCGTTCGCGCGCGGGTGCGCGCGTCGCCCTCGTCCGCCACCGCGCGCTCCCCAAGAGAAAAGCCCTCGCGCGTCAACAAGTCGGCGCATGCTACCTAAGGGCGAGCGCTATGGCGAGCGAGCTTGTGGGCAACGAAGGGTGCTCCGCGCCCCGCCGGTGCGCGGGAACCTTTCTCGTCGCCTGGGGACTTCATTCGCGGTATTGCTCGTCGCTGACCTTTTCCATCCAGTCGACGACTTTGCCGTTCAACGCTTCCTGTAAGGCGATATGCGTCATCGCCGTCGTCGGTGCGGCGCCATGCCAATGCTTCTCGCCGGGCGGAAACCAAACGACATCCCCCGGCCGGATTTCCTCGATCGGGCCGCCCCAGCGCCGCGCCCGCCCGACGCCGGCGGTGACGATGAGGGTCTGGCCAAGCGGATGGGTATGCCAGGCGGTCCGGGCGCCCGGCTCGAACGTGACGCTCCCGCCGCGAACGCGTGCCGGTTCGGGCGCCTCGAACAGCGGGTCGATGCGGACCGCGCCAGTGAAATAGTCCGCCGATCCCTTGGCGGACGGCTGTGAGCCGTTTCGCTTGATCTCCATTTCATCCTCCGCGGTGTTGGCGCCGGCGTCTCTGCGGCCACGGGTCCGGCTGCTGCTACAGCGAAACCGCCAGTGGCGGCGAGCACGTGTCTGCGCGTGATCATGGCAGCTCCTGGCCGATTGCTTGGCTAAGATTTAAGCTGTCCGGGCTATGACCTCTACTATCCAAGCCGCCGCCGGTCCTCGGCGGCTTTTGCGCTGTTGGTCGACGCGCTCCGCTACCGGGGTTGAATCGTCACGCCCGCGCCTGTCGCGAGTACGCGCCCTATTTGTTGTCGTCGGCGACCTTGGCCCAGCTGTCGCGCAGTCCGACCGTGCGGTTGAAGACGAGCCGGTCGGGCGTGGAATCCGCGTCGCGGCTAAAATAGCCCTGGCGCTCGAACTGCACCGCCTCTGCGGAGTTTCCGTCAGCCAAGGAGGGTTCGACACGGGCCTCGGCGATCACTTCCAAAGAATTGGGATTGAGATCGGCGGCAAAATTCGCGGCATTCGGATCGGGGCGCAGGAACAGCGGGTTGTAGAGCCGCACTTCGGCCGGCACTGCGTCGGCCGCCGAAACCCAGTGCAGCGTCCCCTTGACCTTGCGGCCGTCCGGCGCGTTGCCGCCGCGGGTCGCCGGATCGTAGGTGCAGCGCAGCTCGACGACCTCGCCGGCTTTGTCCTTCACCACCTCGCGGCAGGTGATGAAATAGGCGTAACGCAGCCGCACCTCGCGGCCCGGCGCCAGGCGGAAGAATTTCTTCGGCGGGTTTTCCATAAAGTCTTCGCGCTCGATGAAAAGGTCGCGGCCGAAGCGCAGGCGCCGGGTGCCGGCACTGGCGTCTTCGGGGTGATTGACCGCCTCGACCTCTTCGCTTTGGCCCTCGGGATAATTCTCGATGATGATTTTCAGCGGCCGCAGCACCGCCATGCGCCGCTGCGCCGTCCTGTTGAGGTGCTCGCGGATGGAAAATTCGAGCATGCCGACATCGACGACGCTGTTGGCCTTGGCAACGCCGATGCGCTTGACGAAATCGCGGATCGCGGCCGGCGGCACGCCGCGCCGGCGCAGCCCCGCCAGTGTCGGCATGCGCGGATCGTCCCAGCCGCCGACATGGCCGCCGCGCACCAATTCGGTGAGCACGCGTTTCGACAGCACCGTGTAAGTGAGATTGAGCCGGGCGAACTCGTATTGATGCGGATGCGAGGGAACCGGCAGGTTGTCGAGGAACCAGTCGTAGAGCGGCCGATGGTCCTCGAATTCCAGCGTGCAGATCGAGTGCGTGATGCCTTCGATGGCGTCCGATTGGCCGTGAGCGAAATCGTAGCTCGGATAGATGCACCACTTTGTGCCGGTGCGCGGATGCTCGGCGTGCAGGATGCGGTAGAGCACCGGATCGCGCAGGTTGATGTTGCCGGACGCCATGTCGATCTTGGCGCGCAGCACGCGCGCGCCGTTGGGAAATTCGCCGGCGCGCATGCGGCGGAACAGATCGAGGTTTTCCTCGACGCTGCGGCCGCGATAGGGGCTTTCGGTCCCGGCCTCGGTCAGGGTGCCGCGCGTTAGCCGCGTCTCCTCCTGCGTCTGGTCGTCGACATAGGCCTTGCCGGCGCGGATCAGGTATTCCGCCCATTCGTAGAGGCGCTCGAAATAGTCGGACGCGTGATAGAGATGCTCGCCCCAATCGAAGCCGAGCCAGCGCACATCGCGCTCGATGGCATCGATATATTCTTGTTCCTCCTTGGTCGGGTTGGTGTCGTCGAAGCGCAGATGACAGCGGCCGGAAAATTCCTCGGCAATGCCGAAATTGAGGCAGATCGACTTGGCGTGGCCGATATGCAGATAGCCGTTCGGCTCCGGCGGGAAGCGGGTGACGACGGTCTGGTGCCGGCCGGACGCGAGATCGGCGCGCACGATGTCGCGGATGAAGTCCTGCCCGGCTTCCCGTAACGGTGCTTCGGCAATCGACATAGGGTTTCCTTTGCCGGCGATTCCAGGTCGCCGCCGTGCCTCCGATTGGACAACTTGGCCCGCGTGGTCAAGTCCGTCGTTGGATATCGACGGAGCCCATCGCAATTTTGTTTCCGTAGCGTCAGCCCCCGCATTCGTAAATCCAATTCCCAATAGGTGGCCTACCATCGCGCTTTGATTGGTATGCAGGACACTAGCGGTTAGCGGTAGACCTTTAGCCTTCAACTTTTCCATGAAACTCGCAAATATCCCGCGCCGCCGTGAGCTTTTACTCACCCCGATATAACGCAACGAGACGGCTCCCTGCTCATGAAGATCTGGTTTTGCGAGCGCAAAACCAACAACTGTGCCGTCCGCATCAATAGCAACCCATGACTCTCCACTGGCGCGGCATTGAATGATTACGGTCTTTATTTTGTCTTGGGTTTCCGGCGTGTCGACAGAAACCGGGATTTCAGGTGCTACCTCCTCTAGCACGGCCAATATGTCAGTCTCATCGTCGCGGGCCGCTACACGATAAACAATCGGATTAGATATTAGGGTCATCGTACCGCCCTTGGGGCTAGAAGATTAGTTGAAGGATTTATATCTGCTGATAGTTGAACGGGGGAATAAGGCAATGCAGTCTAAAATCGGTACTATCGCCATCGCTTGTCAGTCATGGGTAGGCACGCCGGCCCGGCCGCGATTTTTGACGCCGGTTTATCGCGTCGAATATGAAACCAAAGAACAGCGGCAAAACGTATTTGAAGTGCCTGCGTCGGATGTATTTAGCGCGCGCCAAGTTGCGTCGCGTCTGCTAAATATTCCATTCACGATGGCTTAGCGAGCGTAGCCCGGATTGAGCTGCGCTCCACGCGGGCTACTTGCTTTTCCGCGTCGTCATCGTGGTTGTTGCCTTCTTCATGGCTGCTCGGTTAAAAAACACGTTGTTCTCTATTCGTTCTTTTAATAGATTATCGGATAATCTCCCGATCGGGAGCGATTTGCGCCCCCGGGAAGGGTGGGATGCATGGGCAGCCGATCGAAGATTGAGTGGACCGATTCGACCTTCAACCCGTGGGTCGGCTGTACCAAAATCGCTCGTGCGAGGGGAGCACCCTCGGCGTGCGACTTCTGTTACGCAGAAAAATGGGCGAAACGGAGCGGGCAGGTCGAGTGGGGTAAGCATCCGCGTCGCCGCACGACGGAAGCGTACTGGCGTAACCCATTAGCTTGGAACAACCGAGCGCGGTCGTTCCAGACCGAGCACGGCCGGCGGCAGCGTGTGTTCTGTGCGTCCCTTGCGGACGTATTCGACAATCAAGTAGACCCCGCGTGGCGTGTCGATCTATTCAATCTTATTCGTGAATGCGATGAGTTGGATTGGCAACTGCTGACCAAACGGCCGCAAAATATCCGGAAGATGCTGCCCGCTGATTGGGGCGAGGGATATCCGAACGTCTGGCTGGGGACGACAACGGAAGACGCAAGTGCTTACAAGCAGCGAGCGTCGTTCCTTCTCAAAGTGCCAGCTGCAATTCATTTCGTGAGTTATGAGCCCGCTATCGGTCCGCTTGGGCGACTAGACATTGACGGCCAATTTCCCGACTGGATTATCATCGGTGGCGAGAGCGGCGTGCGCTCGGACGTCATTCGCCGGACTGATCCGCAATGGGTGCGGGAAGCAATCGCTGAATGCCGCCGCGTCGGGGCCGCGCCATTTTTGAAACAGTGGGGTACCTATAAGAATAATCCCGCCGTGGTCGAGGACGGACTCACCGAGCAGCAGGCCATCAAGATCGACCCACCCGAAAATGGCAAGGGCGGTGGCAAACTGGACGGCAGATTGTTGCGTGAATTTCCCAATAGCGCATCGCGAACGAAGGCTACAATTGCCTCAAGAGAGAGGGGCGCCAAGAATGCCTCAGAGGGACCCAGAGCAATATACGCAGGGTGACGACGGGCTGCTTGTCGAGAAGGTTGGATCCTGGGCCGTCGAAAAGCTCAAGCTCGTTACCGATTACGTCTATGCATCCGGCGGGGCTCGCAAGAAGTTTTTGGGTACGGGCGCTGCCTACATTGATCCGTTTTGCGGGTCCGGCCGCTCACTGATCCGGGGCAGCAGTACGTTCATTGATGGCAGTCCGGTCGCTGCGTTCAAGCGAGCCCTTCAATCGCCCGGTCGGTTTACGTCGATCAACATCTCCGATGGCGACGGGGAGCTTCTCGCCGCGGCGACAAAGCGCTTGAGCGCACTGAACGCGCCTGTTCGTCCCTTCCCGGGGCCGGCAGGCGAAGCGCTACCGAAGATTATCCAGAGCCTGGACCGAAACGGATTACATCTCGCTTTTCTGGACCCGTACAATTTGGCCGCGCTGTCATTCGATCTTTTCAAACAACCTGCGAAGCTCAACAATATCGACGTGATAGCGCACGTCAGCGTTTCTGATCTGCAACGCAACGCAGCCCGCTACGCTGACAAGGACTACGACCAATTCGACAAGTTCGCTCCAGATTGGCGGGCCAAGGTAGGTACCGACATGAACAAGGAGGCCTTTCGTGCTGCGATCCTCAAATATTGGTCTGACCAGGTGACGGCGCTTGGGCTTCCGCAAGCAAAGCATTGGGAATTGATCCGCGGTGATCAGGGCCAGCGCTTATATTGGCTGATCCTGCTAGCACGGCATAAGCTCGCTCACGGTTTGTGGGCAAAGGTCAGTTCGGCAGCAAAATCTCCAAGATTTGATTTCTAAACCATGAGATTCGGCTGGTGCGTGCGACAAATCTAATTGCGCTGCGCTTTATCCGGGCTAAAGCTTGCTGTCCCCAAAATGGGCTAACAATGTGCAAATAACACCCGCAAATAGCGAGAGAGTTGGATGCCTTCGCAGCAAAACTTATCCTGGCCAGAATTGCCTTGGTCTGACGTCATAGACCGCGTCTCCCGTTCCGTGTTTCGCGTAGTCGCAGGGAATTCCGCGGGAACGGGATTCTTAGTCAGTCTTGCGAGCGACCAAAGGGGCGGACAATTCGCACAGATAGCTACAGCTTGGCATGTCGTCGAAGACCTGGTCGGAACATCAAGCGAGCTGGAGCTCATTTCATCAAGTCTCAATGCTCATTTTACAACTCCTACAAACCAGATTGGATTCTATCCGCTCGGTGATGTTCGTTATGACACCGCTCTTTTAGTATTGCAGATGGAGAAGCCTCTGATTGATCAACGAGAGCTGTTACCGCTCTTTCCTAGTGAGTTCGTGCTTCCTCGTGGTGCGGAGATTGGATGGCTAGGATTTCCTGGAATTGTAGAACCGGAGCTCTGTTTTTTTCACGGACACGTCTCAGGGCAGCTCAACGACCCTCCGACATACCTCGTTGACGGGGTCGCAATAAACGGTGTCAGCGGAGGACCTGCGTTCGATAACCGGTGTCATGTTGTCGGGATCGTCTCAGAGTATCGGCCAAACACATTAAACGAGGGGCGTACATTGCCTGGTCTTGTCGGCCTCTTGCCGATTAACGCCGTGCGTTATTGGATGGAGAATCGCCTGGGCGCGAGAGTGTTGCACCGATCCGACATTGATCCGAAAGAACGAAGCGGCTAGTTAGCGCGTAGAGCGGATCACCAAGTAGCCTAGATGGAGCCCCGGTCGTACCTTCGGTGCGCCCGAGCAAGTAGCCCGGATGAGCAAGCCCGGATGGAGCGAAGCGCAATCCGGGATCAACCGCTCGGCTTGCCGAAAGCCATCATGGGTTCTTCGGCATCGCCCGCCCAGTCGGCAGGCAGCAGCCCGCGCTCAACATAGGCGTGAAACGAGGAATATGGCCAGTCGCGTGCTCGAGTCACCCGCTGGTGCTTGACCGGGTTGAAGTAGCCTGGATCGAGCGTCAGCGAGATCCGGGGCATCGTTTCCGTATCAAACGGTTCCCCGGATTGCCCTGCGCTCGGTCCAGACGACGCCTGTCCCTTTATTTGCGACAGGCTATTGACGTCCGTCACCGTATCGATTACATCGTCCCCATCTCGTTCACGGAGGGACCTTTCGCGAGGGTACTTCGAAAGTGGAACGAGGGCGGTCCCCGCGCGCGGCGTTACGACCCGCTCCCGGGCGGCTCCGGGCATCATTCACACCGGTACTACGGCCGGTGCGGGAGGTGCAGTCCCTGGACTGGGACAGGTGAAGGCGGGTAACGCCCGCCGGATCCACGTCCCAGGAAGCATGGCCTGGAGTTGAGCCAGCCGGGCGAAAGCCTCTGGCGAGAGCCGCGGCGGAGCGCCGAAAGGCGAGCGCGTCCCGCCGGACGCGCGCCGCGGCGACGGGGGACAGGCGGTAACGCCGCTCCCCCTGACGCGGCCAATGGATGGATGCGCCTTTTGGCGCTCCGCCTCCCTCCCCTTTTTTGGAGGGAGGTTTTGGCAAGGGCGTTCTTGCAGTGGCGTGGCAAAGCTCGGGCGCGGAGAAGCGTCGCGAGAAGGGAAACGCATGCGTCATTGCGAGGAGGCCCGAAGGGCCGACGAAGCAATCCAGGGGCCGCTGGCTCTGTGCAAGCCGCCCTGGATTGCTTCGCGGAGCCTGTCATCGGGCCGGCCACTTTGGGCCGGACCCGTTGGCTCGCAATGACGAGAAGTGCCGCGAGAAAGAGAATTATTGCCATGAGCAAAAGCGAAGACGACCTGTCGCCGGAAGAATGGCAGGCGCGTCATGACGCCGCCTGCGCGATCGTCGCCCGGAAGTATTGCGACCGGTTCGGGTTCTGGCGCGACTGCCGGTATAAGCCGTGCCGCAGCGCCAGGCGGTGCAGCGGGGACGCGGGCGCCTGTCTGCAGAGCCGCTCGCAGAGCGTTCCCTACGAAGCCGGCATTGCGGCGCGAACTCGGATGGCAGCCGAAACGCCTGCAAACGCCGACCGCTTCACCCGAGCGGCCCACGGCTATGCGCACCACTCGCTCTGCCTGCACAAAGCAACGAGCGAGAAGATGCGAGCCAAGATGCAGGTCAGGATGCGGAAATGATCAATCTCGCCGGCGCGTCCTTCCATTCGCTGCCGGCTATGCTACACGGCGCCCGACATGAGCATCGTTCTCCGCTTCGCCCCCTCGCCGACCGGCTTCCTGCATATCGGCGGGGCGCGCACCGCGCTGTTCAACTGGCTTTACGCCCGCGGCCGCGGCGGGAAAATGCTGTTGCGGATTGAGGACACCGACCGCGAACGCTCCACGCAGGCTGCCATCGACGCCATCCTCGACGGCCTGACTTGGCTCGGCATCGATTGGGACGGCGAAGCCATTTACCAATTCGCGCGCTCCCCCCGCCACCGGGAAGTGGCCGAGCAGCTCCTGGCCATGGGCCACGCCTATCGCTGCTATGCGAGCCCCGAGGAGCTCACGCAGATGCGCGAGGCGGCGCGGCGCGAAGGCCGCGCCAAGCTTTATGACGGTCGCTGGCGCGACCGCGACGCAAGCGAGGCGCCGCCTGGCGTCAAACCGGCGATCCGGCTCAAGGTGCCGCTGACCGGCGAAACCGTGATCGAAGATCAGGTGCAGGGCCGCGTGGTCTGGCAGAACGAGAATCTCGACGACCTCGTGCTCTTACGCTCCGACGGCACGCCGACCTACATGCTCGCCGTGGTGGTTGACGATCATGACATCGGGGTGACGCACATCATCCGCGGCGACGATCATCTGACCAACGCCGCGCGGCAAAAACAGATCTACGACGCGCTCGGCTGGCCGGTGCCGGTGATGGCGCACATCCCGCTGATCCACGGTCCCGACGGTTCGAAACTGTCCAAGCGTCACGGCGCGCTCGGCGTCGATGCTTACCGGGCCATGGGCTATTTGCCGATGGCACTGCGCAATTATCTGGTGCGGCTCGGCTGGAGCCATGGCGACCAGGAAATCTTTTCCACCGAGGAAATTATCGCGGCGTTCGATCTGCCGCAGATCGGCCGCTCGCCGGCGCGGTTCGATTTCGCCAAGCTCGAAAGCCTCAACGGTCACTACATCCGCAGTAGCGCCGATGCGGCGTTGCTGGCCGCGATCGATCAGCTTCTGCCGCACCTTGCCGACGGCGGAAAAATCGCGGCCAAGATGACGCCGCAGCTGCGAAGCCAATGGCTCGCGGCCATGCCGAGCTTGAAGGAGCGTGCCAAGACGCTTCTCGATCTTATTGACGGAGCACATTTTCTACTGGCCGATCGGCCTCTGCCGCTCGATGACAAGGCGAAGGCCATGCTCACGCCGGAGGCCAAAGCCCTCCTGCGTGACATTGCAACCGAACTCGCCGCAGTCGAGCCTTGGACGATAGAGGCGACTGAGCAAGCCATGCGCGTATTCGCCGAGCGCAGAGGCGTCAAGCTCGGCGCCGTCGCGCAGCCGTTGCGGGCGGCGCTGACCGGCCGCACCACGTCGCCAGGCATATTCGAGGTGCTGACCGTGCTCGGCAAGGCGGAGAGCCTGGCGCGCATTGCCGATCAGGTCGGACTTGAGGAGCACAGCGGCGCATCGGTCGATCCGCGCGAATAGCAGCTCTGCAATACCGGCGTATCTGCGCCCGGATGCGAAAGTTCACGTCACGGATTGGCCTGGCGCAACCGGATCACGGCTCCGTGCCCCCGCTGGCGCGTCGCCCGATAAAAGCCTATTTTCTTGCAGTGCACACTTGGGTGCGCTACCCAAATAGGGCCGGACCACAGGCCTGCAGCCGTTTTTGCCCGTTAGGCCGCGTGCACCGCACTGTTAAGGTTGCCACACCAGCGAGGATGCGATCATGGACGCGAAAACCGGCGCCAACCTCAAGATCGGCAAACTGACGCTTGGCGACAAGAACTTGTCGTTTCCGCTCTCCGAGGGAACGATCGGCCCGGCTGTGATCGATATCGCCAAGCTTTACAGCGAGGCGGGCATCTTCACCTACGATCCCGGCTTCACCTCGACCGCCAGCTGCGAGTCCAAGATCACCTATATCGACGGCGACGAAGGCGTCCTGCTCTACCGCGGCTATCCGATCGAAGACCTGGCCGAGCACGGCGACTTCCTCGAAACCTGCTATCTGCTGCTCTACGGCGAGCTGCCGACCGCGGCGCAGAAGCAGAACTTCGACGACCGCGTGGTTCATCACACGATGATCCACGAACAGATGAGCCGCTTCTTTCAGGGCTTCCGCCGCGACGCCCATCCGATGGCGGTGATGGTCGGCTGCGTCGGCGCGCTGTCGGCCTTCTATCACGACTCCACCGACATCACCGATCCGACCCAGCGCATGATCGCCTCGACCCGCATGATCGCGAAAATGCCGACGCTGGCGGCGATGGCCTACAAATATTCGATCGGCCAGCCGTTCGTCTATCCGAAGAACGATCTGAGTTACGCGGCGAACTTTTTGCGGATGTGCTTCGCGGTGCCGTGCGAGGACTATGTCGCCAATCCGGTGGTGGCCCGCGCCATGGACCGCATCTTCACTTTGCATGCCGACCATGAGCAGAACGCCTCGACCTCGACGGTGCGGCTGGCCGGCTCGACCGGCGCCAATCCGTTCGCCTGCATCGCCGCCGGCATCGCCTGCCTGTGGGGGCCGGCGCATGGCGGCGCCAACGAGGCGGCGCTGAAAATGCTCGGTGAGATCGGTTCCGTCGACCGCATCCCCGAATACGTCAAGCGCGCCAAGGACCCGAAGGATTCCTTCCGCCTGATGGGGTTCGGCCACCGGGTCTACAAGCACTACGATCCGCGCGCGAAAATCATGCAGAAGACCTGCCACGAGGTGCTGCATGAGCTCGGTGTCAACGATCCGCTGTTCGACGTCGCCATGGAGCTCGAACGCATCGCGCTGCACGACGAATATTTCATCGAGAAGAAGCTTTATCCGAACGTCGACTTCTATTCGGGCATCACGCTGCGCGCCATGGGCTTCCCCACCACCATGTTCACGGCGCTGTTTGCGCTCGCCCGCACCGTGGGCTGGATCGCGCAGTGGAAGGAAATGATCGAGGACCCGCATCAGAAAATCGGCCGGCCGCGCCAGCTCTATACCGGCTCGCCGCGGCGCGATTATCAGCCGATCTCGAGAAGGAAGTAGTCGCACTCGTCATTGCGAGGCGCGAAGCGCCGAAGCAATCCAGAACTCGTCGCAGGATTGCTTCGCTTCGCTCGCAATGACGACCTAAAAATGACTGTACGACGGCCGCGCGAAGGTAAGCGCCGCGCCGTCCCGAATGAAGCGGGCGCCCTGCCCGGCTTGCACCCGCCCTATTTCGTTCACTGAAACCCCGGCAACCTGCGCCGCCGCGCGGAAAGCGGGGAGTTTTTCCGGGGCCAGCGTCAAGACGATTTCATAGTCGTCGCCACCTGTGAGCACCGTCTCAATCAGTTCCGGCACTGCGGCAATCGCGGCGTGCGCGGCCTCCGAGAGCGGCACCCGCGCAACATCGATTTCCGCTGCGACCGAAGAGGCACGGCACAGCTTGGCGAGATCGCCGGCAAGCCCATCGGAGACATCCATGGCCGCCGCCGCATGGTGCAGAACCGCCTCGGCCAGCGCGTTGCGCGGCTGCGGTAACAGATAGCGTTGCTCAAGGTGCTCAGCCATGGCTTTCGTCAGCCGCCAACGTTTGGCGAGGCTCCCTTCGCGCCGCAGTTTTACACCGAGGGCCGCGTCGCCGATCGTGCCGGTCACCACCACGCAGTCGCCGACTTTTGCGGTCGAGCGCCGCACCATCTTGCCCTGCGGCACGGCCCCGAACGCCGCGATCGAGACCGACGTCGGACCTGGCGTGCGGTCGGTGTCGCCGCCGAGCAGCGGACAGCCATAGCGCGCGGCGTCCTCGCTGAGCCCTTCCGCGAACGCGGCAAGCCACGCCTCCTCGGTCGCCGACGGCAACGCCACCGAGAGCAGAAATCCGATCGGCTTGGCGCCCTTGGCAGCCAGATCGGAGAGGTTCATGCGCAGCGCCTTGCGGCCTATTGTTTCCGGCGGGTCGTCGGGGAAGAAATGGACGCCGGCGATGACGCCGTCGGTCGTGAGCACGACATCGCACCCTGCCGGCGGCGTCAGCGCTGCGGCGTCGTCGCCGAGAGCAAACGCGCCGGGGTGGGTCGCGAGCGGACGGAAATAGCGGGCGATCAATCGCTCCTCGGCCGATTCCGCGTTGTCTTGCATCGTCTGCACCGGTTTGATTGCGCGGCAAAACGCTCAGTCGCGCCCGCGATCGAATTCGTCAGCGCGCAGCTGGCGCGCGAGCTGGTCGAGCACGGCATTGACCATGCCGGTCTCCTCCGCGTCGACGAAGGCGCCGGCGACGTCGACATATTCCGACACCACGGCGCGCGCCGGGACGTCGGAGCGGCAGGCCAGTTCGTAGGCGCCGGCACGGAGCACTGCGCGCAGCACCGTCTCGATGCGCTTGAGCGGCCAGCCGCGCGACAGCGCATCGTCGATCCAGGGATCGAGCTTGCTTTGCTCGCGCACCACCCCGCCGACGATGTCGCGAAAGAAGGCGGCTTCCGCCGGCCGGTATTGTTCGCCCTCGACCTCGCCGCCGAGCCAATGGCTCTCGAATTCGGCTAAGATATCGTTCAGGCCGGTGCCGGCGAGATCCATCTGGTACAGCGCCTGCACGGCGGCCAACCGCGCCGCGCCCCGTTTGTTCGCCTTACGCGGCTCCTTGGCTGCTGATTTCGGTCCGGCGCGCACCATCTCAGCGCCCCGCCAGGCGATGCTTGAGACCGACGAGGGCGAGCGCAGCCCGCGCGGCATCGCCGCCCTTGTCCTGCTCCTCCATGCGGGCGCGCGCGAAAGCCTGCGCCTCGGTATTCACCGTGATGATGCCGTTGCCGATCGGCAGACTGCGAGCGATCGAAATCTCCATCAATCCGCGCGCGGATTCGTGTGAGACGATCTCGAAGTGGATGGTGTCGCCGCGGATGACGCAGCCGAGCGCGACGACACCGTCGTAAGGCCGGCGCTTCGTTTGCGCCGCGTCGAGCGCGATCGCGATGGCGGCGGGAATTTCCAGCGAGCCCGGCACGCTGATGCGCTCGACCTCGGCGCCCGCCGCCTTGAGCGCCTTCATCGCCCCGGCCAGCAGCGCGTCGGCAATGTCGTCGTAGAAGCGCGCCTCGACAACGAGGATGCGCGCGCCTTTGGCGTCGCTTTTTTCACGCTTGCCTCGCCGCGGCCCAGCCATCGCCTCGCTCCGGTTGAGGGGCGGTGGTAGCAAGCGGAACGAACGCGAACAAGCGCCGCCGTACTCCCGAGAAACCTTGCGCCTAGGAAGCCGCCGCTTTGTCCATTGCCGCCAGGATTGCGGCGAACCGCTCCTCCGCAGCGACGCGCATCTCAGGATGCGTAAAGACGTAGAGTTGGTCCTCGCGGATCGCGGTCAGGACCCGCTCCGCGACAACGGAAGGGTCGAGCCCGGACTGCACAAGTTCAGCTACCACGCTCGCCGGCCCCGTCGGGTCTGGCGGTCGGGCCGGCCCGTAGCACTCCGACCGATTGCGTGCGCTCTCGCTGATGCGGGTGCGAACCCAGCCGGGGCAGAGCACGCTTACGCCGATGCCGAGCGGCTTGAGGTGCATCGCAAGCCCCTCCGACATCGCGACCACCGCGAACTTGCTCGCCGAATACGGACCGAACCCCAGCCCGCTGACCATGCCGGCCATGGAGGCGGTGTTGACGACGTGGCCGCCTTCGCCGTGGGCGCGGATGTGCGGGAGGAAAGTGCGGATGCCGTGAAGGACGCCCATCAGGTTGACGTCGAGCACCCAGCGCCAATCGTCGAGCGGGATTTCGTCGATACCGCCGCCGCCGGCGACGCCGGCATTGTTGCAGACGACATGAACCTGCCCGAATGCTTCGTAAGACGCGTCGGCCGCACGCTCGACGCTGCCGGGATCGGTGACGTCGCAGACGACGCCGCGCACATCCGGGCCAAAGTTGTGCAAACTGTTAACCGCGGCCGACAGCGCGTCCTTCTCGATATCGGCGAGCATCACCTTCATGCCCGCCTCCGCAAAGGCCCGCCCGAGCGCCAGCCCGATGCCGCTTGCACCGCCAGTGACGAACGCTGTCTTACCGGCGAGTTCCCGCATGTTTCCCCCGAAGGTGAATGTGGATGTTCTTACGATGCGCTCACTTTGAAGCCTCCAGCAGCCGCGCGGCATAGCGCGCCATCTGGTCGACTTCGAGATTGAGCCGCGCGCCGGCGCGCAGTCCGCCAAATGTCGTGACCTTCAGCGTGTGCGGAATGATCAGGACCGAAAACGCGTCGCCTTCGACCTCGTTGACCGTGAGCGAGACGCCGTCGAGTGCGACCGATCCCTTGGGCGCGACAAACCGGGCCAGCTCGGCCGGGACCCGCAGCCACAGCCGCGCCATGTCGGGCAGGTCGTCGCGCGTGACAAGCTCGGCAAGGCCGTCGACATGGCCGCTGACCAGATGCCCGCCGAGCTCGTCGCCAAGCCGCAGCGCCCGCTCGAGGTTGAGCCTGGTGCCGCGCTGCCAGGCGCCCGCCGTGGTCACTCGTAACGTCTCCGCGGCGGCGTCGACGGCGAACCAGGCCCGATTACCACCCCGCCCGCGCGCCACGACCGTGAGGCAAATGCCGGAACAGGCGATAGAGGCGCCAATGTCGATCGTTTCTGGATCATAGCCGCAGCCGATGCTCAGGCGACGCAGGCCGCTGGCCTGCTCGCTGACTTCAAGAACCTCACCTACGTCATTGATAACGCCAGTGAACACGACTCTCACCTTCGCTCGTACACGAACCGCGTGTCAGCCCCGACGGGTTCGCTTATCACGCATTTCAGGCGCGGCGATTGCGTCAGAGCGGTGAGCGGCAACCCGTCCAGCGCATCGACGCCATCGGATCCGACGACCTTCGGTGACCGAAATAGCATGGCCTCGTCAATGAGATCGGCGGCAAGCAAGGCGGCGGCCAGCGTCGGGCCGCCCTCCACCATCAGCCGGGTCACGCCGCGGGCGGCAATGAGCTCGAGGACGGCGCCAAGATCGAGGCGTCCGTCGCGCTGCGCGGCGCGCAAGACCGTGACGCCCTCTTTCAGCAAAGCGTCCTCCGCGGCGCGCGGTGCCTCTGCCCCGGCAATCACCGACACCGGCACCTCACGCGCACTGCGCGCCAAGCGCGAGGCTGGTGGGAGGCGCAAAGCGCTGTCGAGCACGATGCGCACCGGCGAATATTTCTCCATGCCGGGCAGACGGCAGGTCAGCATCGGATCGTCGGCGATTGCGGTGCCGATGCCGACCATGATCGCATCGCTTTGCGCCCGCAAGAGATGCACGCGGTCGCGCGCCGCCGCGCCGGTGATCGATAGCGGCTTCCGGCCGGGCGCCCCCGCTTTGCCGTCGGCCGAAACCGCGAGTTTGAGGATCACATGCGGCCGGCCGTCGCGCATGCGCCTGAGGTGACCGGCATGGTCGCGGCGCGCCTCCTCCGCGCCGACGCCGACCTCGACCGCGATGCCGGCCGCCCGCAGCCGCGCATGACCCGCACCCGCCACCTCAGGATTTGGGTCTTCCAGCGCCGAGACGACGCGGCACAGTCCCGCGGCGACGATCGCGTCGGCACAGGGGGGCGACTTTCCGTAGTGCGAACAAGGCTCCAGCGTGACGTAAAGCGTCGCCCCGCGTGCCGCCTCACCCGCACGCCGCAACGCCTCGATTTCCGCATGCGGCCGCCCGCCCACTTGCGTCCAGCCGCGGCCGACAATGACACCGTGATTGACGATCACCGCACCGACCGCAGGATTGGGCCAGGTGCGGCCGAGCCCGCGCCGGCCAAGCGCAAGCGCCAGCGCCATGAAGCGGGCATCTTGCTGCAAGGCGTCCGCCGACGCGCTCACTTGCGCGCAATCTCCGCGGCCTCTTCCCCCGATAATTCCGCGAGCGCGGTCTCAAAATCCTTGGCCTCGCGGAAATTGCGATAGACCGAAGCGAAGCGCACATAGGCCACATCGTCGAGGTCGCGCAGGTACGCCATCACCGTTTCGCCGATGGTTTCCGACGAAACCTCGCTTTCGCCCTGGCTTTCAAGCTCGCGCACGATCTTCGACACCATCTGGTCGATGCGCTCGGGCTCGACCGGGCGCTTGCGCAGCGCGATCTGCACCGAGCGCAACAGCTTGTCGCGATCGAACGGCACGCGCCGGCCGTTGCGCTTGATGACGATGAGCTCGCGCAGCTGCACCCGCTCGAAGGTGGTGAAGCGGAAATTGCAGGACAGGCAAACGCGGCGGCGGCGGATGACGGACGAATCCTCCGTCGGCCGCGAATCCTTCACCTGGGTATCGAGGCTTGCACAACTCGGACAGCGCATCCCTTACCCCTCGTAGATCGGGAACCGGCTGACCAGGCGTTTGACTTTCTCCCGGACCTTCGACTCGGCTTGGTCGTCCGCCTCGGCGCCCTTTTGCGAAAGAGCATCCAAGACCTCGGCGATCATATCCCCGATCTGCCGGAATTCAGCGATGCCGAAGCCGCGCGTGGTGCCGGCCGGCGTGCCGAGCCGCACGCCGGACGTCACCATGGGCTTTTCCGGATCGAACGGAATGCCGTTCTTGTTGCAGGCGATGTGGGCGCGCCCGAGCGCCGCCTCGGCCACCTTGCCGGTCAGGCGCTTCGGCCGCAGATCGACCAGCATGAGGTGCGTGTCGGTGCCGCCTGAGACGATATCGAGCCCACGAGATTTGAGAGTTTCCGCAAGCGCTTTGGCATTCTCGACGACGTTCTTCGCGTAAAGTCTGAAAGCGGGGCGCAACGCCTCGCCGAAGGCCACTGCCTTCGCCGCGATGACATGCATGAGTGGGCCGCCCTGCATGCCCGGAAACACCGCGGAATTGATCTTTTTCGCCAGCTCTTCGTCGTCAGAGAGGATCGCGCCGCCGCGCGGACCGCGCAGCGTCTTATGCGTCGTCGTCGTCACGACATGGGCATGCGGGAACGGGCTCGGGTGCACCCCGCCGGCCACAAGGCCGGCGAAATGCGCCATATCGACCATGAGATAAGCCCCGACCTCGTCGGCGATCTCGCGGAAGCGGCGGAAATTGATGATGCGCGGATAGGCCGAACCGCCGGTGATGATCACCTTGGGCCGGTGCTCTTTCGCCAGTCTTTCCACCTCGTCCATGTTGATGAGGTGATCCTCGCGCCGCACGCCGTAAGGGACAGGCTTGAACCAGCGGCCCGACAGATTGACCGGCGCGCCGTGGCTGAGATGGCCGCCGGCGGCGAGGTTGAGCCCCATAAAGGTATCGCCGGGCTGCATCAGCGCCATGAACACTTCGGCATTGGCCGAGGCGCCGGAATGCGGCTGGACGTTGGCGAAGCCGCAGCCGAACAGCCGCGTCGCCCGCTCGATCGCCAGCCGTTCGGCGATGTCGACGAACTGGCAGCCGCCGTAATAGCGCTTCCCCGGCAGCCCCTCGGCGTATTTGTTGGTCAGCACCGAGCCCTGCGCCTCCAGGACGGCGCGGCTGACGATGTTCTCCGAGGCGATCAGTTCGATCTCGTCACGCTGGCGCCCCAGTTCGCGGGAAATGGCGTCGGCGATCTCGGGATCGCTTTCCGCCAGCGAGGCGCTGAAGAAACCCTCGGCCGTGATCGCTGCACCTTGAGGGACCGACATGCCTTGCTCCTGGCCAGAGTGAGACTATCCCGCCGGACGGCTAAGCGTCCGCCCGCCGATAGCATACCGGCGGTCGAGCGCAAGGGCTTGGACCGGGCCGGGGTTATCCCCGCTAGATTTGGGGACCGATGGCCTCCGGCGCCAGCTCGGCCGGGGGTCAGGCGGCGACGCTGGGCAGCCCGGCCAGCGCCATGGCGAGCTCGCCTTCGTCGTATTTCTGGTCGACCAGCTTGCCTTCGAAGTAGGCGATATAGGCCCCCATGTCGAAGTGGCCGTGGCCCGACATGTTGAACAGGATGGTCTCGGCCTTGCCCTCCTGCTTGCAGCGCAGCGCTTCGTCGATGGCGCAGCGCACCGCATGCGTCGCCTCCGGCGCCGGCACGATGCCCTCGCAGCGCGCGAATTGCACGCCCGCATCGAAACAGGTCTTTTGATGATAGGCGCGCGCCTCGATCAGTCCGAGCTCGTAGATATGCGACACCATCGGCGCCATGCCGTGATAACGCAGCCCCCCGGCGTGGAAACCGGGCGGAATGAACGTCGATCCCAGTGTGTGCATCTTGACCAGCGGCGTCAGGTGCGCGGTGTCGCCGAAATCATAGGCGTATTTGCCGCGGGTCAGCGACGGGCAAGCCGCCGGCTCGACGGCGATGAAGCGACGCTTGCGCCCGCCGCGCAGCTGCAGCCCGAGGAACGGGAAGGCAAGCCCGGCGAAGTTCGAGCCGCCGCCGGTGCAGCCGATCACGATGTCGGGGTCGTCGCCCGCCATCTCGAACTGCTTGATCGCTTCCTGGCCGTTGACGGTCTGGTGCAGCAGCACGTGGTTGAGCACGGAGCCGAGCGAATATTTCACCGCCGGATCCTTGGCGGCCACCTCCACAGCCTCGGAAATGGCGATACCGAGCGAGCCCGGGCTGTTCGGGCTTTTGGCCAGGATCGCGCGGCCAGAATCCGTCTCATTCGACGGCGAGGCGATACAGCGCGCGCCATAGGTATCCATCAGCGCGCGGCGATAGGGTTTTTGATCGTACGACACGCGGACCTGGAACACGGTCACGTCGATGCCGAACAGCGCGCCGGCAAAAGCGAGCGCCGAGCCCCATTGGCCGGCGCCGGTCTCGGTGGAGAGTCTCTTGATGCCCTGTTCCTTATTGTACCAGGCCTGCGGCACCGCGGTGTTGGGCTTGTGCGAGCCCGCCGGCGACACGCCTTCGTACTTGAAATAGATCTTGGCCGGCGTTTGCAGCGCCTGTTCGAGACGGCGCGCCCGCATCAGCGGCGATGGCCGCCACATGCGATAGACGTCGCGGATCGGCTCCGGGATGTCGATGGTGCGCTCCGCCGACACCTCCTGCAGGATCAGCGCCATCGGGAACAACGGCTCCAGATCGCCGGGGCCGACCGGCTGCTTGGTGCCGGGATGCAGCACCGCCGGCGGCGGCTTCGGCAGATCGGCCGTAAGGTTGTACCAAGCTTTCGGAATCTGTGTTTCGTCGAGAACGAATTTGACCTGACTACTCACGCCACCCCTCCAACGCTGAAACTCCGCGGGCACCATACACGACAGGGGGCGGGGTGTGAACTCGCTGCCGCCGGCGCCGCGGGCCGCGGGCCGCTACAGCTTCGTCGCCGCCTGGGCGCCGGGCAGACCGTCCTTGCCGTAGATATCTTCGCGGAATTGCACGACCCCATCGGGCGTCGCCCATCCGGTGATGTAGACCCAATGCAGCGGCACCGGCTTTGTAAGCTGGGCGTTTTTTTGCTCGCCGGATTTGATGACGCGGTCGATATCCTCCAGCGACCAGCCGTGCATGCCTTGCAGCAGCCAAGCCACCAGCTGCCGCACGTTCTGCACGCGGACGCAGCCGGATGAGTGGAAGCGGAAATCATCGCCGAACAGATTCTTCAGCGGCGTGTCGTGCATGTACACGCCGTAGGCGCTGGGAAAATTGATGCGGATCGATCCGAGCGAATTGAAGCTGCCCGGATCCTGCTTGAACGTGTAATTGGTCGCATCCTCCGAATACCAGTTGATGTCCGCCGGCTGCAGCTCCCGGTGCTTGATATCGAAGATGCGGATGTGGTTGCTGGTGAGGTAATCCGGCTGATCCTGCATCTTCGGGATCAAATCCTTGCGCACGATGGAAGCCGGCACCGTCCAATACGGATTGAAGTTGATCTGGACGATTTTGCTGTTGATCTCCGGCGACGGCCGGTCGGGCTTGCCGACGACGGCGGTGTGCCGGGAGACGGCGGCGCCGTTCTCGATCGCCTCGATGCGGGCGGCGGGAATATTGCAGACCACGTAGCGCGGGCTCAAGTTGGCGCTGAGCGCACGCAGCCGCGTCACGTTGACCTTCAATTGCGCCAGCCGCACCGGCGCCGGCACGTTGAGCGCGGCGAGCGTCTCCGTGCGAATGACGCCGTCGACGGTCAGGCCGTGGCGCGCCTGAAAGCGCCGCACCGCGGCCTCGACGTAGGAATCGTAAATGTCGTTGCCGACCGCGTTCGGGTCGATGTCGCCGGAGGCGACGAGGCGGGCGCGCAGGGCCAGAACGCTCGGATGGCGATCGCCCAGCCGCAGCACGCCGACGGAAGGAACTTGCGGCCAACCGCCGCGGCCGACGATTTCGGCATAACGGTCGATCGCCTTCTCGGTCGTTTGCGCGGTCGCCGTCGAGACGGTCGGTTCCGAGGCCTTCGGCATATGGATGGTGCGGGACGCCTCGTCAAAACCCTGTCCGAACTCGCCGCGCTGGCTGTCGCCGATGAGGGCGTCGAGGGTGGCATCCTCGGCAAAGGCCGCCCGCGCCGCCAGTCCGGCGGCCGCAAGCGTCGCGACCCCGGCGGCGCGCTTGAGGAAGGCGCGGCGGTCGGTTCGCGCGCCGTCGCGGTCATACGGTTTGTTCATGGAGCGGTTATCAACACAGCATGAAGGCCGAAATTGGCCAAACCGGATTAGCACGCGGAAGGCATGAACCAAAGGGGCGGAGTCCCCGCTACGAGCGGCGAGCGAACCCGCCGGCCGCGCAATGACGGGCCTGAATTTCCCGGCGCACCATACGCGCAAAAAAAACACCCCGGCTTTGCGCCGGGGTTTTGAGGCAAACCAGCGCTCGGAAGCGCTGATTGAATTGCAGGCTTGTTAGAGCCGATAAAGGATTTGATCGGTCCAGAAGCGCTCCAGCCGGTGCAGCGCCTTATTGAGGACGCCGAACTCGTCCGCGTTGATGCCGCCGACCTGCTCCACCGTGCGTACGTGCTTCTGATAGAGCGAATCGACGATGTCGCGCACCTCGCGGCCTTTGTCGGTGAGCTTGATGCGGACCGAACGTCGGTCGACGCGCGAACGCTGGTGATCGAGGAAGCCGGTCTCCACCAGCTTCTTGAGATTGTAGGAGACGTTGGAGCCGAGATAATAGCCGCGCGTGCGCAGCTCGCCGGCGGTCAGCTCCTTGTCGCCGATATTGTACAACAGGAGCGCCTGCACCGAGTTGATGTCGGCACGGCCGCGACGGTCGAATTCGTCCTTGATGACGTCGAGTAGACGCCGGTGCAGACGCTCGACCAAGGTCAGCGCCTCCAGATAGTGGGGCCGGATGTGGTCGAACCGCGGCTCGCGCTCGGCGGGCTCGACCGTCTTAGCGACGGCTTTCATAGTGACGCCTTTCCAAGTTCTATTTTGTTGTCGTCGACGGGCCCTGTTTTCCCGTCGTGGCGTCACCATAAGCGTCAGGGTCTAAGATCAGTTTAAATAACAGGCTAAAAATACGGTTTATTCGCGTGAGTAGATGCATCGGTTAAGCGTTGATTTGCAGAGGCTTTCGCCACGATTTCTTCACCTTCCACGTGCCGCGCGGGTCGCCCCCATGTCGCGCCCGGAGGCCGGCCCCTAAGGTTGACACCGCGTTAGCATCGCGTGCTAAACACCGCCCACGGAATTCTCGTCTTGTGGCGGGTATCGCCGTTTCCACACGTCACCCGACTGCGTGAGACGTGCGGAGGAGTGTCCCGAGCGGCAAAGGGGGCGGACTGTAAATCCGCTGGCTTACGCCTTCGTAGGTTCGAGTCCTACCTCCTCCACCACGCTCCGCCCTTCGGGCTACGCGTGGCGCAGCCACACGGAAACCGAAGGGCGGAGCGTGTCCGGCGTAGCTTGAGCAAAGCGAAAGCGGAGACGGACTGGAACCAACACCGTGTAGTACGTCTAAATCATCCGTAGCGTTCATTTGCTCCAATCCTGTTCGGCTTCGCGGTGGCCATTGCGATCAAAGGAAAGCGGCGGGTGAAATCATCGTCCGGTCGGGTGTTGGAAGCCGCGACGCCCGCGGCGCGAGGTCCGCAACGCGCCCCGGTCTTGCGGAAAAGCAGTAAAAGCGCGAACATTCACGCAATCGAGGATTGCGTCTGGGAAATCCCGTTCCAATGTGGCGCGTCATATACGGGGCGGGCGCACACTCCGAACCGTCACAGGTATTCAGATGTCGCGCACGCCTCTGCTTGCCGTCCTGGCTTCGGCCCTCTGCTCCATTTGGCTTTTCCCAACCGCCGCCGCGGCCGTCGACTGTGGCCCGGAAGGAGGCGTCTCGCCCAATGTGAGCTATGTCCAGCAGGAGACCGGCAACCATTTCAGAGATGTCGTCATCGGCCTGGTCGGCCATATTCCCGAGGCTGGATCGGCTCTCCAGGAAGTCACCGGCTTCTTGTGGAAAGCCCCCGACTCGGAGGCGTCCGCCGTCTTCGACCAGATGAAGGCTTATGTCGACGAACTTGTTCCCGAACTCATCGCGCAGGAACGGGTGCGCCAGCTTGAGCAGCAACTGGCGGGGCTCCATCACGTGCTCCGGGACTACAACCGGACTTCCTATGGGACCCCACAGAAAGGAGAGTGGTTCACCAATCTACTCGCTCTGCTCGACCAGGCCGAGCCGTTCTTTTTCGATGAGCGCAATCCCGAGAAGACGCTCACTTATTTCGTGCCGCTCGGCACACTGAGATTGCTCGCGCTTCAGGAACAGTATCTCTATTACAGCCGAATTTACGGCCGCGCGGATCCGGACCGCGGCAAGCATCTGGAGGACCTGAGGACCGCAATCGCCACCTATTCGGCAGCGCTGACACAGGCGAAGGCCGCTGCCGTCAATTGGCGAGTGCAGATGAAGACCGGCATCGACATCCGCAGGGAACAAACGGTGGGCGGCCTCGGGACGACCACCACCACGATCTGGACGGCGATCGACCATTTGTGCTCGTGGCAAGTCAGCTATCAGCACAATTCGCTCGGCGGCGGCGATTTGTATGGTGAGGAGCACGCGAAGCGTGATCTCGAACAGCGCCGTCAGCAAGTCACCTTTGCCTATACTGCCAGCCTTGAGTTGCTGCTCGCTCCTGCCGAGCTCTGGCAATATATGGATCCCACCAACAAGAATCGGCCATCGCGCAAGCCGATTCCCGTCTACGTTACCTCCGGGCCGTTCGGCACCTCCGCCAACGAGCAACCCTTCGACGATAATTCGCAGGGCCAGTCGATCACGCGTGTCGTGGTGTACGCTGGCCAGCGCGTCGACGGCCTCGAAGTATTCTATGGCGGCCGCTCCGGCGGATTGCACGGCCAGAGAGGTGGAAATACCTATGCGCTCGACATGCAACCGGGCGAAGCGATCGTGTCTGCTCACGGCCGCGCCGGTGATGCCATGGACGTGCTTTACTTCAAGACCAATATGGGGCGCGAAGTCGGCGGTGGAGGCGTCGGCGGCAACCCCTGGACGACCGCGCCGCCGCAAGGTTCAAACGCGACTTTGTTCAAGGTGTCCGGACGCCAGGGCAGCAATCATCTCGCCGGCCTGACCCTCACCTGGCGCTACTTCCGGCAGGACGCGCCATCGCTGACCGCAACCGTCTGTGGGCGAGCCAGTCTGGATGCACTGACCGTCAACGAGACCGCCGACGTGATCTACGCGCGATGTTTCTACTCGTCCGGCGGCAATCAGCGGACCAACTGGCTCGAGGCGGTCGACATCCGCGGCGGCGGCGCCAGCGCGCGCGTTCAAAACCTGACCGACAGCCATGAGAACTATTTCGCGTCGGTCGGCGGCCTGGCGTTCAACGAGGCGACACAGACTTTGTACCTTCCCTTCGAATATATCCCGGTGAGCGATCCGAAAGTTCTGGCGATTACCGCCCTGCAGATGAAAGGGGCGGCAGTCGCCGACCGCTATCAGGTCAACCTACTGGCGAGTTGGCGGATGCCGACCGCGGCCAATGTGAATCCGCAGACGAACAATATTCTGCTCGGCATCAGCACGGGTAGGGGTCAGTTCGGGGAGATGAATGGACTGCTGCGGATCGATGCTGCGGCACGGAAAGTTATTTCCGGTCAGTACGGCGCTGGCCCCAATTGGGTGCGATTCATCGTCACGGACGGAGGCACTGGAGTATTCCACTTTGGGCTGAGCGGTTACGCACCGAAGATCCCCAACCAGGTTTTTCGCTGCGACAGCCAAGGCGGCGATGAGCGATGCGGCTTGATGACCGGCCCGCTCGCCGATGGCAAGTGGCCCGACTTCGTGGCCGCCGCAAGCGATTCAACGACCGGCGATTTCGTCGTCCTCAGTCGGCCTGCGACGCTTTATGTCGCGACACGCTATTCGAACATGCCCGTGCGCCAGATCAGCGTGCCGAATTTCAATCCGAACAACGTGATTGCTGACGGCGGAAAGGTTTACCTCACCGAGGGCTCCGGCGGTGCGGCGGAGGTCAGGGCCTTCGACCTGAACACCGGTGTACGCATCGGCACCTGGAAGCTCGATAAATCGGGCGGAGCGATGGTGATCAATCACGTCACCAAGACGCTTTTTGTCGCAATGGAGTCGCATGCGCTGGCGGAAATCTCCTTGGCCGATCCGCCGCCTTTCCCTTGATGCGAGCCAACGCCGCTGGCGCTGGCGGCCGGCGCGCGAGCCTTGCCCATCGCCTTGGCCTGGAAAGCTCGCCGCGCTATGGGTGCCTGCCATGAGCGCGAAGCACTCGTTCGGCCGTAGCGGCCGCGGCCCGCGCCGCTTTGGGAATATCGGGGTTCATCGCTCGCGCTCGGACCGCGACGGCCCCGTCATCCTCTATGGCTGGCACCCGGTCACCGCGGCGCTCGGCAATCCGGCGCGGCGTATTCGCAGGCTGTTGGCGACCGAGAACGCCGCGCGACGCCTCGCCGAGGACGGCATCACGCTGCCGCTGGCGCCGGAACTGGTGCGGCCCGACGCCATCGCCGCCCGGCTCTCGCCCGATGCCGTGCACCAGGGCCTGCTTGCCGAGGCCGATCCCCTGCCCTCGCCCGGCATCGAGGATTTGGCCGCCACCGGCATCGTGCTTGTGCTCGACCAGATCACCGACCCCCACAATGTCGGGGCAATTTTACGCACGGCTGCCGCGTTTTCCGTCGCCGCAATCGTCACCACCGCGCGTCACAGCCCGGAGGCGACCGGCGTGCTCGCCAAATCCGCCTCTGGCGCGCTCGAGTGCGTGCCGATCGTCACGGTGCAAAACCTGGCCCGCGCGCTCGCCGCTCTGAAGGAGCGAGGATTTCTCGTCGTCGGCCTCGACAGCGCAGCGCCGGACGACCTCGCCGCGATCGTAATGCCTTTACCGCTGGCGCTGGTGCTCGGCGCCGAGGGTAAGGGCTTGCGGCAAGGGACGCGCGCTCAGTGTGATCGGCTGGCGCGGCTCGATCTTCCCGGCACGATCAAGAGTCTGAACGTGTCGAACGCCGCGGCGCTGGCGCTTTATATCGCGAGCCGCGCCGTCGCGTAGATCGGGTGACCAGAAAAGACGAAGGCCCGCGCCAGGGCGGGCCTTCGCAGCCTGACTGATCGTTTGTGTCAGTAGTTCCGCATGCCGACCGGGCGATGCGGATACCCGTAGCGATGGCCATACCCCGTCGGGCCGTAGTGGTGCGGATGAACATAACCGCGCTCGCCATAGGCGAAGCGCGGCGCGGTTCCGCGATAATCCGGATGCGCATAGCCGTGGCGGTAACCGTAGCCATAACCGTGGCCGTAGCCATACCGGTGACGGTAGCCATAGCGGTGGCCGTAGCCGTAACCCGGGCCCGAAATGTAGGGATAGTCGTAAGGAGCAGCCAAATCCGCTTGCGGCGAATAGGTGCTGTAAGGGATCATGATTCCCGGACCGGTATATTCCGGCCCCTGGTTCACCACATAGATCGGGGCCGGGGCGACCGCCGGAGCGTACAAGACCGAAGCGCCGCAGCCGCAACTTCCGCAACCGCAGCCACCCCAGCCGCCGGTATCCCAATGATCGACGGCGATCGGCGCCGGTGCGATCGGGGGCGGCGCCGGCGCGAACGCCGGGGGCGCATAGGCGACGGGCCGTGCGTAAGTCACCGCAAGCGGGCGGCAACCGCCACAGCCGGCGGAAACGTAGAGCGGCGCGGGCGCATAGGCGAAGGGAGCGAGACCACCCCACCCGCAACCGCTGCAGCCGGCCAGTGCCACCGACGCCGTGCCGGTGACGAACAATGCGGCCAAGGCCGCGATCATAGCGCGATGAAAGGACATGACACTCCCTTACAAAAGGCTCTTTCAGGCCGCGCCAGTGTAAGGACATCACCGCGCGAATTCGTTTAAATCCGGCCGACTGCGCCATTGAATTGCGCGGTAACATTAATTGCCGGCTACATGGATGAGCTGATCTCGCCGCTTCCGGCCCGGTGAGCCGTCGCGCAATGAGATTGCGAAAGGCGACGACGCATAGAAGCGCACAGGAGGGAGCGCGGTGCAAAAAAACATGCGGGGCCGTTCGGCCCCGCATGCGGCTGGTCTTGCCAGCCTGTTTTGCCAGTTTGGCGATGACGCTTATGCCGCCTGCGGTCCCCAGATTTTCATCTTGCGCGTCTCCGGCATCAAGAACAGGCTGAGCACCAAGCACACCGCGGGAACAGCGATCGGATAGATCAGGGCATAAGCGATGCTACCGGTCGCCGTGTACATCGCCGTGGTGATGAATGGCACCAACCCGCCACCCCAGCCGTTGCCGATCATATACGGCATGGATACCGCCGTGTAGCGGATCCTGCCGGGGAAAAATTCGGCGAGGAAGGCGCCGATCGGTCCGTAGACCATCCCGACATAGGCGACCAGAATCGCGATGATGAGGATCGCAATCGGCATGTTGACATTGCCCGGGTGCGTGACCGACCCGAGCCAGACATACAGCGGGTAGTAAGTGACCGCCGCGAGGAAGAAGCCCCCTAATATCACCGGTTTGCGGCCGATGATGTCGGACAGCCAGCCGAATAAGATGAGTGTCGGGGTGCCAATGATTAGCCCGAGTCCCACGATGTAGGCGGTGGTCAGCGTGTCCACCTTGGCAACCGTCTGCAGGAAGTACAGCGCCCAGAACTGGCTGCTGTACCAGACCACGCCCTCGCCCAATACGACAATGGTCGCGATCACCACGTACTTCAAATTGGCGGGGTTGAGGAAGGCCTCGCGCCATGGATTCTTGCTCGTCGCCCCCTTGGCCTTGATCTCCGCGTAGACCGGCGACTCCTCGAAGTTGGCCCGCATGTAGAGGGTGACAAACACCAGCAGGAAGGAGAACAAGAACGGGATGCGCCACGCCCAGGCATTGAATACCGCCTCACCGGCGTAGGTGCGTGTAACGATGATCACGACGAGCGACAGCACGATGCCAAGCGTCGGTGAGGTCTGCAGCCAGCCGGTATAGTAACCGCGGCGTTCGTCCGAGACGTGCTCGGCGACATAGGTGATCGCGCCACCGTAGGAGCCGCCCAGGCAAAGGCCCTGGATCATTCGCAAACCGAACAGGATGAACGCGGCGGCCAGGCCGATCGACTCGAACGTCGGGATCAACCCGATCGCGCCGGTGCCCAAGGCCATGCCGGCCAGCGTCATGATAAACGTATATTTGCGGCCGACGCGGTCTCCCAGCCAGCCGAACAGGAATGCGCCGAGCGGCCGGACCAGGAACCCGGCGGTGAACAGCGCGATCGTGCTGAGCAATGCCGCGACGGGGTGGCTCTTTTCGAAGAATTTGACCGCCAAAATTGTGGCCAAGCTCCCGAAAATATAGAAGTCATACCACTCGATGACGTTTCCCGCGGCCGCGGCAGTAATCACGGTCCGGAAGTTCTTCGGAATTTGAGCCGTTTGAGACGTTTGAGCTATTTGAGCCATTTCAGTTTCCTCCCCCCCAAGGGGTCCTACCGCGCGTTTGAAAGTCTACACCCCGCGCTGCCCCAGCCGTTATACGACTTTAGATAAGCTCCGCACAACTTTATGACGAAGTGGAGCTGGCCGCCCAGGCTATCGCTCACCCAGCCGGCAAGATGCCGCCCGCTCCCGGGCGCCGCCTTCTATCGGACCTCGCGCTAAATAAGCCGCCGCGCAATGAAATTGTGCAATGCAGCGGCGGCGGCGCACAACAACGCAAAGGCTAGCGCGGCGGCAGCGATTTCTAAAAAATCGGCTGGAACCGAACCAGCCTCGTGCCGCGGCCCCAAAGTCTTGAATAATGCCGCAAGCGCGCCGATCCCGGCGCCATAGGCTGCCGCACGCGTGACACTCCAAGCCCGCGTGCGATCTCGCGAAATAAAAAGCCAGCGAAGCGGCATCTTCCGGCACTCGCCTGCGGTTTCTAGCGGCTGCTTGCGCGCGCACTCTATACGCGCGCGTTATTTGCCGCGACCTGCGCCACCCGATATTCTTTTACATCTTTTGTCATTCTAACAACTAACCGCCGGCATCAGGCAGAGCGGCTTGAGGCGTCTCGTTTCAGCAATTCAATGTTTAGTTGCGTGAACATCTCCGGGCGACTAGAGTTTGCAGGGGATGGGAGCTTTCACGCGTCTATTGGACTGTCGCCGATAGAGACCAAACGACACGGCGTCTCCAAATGACAGATGGGCGAGGATGGGCTGATGGGGCGCGGCACTTATGATTTCGAGTTGGACGAAACCGGAAATCTGGCAAACTTCGCAGCTAACGTCGAGCGGCTGAGGCGGCTCTGGCTCGACCGCGGGTCGATCAACGGTGACGCGCTTGGGCCAGGCGACCCCGGCGATTTCGACAACGGCGCCTGGCACGTGGCTTGTCATCTGCTCGGGGGCTGTGGGGTCCGTCGAGGAAGCGACGGAACCATCGTTTGGCATCAGGTCTCCCATGATCCCAGCGTGGACAGGTATTTTGCGAGCGCGACCTTCCGTGAAGGCAGCGCGACGCGCACCATCCCAATCGACTCGGCCGAAGGGCGCACCCTGCTGAGCGGCTCGACGGTTCTCGGCTTCGTCGAGGGTACTTCGCTCGGCAGAACATCGGCCCGCGCGGTGATGGATCCGCCTACCCTCTTCAACCTTTGGCGGCGACAGGATTTCGATTGGCCGCCAGGCAGCAAACAGGACGGCGGCAGGGTCTGGGAGCATTGGTGCACGCTGCGTGACATTCGCCCGACGCATGCCATCGGCACGTCGGTTCTGACGGCGTTCATATCGATGGTCGCCGCGCTCGGCGACTACTTCGCGCCGACGGTCGCACGTGGACGACGCGAGTATGGCCATCCCGCGCAATTGCGCGCGATGGTTCGCGCGGGACTTATCGCCGAGAAGGCGGCCGTCTGGACGGGAACGCCGACGGCGATTGCCGCAGAACATGAAGCCGTGTTCGAAGAGGCGGATCCCGCGACATCGCTCGACACGGCCAGCGCGCTCGATTGGTCCAACCCGCCTCGCTACCACATGTTCGCGCGCAAGATCGCCGGCTGGAGCAAGGCGGCCGAAGTCGAGCGCGACCTCTCGCAGGCCTAAGGGGGATACGATGGCCAACGGAGCAAAGGGCAACCCGAAGAAAAATCGCGATGGGCTGCTTCGCGGCGCCCGTGTCTATCTCTCGGGACCGATGGACTTTGTCGCCTCGCGTGAAGACGAAAAGAAGAATGGGTGGCGCACGCGGATCGGTGAGGTGCTCCGCGATTTCGGCGCCATCGTCTTCGATCCTTGGAACAAACCGGAAGTGCGGGGACTGCACGGATACGGACAAGAAGGCGTGGACACCGCCCGAGACCGTGACCGATGGACGTTCGAGGACTCGCCGGCCGGCGCGCGAACGCGGGCAACACTCACGGGTCACTACTGGGAGACGCTGCACATAGACCTGCGCATGGTCGACACGGCAGATTTCGTCATCGCGCATTGCCCGACAAATATTTACAGCGTCGGAACGGTTCACGAGATCGCGCTGTGCCGACTCGAACGAAAGCCGGTCCTCTTCGTCAGTCCTCCGATCGTGTTTCCGAGTTATGAAGCCCTGCGCAAACATCTCGCCAATGACGCGCGCGGCAAGGAGCTATTGGATCAGCTCACAGACGAGGTGCCGATCAAGCCGAATGATCGCGGCATTCCCAGTCTCTGGTATATGCCGCTGGTCGGCGGAGAGAGCTTCTTCGACGGTTTTGGCTTTCATCTTCCGGAATATCGAAAGCGCCGGTGGAAAGAAACCGCCTTGGATAAGCGCGAAGCCCAACGAAATCCTGCTCGGCCCCTGCTGCCATTCCTCGCAGAGCTCAACAAGCGCTTGCCTCAAAAATGGGACAACCGATTGAAGCGCTATGTCCGCAACGACGATTGGCTTCTGTGGAATATTCATAAGGACGGCACGGTCGAAGAGCCGCATGGGGAGGCTTGATGCCTGCCAACGAACCGCCCAAGCGGCTCGTTCGAGCGATTGCCGAGCTGAGCCGGCGCCGGCCCTTGTCGTCGCGCGACGAACAGCGCCTGTCGGATGCTCATCGCGAGATTCTCCGCGGCTATCGCGCAATCGCCTCTTCGGGCGCTACGCCCGGCAACCGCTGGCGCCGGCCGGCGCTGGCAGCGTTGCGCTTTCTCGGCGGCGGCCCGGACCGACCCAGCACGTCGCTGCGGGACTACGATCACCGTCGCTACGGGCCCTTTCTTGGCGTCAGCGACGAAGGTAACGCTGCGGTAGCGGTGCGACGCGCCGCCTTTGCCTCGCCCAAGGTTCAGGCGCTAGGGGGCCAGGCGCCCCCGCTTGCCGTCGGTGTCGCGCTCGACGCCGAACGGCTGGGCGGGGTGGGCGAGGTTCCGGTCGGTCCCGGTGAGCTCGCCGACATCTGGCGTGAATGCGTAAGCCGCACCTTGTTGACGACCAACGTCGGCAGTCGCGTCAATCTTCGGCTGTATCGTCCAGCTCCCGTCGTGACGATCCGCGGCGGCGAAACCACATCGGCGCTCGCCGCGGCGAAGGTCGGGCTCGCGGCGGCCTTCAAACCTTTTTTGACGCCGCCCGGAGGTAAACCGCGGCCGTTGATTGTGTACGTGGAGTTTGAGCTCGGCTCCCGGCGCCCGCCGCAGGAGCAGAGAGCTCTGCTGCGCACGCTCCATCGGCACGTGCGGCAGTCGGGGATCGCGGCTCCTCGCGTCCATCATCTCGGCCTCAACGTTCGCATCGGCTGGGGACCGAAGGGCCGAAACGCGGCGCTCCGCGCCATCGACTTGGCCCACGTTGTCGGCCTGCACAACGTGTCGATCGACGGCGTCGTCCGCAAGGAGGCCGACCGCGTCATCTCTTTTCCAGGTCTCCTCGACTACCTGCCTCCCGGGTTGGTTGCGCAGGTCCTTCGACACGCTCAGCAGAAGGGCGTCCGGGTTCACCCGTTAAAGCGGGTCGACACCGATACCGTGGCGTGCACGATCTGGAGCGCGCTGAATACGGCGCGCGCCATGGGGCTCGACTTGGGAAAGTACGGTCTATTTCCACTCACGCTGGAAGAGTGCGACGCTGTCGTCGGCCAAGTGCAGCGCTGGTTTCCAGACTGGAGCGCCGCTCCGGTTTTCTACGTTGACCAGGCCGTCACCAGCCGCACGCGTGTCTACGTTGGCCATGACCGGGCCAAGGGCCTCGAAGCATGGCTGCGCCTGATGGCCAAGCACCACGTCGAAGTCGTCCTTATCGACACTGTAGACAAAGCGGAAGGATGGAAGATTCTTCGCACCGGAAATGATCGCAAGGGCCTGCTCGGTCCAAGGCAGATCGCGCGACTGACGGCGCTTGGCGAGAAGTTGGGTATCAAGGTCCTCTGGGCCGGCGGCATCACGATTCCCCAGGTTTATGAGTTCGGTCAGCTCGGCGTCTTCGGCATTTACGTGACGACGGCCGCTGCAGAGACCATCCCGGTAAAGGGAAAGTACCGGCGCGATCCCGGAATGCCGTCTGCAAAGCAGCCGACCTTTAAGGGCGTGCTGAATGCAAAAATACTGCTCGAGGCCGGATTTCTCAGTGAGCGTGCGGAGCGGAGCCTGCAAGATCGGATCGAGCAGGCTGGACTCGATGAAAAACGGCTGTCGGCCATCCTGCCTGCAGCGTGGCGGGCTTGGTGGGCGAAATCGATACCGAAGAATTCATCTCGCCGAAAAATGCACTGAATAGAATTTGCCGCCTTGCTGACCGCAAGATGCGCCCGCTAGCGGCGCTTCGAGCGGGCCTTGCGGGCGGCATAGCGGGCGTCCCTGGCCGCCTTGCGTTCGGCTTCCAGCTCGCTTTCGCGCTGCGCCTTTGTGGCCGCGGCGCGCTCGGCCTGCAAAGCCGCCTCACGTTCCGCCTGCCGCGCCCGTTCGGCCTCGCGGGCCTTCTGCTCGGCTTTTTCCGCTTCGCGCGCCTGCTTGATCGCCGTGCGCTCGGCCGCACTCGCCGCGCGAGCGGTCAGCCGCTCCGCCAGCGCCGGGTCGCCGGTCTTGGCCTGAAACTTCTCCAGCGCCGCCTTCTTGGCCTTGGCTGCAGCCTGTTGCCGCTCGAAGAGACCCGGTTGCTTAAAGCCGCTCATCAATCTTGACCCTGCATGAAGTGCCGCGAAGCGGCTCGGTTACGGTGCACGCAAATCCCATCAACGCACGCGCCAGCCGACCACGGTCGCTTCAATAGGGTTGCTGGTATCGACGCTTCGCCACCGACCGCCGCGCCATCGACACAGGAACGGGATGACATAAGTGCCGACGTGATCCTCGCAAAGCAGTTCAAGCGGCTGGTCCGCCGGCGGTACGCCGTCGTGGATGAAAGCATCGAGTCGCGCCTGCCGTGTCGCCATGCGATGATCCGTGCCGGGAAGGAGGCAATGCCAGCGCGTAGCGCTGCGACGGCATTGTGGCGTGCTTATATGACGCTGTGAGGTATGGAATCAACCAGCGAGGGTCGGATGGCATTCAAGCCGAATTACGGACGCGATCGGGCCGAGCGCGCGCGGGCGGCGCGGCTTAAGAGCGAAGAGAAGCAGCGCAAGAAGGACGAGAAGACGGCGCTACGCAAAGCCGAGCGCGCGGAAGCCGAGCCGCCGGCGGAGGACAGCAAGACCGAGGCCTAAAACCTCACCGCCGAGAGCCGACAAAATTCCGCCAGCCCAATCGCGCTTCTTCAATACTCGGTTATCTTCGGCTCGAGCCGGATCGGTTCTTTGTCCTCCGCGCCGCGATGGGGCCTCTTGGAACCCCCGGTTCAATTGCAGTAGCGGGGGTCAATGACAGCGAACTCGCCGGTCGGGTATCGGTAATAACAAGCGCCTTGATACAAATAATAACCGCTCCGCTGCTCGGCTTGTGCGCCGATGGCCGCGCCGGTCGTTCCGCCGATGATGGCCCCGACGACCGCGCCACCGGCTCTCCCCGTCAGCGCGCCACCGATTATGCCGCCGAGTACGCTGCCCCCGATTGCACCTCCGACCACACTCGAGCCTGGCGGAGGTGGCGGCGGGGGTGGCGGCACCGGCTCGGCATAGCCTTGCGGCGGTGGCGGCGGCGATGATGGGTCCGGGTATGCGTACTCGGAAACATCAACCGGCGGGCCCTCCATAGGATGATCGTAGAAATACCAATAGCCGTCAGCCCACCACCAATAGCCGCAGCGCCCGAAGTGACACCCATACGGACGCCAGCTCCCGTGCCCCCAAGCGTAACGGTCGTGGTCGGTCCAATGACCAGGGTCACGGCCCATAGGGTGATGTTCGACCGCACGGGTCGGCGGCCCCCCGTGACCAGGTGGCCCATGACCAACCTGCGGTCCCGGCCCCGCTGGGCCCTTCTGCTGGACGGCCGGCGCTTTTGGGGCCGGCTTTTTTGGTGGTGATTCTTGCGCCATTGCCGAGAGCGATAGCGCGGCGAAGATCGAGACCAACGGTACGAAAACCGTAAAGCGCCTGGACCTGCTCATGCCTGAAACTCCCATTCGATGTGGCGAATCACTCACCGTTGGTCCTGCAGCGGCAACGGAATCACGCCGATATTCCGCGAATTAGACTACTGCATTTGCGACGGCTTTGGCAGCGTGCGGCGCAAAGACCAACCAAACTCGACGATTCTGGGGCATAGCGGGCCGCAAACAGCGCGGACATATCCATGCAAAGCCAATGCCCGCGATGACTTGGCCGATGCCTTTTGCTATGAACGCGATAAACCCTTGAAGACCTCAGGCGGTACCTCATAGGTACCGAGAAAAAGCCTAAGTCATCGGAACGCCGGGTTAGCTCAGCGGTAGAGCAGCGGTTTTGTAAACCGTTGGTCGGGAGTTCAATCCTCTCACCCGGCACCATTCAGCCGCCGACGGAAATGCCGAGGGGACTGCCGAGGGAACTGCTATGGCGATCCTCAATGTGCGGCATACGACGACCTACAATTATGCCCGTCCCGTCCGCTTCGGCGATCATCGGCTTATGCTTCGCCCGCGGGACAGCCACGATCTTCGCCTGATCCGAACTAGTTTGAAATGCTCGCCGCCGGCGGTGCTGCGCTGGCAACATGACGTGTTCGGCAATTCGATCGCGCTCGCGTCGTTCGCAGAATCTGCCGCCGAGTTGCGGATCGAGAGCAGCCTGCAACTGGAAACCTACGCCGTGGAGCGGCCGCCATTCCAGATCACGCCGGAGGCGGTGAGTTACCCGTTCATCTATTCCGCCGATGATCGTATCGACCTGGGCCGGTTGCTCGAACGCCACCACCCCGATCCAACTGACCGACTGGGGTCCTGGGCGCGAGGCTTCATTCGGAGCACCCCGACCGATACGTCGGCGCTGCTGGCCGATCTGAACAGCGGCGTCGCGGCCTCGATCTCATATCAGAGCCGGGAAACCGAGGGGACACAGAGCCCCATTGAGACACTCAACCGCCGCTGGGGCTCGTGCCGTGATCTCGCCGTCTTGCTGATCGAGGCCGCCCGCAGCCTAGGCTTCGGCGCCCGCGTCGTGACCGGATATCTCTATAGTCCTGCCGCCGACGGTCAATCCGGGGCCGCAGTAGGTGCCGGCGCGACGCACGCCTGGGCCGACATCTATGTGCCGGGTGCCGGCTGGATTGCCTATGACCCCACGAACGGGACGATCGGCGGCGGCAATGTGATACGCGTTGCCGTCACCCGCGACATTAGTCAGGCGGTGCCTATCGCCGGGAGTTTTGTCGGCAGGCCCGGTGACTATCTCGGCATGATCGTCGATGTGTCGGTGGTCTCGGAATAATGCGCGCCGCCGATTGAACGAGGATAAGTGGATTCATATTCAGGCGCTTGCCCTCGCTAATCGACGTGCTCATCCCTATGTAAGTTGGCAATCAGCTTTCAATTGGAACCAAAGAAGCGCCAAAAAAAGCGCCAGTGAGGCTCGTTTCATGTTAGCAGCAGAGCAATATCGTGCGAAAGCGGCCGAATACACGGAATTGCTGAAAGCGGCGAGTTTATCCGCCGAAGGCGACGAATTTCGCAGGCTCAAGCGAAGCTACCTCGTGCTGGCCGAAAACGAAGAATGGATGGCCGACAATCGCGAGAAACTAAACATTATGGGTGCGGATGAAAATTGTTATGGCGACGCGATCCTCGCGCCGCCCGACCGCGTGTTCGATGACACGTGGGCTACATTTCGCATCTCGGGCGACGGCGTCGATAATTGCCCGTTTCCCATTGGCACCAAGGTGAAGATGCGCTTGCTGCACAACTTCCATATTCGCGACGGAATGATCGCCAAGGAAGTCGGCTACGAAGTCTGGCGGCGCGACGAATAGCCGTCGGCCTGTCGTCCGGCGCCCGCGCTTTGCTATGCGCGATTAGGCTGAGCGCTGGAGCTGTTCACTAAAATCCTAAGCCAAGAAATGGGAGCACCCGTTGCAGGATTGCCCCCAGACAGACCAGCACCACGAGAATCTTGAGCAAATTCCCGAGCCGTGCATCGCGCACGAACCTGTCGATGACCCAGAATAAGATCGCGCCGACAACGCAGATGATGAGCACGTGAATCAAAACTAAAAGCATGGTGACCCATCCCCGTCTTTGCGCCTCGCTCTATGGCGCGGCGGTCTAGAGCGGTTTCCGTTTAAGTGGACCATATCCTGAATTCGCGAGGTATGCAGTGCATTCAGCTCGAGAGATTTGATCGAGACACGAGGCGACGGCCTTGCAGAGGCTCCTGACGGTGAACGCGGCAT
>JBEKIC010000008.1:0-91922 GCA_050011955.1 Xanthobacteraceae bacterium
CTGATGCCAACCATGCCGCAGCCGCGGCTGCAGCCGCTCGTCGAGCGGTTTGCCACGATGCTGGCGGAACTCCCGGTCTTCGCTAATACTTTCGGACCTGTCTGAAAATGAGGGGAGTCATGAGGGCTAGGCCCGCAGATGGTCTGGCGAGTATCAAGCGTGCTGGTAGGCGCGTCGCTGCTGCTGTTCAGCCTGACTTATCCGCCTCGCCGCCGCAAAGCAATCCGCGAGTCCCTGCCGTGGTACACTAAAATAAATATTGCGGTTATTATTTTGCTCGGCGTGGTTTTTGTCGGGAACGCCGGCGGAATTGTTCAAGAACAGATTCCGGCAGTATATCTGAGCGCCCTCACGGTGTTTATGACTTTTACCGTCGCAAGTTGGCTCAGAGCGCTCAGTATTATTTTTCTTGAGAAATCCCAATAGACACATGTCGCTCGGGGTCAGTGGACTCTGACTTACCGAGCACCATCCGGCGCGAAATAGCTGCAGGCCTCGTTGCAGCTATCGCGATAGACGGTCACCCGCGTCACCACCCCGACATGCTGAACGCGCTCGAAGATAAAGCGCGCCAGGTTTTCCAGCGTCGGCACGCCGAGTGCCTCGATCCGGTTGAGCAGCTTGTGGTCGAGCATTTGGCGAACCGCCGCGATGTTCTGCTCGACGACGCCAAGATCGACGATCATCCCGGTCTTCGGATCGGGGACGCCGCGAATGGCCACTTCGGCGCGGAACGAGTGGCCGTGAATTTCCTCGCTGGCGAGGCCGAGCGTCGTGCCCTGGATGGCGTGTGCCGCCTCGAAACGAAAGGATTTGGTCAGCTCCCACATCAGCGGATCCTCAGGACCTTGTGGGTCTGCAGGCTGAGCTGCCACTGCGGGTGGGCAAGACAATAGGCGAGTGCGAGCGCGGTGTTGTCGGTGAGATCCGGTCCATCCATCGGCTGCAGCGAGAAGCGCTCGAAGGCGAGATCGGCAAACGCCTCCGGCGGCGCCCCGGGTTGCGGAAAAACGAGCTTGAGCTCATGGCCCTTGCGTATGCGCAGTTCGGTGCCGGCCTTCGGACTGACGCAAAGCCAATCGAGCGCGGCGGGCGGGTCGATCGTGCCGTTGGTCTCGACCGCGATGGCAAAACCCCGGGCATGCAAGGCAGCGAGCAGTTCGTCATCGACCTGCAGCAGCGGCTCGCCGCCGGTCAGCACGACAAATCGATGGTTGGGAGCGGCGCCCCATTCTTCTTCGATGGCATCGGCGAGTTGCCGCGCCGATGCATACTGTCCGCCCCGCGTGCCGTCGGTGCCGACGAAGTCGGTATCGCAGAACTGGCATTGCGCTGAACCGCGGTCCGCCTCGCGGCCGGACCAGAGATTACATCCGGCAAAACGGCAGAATACGGCCACCCGGCCGGTGTGGGCGCCTTCGCCCTGCAGGGTCAGGAATATCTCCTTGACCGCGTACGCCATGTAAACGACCTCCGGACTGCGCGCCGCCGCACCTGTCAAACTGGAAATGTGGCGTAACAACGGACCAGTCGGAATTCAACCGCGCCGGATCAGCCGCGGCGGCGGGCCATATCGGCGAGGAACGCGAAAGACGTCTTCGGCGTGCGCTTTAGGCTCGCAAAATCGACGTGGATGACGCCGAACCGCCGGCTATAGCCTTCGGCCCATTCGAAATTGTCGAGAAGCGACCAGACGAAATAGCCGCGCAGCTTGACGCCGTCGGCAAGCGCGCGGCGCGCGGCGGCAAGATGGTCACGCAGATAGGCGACGCGATCGTCGTCATGCACGGTGCCGTCGGGCGCGACCGGATCGTCGTAGCAGGCGCCGTTCTCGGTCACGTAGATGTCCGGATTGCCGTACTGGTCGCGCAAGCGATGCAGCGCGTCGGTGAGCCCGCTCGGGTCGATCGGCCAGCCGAAGGCGGTAAAGCGCGTCCCGGCCGGCACCGCGCCGAACCATGCCCCGAGCAGGTTTTGCAGCGCGTCGGCGACGTACATCGGCGCGTAGTAATTGAGCCCGAAAAAGTCGATCGGCTGCCGCATCGTTGCCAGATCGCCGGGCGCCACCAGCGGCGCGAAGTCGGCGGCGATGGCGGCCGGGTAAACGCCCTTGAACAGCGGATCGAGCACCGCGCCATTCCAGAACGCATCGAACCGCTCAGCGGCGCGACGATCCTCATGGCGATCCGACGACGGCCGCGCCGGCTGCACGTTGATCACGGTGCCGAGGCGGAGCTGCGAATGCTCCGCCCGCAGCGCCTGCAGCGCGCGGCCTTGCGCCAGGTTCTGGTGATGGATCGCGGCCAGCATGTTGGGCAGACCGGTGAGGCCGGGCGCGTGGCTGCCCATGCCGTGGCCGAACAGCGCGTGGACATTGGCCTCGTTGAACATCGCCCAATGGCGCACGCGGTCGCCGAGCCGCTTGGCGACGACGCGCGCATAATCGGCAAATTTGTCGGCGATGTCGCGGTGAAGCCAGCCGCCCTGCTCCTGCAGCGCCTGCGGCAAATCCCAATGATAGAGACACAGCCACGGCGCAACGCCGCGCGCCAGCAAGCCATCGACCAGGCGATCATAGAAATCGAGCCCGCGCGGTTCGATCGCGCCGGCGCCGGCGGGCATGATGCGCGGCCACGCCGTCGAGAAGCGATAGGCGGAAAAACCGCCGCGCTGGAGCCAGTCCACGTCCTCGGGCCAGCGGTGATAATGATCGCAGGCGATGTCGCCGGTATCGCCGCCCTTCACGCGCCCCGGCGTGTGGCAAAAAATATCCCAGATGCTCTTGCCGCGGCCGTCGGCATCGACCGCGCCTTCGATCTGATAGCTCGAGGTCGAGGCGCCCCACACGAAGTCCGCTGGAAATGCATTGTCTTCGGCCATGGCTGGGCTCGATGGTAAGGCGCGCGGCAAGCCGATCGCACCCGCGAGTACGGGCAGCAGTCTACGGCGCGACAGTCTCAGCATTGTGTCAGCGTTTCACCAACAATGAGAAACCGCGAATTGCCTCATTGCCGTTTTTTCTTCTCGGCGGCGGCGCGAGCCGGCTTCGGTTGCGCTTGCGCCACTGCCTTCTCGGCGGATTGCGGCGGCCAAAAGCCGCTCGCCGCCAGCCGCGCGCACCAATATTCCCAGGTCCGCGCCATGACGCTCGGCATCGCATTGACCGCGCCGGCGAGCTTGACCTCGCCGGAGCGCAACGGCGCCGGCGCGCCCAGCAGGTAAGCGCGCATCTGATAGTCGGCGTTCTGGCACAGGAAGATCGCGCGCGAAACCAGTTCCTGCAAGCCGCCGCCGACTACCGTTGCGCCGTGGCGCCGCATCAGCACCACCGCGTGCTGGCCAAGCGCGCGGGCGAGCGAATGGCCTTCCTCTTGTTTGCTGACCAGGAGGTTGGTGTCGCCGAATTCGTCATGCTGGTCCCAGAACGGCGTCTGCTCGCCGATCGTGGCGCCGAGATGAAAGACCGGCACGATCGGTTTGCCGGCGACGCAGAACGGCAGCACCGCCGGGGCGTGATGATGGCAGATCGCCATGACATCGCTACGCGCCTGATAGATGCAGCCGTGAATGACGCGCTCGGCATAGAGCGCCATTTCGGCGGGTTTTACCGGCTCGGAATCGAGCGTGTATTCCAAAATATCGTCCGCCTCGACCAAGAGCGGCGAGCGCGAGCGCGCAAGCAGATAACGGCCGGAATCGGCCGGATGGCGCACGCTGACGTGGCCGAACGCATCGAGCACGCCTTCATGGGCGAGGATGCGATTGGCAAGCGCAAGTTCTGCGATGAGGTCGGTCGATTTGTCCGGCACGGTCAAGTCCTTGAGATTGCGGCAGCGCCCGCGCGGCTGCAGGCGCAACCTATCATGTCCCGGCGCTCGGCATGGAAACGCCGACCGCCCCGCCGAAGCGCGAGGGGCTTTGCCGCGGCAAGATACGAAGTGGTCCCCTCCATGGTGACCGCTCTTGACATCCGTCTCTATTTCAGTTACATATTAGCGAATCTTGCCCACCAAGGGACGTCGGCCGGGTGACACCGGTTGACGGGGCAAGAGCGGTTCCCGCGGGCAGGGGCTCGTCACCTCCGCTCCCGGGCGGCTAACGGGAAAACGCCCGGCCGGCACGATGACCGGTCTGCGACTTTGTCGCTGGACTGGGATAGGAGACGGCGGGTAACGCCCGCCGACAACCACGTCCCAGGAAGCGCGTTCTGGAGCTGAGCGGCGGCGTTGGTTCGCGGCCGCAAGTGCCGCGGTGGAACGCCGTCAGGCGAGCGCGCTGCGATCAGCGCGAGCCGCGCCCGTATGGCGCGGACCATCGGAAGACATGCGCCTGGCGGCGTTCTGCTTCCTTTTATTTGTTGTTGGAGCCCGGATAAGCGAAGCGCCATCCGGAATAAGTGTGCGCAGAGCACGATCGAGCCAAAAGCCGGTCCCACCGCCGGCTCAGGCGTGACGCGATGGTGCTCAGCGGAGTGGTTGACGCGTTGTAAAGCATGCCTCGGGCGCGCACCGCGCCGCGAGAATGGGATTTTATTTCACCTCTCCCCGCCGAACTCGGGTGTTCCCGAGTTCGGCAATATTTAAGTGACCGAAGTCGGAAACATCCGACTTCGGGCGCGGGGAGAGGTCGGATTGCCAACGGGTCCGGCCCGAAGTGGCCGGCCCGATGACAGGCTCCGCAATCCGGGTGAGGGGGCTTATCCGCGAGTCTGAGCCAAGCGGCAACGCCCCCTCACCCCACCCTCTCCCCGCACGCGGGGAGAGGGTGCGCGGATCGGCCCGTCGACTTTTCCGGCAACAAGATTCGGCGCACACTTGCCGGCAGAAACGGGCGGGCGGAGACGGGAAAGCATTAGAGGAACCATCACATGAGACTGACGCATTCATGGATATGTGTAATTGCGGCCCTCGGTACCCTGCTGCTCGGTGTGCTGCCGGCCGGCGCGGCAAGCCCGGCGTTCAAGGTCGATCCGTACTGGCCGAAGCCGCTACCGCATAATTGGATCCTCGGCCAGGTCGGCGGTCTCGCGGTCGACGCGCAGGACCGCATCTGGGTGTTGCAGCGGCCGCGCTCGCTGACCGACGACGAGAAGGGCGCCGCGCTCAATCCACCGCGCTCGAAATGCTGCGTGCCGGCGCCGTCGGTGCTGGTGTTCAATCAGGACGGCGACCTGGTGAAATCGTGGGGCGGGCCGGGCGAAAACCTCGGCTACGACTGGCCGCTGCAGGAGCACGCCATCCTGATCGACACCAAGGGCTTTGTCTGGCTCAGCGGCAACGGCAAGGGCGACAATATGGTGCTGAAGTTCACCACCGACGGCCAATTCGTCAAACAATTCGGCAAAAGCGGGCCGCTGACCAACAGCCGGGATCTGAGCCAGTTCGGCCAGGTCGCCGCGCTGGAATTCGACGCCAAGGCCAACGAAATCTATGCCGCCGACGGCTACGGCAATCACCGCGTCGCGGTGATTGACGCCGATACCGGCGCGATCAAGCGGATATGGGGCGCCTACGGCAAGCCGCCGACCGACGACAATCTGCCGCCTTACAATCCGGACGCGCCGCAATTCGCCAATCCGGTGCATTGCATCGGGCTCGCCAAGGACGGCCTGGTCTATGTCTGCGACCGCACCAACAACCGCGTGCAGGTTTTTCACAAGGACGGCAGCTTCGTGCAGCAATTCGTGTTCGACCCGAAGACGCAGGGGCCGGGCTCGACCTGGGGCCTGGCGTTTTCGCCGCTCGATAGGAAGCAGAATTATTTCGTGCTGATCGACGGCACCAACAATGTGCTGGAGACGGTGCGCCGCAAGGACGGCGCCGTCGTCGGCACCACCGGCCGCCCGGGCCGCGAGACCGGCGAGTTTCATTGGGTGCATGTCGGCGCGTTCGACTCGCGCGGCAATTTCTATACCGGCGAAGTCGATACCGGAAAGCGCCTGCAGAAATGGGTGCCGGCGGAGTAGCAAATTCTGGGGCCGAGCGCAGCGAGGAGCCCGGAATCCATAGTCTCGAACGATGAGGCAAAAGACTCTGAGAGTGTTCTGCGACGTCTGCGGGTCTGGATTCCGGGCCCGGCGCTTGGCGCCGTCCCGGAATGACGGCTACTCCGCCGGCAGTATGACGGCGCGGCATTCGCCGAAGCCGATGCGCGGATAACCGGGCTTTTCCGCAAAGCCGCGCAAGATGATCTCGTCGCCGTCTTCGAGGAAACGGCGCTCTTCGCCGCTCGGCAGGGCGATCGGCTCGCGGCCGCGCGCGGACAGTTCAAGCAGGCTGCCCCAGCTCGACTTGTCTGCGCCGGACACCGTGCCCGAGCCGATCAGATCGCCGATCTCCAGGTTGCAGCCGTTGCTGGCGTGGTGCGCGACCATTTGCGCAACGGTCCAATAGACCGTGGCGAACGACGTCCGCGTCAGGCGCAGCGGCGTCGTACCGGCGCGCCGCATGGTCTCGGTCGCAAGATACGCTTCGAGCGTGATGTCGAGGCCGCCATGGGCGCGATCCTCGGCGTCGTCGAGATAGGGCAGCGGCGCCGGATCGCCGGCGGGGCGGCGGAAAGCGGCGGTGCGGAACGGCGCCAGCGCCTCCGCCGTCACCACCCACGGCGACACCGTGGTGGCGAAATTCTTGCCGAGGAACGGCCCGAGCGGCTGATACTCCCAGCCCTGGATGTCGCGCGCCGACCAATCGTTGAGCAGACAGAAGCCGAAAATATGCTGCGCCGCTTTACCGATCGGGATGGTCTCGCCGAGCGTGGACGGCACGCCGACGTAGAAGCCGAGCTCGAGCTCGAAATCGAGATTGCGCGAAGGCCCGTAGCTCGGCACCGCTTCGTCGGCGCGTTTGCGCTGGCCGCGCGGCCGCTTGAACGGGGTGCCGCTGACCCGCACCGACGAAGCGCGGCCGTGATAGGCGACCGGCACGTATTTGTAGTTCGGCAGCAGCGGATTGTCCGGCCGGAACGCCCGCCCGGTATTGGTCGCGTGGAAGATCGAGGCGAAGAAATCGGTGAAGTTGCGAACGAGAACCGGCAGCCTCAGCTCGGCGCGCGCCATCGGCGTCAGATGCAGCCGCAGGCGCTCGTCGCCCCGCTCCGCGCTCAAGGCGCGCGACAAAGCGAGCCGCAATGCCGACCAGGCCGGCGGCCCAAGCGACGGCAGCGGATCGAGTGTGGGCGCCGCGCAGGCCGCCGCCGCGTCGGCGGCCAGTCCGTCGAACGCCGAAGCCGCCGCCGCGACATCGAAGATTTGATCGCCGATCGCCACGCCGACCCGCGGCGGCAATCCCGCGGCCGGTCGAAACACCCCGAACGGCAAATTCTGGATCGGAAATTCGGTGTCGGCCGCGTTGGCGCTGGCGACAAAACTTCGCCGCGCGGGATCATGGGTTTCGTTGAGGGTTATCTTCATGGCGCCGATGGTAAGGAGCCCGTGGGCGTGACAAATTATGCTGCCGGAGTTGGTATCACCAGTCGAAATTGCCGGTAGGTCCGGCTCGCGGCAATTGTGCCTGGGATGGCGATTGACCGGCGCTTCGTTCTGGTCTGGTTTGTTCCCTCATTCGTCGCAGGCACGACGCAGAGGCGCGGAGGGCGACCATGCATTGGACTGAATTTTTCACCAGCGGTGCATCGCTGTTCATCGTTGCGACCGCGTCGACCAAGACGATGGTGCCGTTGCGTATCCTTGCCATCGTCGCGAATTGCTTCCTGATTACCGTGTTCGCGGTCTCCCACTCGTGGTTTCCGATGGCGCTGCAGGCTCTGGCGCTGCCGATGAACGGTTATCGCCTCTATCAGATGATCGTCTTGATCAGGAACGTGCGCGAGGCGATCCGCGGCGAATCGTCGATGGACTGGCTCAAGCCGTTCATGGCCGAGCGCCACTTCAGGAAGGGCGACATCCTGTTCGCCAAAGGCGAGCCTGCGGACGAGATGTTCTGCGCCGTGACCGGCCGCTATGTTCTCACCGAGCTTGGCATCGAGATCGAACCCGGCCAGGTGGTCGGGGAGCTGGCGATGCTGGCGCCCGACAATCGGCGCACGGCGACGCTGGAATGCATCGAGGACGGCAAAGTCCTGTCAATCACCTACGAACAGGCCGAGCAGCTCTATTACCAGAATCCGACATTCGGCTTCTATTTCCTGCGGCTGGCGACGGCGCGGCTGTTCGACAATATCAGCCGGCTGGAAAGCGAACTGACCCGGCAGCGCGCCACACCGGCGTAACTCCTTCAACGTGCTGATTTCATTGAATTTTTATGTACATTTGCGGCGCGCTTGGCGGGCGGGTTTAGCAACTTCGAATCGGCCGGACTAGGATGCCGTTGACCACCGAGTCGGCACGACGCACCCACGTCTTTCCCGGAACGCCATGACACAGAAGCAGATTTCACGCGTGGAGCTGGCGAGCTATCTGCTCTCGCCGGCGCTGTTCGGGATGCTCTTGCTGATGGTGGCCGAAGCGATGCTCGCCGCGGCGACGACCTGGCTTGTCATCGATGCCGCGCGCAAGGTCGCCGTCGGCCAGTTTCTGCTCACCGATCTGATCTTGATCCTCGCGGCGCAATCCGCCTCCTATGTCGCTGGCGTCATCAGCTGGATGTTCGCCGAGCGGGCCGGCTATCGCGGCTTCGGCAAGTTCATGCTGCGTTTCGCGCGCGAGAACCGCGGTAAGGTCAAGCTGTTCGGCGACAAGCCGGCGCGCGAACAGGTCGAGCCGTTCCTCACCGGCGAGACGTTCCAGTGCTTCTTCAATTTGATGTATGAGCTCGAGTTCACGCTGAAGCTCTTGCTCGGGGTGGTTTTCAACGCCATCGTGCTGGGCGTCGAAATCGACGTCAGCCTGCCGTTCGCCTATGTCGGCGCGTTCGCCGCCTTGTTGTTGATGCAATGGGCGCTGCAGGGGCCGATTGCGCGCACCTATCTCGAAAACCAGCGCAGGAACAACCGCATCACGGCGCAGGGTTATACTGCGTGGGACAACATCTTCAGCGGTAACCGCTACAACCTGCGGCTCTGGCTCGCCGGCTTCAAAAGCCGGCTCCGGCAAGCGTTGACCGCCCAGATCCGCGCTATCGTCGCGCGCGAAGGCATGAGCGCGATGAGCGGCATCGTCAGTCTCGCCATTGTCTTCGTCACCATCACGGTGGTCGCCGTGAACAATGCCGGCAATACCGTATTGCTGATCGCGCTGGCGACCACGCTGCCGCGGCAGATCGAGATGACCTACGAGCTGCATCTGCTCGCGACCGGCTGGAACGATTTCATCGCCATCTGGACGCGGTTCGGCGGCGTCGCCGCCAACATGCTGCCGCAGCCCGCCGAGTCGTTCGACAATCGCATCAAATTCGATCGGCTGGTGCTGCGCGAAGGCGCCGACGCCAACGTCGTTTCGTCGGTGAACGACGCGCTGCGCATCGTGCAGGCACGGCCGACCGGACGCATCAACGTCCGCGGCGGCAACGGCACCGGCAAATCCTCGCTGCTGGCCAGTCTGAAGACCGAGATGCGGCGGCGCGCCTTTTATTGGCCGGCGTCGGACCGGCTCGCCTTTCGGTTCGCCGGCGGCGTGGTGCCCGTCGAGGTCGAAGGCGATCACGAGGACGAAGCGATCGCCAGCGAATCGCCGGACAAGAAGCTCGGCTTCTCGACGGGCGAACGGCAGCTCAAATCGCTGGAGGAGATCGTCAACGCGACCGACGCCCAGGTCTATCTGCTCGACGAATGGGACGCCAATCTCGACGCAACGAACAAGGCCAAGGCCGACGCGCTGGTCGATGCGCTCGCCGCGCGCGCCCGCGTCGTCGAAATCTCCCACCGCGATCGCACCGTCTGAAAGGCGGAGCGAAAACCAGGCGCGAATCGACGGTCGCCGTTGACGGTTGCGGCGCCGACTTCTAGAGCGGCAATCGCTTCAGATTGAATCGATTGGCGCTCTGATATCCTTAGTGGAGCATGATCTTTTCGGAAAACCGGCTTCCACTTTTCCGGATCATGCTCTAACACGTCGCGCGGAGGGCGAAAGCCCGCCGGGGAGAATCGATATGCGCCTTGCCAGCTATCAGTTGCGCGGTCGCCCGAGTTTTGGCGTGATCGCCGGCGAGGGCATCGTCGATTTGCGCCTGCGGCTGAGCCGCTTTGCCACCCTGCTCGATGTCTTTCGCGCCCAGGCGCTCGAACAGGCGAGAGCCGCCGCCGCCGGCGTGCGTCCTGACGTGCCGCTGGCCGAGGTCGAGCTCTTGCCGCCGCTTCTCGCGCCGGAAAAAATCCTTTGCGCCGGTATCAACTACGCCAACCGCGAACGGGATTACGCCCTGGCCGAGCCGCCGAAATATCCGAGCCTGTTCTATCGCGCGCCGAATTCGCTGGTCGGCCACGGGCAGAAGCTGATCCGGCCGAAAATTTCCGAACAGCTCGATTACGAGGGTGAGATCGCCCTGGTGATCGGCCGCGAGTGCAAGCATGTGCCGAAGGAACGCGCGCACGACATGATCGCCGGCCTGACGCTGTGCAACGACGGCACGATCCGCGACTGGCTGCACCACGGCCAGTTCAACATCACGCAAGGCAAGAACTTCGATTGGAGCGGCAGCATCGGGCCGTGGATCGAAACCGATGTCGATTTGACCAAGCCGTTACGCCTCGTCGTGCGCAAGAACGGCGAGGTGACTCAGGACGACACCACCGCCAGCATGGTCCATTCGTTCGCCGATCTTATCGCCTACATCACGACATTCATGACGCTCAAGCCGGGCGACATCATCGTCACCGGCACGCCGGTCAAGAAGACAGCGAAAACCGATCCGCCGGTCTGGCTCAAGCCCGGCGACACGGTCGAGATCGAGTGCGCCGAGATCGGCGTGCTGCGCAATTCCGTGGCGGCCGAGGCGTGAGCAGCACCCTCCGCGCGGCGTGTGTGATCGGCTGGCCGGTCGAGCATTCGCGTTCGCCGCTGATCCACAATTATTGGCTCAAGCAGTACGGCATCGCCGGCGCATACCGGCGCGAGGCGGTGCCGCCGGAGCAATTCGCGGCGTTCATCGGATCGCTCGCGGCGCGCGGCTATGTCGGCGCCAACGTGACCTTGCCGCACAAGGAGGCGGCGCTGGCGCTGTCGCAGCCTGACGCCCGCGCGCTTGCGGTCGGCGCCGCCAATACGTTGTGGCTCGACGCCGGCGTGCTGCGCTCGACCAATACCGATGTCGAAGGATTTTTGGACAACCTCGATGCCTGCGCGCCGCACTGGGATCGCAGCCCCGGCAGGGCGGTCGTGCTTGGCGCCGGCGGCGCGGCGCGCGCGGTGATCTACGGCCTGATCGCGCGCAGCCTCGATCAAATCGTCCTCATCAACCGCACGCCCGGACACGCCGAGGATTTGCGCCAAAAATTCGGCGCACGCGTGCGCATCGCCCCCTGGGAAGCGTTGAACGCGGCGCTGGCCGATGCTGCCCTCTTGGTCAACACCACGACGCTCGGCATGCCGAGGCAACCCGCACTGCCGGTCGATCTGGCGCGGCTGCCCGGCGATGCCGTCGTCGCCGATCTGGTCTATGTGCCGGTGTGCACGCCGCTCCTCGCCGCAGCAAAGGCCCGCGCCCTGCGTACCGCCGATGGGCTCGGCATGTTGCTGCATCAGGCCGTGCGCGGCTTTGCGCTGTGGTTCGGCACGACGCCCGCGGTGACAGCGGAATTGCGGAAAGTGGTCGAAGCCGATCTCGGCCCTTCCGCCGCGAAGCCCACCGGCCTAACCTAGGCGCCGGGGGCTTCGAACGGTCCGCCGGGGTGTGACCGGCGGGCGCAAAGTCGGGGACCGGACCATGACCACGATGACGTCAAGGACGGGAGCCGCGATCGCCTTTGCTTTGATGGTCGCAGCTTCAATGGCGGCGGCGCAGCAGCCGCCGACGGTGCGCGTGCGCGGCACGATCGAAAGTGTCGATGGCCAAGTCATCAACGTGAAAGGGCGCGACGGCGCGGCCATAACGGTGAAGCTCGCCGACAACGCGCCGGTGCGCACATTGGTCAAGATGTCGCTCGCCGACGTCAAGCAGGGCAGCTTCGTCGGCATCACCGCCATGCCGCAGCCGGACGGCACCCAGAAGGCCGTGGAAATCCACATCTTTCCGGAGGCCATGCGCGGCACCGGCGAAGGCCACCGGCCATGGGATCTGATGCCCAACAGCACCATGACCAACGCCAATATAGAAAGCGCGGTCGTCAGCAGCGACGGCCAAGTGCTGGTTTTGAAATACAAGGACGGTGAGAAGAAGTTTATCGTGCCGGCAAACGTCGAGGTCGTCATGTTCGCGCCGGGGAGCATGTCCGACCTCAAGCCGGGCGAAAAGATCTTCGTCGCAGCGGCGAAAAAGCTGCCCGACGGCACGCTCGAGGCGCCAAACATCACGGTCAGCCGCAACGGCGTCTATCCGCCGATGTGAGCGCCATCCCGGCGACCGCGCGGCGGCCGCCTGGTGGCATGGCATTTGCTCGTTGGTCGCTGCCCGCAATCCAAGCCAGGCCACGCAAGTCACAGGAGGTCGTCCATGAATCGAGCCGAACTGATCGAGAAGATGCTCGGCATCAAGCGCGAAAAGGGCTGGAGCTGGAAACATATCTGCGCCGAGATCAGCGGCATGTCGCCGCTCTTGATCACCGGCGCAGTCCTCGGCCAGATGAAGCTGACGAAGCCGCAGGCGGCGAAGGCTGCCGAACTGTTCGGGCTGAGCAAGAGCGAACAGGCGCTGCTCAACGAGGTGCCACACCGCGGCAGCGCGATGCCGCCGACCGACCCGCTCATCTACCGCTTCTACGAATTGGTGATGGTCAACGGCCCGGCGTTGAAGGCGCTGATCGAGGAGGAGTTCGGCGACGGCATCATGTCGGCGATCGATTTCGATCTGCTGATGGAGCGGCAGACCGACCCCAAGGGCGACCGCGTCAAGCTCACCATGTCGGGAAAATTCCTGCCGTACAAATATTACGGCGCGACCGGCAACGCCCAGGCTTATGGCTATAAGGAAGAATAAGACGTTGCTATTTTCATCCTCCCCCGCTGCGCCTTCGCTCCGCAGGGGAGGACTTGGACTTACATCCCCACGATCACACGGCGGTCGATTTCGCCGATGCTGGTGACGCCGGTCAGCGCCATGCTGACACTGAGCTCGTTGCGCATGATCTCGATCGCGCGGGCGACGCCGGCCTGTCCGCCGGCGCCGAGACCATAGATATAGGCGCGGCCGCTCAGGCAGGCGCGCGCACCGAGCGCGATGGCGCGCATCATGTCCTGGCCGGAGCGGATGCCGCCGTCGAACAAGATCTCGATCGACGATCCGACCGCCTCGACGATCGGCGGCAGCGCCGAGATCGAGGACGGCGCGCCGTCGAGCTGGCGCCCGCCATGATTCGACACCACCAGCGCCGCCGCGCCGGTTTTCGCGGCAGCCCGCGCATCCTCGACATCGAGGATGCCTTTGAGGATGAGTTTGCCGGGCCAAATGCTGGCGATCCACTCGACATCCTTCCAGCTCAGCGTTTCGTCGAACTGGCCGGCGATCCAGTGCGACAACGAATTGACGTTCTCCACGCCGCGGATATGGCCGGCGAGATTGCCGAAGGTCCTTCGCTTGGCGCGCGCGATGCCGAGCGCCCAGCTCGGTTTGCTGGCGATGTCGATGAGATTCATGATGCGCAGCTCGGGCGGAACGGTCATGCCGTTCTTGAGATCGCGATGGCGTTGGCCGAGGACCTGCAGGTCGACCGTAAGCACCAGCGCGCTGCATTTGGCCGCTGCCGCCCGTTCGATCAGGGCGCGCGCAAAGCCGCGGTCCTTCATGACATAGAGCTGGAACCAGAACGGCTTGTCGACGGCTGCCGCGACATCCTCGATCGAGCAGATCGACATGGTCGAGAGGCAGAACGGGATGCCCGCTTCCTGCGCGGCGCGGCAGGCCAGAATCTCGCCGTTACCATGCTGCATCCCGCAAAGCCCAATCGGCGCCAGCGCCAGCGGCAGCGATACCGGCTCGCCGAGAATCGTGCTGTGGGTGCTGCGATGAGACACGTCGACGAGAATGCGCTGGCGCAGCTTGATGGCCTCGAGATCGGCGCGGTTGGCGTTGAGCGTTTGCTCGGCATAGGAGCCGCTCTCGGCATAGTCGAAGAACGCGCGAGGCACCCGGCGACGAGCGGTTTGCCGCAGGTCCTCGATGCAGGTCATGGTTTTCATGGCTGGCATTCCCGGGTTCAGCGCTCCTCGATAGCACAAAGCGGCGCGCAGCTCTCGGCCGACGCTTGGCCGACGCTCTTGGCGAGCGCAAGGAACGCCGCTCCCGGCGGGCGCGTTACCATTCATGGCGCCAACTGCGCGACAACGCGCATCAGGACAAAAACCATGATGGACGAACGGAACAAGACCCGATCGCAACCCGACCACGCCGACTTTGACCGGGGCACAAAACAGACCGACAAAAGCCGCGAGCGGAAGGACAAGCGCAAGGCGGCGCTTGACGAGAGCCTCGACCGCGGGCTGGAGGACACATTCCCCGGTTCCGACCCGGTTGCCGTCACCCAGCCGCCGCCCAGCGCCCGCGATAAGCACAAGCCCTAACCAGGAAAATGGCCGGTTTTTGCGAAATCCACCGGCCCAGCGGTACTCATGTCCTTGATTCAATGCGCGTTTTGACGGCCGTATGGTGGAAAAAGCCTTACCCTGGGCAGTAAGATTACTGAATATTTTTTGAGGTGGATGCCACTCGGAACGGGTTAATATCGCTGCCGCAAGATAGGGCGACGGGGAAACATGGCTCGCAAGTATTTTGGCACCGACGGCATTCGCGGCCGCGCCAATGGCGTGATCACGCCGGAATTGGCGCTCAAGGTGGGACAGGCCACCGGCGTCGTCTTCCGCCGTGCCGGCGAAGACCGCCACCGCGTTGTGATCGGCAAGGATACCCGGCTCTCCGGCTACATGATCGAGACCGCGCTGATCGCCGGCTTCACCTCGGTCGGCATGGACGTGCTGCAGCTCGGGCCGATGCCTACGCCCGCCGTCGCCATGCTCACCCGCTCGATGCGCGCCGATCTCGGCGTGATGATTTCGGCGTCGCACAATCCGTTCGACGACAACGGCATCAAGCTGTTCGGGCCGGACGGCTACAAACTATCGGACGAGGTCGAGCGCCGGATCGAAACTCTGATCGACAGCGATATGACCAAGCGCCTGGCCAAAAGCCGCGAACTGGGCCGCGCCAAGCGCATCGACGGCGTCCACGACCGCTACATCGAATTCGCCAAGCGCACGCTGCCGCGCAACCTCTCGCTCGAAGGCCTGCGCGTCGTCATCGACTGCGCCCAGGGCGCCGGCTATCGGGTGGCGCCCGCGGCGCTGTGGGAGCTCGGCGCCGACGTCATCGCGATCGGCATCGAGCCGGATGGCTTCAACATCAACCTCGACTGCGGCTCGACGGCGCCCGACGCACTCTGCCGCAAGGTGCGCGAGATGCGCGCGGATATCGGCATCGCTCTCGACGGCGACGGCGACCGCGTCGTCATCGCCGATGAGCAAGGCCACTTGGTCGACGGCGACCAGCTTCTGGCGGTGATTGCGGAAAGCTGGCGGGATGACGGGCTATTGACCCAGCCGGGCATCGTCGCCACCGTGATGTCGAATCTCGGCCTCGAACGGCATCTGCAATCGCTGCAGCTTTCCCTCGTGCGCACGCCGGTCGGCGACCGCTACGTGCTCGAGCACATGCGCGAGCACGGTTACAATGTCGGCGGCGAGCCGTCCGGCCACATCATCCTGTCCGACTACACCACCACCGGCGACGGCTTTGTCGCCGCGCTGCAGGTGCTGGCGGTGGTGAAGAAACAGAACAAGCCGGTATCGCAGGTCTGTCACCGCTTCACCCCGTTGCCGCAGGTGCTCAAGAACGTGCGCTATCGCAGCGGCAAGCCGCTGGAGAATGCCGAGGTTCGCTCGGCGATCGAGGATGCGGAACAACGCCTGAACGGTCACGGCCGGCTGGTCATACGGCCGTCGGGAACCGAGCCGGTGATCCGCGTCATGGGCGAAGGCGACGACAAGGCGCTGGTCGAAGAAATCGTCGACAACATCGTCGACGCGCTGACCGATCACGCCGCGTAGTCCGTTTCCGCTTACTCCCGCGATTTGAGGAAGTGCGCAAACGCCTTCAGCGTCACTTCCGAGACGTAGTGCTCTATGCCCTCGGCATCCGCCTCGGCCGACTCGGTCGGAACCCCGAGCGCGCACAGGACATCGACCACCAGGCGGTGTCGTACCCGCACGCGGTCGGCGAGCGCCTGCCCCTTCTCGGTCAAAAACACCCCCCGATAAGGGCGCGCGGTCGCCAACCCGGCGCGTTTCAAGCGCGAGATCGTCTTCACGGCGGTGGCGTGGGACACGCCAAGCCGCCGGGCAATATCCGTCGGCCGCGCCTCTCCCGCGCTGGTCAGCAGGTCGGCGATCAGCTCGACGTAATCCTCCAGCAACGCGGTCGACTGCGCCGAGCGCGTCTTGCCGAAACGGCGCGCCTGGGTTCCTTCCGCCGGGAGCTTGCCCATGGCGCGATCCGGCTTCCGCTTCGCGGTATGTGACGCCGCCAATGTCATGCTCGAACGATCCTCGACTCGGTCAATCTTTGCAACCTGAGATCATACTTTCATGATCGCGTCAAAGTATAGCATCGGCTACATTGTGTAACCATTGACGCCAAGTCGCAGCGTCCCTATAATGTAACTAACGCTACACTTTCTGGTTAGTGCTTTATGCATGTCGATATGAGCAATTTGACCGATCGACGGAGGCGATCGCTGTCGGAACGTACCGTCGCCACGGCGCGCCAGGTCTTGGCCGGGCAGCGCGGCGGATTGCCGGCCTACTGGGCCTTCGCCGGGCCCGCGGTGATTGCCTCGATCGCTTATATGGACCCGGGGAACTTCGCGACCAACATTCAGGCGGGAGCGAAGTACGGCTATGGCCTGCTGTGGGTAGTGTTGCTCGCCAATCTGATCGCGATGCTGTTCCAGGCGCTCTCGGCCAAGCTCGGCATCGTGACCGGCCGTAACCTCGCGGAATTGTGCCGTGATCATTTTCCACGGCCGGTCGTTTGGGCGATGTGGATGGTCAGCGAGATCGCCGCCATGGCGACCGATCTCGCCGAGTTCCTCGGCGGCGCCATCGGACTTTCTTTGCTGTTGCAAATGCCGCTGTTGGCCGGGATGGTCGTTACCGCGATCGTGACCTACGGCCTGCTGATGTTCGAAGGCTTCGGCTTCCGGCCGCTTGAGTTGATCATCGGCGCCTTGGTGAGCGTGATCGGCCTTTGCTACCTCATCGAATTGTTCATCGCCCCCGTCGATTGGGCCGCGGCGGCCTTCCACACCTTCACGCCGCAGATCGCCGACGCGGAGGCGCTGCTGCTTTCGGTCGGCATCATCGGCGCAACCGTCATGCCGCACGCGATTTATCTTCATTCCGGCCTGACGCAGGCCCGCATGCCGGTTCGCGACGACACCGAGCGGCGCAAAGTGCTGCGCTTCTCCAACCAGGAAGTGATCCTCGCGCTCACTGTCGCCGGCCTCGTCAACATGGCCATGGTGATGATGGCCTCTGGCGCGTTCCATGCCGGCCATCCCGACGTCGCCGAGATCGAAACGGCCTATCACACGCTGACGCCGCTGCTCGGTGCCGCAGCGGCCGCTGTGTTTTTGCTCTCGCTCGTCGCCTCGGGAGTGTCGGCTTCTACGGTTGGAACGATGGCCGGCCAGATGATCATGCAGGGCTTCATCGGATTCCGCATCCCGATCTGGGTCCGCAGGCTGGTCACGATGCTGCCGGCCCTCGTCGTCGTCGCCCTCGGCGTCAATGCGACGAACGCGCTGGTCGTCAGTCAGGTCGTGCTCAGCATCGCGCTGCCGCTGCCGATGATCGCGCTCCTGATCTTCACCGGCAGGCGCGACATCATGGGGGCGTTCACGAACGGTCGGCTCATCCGCATCGCGGCCCTGATCGGCACGGCCGTGGTGCTGGCGCTCAACATCTTTCTCATCATGCAGACATTCGGAGTCGCTATTCCGGGCTTGCCCGCCGCGCATTGACCGGCTTCCGGTCTTGCGGTGGCGGGCGATTACTGGGCGAGGAAAGGTTTTATGGCGGCGTAAACATCGTCGGGAAATTCTTCGTGCACCGAGAGCTTGCCGCGCAGCAATCGCTCGGTGCGGACGCCCGGCAGCGCCGCCAACGCCTCCATCTCGGCGCGCGACCGCGGCGGCGTCTCGGCGCCATAGACGAGCAAAAGCGGCGAAGCGGTCCGCGCGGCAAGCGCCAGGAAATCGTCCCTTGTCGCCACCCGATCCAAGCCGCCGGTGACGAAGGCCGCCGACGCGAAACGAGCGCCCGGCGCCGCGACGACCTTTCGCTTTTCCGCCATCCGCGCCCCGCTCAACGAAGCTGGATCGCTGTAGACATGACCGGCGACCATCTTGCGGACGACAAAATCATTGACGTTGAGGCGATAAAGCAGCGGACCAATCAAAGGCGCTTCGACGGCCCGCCTGATCTTGGCGAAGAACGGACGATCGCCGCCGGTCATGGTCGGCAACGGCCCACGCCAAGTCGGAGCGATGAGAACGACACGATCCAGCGCGCCAGGATGGCGCGCCGCGTGATGCAGCATATAAGTGGCGGCATGCCCGGCGGCGACGACGCGCGGCGCGGGCTCGGCAATGATCGATTGAAAGAGATATTGCACGAACGCCGACAAGGCGTCGGGCGTCCAGTGCATGGGCGGACGCGGCAGCGTGCCGAAGCCGGGCCAATCGACGGCGACGACGCGAAAATCATGCGCCAGCCGCTCCATGAGCGGGCGCATCTCGCCGCGGCTTGAAATCGAGCTCAAAGCCGGCAACAGCACAACGAGCGGCCCCTCGCCGGCCTCGTCGAGCCCGAGCTCGACCTCGCGGCCTTGCCATGACCAAGAAAAATCGCGGGCTGTGATCACAATTTATCCTACTCCGGGACCACGATTGTGCACCAGCGCGGCGCGATCCTGGACTTCCGGGACCAAAGGCATCCGGCTATAAGTTGCGAGCATCAACAAACTGCCCGTTTAGAGGCGGTCCGTCACAGGGGGAACGTCATGAGCAGGAACTTGTTTGCGTCCGCGTTAGCGGCATTGGCGCTGCTGTGCAGCGCCGGATTAGCCGGCGCCCAACAATCCGGCACCGCGGCGGAAGCGAAAGCCATGCTTGAGCGCGCCGTTACCGCGCTCAAGGCCAATGAAGCCACGGCGCTCGCCGAATTCAACGACAAGACCAACAAGCAATTCCACGACCGCGACCTCTACGTCTTCTGCACCAACATGGCCGACGGCAAATTCACGGCGCACCCGAATCCGGCCCTGATGGGCACGGACGCCCGCGCCTTGAAGCTCAAGGACGACCCGTTCGGACAGAGAGTCTACGATGCAATCAAAAACTCGGCGCCGGGAAGCATCGTGGCCGTGCAATATAGCTACCCGAGGCCCGGAACGACCGAGCCGGTGCCAAAGGAATCCTTTGTGACGCGGGTCGGCGACCAAGGCTGCGGTGTCGGCTATTACAAATAGCCGGCCGGACTGCCTTAAGAAGCAAGATCGAACGTGCAGCGAGACCGCCGTTGCGGTCTCGCCGTAGTCGTCAGACGGTCTTCAGATTCTCGGCGGCCGATTTGCCGGTCTTGCGGTCCACCACGACCTCGAACGCGACTTTCTGGCCTTCTCTCAGCTCGCGCAACCCGGCGCGTTCAACGGCGCTGATATGGACGAAGACATCCTTGCCGCCACCGTCGGGCTGGATGAACCCGTAACCCTTCTGCGCGTTGAACCACTTCACTGTTCCGTTGCTCACGGGACACTCCTGCTTAGGAATCAAGATATGAGCCGCGCGAGATGCACGGCTCGGTTCGCTCGAGATTTTGGTGAAAGATCGTCAGTCAGGCGCGTTGTCGCTGCGTGGCCTAGTCGTTCGGCCCGAAAACTCGATCGTGCCTATTTAGCGGTATCTGGGAGAATCCGCAAGAGCGGGAAAAGCGGTTCCCCTGCGACCGTGCCAGGTTGCGCTTAATTACCGGTTTCGGCGGGTCCGCGGCTGGCGGCGGATGATCTCCCCGATCGAGTCGGCGCCGTCCCCGAAAACAGCCGGCCCTTTGACCGCCGTTGAGCGTGATCGGCCGCAAAATCAAACGGTTGCATCAAGCGCAAACTACCGTACGCTAAACGACGGAGTGGGGCGCGTAAAATCGCTCGCTCAATCATGCCGCGGGAGGAGCTAGCCGTGCGGACCATCGATCTTTCGAGCGCGCTGAAGACGGGAATTGTCTCGGATCCCCCGAACATGATGCCGAGCATCGAGTATCGGGACCACAAGGAAGGCGCCAAGGATTTTGTGATGATGTTCCCGGGGCTCAAAGCCGAGCAGCTTCCGGGCGGCGAAGGGCCGGCGATCGAGCGTGTCACCATCACGACACACAATGGCACTCACCTCGACGCACCATGGCATTTCGCCAGCACCATGGACGGCGGCAAGCCGGCACTGAAGATCGACGAGGTTCCTTTGGAATGGTGCTTCTCCGCCGGAGTGAAGCTCGACTTCCGCAGCAAGCCGGACGGCCATGTCTGCAACGCCGACGACGTCAAACGCGAACTCGATCGGATCGGATATACGATCAAGCCGTTCGATATCGTCCTGGTCAATACCGGGGCGGCCACCGCTTACGGTGAGGCTCACTACCTCGACAAGGGCTGCGGCATGGGCCGCGAGGCCACGCTCTTTTTGCTCAAGCAAGGCGTTCGCGTCACCGGCATCGACGGCTGGAGCTGGGACGCGCCGTTCTCGTTCACGCGTAAGCGGTTTGCCGAGACCGGCGACGCCGGCCTGATCTGGGAAGGCCACAAAGCGGGGCGCGAGATCGGCTATTGCCACATGGAGAAGCTTGCGAACCTCGACAAGCTGCCGCCATTCGGCTTCAAGGTATGCTGTTTCCCGGTGAAGATCGAAGCCGCCTCAGCCGGGTGGACCCGTTGCGTGGCGCTGCTCGACAGCTGACTGATGAAGCCTGCTTCCTTCGACTATATCGCCGCCGACAGCCTCGACGTCGCGGTCGCGGCATTGGCTGACGCCGGTGCCGACGCCAAGATCATCGCCGGCGGGCAGAGCCTCGTTCCGATGCTCAATTTCCGCCTGCTGCGGCCCTCGATTCTCGTCGACATCAACCGCATCGCCGACCTGGCCTTCATCGCCGAGACCGACAACGACATCCGCGTCGGCGCGCTGACGCGCCACCATCAGCTCGAGACATCGCCGGTCATTGCCCGGCACCTGCCGGTTCTGTCCTGCGCGATGACCCATGTGGCCCATCTGGCGATCCGCAACCGCGGCACCATCGGTGGCAGCCTATCGCACGGCGATCCGGCGGCCGAGTTGCCGATGATGGCGCTATTGCTCGAAGCCGAGCTTCACATCGCTTCGGTCTCCGGCATGCGGACGGTTGCCGCGCGCGACTTTTTCCTCGACGCACTGACGGTCGATCTCGCCGGCGGCGACATCGTCACCGAGATCGCGCTGCCGAAATTGCCGCCGCAGACCGGCTGGGGATTCGAGGAGGTCGCGCGCCGCCACGGCGATTTTGCGTTGGCCGCCGTGGCAGTCACGTTGACGGTGTCCAACGGCGCGATTGCGCAAGCCCGCATCGCCCTCACCGGTGTCGGTCCGACCGCCTTGCGTGCCGCCGCGGCCGAAGCCCTGCTGGTCGGCCATCCGCTCGAACCGGAGCTGACCAGCTGCGTGATCGACGCTGTCCGCGCTGCCATCGAGCCCGAGACCGATCTGCATGCCTCGGCCGATTACCGGCGTCATCTCGCCGGCGTGCTGGCGGGCCGGACCCTCGCTGCCGCCTGGCGCCGCGCTACCGCGAGCGCCGCATGAACAAGACGCGCGACATCACGGTGACCGTCAACGGCAAATCCTGCCAAGCGGCCATAGAGCCGCGGCTCCTGCTTGCCGATTTCCTGCGGCAGACGCTCGGCCTTACCGGCACGCACGTCGGCTGCGAACATGGCGTCTGCGGCGCCTGCACGGTGCTGCTCGATGGCGACAGCGTGCGCTCATGCCTGATGTTCGCGGTGCAGGCCGACGGCCGCAGCGTCGAAACGGTCGAAAGCCTCGGCAGCATCGGGCGCTTGAATGCGTTGCAGGAATCTTTCCACGAGCATCATGCGCTGCAATGCGGTTTCTGCACGCCGGGCATGCTGATCACAGCCACCGACTTTATCCGGAAATATCCGCTTGCCACCGATGACGATATTCGCGAAGGCCTGTCGGGTAATCTGTGCCGTTGCACCGGCTACGAGCACATCGTCAAGGCGATCCGCGCCGTGGTCAGCAAATCCGGAGACATCCGATGAAAATGCACGTCCTGTCCGGCGGCCGCCTGCGACTGCGCAAGACGGTGTACGATGCCGCCGCCGTGCGTGGCGAAACCATGGACGTGCCGGTATCCTGCATCCTGCTGCGCCACAGCCAGGGCAACGTGCTGTTCGATACCGGCTGCCATCCCGCAGTGGCGGAGGATGCTGAAGCGCGGTGGGGTGGTCTCGCCAAGGTCATGACGCCGGTCATGCGGCCCGGCGACAACGTCATCAACGCGCTGGCCGATATCGGGCTGCAATGCGACGACATCGACGTGGTCGTGTGCTCGCACCTGCATCCGGACCATTGCGGCTGCAACACCTTCTTCAAACGCGCGACCTTCGTCATCCAAGCCAAAGAGGTCGAGGCGGCACGGGCGCCGGCCGCCGACAAGGCCGGCTATGTCGCCGCCGAGTGGGAGCAATCGGCGCCGACCGACGCGCTCGACGGCGAGCGCGATCTGTTCGGCGACGGCCGCATCGTGGTGATCCCGCTGCCCGGTCATACGCCGGGCTCGTGCGGCGCGCTGGTCGCGCTGGAAAAGTCGGGGACGTTCCTGCTGGCCGCCGACACCGTCAGTCTGCGCTCCACGCTCGATACCGGCGTCATTCCCCGCAATACTTGGAACGCCAACGCGCTGGTCAAGTCGCTCGCCGAGGTCAGGCGCATCGAAGCGCGCGGCGCCACGGTGCTCTGCGGCCACGACGACGGACAATGGGCAGGCTTGCGCAAGGGCGCCGACGCCTATGAGTGATGTGGCCGAAATCCACGCCCGGCCGAAGATCGTCGGCGCCCGCATCAAGCGCACCGAGGACCCGCGGCTGCTCACCGGGCGCGGCGCCTATACCGACGACCGCCAGCCGGCGCGCCTGCTGCACGTCGCCTTCCGCAGGAGCGATCAGTCGCATGCGCGCATTCGTGGGATCGACTGTTCGGCCGCGCGCGCCGCGCCGGGCGTCGTCGCGGTGTTCACCGCCGAGGATTTGAGCGACGCGGTCAAGCCGGTGTTCGCGACCTCGCGCATGAAGGATTATTACGCGACACCGATTCTGCCGCTGGCGCGCGGCAAGGTGCGCTATGTTGGCGAGGCGGTCGTCGGCATTGTCGCCGAGAGCCGCTATCACGCCGAGGATGCGCTTGAGCTCCTGACGATCGATTACGAGCCGCTTTCCGTCGTCATCGATCCGGAACAGGCGGTTCGCGCCGGAGCGCCGCTGTTGCATGAGGAAGCCGGCAGCAACGTGCTCCTGAGCCGCGAGTTCAAGCGCGGCGACGTCGACGCGACGCTCGCTGCCGCGCCGATACGGATCAAGGACCGTTTCCGCATGCGCCGCAAGACAGCAGTGGCGATCGAGCCGCGCGCGTGTGTCGCCGCGTGGGAGCCGAACGACGAAGCGCTGACGCTGCATTCGGCCACGCAAGTGCCGGGCATCGTCCGCGACGCGCTGGCGCTGGCGTTCGATATTCCAGGTGACCGCATTCGCGTGGTCGCGCCGGACGTCGGTGGCGGCTTCGGCGGCAAGGGTTCGCTCTATCCGGAGGAGATTTTCGTCTGCGCCGCGGCACGGCGGCTGGCGCGCCCGGTGAAATGGACCAGCGACCGCATGGAAGACCTCACCGCCACCAGCCAAGGGTTTGATGAGATCGTGGACGCGGAACTGGGGCTCGATGAAGAAGGCCGCATCCTGGGGTTACGCGCCGACGTCATCGGCGACGTCGGCGCCTACTCGATCTATCCTTGGACGGCGGCGCTCGAGCCGGTGCAGGTGGTCAGCTTTCTTCCCGGTCCCTATCGCGTTGCGAACTACCGCGGCCGCGTGCAGGCGGTGGCAACCTCGAAGGCGCCGACCGGTCCTTACCGCGGCGTCGGCCGGCCGATCTCGACCTTCGCCATGGAACGGCTGATGGATTTGGCGGCGGCGAAAATCGGCGTCGATGCCAAGGAAATCCGGCTGCGAAACCTCATCGGTGCCGACGAACTGCCCTACAAAGTCGCTTCCGGCATCGTTTGGGACAAATCGGGCTTTGTGGAATGCTTGAATGCGGCTTGCGCCGCGATCGGTTACGATCATCTGCGCGCGAAGCAAAAGGAGCGCCGCGCCGCTGGCCGCTGGGTCGGCATCGGCATTGCGTGTTATGCGGAATTGACCGGCATCGGCTCGCGCATCTCCGTCGCTCCCGGAATGCCGATCGCCACCGGCACCGAAACGGCCATCATCCGCATCGATGCCGCCGGCGCCGTCACCGCGGCGTTCGGCGTCGCCTCGCACGGCCAAGGTCTGGAGACCACGCTCGCCCAGGTCGTTGCCGAACATCTCGGCGCCCGGTTCGAGGATGTGCGCATCGTGCAGGGCGACAGCAGCGCCGTGCCCAATAGCACCGGCACCTATGCCAGCCGCAGCATGGTCCTGGCCGGCGGCGCGGCGACACTGGCGGCGCAAGCGGTGCGCGAGAAGCTGCTCAATGCCGCTTCGCACCTGCTCGAGGCGGCGGCTGCCGACCTTGTCGCCGCGGATGGCAAAGTCACCGTCGCCGGCACCGACCGCTCCGCGACGTTCGCCGAGGTTGCCCGCGCCGTCTATGCGGAAATGGAGCGGCTGCCGCCGGAGGCGCGCGACGAGCTCGCCGCCACCAAGACCTACGATCCGGTGTTCGGCACCACGACCTCGGCCACGCACATCGCCATGGTGGAGATCGATCCGGAAACCTATGAAATCCGCATCGAGCGCTTCGCCGTCGCCGAGGATTGCGGACGGTTGGTCAATCCGCTGATCGTCGACGGACAGGTTCATGGCGGCGTCGCGCAGGGCATCGGCGCCGCGCTCTACGAAGAGGTCGTCTACGACGAGCAAGGCCAGGTCAACACCGCGAGCCTGGTCGATTATCTCGTGCCCTCGGCCTGCGAGATCCCGCCGATGCAAGTGGTGCATCTGGAAAGCGTCTCGCCGACCACGCTGGGCGGCTTTCGCGGCATGGGCGAAGGCGGCACCATCGGCGCGCCGGCGGCGCTGGCCAACGCGCTGACTGACGCGCTTTCGCCGCTTGGAATTGAAATCAACGAACTCCCGGTAACGCCGGAGCGCCTGTTCCGCCTCATCGAAGCGGCACGGGCGAAGGCCAAACTGTGAAAGAGCGAACATGGATCTCGGACTGAAAGACAAGATCGCCCTGGTGACGGGCGCCACCAGCGGCGTCGGCAGCGAAGTCGCGCTGAGCCTCGCCAAAGAAGGCGCCAACGTCGCCGTCAATTTCCGCGGTGCGGCGGAGGAAGCCGATGCGCTCGTCGGCGAGATCGCGGCGAAGGGGGGCAAGGCCAAGGCTTATCAGGCCGACGTCGCCGATTTTGCCGCGGTCAAGACGATGGTCGATGACATCGTCAAGGATTTCGGCGGCCTCAACATCCTGATCAACAATGCCGGGCTGGCGATACGGCGGCGCTTCATGGAAACGAAGCCCGAGGACTGGCATCGCCAGATCGACGCCTGCCTCTATGGCGCGATCCATTGCTGTTACGCCGCCGCGCCGCATCTCCATGCCAGCAAAAACGGCCGCATCGTCAGCATCGTCGGCGATTCCTCACGCGTCGGCGAATCGGGCTTGGCGATTGTCGCCGCCGCCCGCGCCGGAACCATCGCGCTGATGAAATCGCTGGCGCGCGAATTCGGCCGCTCCGGCACCACCGCAAATACCGTGGCGCTCGGGCTGGTCGAGACCCTGCACGACAAGGAGTGGGTCGACGCCAACCGCGAAAAGCTGGTCAAGCTCTATCCGCTGGGCCGCCTCGGCATGCCGGGCGATGTGGCGCCGATGGTGACGTTGCTGGCCTCGCCGCACTCCGGTTGGATCACCGGACAGGTGCTCAGCATCAGCGGCGGATTCAGTATGGTTTGAGGGGGTCGACGTGCTGCGGACGGATTTGATCGCTTCCATTCCGGAGTTATTGCACCGGCATGCGGCCGCGCGTGGCGGAAAATGCGCCTATCGCGATGCCCAGACATCGGTGACCTATGCCGAGCTGCTCGAACGCACCGGCAAGCTTGCCGGCCATCTGGCCGATAACGGCATCGCCGCCAACGACACCGTCGCGATCGTGCTGCCGAACTCGGTGCAATGGGTGGAAAGCTGTCTGGCGATCGCCCGCGCCGGGGCCATCGGCGTTCCGATCAGCTACGACTCGACCGAAACGGAAATCGGCTATCGGCTCGCGGACGCCAACTGCAAGGCGGTTTTCACCACTGCCGAGCGCGGCGATCTGTTCGGCCGGCTGAAAGCCTCCGCGCCCAATCTCAAGACGGTGATCGTTACCGATCGCGGCACTTGCAGCGCGCCGGCGCTGCGCTACGCGGACTTGCTCACGGCGCCGCCGCAGTCGGCGCCGCGCGACCCCGCTTCGCTGCACGAGACCTCGTTCATTCTTTACACCTCCGGCACCACCGGCCGTGCCAAAGGCGTGCAACTCACGGTGCATGGCATGTTGTGGGTTACCGCCGCCTGCTGGGCGCCGATCACCGGCCTGTCCGATCGCGACACCGTGCTGTCGCCGCTGCCCTTGTTTCATTCCTACGCGCTCAATTTGTCGGTGTTGAGCATTCTGGCGACCGGCGCCAGCGAATACATCATGGAAAAATTCTCCACCAGCGAGGCGGTGCGGCTGCTCAAGACCGGCGAATTCACCTACTTCCCCGGCGTGCCGACCATGTTCCACTATCTGTTGCAGGCGACGCGCGGCGAAAAGGACGTGACATTTCCCAATATGCGGCTGTGCGTGTCGGCCGGCGCCATCATGCCGGCGACGCTCAACCGCGAGTTCGAAGACCGTCTCGGCATCCAGTTGCTCGACGGCTACGGCATCACCGAAACCTCGACCATGGTCACGATGAACTGGCCGACCGGCGGCCGCATCCTCGGATCGTGCGGCATTCCGCTGCCCGGTCTCGCGGTACGGATCGTCGATATCAACGGCCGTGACGTCGCGCCGAACCAGGAAGGCGAATTGATCGTTCACGGCCCCAACGTTATGCCCGGCTATCACAACAAGCCGGAGGAAACCCGTAACGCGCTGCGCGGCGGCTGGTATCACACCGGCGATCTCGCCAAGCGCGACGAAAACGGCTTTGTGACCATCACCGGGCGGCTCAAGGAGCTGATCATTCGCGGCGGCCAGAACATCGCGCCGGCCGAGATCGAGGAGGTGGTGAATAGCTTTGCGGCGGTGCTCGACTGCGCCGTGGTCGGGACGGTGCACGAGCACCTCGGCGAGGTGCCGGCGCTTTTCGTGGTGCCGCGCCCGGACATCGCATTCGAGAGCGAGGCTTTGCTGGCCCACTGCCGGATCCATCTGTCGGCATACAAGGTGCCGCACAGCGTTCATCTGATCGCCGAGATTCCCCGCACCGGATCGGGCAAGATCATCCGCTATAGGCTGCGCGAGTTGATTAACAGCTAGCGAGGGAAGGCCACGGCCGGCAAATCTCCGCCAGCGGCGGCGACCGATGGCAGGCCGGCGTCTGGCATTCCGGCGCCGGACCGGTTGTCGAAAACGGCCTCTCGTGACACCATCGCGGCGGCGATTGGGTGTCAGGTTTCGAAGCGCCATGCCACGTAGGAAATTCGCCTGGGCCGCCCTGCCCGACGAGAAGCTGCTGCAGGTTCGCCTCAAGGACCTCAAGGTCAGGGTGGAAGGCACCTGGCTCGAGGACTGCCTGCTGACCCTTCACGACGAGCTGGCAGAGCGCGGCATCCGGGTGCGGCCGCATGCCTGGATCTCAAGCGAGTGGTTCAGCCCGAACACCACGCCGGGCATCGCCATCCCGTTCTATCTGGCCCATCCGCGGCTGATGCGGCTGGAACGAAAAATGATCATCGATGTCGAGGGCGGCACTTGGTCGGAGTGCATGGCGATTCTTCGCCATGAAGCCGGTCATGTCGTGCAGCATGCCTATCAGCTCGATCGCCGCCGCCGCTGGCAGCAGCTGTTCGGTCCGACCTCGAGGCGCTATCCGCGTTATTACCGGCCGAATCCGGCCAGCCGGAATTTCGTCCAGCATCTTCGGCTGTGGTATGCGCAAAGTCATCCGGACGAGGATTTCGCCGAGACCTTTGCCGTATGGCTGCGGCCGCGCTCGAACTGGCGCACCCGCTATACCGGATGGCCGGCGCTGAAGAAGCTCGAATATGTCGACGAGCTGATGGCGGAAATCGCCATGCAACGGCCGCTGCTCACCCATCGGGAACGTGTCGACCCTCTCAGCCGGCTCCCTGAGACGCTCGCCGAACATTACAAGCGAAAGCAGGCGCTCTATGCCTTCGACACGCCGAAAACCTACGACCGGGATTTGCAGCGGCTGTTCTCCGCCGATCCAAGCCATCGGCGGTCAGAAGCGGCGTCATCGTTCATCAGACGCAACCGCGGCAGGGTGAGAGAACTGGTGGCGAAGTGGACCGGCGAATATCAGCTTACGCTCGATGCCGTGCTCAACGACATCATCGCGCGGTGCCGCGAGCTTAATCTGCGCGCGGTCGGCCCCGAGCGTAAACTGGTTATGGAGTTCACGGTGCTATTGACCGCGCAGACGATGCATGCGCTGTTTGGTCCGTCGCGGCGAAGGTGGATCGCGTTATGAAGCGGCTTCGCGTCCTGGTGCTCGTCCACCCGGACCTGATACCCCCGGACTCCAGCAAGGGGTACAGCGAGCAGGAAATCAATGAGTGGAAAACAGAATATGACGTGGTGACCACGCTGCGTGCCGCCGGGCACGAGGTCCGGCCGCTCGGCGTGCATGACGAGCTCAAACCGATCCGCGAGCAAGTCGACGGCTGGAAGCCGCACGTGGTGTTGACCCTGCTGGAGCAGTTTCGCGGCGAAGCCATCTACGACCAGAACGTCGCCAGCTATCTAGAGTTGATGCACATCCCCTATACCGGCTGCAACCCGCGCGGCCTGATGCTGGCGCGCGGCAAGGACCTGTCGAAGACGCTGGTGCATTACCATCGCATTGCGGTGCCGGCCTTTGCCGTGTTCCCGATGCGCCGCAAGGTCCGCCGCCCGGCGCGGCTGGCGCTGCCGCTGATCGTCAAGAGCCTGAATGAGGACGGCTCCTACGGCATCTCGCAAGCCTCCGTGGTCGACACCGACGCCAAGCTCGTCGAGCGCGTCGGCTTCATTCATGAGCGCATCGGCACTCCCGCCATCGCCGAGCAATATATCGAAGGTCGCGAGCTCTACGTCGGTGTGATCGGCAACGATCGGCTGCGGGTGCTGCCGGTCTGGGAGCTGGAATTCGGCAATATGGCTCAGGGCGATTGGCCGATCGCCACGGAGAAGGCCAAGCACGATCCGGATTATCAGGAGCGGCGCGGCATCCTGCACGGGCCGGCCAAGAACCTCGCGCCTGAATTAGCCGCCCGCATCCAGCGAATAGCCAAACGTATCTACCGCACGCTGGAGCTCGACGGCTATGCGCGCATCGATTTCCGCCTGTCTGCCGACGGCGTTCCGTATTTTCTCGAAGCCAATCCCAATCCCGAGATAGCGGAGAGCCAGGAATTTGCCGCGGCGGCGCGGCACGACGGCATCGCCTACCGGGATTTGCTGCATCGCATTCTGGCGCTCGGAATAAGCCGGGCAGCCTCGACCGTAACGGCCGGCTAAAGGCCACACGCCGAGCGATGGACCCGAAACCATGATATCCAAACGACTTCTCGACGACGCGAACGAACTGTGCCGATTGGGCGTCGCAGAACTCTCGGCAGGTTTCTCTGCGGCAAAGTTTACGCCGTTGGAGGTGGCGAGGGCGACGTTGGCGCGCGCCGAGCAAGTACAGGAGCGCTTTAACGCCTTCTCGTTGATCGATGCGGAGGCGGCGCTGGCGATGGCGACGGAGTCGACGGCGCGGTGGCGAAGCGGTGCGCCGTTGTCGGCGATCGATGGTGTTCCCACCACCGTCAAGGACATCATTTGGATCAAGGACCGCGCCATCAGGTACGGCAGTCGCACGACATCCACCCAGCCGTGCACGCAGGACGCGCCGTCGGTGAAGCGGCTGCGGGCCGCCGGCGCGGTATTCATCGGGATTACGACAACCCCCGAATTTGGTTGGAAGGCGATCACCGAAAGTCCTTTGACCGGAATGACCCGAAATCCCTGGAATCCGCAGATGACGCCCGGCGGCTCGTCGGGCGGCGCCGTAGTCGCCGCGGCAACCGGCGCCGGGGTGCTGCACATCGGCACTGACGGCGGCGGCTCAATCCGGATTCCGTGCTCGCTCACCGGTGTGGTTGGATTGAAGCCGACCTTTGGTCGCGTGGCCGCCTATCCGCCGAGCGCATTCGGCACCGTTGCCCATATCGGGCCAATTGCCCGTTCGGCGGAAGATGCCGCTGCGATGCTCAACGCCATGGCCGGGCGGGATATCGACGACTGGAACCAGGGCGTGGGCGAGTTGCCGCCGCTCGAATGGACGAAAGGAGTTCTCACAGGAGCGCGCATCGGATTGTGGACCACACCACCTCGTGGAGAAGTCGATTCGGAGGTCGCCGCCGCCGTCGCCAAGGCAGCCAGCAGGCTCGAGAATCTCGGCGCGCATGTTGAGCCCATCGAACTGCCAGGCGAAGATCTGGGGGAGATATTCCGCATCCATTGGTATGCGGGAGCAGCCAACCGCTTTGCCGCGGTGCCGGCAGATCTTGCGCATCTGTGCGATCCCGGATTTGTCGCTGTCGCCAAGGCCGGCTCGGCCATTCTGGCGTCCGCGCTCGCCGCCGCGCAGGCGCGCCGCGCAACCTTCGGCGCCGCCATGGACAAACTCCTGGCGAAGCTTGACTTCATTGTCTCGCCGGCGACCCCGATCCCCGCCTTCGTCGTCGGCCCCGAGATTCCCGGCGATGTCATTCTCGATCGGAGCATCCACGCCGGCAGCTTCGCCTTCCCGATCAATCTCAGTCAGCAGCCGGCAGTTTCGACGCCATGCGGGCTCACAACCGCCGGCCTTCCCGTCGGCCTGCAGTTTGTCGGCGCCAGAGGCGCGGATGGCAAAGTGCTGTCGGCGGCGCGCGACTTCGCGCGCGGCACCCGGCAGTAGCGTCCCGCGTCAGCGGAAAGCTGTCGCTGCGGCCTCGAATAGAATTATTCGTATGACCGCGACAATCGATGCAATCTGAAACGCTTGCGCTCTACTCAATAAAACCCCGCCCAGGAAGACCCGAGCGGGGTTTTACCAATGCGCGCTTCGGCGCAAATCAATCTAATCAGCAGCCGCTCGGCGCATTGGCATTTTCTCCTGATGGAGCGCCTTTTTCGACATTCCCGAGTTTGCTCGTTGGACAAGGCGCCGCGGTCATGGCGCCTTTGTGCTGTGAAGGCGTCACCGTTGGCGAAGCCGCGCCGTGCGCCTCGCCGCTCGGGGCGCCCGCTGAGCCGCCGATGTTGTCAGCGAACGCCATCGTGCTGGTGCTGGCGGCCAGGACGAAAGCCGCGAGGGTAATTCCGAATTTCCGTTTCATCTCACGCTCCATATTGGGAATCGCGGACGCTCAGCAACGGAACATCCGCCTTCATCGGAGCGATAACGCCCACCCGCTCGTCCGGTTCGCGCGCCCTGAAAAAAGCAACCGGCCAGGGAACCTGGCTGCATAAAACCCGGCTGCACAAAACAGTACCCGCCCTGGGGGGAAACGGGGCGGGGCTCACACCGGCAGTCGATGAAGGCGGAATGCCGCCGGCATGTGCAAAAGAAATATTCCGTTGCTCCGCACAAGAACAACAGGGGCGCCCGGGCAAATTGTCCCAACGGCTCACATCGGCGGTGCATTCAGATGGCGCTCCCTAGGGGACTCGAACCCCTGTTTTCGCCGTGAGAGGGCGACGTCCTGGGCCGCTAGACGAAGGGAGCCTAGTGCGGTGGATTTGAAGTTCCTTCAATCCAGCGGCACGCTAGCATAGGAACTTCAAATCCAAAAACCGCACTAGCAACTATATTTTCTAGTGTCCCTTTGATTCCGAAGTTCGCATAAGGGTGTGCCGCAAGCGCTTGCGAACTTCGGAATCGGGACACTAGGTGCGGAAATAGCCGTGATGGGGCACTTGCGCAAGCGTGTTCACGCTGTCCTCACGGCTCGGTCGCGAACCTGATCCGTCCGGTTTCTTTGAGCGTCTTGATGTCGAAGGTGCGGATTTCGGTTGCGCCGCCGATATCGAGCGTCACCGCGATGCGATCGCCGCCGACCGTGCTGGCGATCACGCGGGCGCCTTTCGGCAGGACGATGATCCCCTCGGCGGTCGCCGCGGCGCCGCTTCCGCCGGCGCGGAAAACGCGGTAACCGATGACGCCGATCACCGCGGCGATCGCGAGGAGCGTGGTGAGGCCCGATATGATCATCAGCCAGCGCACGCGGGCCACCATGCCGGCCGCCATGGCGTCGGCCTCGGCCGCAGGCGCAGCAGTGTGGTGACAATCGGCTTCGTCCCCGTCGCTTTGCAGTTCACCGGCAGCTAATTTGCCCATTCAAGGTGCCTAAGATTGCCCAAAGAAACTGCAAATGACGTCCACGCAGAAATCCATCCGCATCGCGGCTGACGAGTCCGGCGGACGGCTGGACCGTTTGCTCGCCGCCCATATCGCCGAGCTCTCGCGCACGCGGCTCAAGGCGCTGATCGAGGCCGGTGCCGTCTCGGTCGACGGCCGCACGATCCGTGATCCGGGTTACCGCGTCAATTCCGGCGCTGCGATCCTCGTCGACATTCCGCCGGCCGTTCCCGCCAAGCCCACAGCGGAGCCCATTCCGCTCAAGGTGATTTACGAGGATGCCGACATCATCGTCATCGACAAGCCCAAGGGCCTGGTCGTGCATCCCGCCGCCGGAAACTGGACCGGAACGCTGGTCAATGCGCTGATCGCCCATTGCGGCGACAGTCTCTCGGGTATCGGCGGCGAGCGACGCCCCGGCATCGTGCACCGGCTCGACAAGGACACGACCGGCGTAATGGTGGTGGCGAAGAACGATCGTGCGCACCGCGCGCTGGCGGCGCAGTTCGCCGGCCATGGCCGCGGCGGCGGACCGTTCGAACGCGGCTATCTCGCCTTCGTCTGGGGCGCGCCTGACCGGCCGCGCGGCACCATCGACCGGCCGATCGGCCGTCACCCGCTGGCCCGCAACCGCATGGCGATCCGCGAGGACGGACGCGAGGCGATCACCCATTGGCAGGTGCTGGAGCGCTATGGCGGGACAAAACAAGGCCGGCACGGCACGAGCGAACGCGACGGCGAACCGGTGGCAAGCCTTCTGGCCTGCCGGCTCGAAACCGGCCGCACCCACCAGATTCGGGTGCATTTGGCCTCGATCGGTCATCCGCTGCTGGGCGATGACGTCTATGGGCCGGGATTCCGCACCAAGGCCGTCTTATTGCCCCAAGCGGCCCAAGCCGCCCTCAAAGCCCTTGGCAGGCAGGCCCTCCATGCCCATATATTGACGCTGGAACACCCCATCACCGGTAAAATCCTTCAATTGCGGTCGGAACTGCCGGCCGATCTCACACGTTTGCATAACGGACTGGCGGCCATGCGGGCTGGGCCCGGCGGTAAGTAAATCCTTACCAAAACGACGCTTTTCAGCGTCGATCGGGGGGGCTTCACGTTCCGGTCGCGCCGATGTTACGCCGTCTTCACTTCCACTCGCCCGATTCGACCGTGTATACGGTCTATGTTGCGAGTGCGAAATAGGACCTTACGCCGTCGGCTCGGGGAGCGATGGCACTGAGATCCGCCTGCCGCCTGGCGGGGGCGCGAATTATGGAGGGCGCTGTCATGGCCCAAACTGCAGCCTTGCCGGTTCTGTCGGGTGAAACCGGCCTGACCAGGTACCTGGAAGAGATCCGGCGGTTCCCGATGTTGGAGCCGCAGGAAGAATTCATGCTGGCGAAGCGTTGGCGCGAGCACGGCGACCGTGACGCTGCGCATAGGCTCGTCACCAGCCACTTGCGGCTCGTGGCCAAGATCGCCATGGGCTACCGCGGCTATGGCCTACCCATTTCCGAAGTAATCTCGGAGGGCAATGTCGGCCTGATGCAGGCGGTCAAGCGCTTTGAGCCCGATAAGGGATTTCGGCTGGCGACCTATGCCATGTGGTGGATCAAGGCGGCGATCCAGGAATACATCCTGCGCTCCTGGTCGCTGGTGAAGATGGGCACCACCGCCAACCAGAAGAAGCTGTTCTTCAATCTGCGCAAGGCCAAGAGCCGGATTTCCGCGCTCGACGAGGGCGACATGCGGCCCGATCAGGTCAAGCTCATCGCCAAGCGTCTCGGCGTCACCGAGCAGGACGTGATCGACATGAACCGCCGCCTCGGCGGCGACGCGTCGCTCAATGCGCCGATCCGCGAAGACGGCGATTCCGGCGAATGGATGGACTGGCTGGTCGACGACAGTGTCAGCCAGGAGAGCCGGCTTGCCGAATCCGAGCAGTCGGAGAACCGGCATAAGGCGTTGGGTGCAGCACTCACCGTGCTCAATGATCGCGAGCGCCGCATCTTCGAGGCGCGCCGCCTCGCCGATGAGCCGATCACGCTGGAAGAGCTCGCCGACGAATTCGGCGTTTCACGCGAGCGCGTGCGCCAGATCGAGGTGCGGGCGTTCGAGAAGGTGCAGAAGGCGGTGAAGAGCCACATCACCGCCATGGAAAATCCACCGGCAGCGGCCGCAGGCGCGGCCGCCGTCGCCGCGGCGCACTAATTTTCTTTCTGCTTGATTCCGAACTCGTCATGCCCGGCCGTGACGGCGTGAGATGCTTGATTTTATTCCATCATCATCCCGCGCAGCAGCCAACGGCAGGCGAAGATAACCGCGCCGGCAAATGCGGCGATGGCGGCGACGAGCAGAAAAAACTCCGGCTTTTCCATCCGGCTCCAGAAGCTGCCGATCCAGCCGGCAAGAAATCCGCCGACAAAACTCGTCGCCAGCCACACGCCCATCATCATCGAGAGAATGCGCGCCGGAGCGACCTTGGTCACTAGCGAAAGCCCGACCGGAGAGAGATAGAGTTCGCCGATGGTGAGGACGACGAAATAAGCAAACAGCCAGAGCCAGCTCGCCTTGCCGCCGCCCGCGTCAAGCGCGGCAAGCACCATGATCAGATAGGCGGCCATCACGCCGAAACAGCCGAGCGCCATCTTGGTGACGGTCGATGGCTCCGCGCCGCGTGCGGCCTGCCGCGTCCACAACGCCACAACGAATGGCGTGAACGCAAAGATCATGAACGGATTGAACGCCAAGAACCACGTGGTCGGGATTTCGCTGTGTAAGCCGAAGAGGTCGAGCGCGCGGTCGGTATTGGCGTCGGCCCACAGCACGATCGTATTGCCGCTTTGCTCGTAGGTCGCCCAGAACAACGTGGTGGGAACGAACAAGACGAGGATGGCGATGACGGCGCGCCATTCGGTGCGATCGAGCGGTCTTGTCTCGGCGTGCGCCGCCCTCGCCTTCTGCAGCTCATCCGCCGGCAGCAACGGCATGGCGTAGAGATAAATCGAGAGCCCGATCAACATGCCGACGCCCGCGGCGGCAAAACCGTAATGCCAGCCAGCCTCCTCGCCGAGGGTGCCGCAAATGAGCGGCGCCAGGAACGCGCCGACATTGATGCCGACATAGAAGATGGAATAGGCGCGGTCGCGACGCCGGTCGCCGGGCGCATAGAGCCCGCCGACCTGAGTCGAGATATTCGGTTTAAAGGCGCCGTTGCCGAGGATCAGCGCCAACAGCGCGAACAGAAACAGCTGCTCGACCGCCATCATGAAATGGCCGATCGCCATGAGGATAGCACCGAGGACGACGGTACGGCGCTGGCCGAGCACACGATCGGCCAATAGTCCGCCGAAGATCGGTGTCAGATAGACGAGCGCCGTATAGAAGCCGTAGATCTGCGACGACAGCGGCTGCACATCGAGGGGGCCGAAGACCGCTTCGAGCGCGCTCTTGACGCCGGCAAGACCGAGCACGTTGCCGGCGTGCTCCGGCGCCAGCAGATATTTGGTCATGTAGAGTACGAGCAGCGAGCGCATCCCGTAATACGAGAAGCGTTCCCACATCTCCGTCGTGAACAGGAAGGTGAGGCCCTTTGGGTGGCCAAAAAGGTCGCCGCGAGCGGCGATGCCGTCATGATGGATGAAGCGATGCGCGGACCCGATCCGTTCAGCCAAGACAGCAGCCTCCGCCGTGCTCATTGCCGGGGGTCGTCAGTATAAGTCGATCCATCGCATGGTCGCATGAGCAACGGGCAGGAGGTGCCGATTACACCATGTCGAGAGGAAATATGTGAAAATGTTTTGGCTCGCGCGCAAGGCGCGGACGACCGAGGGGGCACCGAGCCCTGCCATTGACTCGTACCCCTCACCACGGGCCCTCTCCCGATGACGGAAGAGGGAGGACGCCGCGTTCGCTGCCAACGCGGCGGCAGCCTCACTCAGCGGGCGTTGCAGCCAATCCCATATCCGGAATCGCCTCGTGCGGCGCTGAGCGGTCCAAGGCGGACGCCGGAGCGCGGCTCAGCCCGAAGAGGAACACGACCACAATCAAATAGGCCACCGCGACCGTCGGCGTCACCGCGATGCCGATCTGCTCACCATGCATGAAGCCGAAGAAAGTGAGCATGGCGCCGGCAAGCGCGAACGCCGAGGCGTTGATGAACTTCTTGTCGATGACGAAAGCGCCGATTGCGGCAAGGACCAGTCCGGTCAAGATAGAGCCGCCGCCCATGACCTTGAGGCCCGCGTAGATAACGCCGTTATTGCCGAGCTTGTCCAAGCCGACGGCCGCCGCGTTGGTACCGGCCGCACCCAGCGCCCCGTCCAGCTGCACCCCGGCCCAGGCAGCCAAATGCGGCGTCAGCGCCAGCACAATGGCGGGCGCGTGGGTTTTCGGCGTGCTTTGGAACGCCTGCGCGCCGATCAACATGCCGATGTAGAGCAGGATCGGGTAGATCGCCACGACCGGTATGATGGCCAAGAGCAGCGAGATCACGCCGAACCAGGACAGCACAATCACCATGATGCCGGTTGCCGCGGAGTAGCCGATGCGGCCGCCCATCGCCTTCCAGCCTGGATGGCCGATATAGACGGCGTTGATGAAGGGATTGCCCATCAGACAGCCGATCAGGCTGACGACGCCATCGGCGGTCAATACCCGCGTCGTCGGATAGGAATCGCCGGCGGCTTCCGCGCTCTCGACATTGTCCATCGCCTCGACGAGATCGTAGATGCCGAACGGTATCGCCGTGACCAGGATCACGCCGAGATATTCAAAGCCGGAGAAGATATGGTCCACGGCAGGGAGCGGCACCGAGAAGCCGAAATTCGTGAAGGCGTCGGTCACGCCTTTAAGAGTCAGTCCGCCGTAGTTAAGGCCAAAGGCATGGGAGCCCCAGGCGATGATCATTCCGACCGCGATCGCCACAAGACCGGCAGGAATGCCCTTGGGATATCTAAATCCGCCGAACCAACTCACCATGATGACGGCAAAGCAGGAGAGGCCGATCACCGGCGTCATGTACATTTCCAATGCCGGACGCATGGAGATAAAGGTGATCGATACGCCGGCCAGCGTCCCGAGCAGGGCCGCGCGCGGTGTGATCTTGCGGACGATCGGAGCGATGAAGCCGCCGATCATCAGGATGAAGCTCTGAAAGAACACCCACGTCAGTCCCGCTTCCCAACCCTTGATCGGATCGTTGGTCTTCAGCGCGATCGGCAGCATGATGACAAAAGTCACGATGAACATGTGCGGCACACTGATGCCGGAAGGGAGCGCGCATACGTCACTACGGCCGGTCCTCTGCGCCAGCCGGTAGGCGAGAAACGCGTAGTAAAACGTCGACAGGCACAGCATCAGGCCGACCGCCGGCAGGATGCGGCCGAAAACAATCGCATCCGGCATCTTGATCACGAACCGCAACAGGATCGTGAGCGTCAACATGTTGGTGAGGATGTTGGTGCCGAAGCCGAAAAAGGCATTCCAGTCGCCGCTCGTCCACAGCGGTGGACGATACGCCGTTGTCGCCGTCGTCGTCGTCATCGCAGGCTCCTCTTCATGGCGAAGCTGATCGATGCGCGAAGCAGCGCCCACAGGCTGTCAGCCGCCCGCCTGTTCGACGAACAGTGAACTGCAGTGGGAAAGCTCCCGCGCCCCGGCGGTGAAGATGCGCAATCGTCGGCGATTGCATCGTGAACCACGCAAGCGGCGTGCCAACCGACCCACACGAGGCCGAACGCCTGCAAGCGGGTGGGATGGAACTGATGAAATAGTAATGGAATCAAATTGATCACCAGCGCAGGGCGTCGCACGCGCGCCGTCGTGCGGCTGCGGCACGAGCCGCCGATGGGCGCTCGCGATCAAATAGCAGTCATTGCCTTGTCATAAAAAATGGCATGCCGCCGCCGGCGCGATACGGGATGCCGCCATCGACCGCATTCGCGACCTTCAGATCAATTGACGCCGTGCGTCGATCAGTTTACCGCCGCCAGCGAATCGAGCAGCGGTGTCGACGCAGCGACCGAGCCGAAAATGCCGCCCTGCGCCTTGATCATGGCGAGCCCGGCTTCGTGAAATTGCGGGAAATAGGAGGCGCAGCAGTCCGACAGCACGACGCAGCGGAAGCCGCGATCGTTGGCTTCGCGCACCGTGGTGTTCACGCACACTTCCGTGGTGACGCCGCACACGAACAGCGTATCGATGCCGCGGTTGCGCAGCATGAGTTCGAGATCGGTCTGGTAGAACGCACCCTTGCCCGGCTTGTCGATGACCGGCTCGTCCCGCAGCGGATAGAGTTCGGGAATGATGTCGTGACCGGGTTCGCCGCGCACGAGAATACGGCCCATCGGCCCCCGCGCGCCGATGCGGTTCGCCGGATCGCCGCGCTCGACCTTGTGCGGCGGCGCATCGGAAAGATCGGGGCGGTGCCCTTCGCGCGTGTGAATGACCAGCATGCCGAGGCGGCGCGCGGACGTGAGGACTTGTCGGCAGGGCCCCACAGCCGCCTGCAGGCGGGATACGTCGTTGCCGAGCGCTTCACCAAAGCCGCCGGGCTCAAGGAAGTCGCGCTGCATGTCGATGATCACCAGCGCCGCCCGGTCGAGATCGATGGAAAGCGGCGCCGGTTCGGCTTCGAACGTTACGCTTCGCATTGCGGCCCCCTTGCGTCGCTACGGCCGGAGCTGTGCAAGAACAGGGCCAGCATAGCAGGGACAAGCCATTCTGCACCTCGCAGCGGCGTGCCCTGCTCCGGCAGGTCACGCCGCCCCGTTACAGCTCTTGGCGGCCACCGGACCCCGTGCAACAATCGACCAGAATCAAAGGCTTAGACGCGATTTTCACCCAGTTTCAACGGCATGACCCGCAAATCCATAACCGGCAAATCGAGGACAGCGCGAAGGGCAAGAGCGCCGACACGCCCATCGCGCGCCAAAAGGCCCGATGCCATCGACACGCTGGTCGCGGCGAACGCGCAGGCGCTCGCGCTGCCGATCGATCCGGCCTGGCGCCCCGCCATAGCGTTCAATCTGCAATTGCTTTTCAAGCACGCCAAGATCGTCGAGGCGTTTTCGTTGCCCGACGACACCGACCCGGCGCCGGTGTTCCGTGCTTGAAACGCCGGCATTCGATTTCGGCTGGAGCGCGGCCGCCGACATTGCCGCGGCTGTCGGAGCCGGCCGCAGCAGCGTCTCGAGCATCGTGGAAGCAACCTTCGCCCGCATCCGCGCGCGCGATCCGCTGATCAATTCGTTCACCGCGCTCACCGAGCAGCGCGCGCTTGTGCGCGCGCAATCACTTGACGACGCGCGCAGGCGGGGCGAGCGCTTGCCGCCGCTCGCCGGCGTGCCGTTCGCGGTGAAAAACCTCTTCGATGCCGCCGGACTGCCGACGCTCGCCGGATCCAAAATCAATCGCGATGCGCCGCCTGCGAGCCGCGACGCGCCGCTGATCCAGCGGCTTGAGGCGGCCGGCGCCGTGCTCGTCGGCGCGCTCAACATGGGCGAATACGCCTACGATTTCACCGGCGAGAACGTCCACGACGGCCCGGCACGCAATCCGCACGATCTCAGCCGTATGGCCGGCGGATCCTCCAGCGGATCGGCCGCCGCCATAGCCGGCGGCCTGGTGCCGCTCGCGCTCGGCTCCGACACCAACGGCTCGATCCGCGTGCCGGCTTCGCTCTGCGGCCTGTTCGGCCTCAAGCCGACCTACGGACGCCTCACTCGTGCCGGCACGTTTCCGTTCGTGGCGAGCCTCGATCACGTCGGCCCGCTGGCCCGCAGCGCACGCGATCTCGCGCTCGCTTATGACGCGATGCAGGGTTACGACCCCGGCGATCCCGCTTGCGCCGATCGCCTGGCGGAGCCCGTCGTGCCGCGCTTGGACCGCGGAACCGATGGGTTGCGCATCGCGGTCGCCGGCGGCTATTTCAAATGCCGAACTGCGGAGGCGGTATATGCCGTCGATTGCGTGGCGGCGGCGCTCGGCGCCAATCGCGACATCGAGATTCCCGAGGCGGAACGCGCGCGCTCGGCCGCTTTCATCATCACCGCGAGCGAGGCCGCGAGCTTGCATCTCGGCCGGCTGCGCGCGCGCGGACACGATTTCGACCCTGCCATGCGCGACCGACTGATCGCGGGCGCCATGCTGCCCGCCTCGCTGGTGGTGAAAGCGCAGAAATTCCGCCGCTGGTATCGCAGCGAGGTGCTCAAGCTGTTCGCTGAGGTCGACGCCATCTTAGCGCCGGCGACGCCATGCACGGCGCCGCTGATCGGGCAGCACACGTTCATGTTGGACGATGTCGAATTGCCGTTGCGGGCCAATCTCGGCATCTACACGCAGCCGATCTCCTTCATCGGCCTGCCGGTCGTCGCCGTACCGGTACCAATGACGCCGTTGCCGATCGCGGTACAGATCATCACCGCGCCGTGGCGCGAGGACGTGGCGCTGCGCATTGCGCATGCGCTCGAAACAAACGGTGTCGTCGCGGCGCTGCGCCCGAAGGAATTTTGATCGCGGCGTTCAACACCTTTGGGGAATGTTTCAGGGAGAATGAGATGGAGATCGACCTGCCGGAGGTCGTTGCCGAAGTACGAGCCGAGTTCGACCGCTACGAGAATGCGCTGGGAGAAAATGACGTTGCCACGCTCAATGCGATGTTCCGCAAGGACCCGCGCACGATCCGTTACGGTGGCACCGAGAACCTTTACGGCCATCATGAGATCGAAGCATTTCGCGTCGCGAGGTCGCCGGCCGGGCTCGCTCGCACGATTTCGAAGACCGTCATCAGCACTTATGGCCGCGACCACGCCGTCGCGTCGACGCTGTTCCACCGCGCCAGCGTGCCCGGAAAAGTCGGGCGGCAGATGCAGACCTGGGTGCGTTTCCCGGAAGGCTGGCGCGTGGTCGCGGCGCACGTGAGCTTCATCGACGAGCCGAAGTGATCGTCGTCAGGCCGTAGCTTTTTCCTGCGCCATGAAGGCGCGCCAGCCGCCGAAGCTGGAAATGTCGCGCGCGCCGGCGACCGCTTCGGCCTCGACCAAAAAGCCCTTTACGGAGCGGCCGCCATCGAGTTCGAGCGTGCCGATAGAGAGAGGAGACGGCACCGCAGCGACGAAACGGCCGAACGCTTTTTCCGACAGCGCCCAGACCTCGACCTGGATGGCAGCGCCCGCGCCGTTCTTCACGCGCAAAAGGCCAGGCTTCGGCGGCCGTGTGCCGGCAAGCGCATAGAGCCGATAGTGCGGCGCGGTGGCAGTGCGCTCGATCAACCGGCCGCCGGCGGCGCGCAATTCGCCGTTCAGCGGCATACCGGAGAGATGTGCGCCAACGACGGCAATCGGGATTTCGCCCTCGGCCGGCACGGCCAGAGGCTTGGCCAGCCGCGGCTGCGGATGTTGGAGCGCACCGAGCGGCAGGCCGGTCGCGGCATGGAATTCGCGGCCGACCGCGGCGAGCGCCGCGTCCTCACCCGCGGGCGCAAGGAACGTCACGCCGAACGGAATGCCGTCGGCACGCATGGCAGCGGGCACGGCGAGGCCGCACATGTCGAGCAGATTGACAAAGTTGGTATAGGTGCCGAGCCGGCTGTTGAGCCCGATCGGATCGGCGAGCACATCATCGATCGCATAGATCGTCGGCGCCGTCGGCAGCACCATGGCATCGATCGAACGGAACGTATGATCGCGCACCCGCCGCAATTCCTCGAGCTGATAGAAGGCCGCGAACGCATCGGCGGCCGTGCCATGTGCGCCTGACAGGATCACCTGCCGCGTCACCGGATGCAGCGATTCCGGCGAGGAGGCGAGGAGCGCGCGTGCCGCGAGATAGCGCTCGGCGACCCATGGTCCCTCGTAGAGCAAACGCGCGGTCGCGTAGAACGGCTCGACGTCGATCTCCACGATTTTGGCGCCGAGTCCCGAGAGCCGCGCCAGCGCTGCGTCGTAGGCCGCTGCCGACGCGTGATCGCCGAAGAACAGGCGCTGACCCGGTAGCGGCACGCCGAGCTTGAGCCCGTCAGGCATCGGCCCGATTGCGTGCACCGGCCGCAGCCGCGAAAACGGATCGGCCTGGTCGGGTCCGGCGATCACCCGCAGCATCGTCATCGCGTCATCGACGGTGAGCGCGAGGACGGAGACGCAATCGAGCGTGCGGCAGGCGGGTACCACGCCTGCCGTGGAAACAACACCGCAGCTCGGCTTGAGCCCGACGATGTTGCTGAACGCGGCGGGCACGCGGCCGGATCCGGCGGTGTCGGTGCCGAGCGCGAGCGGCACGAAGCCGGCTCCGACCGCCAACGCCGAGCCCGCGCTCGAACCACCGGGAATGAGTTTTTCATCGAACAGATTGCGGCCGATGCCGTAGGGCGTGCGCACGCCGACCAGGCCGGTCGCGAACTGATCGAGATTGGTCTTGCCAAGGACGAGCGCACCGGCCTCGCGCAACCGCGCAACACACGTGGCATCCCGGTTGGGGCGGTAGCTGTAAGCGGGACACGCGGCGGTGGTCGGCAAACCCTTGACGTCGATATTGTCCTTGACCGCGACCGGAATGCCGTAAAGCGGGAGTGTCGTGTCGCCGCTGCGTGCCAACGCGCGCGCCTCGGCGACGACGTCCGCTTCTTCGCGCAACGCGATGAAGATCGCCGGATCGTCATGGGCGCGGATGCGCGCAAAGCTGCGCGCGACAATGTCCTCGGGCTGAGTTGCGCCGCGCCGATAAGCGTCAAGGATTTCGGCGACCGTTTCGGTCACGTGAGGCTCCGCGTTGGTGCGACAGGTGGGCCCGGATACCGTTCGCCGCTTCCTTTTTGCCAAATCCGTGCCATTTCGCAATGGGCATGCGCGTTTTGTGGCGCCTGCGGCCTGCGGGCGATCCGGATCAAGAAGCCACGCGGCGGTTGCACGGGGCCGGTGGCCCGCCTATATTCTGTCGGCTTTTCAGTCATCGCTGATGACGTGAGTGGCTCCGCCCCGCCGGGCGGGCGGAGCACAGAGGAGATTTTGCACATGGCTATCGCGCCCCTGATGCCGAAAGCGACGGCGGTGTGGCTGGTGGAGAACACGGCTTTGTCGTTCGACCAGATCGCACAGTTCTGCAACCTGCATCCGCTCGAAGTAAAGGCGATCGCCGACGGCGACGCCGCGCAGGGGATCAAGGGGCTTGATCCGATCCTGACCGGGCAACTGACGCGCGAGGAGATTTCCGAAGCCGAGGCCGATCCGAACCACCGGCTGCACATCGCCGAGCCGAAGGTCCGCCTGCCGGAGGCCAAGCAAAAGAAGGGCCCGCGTTATACGCCGGTGTCGCGCCGCCAGGACCGGCCGAACGCCATCCTCTGGCTGGTCCGCAACCATCCGGAACTCAAGGACAGCCAGATCATGCGTCTGGTCGGCACCACAAAATCGACCATCCAGGCGATCCGCGAGCGCACCCATTGGAACTCGGCCAGCCTGACACCGCTCGACCCGGTGACACTCGGTCTTTGCTCGCAGATCGACCTCGACCTCGAGGTGCAGCGCGCGGCCAAGGAGAAGCCGGTTCCGGTCGAGGCGCAGGGAGCGACGCTGCTTCCCGCCTCTGTTACCACGGCGCCGAAAGCGGAACCGGAGGAGCCGGCTGCCGCGAAGAAATCCGAAGAGCTCAACGTCGAAGCCGTATTCGCCAAGCTCAAGCAGCTGAGCGGCAAGGGCGAGTGATCGGGCGGGCAGTTTTCGCGGCGACGCAGGACACTATCCTTATCCTTCATCCTTCGCCGATAAGCTCCCGCCGCCGCCGCTCCAACTCCGCCGCATAGCGACGTAGCGCATAAGCCTCGGTCAACAGCCCGATGACGCGGCGGTCGACGTAGGAATTGACGACCGCAAGAGCCTCGGCCTCGGCGCGATCGAAAGCGAGCACCGCTTCTTTGATCGCCATCCCCGGCAACAGCATATCCTCGGCATTGTGCAGAATATCCTTGACCGGCTTATCCGGCGCGACTTCGGAAGCGTGGGCATCCGCGACCCGCACCATGCCGGCATAACGCTCCTGTTCGTCGATGGCGATGACATAGGCCGGGGAGCCGAGCGGGAAGGCTTCGCGGAAGGCACCAATGGTCGCCGCGGCGCGGACCATCTGGACATCGTGGCGCATCATCTTGCCGACGGTCAGCTCCCGCATCCAGCCGATGTCGGCAGCGCTGCGGATCGTCTCGCCGCGCAGATGGAAGCGCCATGTGGCGAATGAATAACCGAACGCCTCCCGCGTTACCTGCGAGGAGATGATCACGGCGATGAGCACCGTCGTGGTGAGCCACAAGTCGCCCGTCGTCTCCAACGCGATGAAGGTCATCGTCAGCGGGCCGCCGATCACCGAGGCGGCAAGTGCGCCCATGCTGATCACCGCGTAGGCGTTCGAATCGAACGAGCCGCTCGGCCAGCTCGCGGTCAGCGCCACCGCCAGGAGATCGCCGCCCAACGCGACGATCAGCAGCGAGGAAAAGAACAGGCCGCCGCGAAATCCGGAGCCGAGCGAAATGATTGACGCCGCGATCTTAAGCACGAAGAGAAGCGCGACGGTCCGCAGCGAGAGGTCGAACATTCCGGAAAGGTGCAGCGCCCCATGACCGGACGACATCACCTGCGGCGATACGATGGCCAAAAGCCCGACGGCAAAGCCGCCCACCGCCGTGCGCAGCGCCGGGCGCAGCTGCAAGCGGACGAACAAGGCCTCACACAGCGCCACCCCGCGCATGAGAAAGATTCCGGCGGCGGCGCAGAGCAACCCAATTGTGGCGGCAATGACCAGATCATGGGCCGCAATCGTCATCTTCTCGGGCGCGACGAGGCCGATGTCTGCCGGCGCCAGCGCATGCGCGACCAGATAACCGATGAGCGCCGAGACGCCGACCGGCGCCAAGCTGTTCGGCGAATAGCCGCCGATGATGAGCTCGAAGCCGTAGAAGGCGCCGGCGAGCGGCGCGCCAAACGCGCCAGCGATGCCGCCGGCGGCGCCGCAACCCACCAGGATGCGCAGGTCGGCGCGCCGCAGCCGAAACGCCATGCCGATGCGCGAGGCGATGCCGCTAGCAAACTGCGTATAGCCGCCTCCAGGCCGACCGAGGCGCCGACACCGCTCGACCACACCGTCTGCGCCGCGACGATGATGCTGCCGAGAAGCGACATCCGTCCGCCATGCAGCGCATTGGCCTCGATCGGATCGATTTCCCGCTCCGGCCGCCAGCGCGCGATCAACTCGCGCGCGACACCGAACACCAGACCGCCGGCGAGCGGTACGGAGACCGCCACCACCGGATCGAGCCGCAACAGTCCCGACAGACGCACGCCGGGCTCGAGGTGAAAGAACAGACGGTGCAAGACGTCGACCCCGGTACTCATGAGGGCCACGACCACGCCGGCGATGGCGCCGACCAGCGCCGCTAGCGCGATCAGGCTCGACTCTCGCGCACGCACGAGGGCGCGCAGGCGCCGTGGTATCTCCAACCGGCTGGTCATTTTATCGATCACGGCTGATCACCACAGGCCATGGGCCCGGATTGAAACGCGCAACCGGGCGAGAAGCCAGCCTGCGCGGCAGCGGACACCGCGCTCACCATATAGCGCCCGCCGAACCCGGGCTTGAACCCTTGATCGCACTCGGCGTTCCCTTGGAGAGAGACTGCGCTTGGGGCGATCTGACAATGGCTCGGCACGCACCCCACGCAGTGGTCGATCGGGATTCGGCGCGTCATTTTGTGATTCGATCAAGCCGCTTGCGCGGGCAGCCCGCCGCGGCAGCGGCCGGTTCCCGAGCCGGCGGTGTGGTCGAGACCAATATCCCCACTCGCCTCGACGCGCTGCCCTTCGGGCGCTTCCACCTGCTGGTCATCGTTGCATTGGATATCACCTGGGTTCTCGACGGCCTCGAAATGACGCTCGCTGGCGCGCTGTCGGGCGAGCTGATGCAGACCTCGGGGTTAGGCCTGAGCAATTCGCAGATCGGCCTTGCCGGTAGCTGCTATCTCGCCAGCGCCGTGCCGGGCGCCTTTTTCTTCGGCTGGCTGACCGACCGGCTGGGACGCAAGAAGCTGTTTTTCATCACCCTTGCGGTCTATCTCTTGGCCACGGCCGCCACCGGTTTGTCGTGGAACGCCTGGAGTTTCGTGCTGTTCCGCTTCCCGACCGGCACCGGCATCGGCGGCGAATACACTGCCATCAATTCGACAATCCAGGAGCCTATTCTCGCCGCCTGCGCGGCTGGACTGACCTCTTGATCAACGGCAGCTTCTGGGTCGGAGCGGCCATGGGCGCAGGCGGCTCGATCGTCCTGCTCGATCCCGCCTTTATCGACCCGGCGCTGGGATGGCGGCTGGCCTTCCTGATCGGCACCACGATAGGACTTGTCATTCTCATCATGCGACGTTGGATTCCGGAAAGCCCGCGCTGGCTGATCACCCATGGCTTCGTCAAAGAGGCCGAGGCCGTTGTGCGCGAGATCGAAGCCCGTTCCGCACGCGGACCTCGCGCCGCCGCGACCGCCTGCGCGGCTGCGCATGCGCGATCACACGCCGTTCGCGGAGGTTGCCCGCGTTTTGTTTCGGACTTACCGGCAGCGGACGCTGGTCGGGCTCATGCTGATGGCGGCGCAAGCCTTCTTCTACAACGCGATCTTCTTCACCTATGCGCTGATCCTGACCAACTTCTATGGCATCCCGGCCGATCGGATCGGCTGGTACATTCTGCCCTTCGCCGCCGGTAACGTGCTGGGACCGATCATGCTTGGCCGCCTGTTCGACACCATCGGCCGCAAGGTGATGATCGCCACCACCTATGGGGCCTCCGGGATCTTGCTGGCCGGCACCGGTTATCTGTTCAGCCAAAACCTCCTCTCCGCCCAAGCCCTCACCATCGCCTGGATGACCGTGTTCTTCTTCGCCTCGGCCGCCGCCAGCTCCGCCTATCTCACGGTGAGCGAGATTTTCCCGCTCGAGATTCGCGCGCTCGCCATTGCGTTCTTCTACGCGATCGGCACCGGCGTCGGCGGCGTGGCGGGACCGCTGCTGTTGGGCGTGCTGATCAGCACCGGTTCGCGCGGCAGCGTCGCCATCGGCTACTTCATCGGTGCGCTGCTGGTGATTGCGGCGGCGACCGTCGAAGCGCTCTGGGGCGTTGCCGCCGAGCGCAAGCCGCTCGAGGCGGTCGCCCGAGCCTTGTCGTATATCGAATCTTGATGGGATATGAACGTGCCGAACCAGATGGACCTTGCGACCCTCGACATGGACATTGCCACCACATCGCTCACCTCCGACTTGCGCGAGTGCGCGATCTTGCTCGATATCGACGGCACCATCCTCGATATCGCGCCAACGCCGCGAGCAGTCTGGGTGCCACTCGCTCTACGGCACACGCTCGCGCGTTTGCAGGAGCTGACCGGCGGCGCCTTGGCCCTGGTCAGCGGCCGCCTCATCAACGACATTGACCTGATGTTCGCCCCCCTACAGCTCGCTGCGATTGGCGGCCACGGTGCCGAAATAAGACCGGTGCCGGGAACCGACCCGCAGAAACGAGCGGCGTCGCTAAGCCCCGAGTTGAAACGCGCCCTCGCGACGCTGACCGGACTTGGACCGGGCATCCTCGTCGAGGACAAGGGCTATTCGCTCGCCCTGCACTATCGGCTCGCTCCCGATCTGGGCCCGGCGCTGCACGCCGGTATCGCACGGATTTGTGCAAAGCTACCGGCAGGCACCGTCGACATTTTACCGGGCAAAGCTGTCTTCGAAGTCAAACCTGCCCTAGTTAGCAAAGCGGTCGCTGTGCGCGAATTGATGAAGTACCCGCCATTCGCCCACCGGCATCCGATTTTCATCGGCGATGACGTCACGGACGAGCCGGTATTCGGCGTCATTCCGGATTTCGGCGGCTTGGGCTTTTCCGTCGGCGGGGTCGTCCCCGGCGTGGCCGGTCACTTCGATAGGCCGGAGGACGTGCGCTCGTGGCTGGCGCGGATCGTGACCGACCACGGGGACACCGCGGAATGAAGGATCACGGGCTTGATCTTGCCGTCATCGGAAACGGGCGAACCGCCGCATTGGTGGATCCGTGCTCGCGCATCGTCTGGTGGTGCTACCCGCGCTTCGACGGCGATCCCATCTTCTGCCGATTGTTGTCGGGTAAGGAGGAGAAAGGCTTCTCCGACGTCGTGCTCGAGGATATGGCGGAGTTTCAATCCGAATACGTCCGCAACACCGCGATCGTGTCGACCGTGCTCACCGACCAACACGGCAACAAGGTGCGGATCACCGATTTCGTGCCGCGCTTCCGTCAGTTCGGTCGCGTCTTCCGGCCACCGCAAATCTTTCGCATCCTTGAACCGGTCGCCGGCTTGCCGCGCATCACGGTCAGGATGCGGCCCACCAGCCAGTACGGCAAGCCGCTGCCGCATCGCTCGCTCGGCAGCAACCATATCCGCTATTCCAGCGAAGGCACCGTGATCCGTCTGACGACGGACGCGCCGCTGTCGCTGATCGACGACGAGGCGCCGTTCGTTCTCACGCGTCCCTTGCATCTGGTGTTCGGCCCGGACGAGCCGTTCCCGGGCGATCTGCAGACGACCTGCCGTGAATTCGCCGACCGCACGCACGAGTACTGGATGGAATGGGTGCGCCGGCTGTCGATCTCGTACGATTGGCAGGAGGCCATCATCCGCGCCGCCATTACGCTGAAGCTCAGCAATTTCGACGAGACCGGCGGCGTCATCGCGGCGCACACCACCTCGATCCCGGAGGCGCCTGCCTCCGGCCGCACCTGGGACTACCGTTATTGTTGGCTGCGCGACGCCTATTTCGTCGTCCAGGCGCTCAACCGCATCGGCGCGACGCGCACGATGGAGGAATTCATCTCGTTCACGATCTCGATCGCATCGAAATCGGACCACGAGCTTCGTCCGGTCTACAGTGTGGTCCCGACGACCACGATCGAGGAACGAATCGCGCCCGACCTTGCCGGCTATCGCGGTGACGGACCGGTGCGCATCGGTAACGCCGCGGTCGATCAAATTCAGCATGACGCCTATGGCAGCGTCATCCTCGCCGCCATGCCGATGTTCTTTGACCGCCGGCTGGCTCGCCCGGGCGACGAGGGGCTGTTTCATCTACTCGAAACGCTCGGCGAGCGGGCGGCGCAGAAGGCGCTCAAACCGGATGCCGGCATCTGGGAATACCGCGGACGCCAGCGCATCCATACCCACTCGGTGGCGATGTGCTGGGCGGGCTGTCAGCGGCTCTCGGCGATCGCCAAACGCATTGGCCTCGACGATCGCGCACAATATTGGAATTCGATCGCCGAGCCGATCCACGCCGCGCTGCTCGCTGGCGCCTGGAACGAAAAGCGCGGTGCCTTCACCGCAGCGTTCGGTTCGGACGATCTCGACGCCAGCGTGCTTCTGCTCCCCGACCTCGGCGTCGTCGAGGTCGACGATCCGCGCTTCGCCTCGACCGTCGCCGCCATGGAGCGCGAGCTGGTGCGGGAAAAGCACGTGATGCGCTACGCCAGTGCCGACGATTTCGGCCTGCCAGTGACCGCATTCCTGATCTGCCGGTTCTGGCTGATCGACGCTTTGTGGTCGCTCGGGCGGCGGGAGGCGGCGCGCGACCTTTTCATCGATGCGCTCGAGCACCGCAACCGCTACGGGCTGCTCTCTGAGGACGTCGATCCGCGGACCGGCGAGCTGTGGGGAAATTTCCCGCAGACCTATTCGATGGCCGGACTCATTCTTTCCGCCATGCGGCTGTCGCGCAGCTGGGAAGACCGCTATTGGCGCGGTTGACGCCGGCGTCGCAATGACGCTGGTCGACCTGCGGATATTACGGTTCGCCGGGCTTGAATGGCGGTTCCTTGCTGGGCGGGACGCCCTGCTCGCTCATCGCCAACAGCATCGCCACCGCAACATAGCTGCCGGCGACCGCCGTCAGATCGACCACCTGCTGCTCGCCCAGCAGCTCCTTCGCGCGATTGAAGGTTTCGTCCGAGACCGCATGCCTCGTCGTCAGCTCGGTGACGAAGTCATAGACCGCCGACTCCTGCGGCGGCATGTTCGGCGGCCGCTTGTTGGCCTTGAGCTCGGCGACGATGTCCGGCGACAGCCCCGCTTTGATGGCGAGCGGCGCATGCGCAAGCCACTCCACCTGGGAACGCCACTGCCGCCCGATGATCAGGATCGCAAATTCATTGAGCTTCAAAGGCACCGACGTTTCCCAGCGCAGGTAATGCAGCAGATCGAACATTCTTTGCCCGAGCACGGGGCTGCGCAGCAGCGGATTGTACGGGCCGCCGAGACCGACGCTCGAAACCTTCATGATCTGTTCGGCGAGCGGTTTTTGCTGGTCGCTAAGTTGATCCATCGTCAGCTGCGGAAAGCGGGGCGCTTTGCTCATGGCATGGGGTCCTGTCGCTAATATCGCAATCGAGCCGGCGGCCATCGTGAGCATGGCCGTAACGATGAGGGCCGAGCGTCTCATGGGTTTCCTCCGAGCTCCGCAGATGGATTTTTCAAATGTATGCGAGCCGGTAAATGTGTGCCACGGCCGTAAATAGCGGCAGAACCGCGTTATTCCGCTTCCCGGCTATTTAATTCATATAACGATGGTCTCGTTTCAATCTCGAATTCTTATGCCGCTGCCGACATATTCGCACTGGCACATGCCTTGCAAAAGACTCTTCGTCAAGGCGGAGGCCGGGAGGCGGCTGTGCTCACTCGCGGACTGCTGAATTCAGTCGTTTCGTTTGCCAACGCCGGCGTCATTCTCGCGGCGGCCGCTATCATGATCGGCGGAACGCTGAGTTGTGCGGCGCAGTCCGACAATGCCGACATCAGCATTCGGCGCGCATCCGAACGAACGAGCTTCAGCGACGATGAAATCAAGGACGGCTTCTTCAAGACCGCCTTCCGTGCCGAACTGCAATTCGACCGCCGGATCGAGCGCATCCGTAAATTCGACGAGCCGGTCCGGGTCTTCGTGGTCAATCGCGGGGCGCCGGATCGCCGTGCGGAGATCGCGACGATCATCACCGACATCCATGCCCATGTGGACCATCTCGATGTGGCGCTGACGGACGACCGCCAAGCCGCGAATTTCGTCGTAACCCTGGTGCAGAGCCGCGACTTCGCGCGGACCATCCGCGCCCACTACGGACCAGACAAGGCGAAGCAAATTCAACAATCGCTGCATCCGCAGTGCCTGTCGGGCATCGGCAAGGATCGGAGCTTTCGCATCCGGCGCGCGGAGGTGATCCTGCCGGTCGATGCCGGAGAATTTGCCTTTTACGACTGCGCCTACGAAGAATTGCTGCAGGCACTGGGGGTCATCAACGATGACAATTCAGTGCCCTGGACCATGTTCAACGACAACGTCCAAATGGGATACTTCGATGTTTACGACCAGTACCTTCTCAACATCCTTTATGACCCGCGTGTTCGGCCAGGAATGACCAAAGCCGAGCTCGACAAGCTGCTGCCGGAAGTTTTGCCGACAGTGCGGGCATGGGTGGCCGATGGCAACTCGAGAGAGGTAGCTGCGACGAACGCGCCCCCGCCAATAAACCGCGGACCGCGTAGCTCCGGGCTCGGCGATCGCAGTCAGGACGATTGAGAAGCGACAAACGATCTCGCACGTGTCCGACATTACAGCGTCAGACAGCGCGCTGATTCGCCACCGTGTCTCTCACCTCAACGCTTTGGCACGGAGGTTTTCGCCGAAGAAGACGAGAACTCCGTAATCCCGAATTCGGCTGTTTGCACCCGCTGATGATGCCGAACTTGTACCAGGTTCGCGGTATGGCTCGCATTGTTGTATTTCGATGGCGCGCTCGTCGCTCCTCCGGCTTGCGCGGGACCGGATACGAGCGACCCCAGTGACAAGATCGCGACCGCAGCAGCGAGCGTAACAAGGCTCTTGCACATCAGACCCTCCATTGGGTTCGTGCAAATCTCGATGTTTCCTTCGGGGCTGGGGGAGGCCCCCGTTAAACATGATCCTCATTCTCAATTTGCGCAAGAATCAATCAACGATTGATTACAAAATCAGCACAACTGACTTCGACCAAAAAATAGTCATTCGCGTGAGACTGCTATTTCACGGCGGGGATTTTCACCCGCCACGGCGCAGTCAGCCGCATGTGCAAGCCCAGAAGGTAGAGCCTAAGGCGCAATCGGAATCCGCGCCGGATGGACCGGCTGGAACTGCGCGAGCAATCGAATCGCCTTGAGATCGACGAACTCCACACGCCGATCGTTCACCGCAATCAATCCTTCGGCGCGAAGCTGACCCATCGTGCGGTTCAGATGCGGTACGCTCAGACCGAGCGCGTCGCTCATCATTTCCTGCGTAAACGGCAGGTCGAAGGTGAGTTGTTCGCTGCTCCCGACCATAGCCAGCCGGCAATGGATTTCGAGCAGGAAATGTGCCAGCCGTTCCATCGGGGTGCGGCGGCCGATATTGATGATGTGCTCGGCGTAGACGGCCGCTTCCTGCACGGCGAGCCAGCTCAGTGCCAGACCGAATTTCGCTCGCCGGTAACACAGGCCTACGAACGCATCGAGCGAGCAGACTTGCAGTTCCATGTCGGTGACGGCGATGACCGAGCAAGCCGCACGGTCGAGAAAACTGCCCGGCAGCCCCACCACGTCTCCCGGCAGCAGGAAGTTGATAATTTGACGCTTGCCGTTGCGCAGCAGCTTGTAGCGGGCGGCAAAACCGCCCTTGACGAAGCACAACTTGTTGAATTCGTAGCCGTCGAGGACGAGATCACGCCGCTTCTTGACCGTCAACTCGGTCTCGATCACGGCGCACAGACTTTGCAGATCCGGCAGCGTGAGGTCGACGAAATTTCTCAACCGCGTGATGAAAGGATCGTCACGCCAGATGTCCTTCATCGCGCGGGCCGATCCGTGCGCGGCGATCGTCCTGAGGGACACGTCGTTCATTTTCGTAATCTGGATCAATAAGCACGATTAAAGCTACCCCTACGAAAGACGAGCACACTCGATTCCTTGAAAATAACAAACCCAGGGAGGTCGATGTGACTACTGACAAAAAGCCTTCTTTAGAGGCAGTTTCGCGACGCCGGCTCCTGCGGCAAGCGGTCGCAACCGGCGTAGGCCTCGGCGCTCTATCGGTTGGCGCTCCCTCGCCGTTCGGTTTCACCAGAGCCTTCGCCGTCGGCGTGCAGCCGATCGGCACCTATCCGGACTGTTGCTCCGGCTCGTCGGTGACCATCGGCGCCGCCGTGCCGCTGACCGGCAGTTACGCCCAGTCGGGCGCGGATGAGCTGAAGGGCTGGGAGCTTGCGGTCGAGCACCTTAACGAGGGCAATGAGCTGATCAAGAAAATCGCGCCCAAGGTCAGCAAGGGCCTGCTCGGCAAGACGGTGAAACTGGTCTCCGCCGACTCCGGCGCCAAACCGAACAATGCGGTGCAGATACAGCAGACCTTCATCAACGATGACAAGATCGTACTGATGACCGGATCGACCTCCTCGGCGGTCGCGGTCGCGCTCAATCATTTCGCCCAGCGCGAGAAAGTGCTCTACGTCACCGGCATTTCGGGCTCGAACGACACCACCGGCAAGGATTGCGTGCGCTACGGCTTCCGCCAAGACTTCTATGGCCAGACCGCGGCCGCCGCGATCGGTCCGGTACTGGTGAAGACTTTCGGCAAGGGTAAGAAGGCGGCATTCATGACGCCGGACTACACCTATGGTCACACCGTCACCAAGTCGACGAACGACTATTTGACTGAGCATGGCGGCTGGACCATGGTGACCAATCAGGTCTCGCCGCTCGGCACCCAGGATTACAGCCAGTACCTCACCAACATCGCCAACTCGGGCGCTGAATTCCTGATCAACGTGAACTGGGGCCGCGATGCGGTGCTGTCGACGCAGCAGGCACATCAGTTCGGCATCATTCCCAAGATGACGCTCGTCATTCCCTACCAGATCCCGTTCCTCGCCAAGGAAGTAGGGCCGGAGATCATGGGCGGGGTCCTCGCCGCCACCGACTTCTGGTGGACGCTCGAAGACAAGTATCCGCTCGCCAAGATGTTCGTCGACGCCTTCTACAAGAAGTACGGCTACCGGCCCGAATGGGGCGCGGAGAACTCCTACATGTCGATCGCGATGTGGGCGCGCATGGTCTCCGAGGCCGGCACCTTCTACCCGCCGGACGTGATCAAGGCCTATGAGAAGGGCGAACCCTTCGACTCTATGGTCGGCCCCGTCCACTTCCGCTCCGAGGATCATCAATTGGTCCGTCCCGTCGTCATCGTTCGTGGCAAGCATCCGAAAGAGATGAAGAACTCCGAGGACTACTGGGAGGTGCTCGAAGTCGTTCCCGGCGAGCCGTTGATGCAGAAGCCGGACGCCTTTGGCTGCAATCTCGGCGACTACACCTGACGACGGCGGACGCCTTCTCCGTATGAATAATGCGGAGAAGGCCCGTCATCCCGCCGTGTTCCTCCGGTACTGGCCGGGCCCAAGGCGCGAAGCGCCGTCTTCGCTTCTTGAGGCCCGGCCAGCTTATCTGTAACAAGACGGCATTGATGCCCGGCGTACGCCGCATACGACCGCGGCGGGACCGGCGAAAATGCATCGCAAATTGCGGACGACAACGTGATTAACTGGGCTAATTTTGTCTCACAGGTGTTCAACGGCGTGGTGCTCGGCGCGCTTCTGGCGCTGATCTCGTCCGGCCTGACGATTATCTACGGCACGCTCGGCGTCCTCAATCTCGCGCACGGCGCGATGTTCATGCTCGGCGGCTACGCCGGCTGGGTCGCCTACAGCTACACGGGTTCCTTTGTCGTCGCCGTAATTGCGGGCACTCTGTTCGTCATGCTGGTCGGGGTGGTGATGGAACTGGTGGTCATCCGCCACTTCTATTCCCGCCCGCTTGAGGACCAACTCCTGGTCACCTTCGGTCTCGGCATCGTGTTCGTGGAGACCGTGCGCTTTTTCTTCGGCAGCCTGTCGAAGGCGGTGCCGGCGCCACCCTCCCTGGTTGGGATCACTTCGATCGGTTTCATGTTCTATCCGACCTACCGGCTGGCGCTGCTCGGCATTGTCGCAGTGGCGCTGATCGCGCTCTACATCGCGCTCTATCGCACCCGCATCGGCATGATCGTGCGCGCCGGCATCGAGGATTCGGTAATGGTCGATTCGCTCGGCATCGATGTTTACAAGGTGTTCATGGTGGTGTTCGGCATCGGCGCCATGGCTGCAGGCTTCGCCGGCATCGTCAATGCGCCGGTGGTTTCGATCGCGCCGGACGTGGGCGAAGCGATTTTGGTGCAGACCTTCGTGGTCGTCGTCATCGGCGGCGTCGGATCGTTTCCGGGGGCCGTGCTGGGCGGTTTCATCGCCGGCGAAATCATCAGCATTACCTCTATGTTCAATCCCGGCTATTCTTACGTCATGCTTTTCGTGGCGATGACACTGGCGCTGGTGCTTCGTCCATACGGGCTGCTCGGCACGGCTGGCCGCGAATGACCGCGATCGCTTTGATGCGCAGGCGAAGGCCTTTTGCGATCGAGGCGCTGACGGCGATCGGCTTGATCGCCGCGCCGTTCATCCTGCCCCATCTCGGCTTTGCGCCGACGACCATGAGCCGCATCCTCGTATGGGGTTTGTTCGGCATCGGCTTCGACATCCTGTTCGGCTTTACCGGCCTGTTGTCGTTCGGCCAATCGGCATTTTACGGCACCGGCGGCATGGTCGCCGCCTATCTGCTGACAATCGTCGGCCTTCCGTACGTCGTGATCTCGCTGTTCATCGGCATGATCGTTGCCGCGATCGTCGGCTATCTGATCGGGCTGATCGCGTTGCGGCGCACCGGTATCTATTTTGCGATGATCACCGTGGCGATTGCCGAAGTCTTCTATTTCGTCGAGTTCAATCCGCTCTCTGACTATACCGGCGGCGAGAACGGTCTGCCCGGCGTGCCGACCCCTGTCCTGCCGCTCGGCTTCACCACCATTCGCTTCAATACCGATTGGTCGCTCTACGCGTACTTCGCGTTCTGGTACTTCGTCGGCATCGTCATCGCGCTACGCATCGTGCGTTCGCCGGTCGGCGCCGTGCTCAGCGCCATTCGCGACAACCCGTTGCGCGCCGCTGCGGTCGGCCACAACATCCACGGCTACAAGCTCACCGCCTTCGTCATCGCGGCGGCCTATGCCGGCTTTGCCGGCGGGTTGCTCGGCGTGATGCAGGGTTTCATGCCGCCGGAGGCATTTACCTTCGACACGTCGGGCCAGCTCGTCATGCAGACCGCGATCGGCGGCGCCGGCACGCTGTTCGGACCCTTGGTCGGCGCCACCGTGTGGCTTTATCTGAGCGATTTTCTGCAGACGACGCTGCATCTCGGCGCCACCTGGAAGCTGGTGCTCGGCCTCGTCTTCGTGCTGTTGGTCTGCTTCCTGCGCCGTGGCTTGATCGGCGGCTGCAAGGATCTCTGCGAATTTCTCATCCGCCAGCGCGCCGCGCACAGCGAATTCAAGACGGCAAATCTCAGCGCCGCGACGGTGAACGCGCACAGTGTCGCCATCGAGCCGCCGCCGGCGGCCGCGATCATGTCGCGCCGGCGGCAGCCAAACGACAGTTCGAAACCGGTCCTCCAGGCGACCCAGCTCAGCAAGCGTTATGGCGGTCTCGTCGCCAACAGCGACATCCATTTCGAGGTCAGCCGCGGCGAGCGGCGCGGCATCATCGGTCCCAACGGCGCCGGCAAGACGACGTTCTTCAAGATGCTGACCTGCGAGATTCATCCTACCTCCGGCACGATCGTGTTCGAGGGCCGCGACATCACCGGCATGGACGTGACCGACGTCTGCCAGCTCGGCTTGACCAAGAGCTATCAGGTCAACCAGCTGTTCACACGGCTGACTGTGCGCGAGAGCATTACCATTGCCGCGCTCGCAGAATTACGCGGCAAGTTTCGCCTCGACATGCTGCGATCAATGCCGGCGATCCACGGATTGACCGAGCAGGTCGCGCACACGCTCGCGCTGGTCGATCTCACTTCCCGCGCCGACACGCCGGTAGCGGCGCTCGCCTACGGCGAGAAGCGGCGTCTGGAGGTCGGTCTCGCTCTCGCCACGTCGCCGACGCTGCTGCTGCTCGACGAACCGCTCCCGCTCGCCGGCATGAGCCCCCTTGAACGATTGGAAATGGTCAAGCTGCTCAAATCGATTAGCCATGGCCGCACCATGATCATCATCGATCACGACATGGATTCGCTGTTCGAACTGGTCGAGCGTGTCACCGTGCTGCAGGAAGGGCGCGTGCTGGTCGAGGGCACGCCGCAGGAGATCAAAGGCAACGCCGCGGTGCAGGAAGCCTATCTCGGCGGAGTGCTGCAAGCATGAGCCTGCTCGAGGTCAAAGGCCTCAACACCTATTACGAGGACTCCCACATCCTGTTCGACGTCGCGATCGAGGTCGAGCGCAACGAGGTCGTGGCGCTGCTCGGCAGGAACGGCGCCGGCAAGTCGACGACGTTGAAGAGCCTGATGGGTGTCGTTTCGCCGCGCGCCGGCTCCATCGTGCTCGACGGCGTCGAGATCGCCGGCAGGAAGAGCCATGCCATCGCGCAGGCCGGCATGCAGCTCGTCCACGAAGACCGCCGCATTTTCGGCAGCCTCAACGTCGAGGAAAATATCATCCTTGCCGGTCTGACCGCGCCGAACCGCTGGCCGCTCGAACGCATCTACGCGATGTTCCCGCGGCTCAAGGAACGGCGCAACAGCCGCGGCACCGACCTCTCCGGCGGCGAGCAGCAAATGCTGGCGATCGCCCGCGCGCTGGTGCGCGAGCCGAAAATTCTGCTGCTCGACGAACCGTTCGAGGGGCTGGCGCCGATCATCGTGCGCGACCTTCTCGCCACCTGCCGCGAGGTGGCCAAGGCGGGGCAGACGATCCTGATCGTTGAACAGAACATCTCCGCGGCGATGACGCTCGCCGACCGCGTCTACATCATCAGAAACGGCCACATCGTCGAGACGCTGACCGCCCAGCAAGTGCGCGGCCAGCCCGACGCGCTGCACCGCCATCTCGGCGTTTAGAGTGTCGCCGGGCTGCTCTGCGCGCCGACCAGGGCAGCATCGACAAATTGACAAATGGGATGAATGAACCGACGCTGGCCGGTGCCATGCGCCCGATGCGCAGTCTCGGGGGGCTCAGATCATGACGCTCACTGATATTTCGACCGCCGCGCCGGCGCCGCGCGCGGCTCAGTTGCAGGACCTCTCGGCGCGCGAGATCGTGCGTCGCATTGCCGCAGGCGATCTGTCATCCGCCGAAGCCGTCGAACACTTCATTGCGCGGCTCAAGGCTGTCAACGGTCAGCTCAACGCCATCGCGGTCGACCTGTCCGAGCGCGCGCGCCAAGCCGCGGCGAACGTCGATGACGCGCGGTCGCGCGGCGAGAAGCTGGGGCCGCTCGCCGGTCTGCCGGTCACGATCAAGGAATGTTTCGATCTTGCCGGCACGGCATCGACGTTCGGCCTGCCGTCGCGCCGCGATATCATCGAAAGCCGAGACGATCCTTATGTTGCGGCGTTGCGCGCGGCCGGCGCGATCCCGATTGCCAAGACCAACCTGCCGCAGCTCATGATCTTTACGGAGACCGACAATCCGCTGTACGGCCGCACCAACAATCCGTGGGATCCGGAAAGGTCCTGCGGCGGCAGCAGCGGCGGCGAAGCCGCTGTCATCGCCGCCGGCGCCTCGCCGCTGGGGCTCGGCAACGACATCGGCGGCTCGTTGCGCATTCCCGCGGCCTTTTGCGGCATCGTCTCGATCAAGCCGACCGCGGGACGCCTCCCCGATCATTGTGGCCACGGCCTGCCGATCGGGCAGCGAGGAATCCCGGCGCAGGTCGGCCCGATGGCGCGGTATGTGGAAGACCTGACGATGGCGTTGGCCGTGCTCGACCGCGCCCGCGACCCGTTTGTCGATCCGGGGCCGGAGTTCAGCGATCCGGCGGCCGTCGACGTGAGCCGCCTGCGGTTTGCGACATTTATCGACGACGGCGAATTTCCGGTTGCTCCGGCGGTGCGGCGCGCTGTCGGCGAAGCCGCCGCGTTCCTCGCCGCGGCCGGAGCGAAACCGGCCGCCTGGCAGCCGCCTGATTTGCGGCGCGTCGGTGATCTGTTCTTCGCTTGCCTCTCCGCGGACCGCGCCCAGGCCTTTCGGCGGCTGTTGCGCGGCAACAAGGTCGACCGGCACATCCGTCCTCTGTTACGGACGGCGGCGATACCAATGCCGCTTCGCGGCATTGCCGGTTTCGCCCTTGATGCTCTCGGCCAACGTCGTTCTGCCCTCACCGTTCGCCGCTTCGGTTCCGGAAGCGCCGACCAATACTGGCAGACGGTGGAGGCGATCGAGAATTTCCGGCACGAACTGCTGCGGTCGTTCGAACAGGCCGACGGCGGCCCGATCGACGTTGTTCTGTGCCCAGCCTATCCGGTGCCCGCAGTGCGGCATGGTGCAACCGAGCTGATGCCAATGCCGGGCGCTTATGCGCCGCTGGCCAATGTCAGCGGTTTTCCTGCCGGCATTGTGCCGGTCACCCGGGTCCGGCCGGGCGAAGAAAGCGACCGCCCTGCAAGCCACGATCTGGTCGATCGCGTGGCCCGCGAGGCCGAGCGCGGCAGCGTCGGCCTGCCGATCGCCGTGCAGGTGATCGCGCGGCCCTGGCACGACCACGTCGCGCTCGCCGCCATGGGCAAGATCGAGGCGGCGGCGCGGCTGCAGCCGGACTATCCCGCACGGCCGCCGCTATGAGCGAACCGCTTCCCGTGACGTCGGACGTCGCCGCAAAAATGCGCGCGGTCTTCGACACGCAACGCGCGGCGTTTCTGCGCGCCGGAGCGCCGTCCCTTGAGGAGCGCCGCGCGGACCTGACAAAGCTGGGTGACGCGATCAGCCGCAGCACCGGTCGTCTGGCTGCGGCGATTTCCGCGGATTTCGGCAATCGATCGCCCTATGAGACCGAGATCGGCGAGGCATTTCCCGTGCAGTCGACAATCCGCCACACGCTACGCCATCTTGCCCATTGGATGCAGCCAAAGCGGGTGTCGGTGGGCCTCGAGCTGATGCCGGCCGGCGCCCGCATCATCTATCAGCCGGTCGGCGTGGTCGGCATCATCAGTCCATGGAACTATCCGTTCAATCTGGCGATCGTGCCGCTGATCGCGGCGCTCGCGGCCGGCAACCGCGCGATGTTGAAACCCTCGGAACTCACGCCGCGCACATCGGACTTCATTGCCGAATTTCTTGCCGGCCTGTTTCCGCCCGACAAGGTAGCGACGATCGTCGGTGGACCGGATGTCGGACACGCCTTTTCACGGCTGCCGTTCGATCATCTGTTCTATACCGGCTCAACCGCCGTGGGACGGCTGGTGATGCAGGCCGCGGCCGAGAATTTGACGCCGGTGACGCTCGAACTCGGCGGCAAGTCGCCGTGCATCGTCGGCGAGGATGCGGCGTTGCCGAGCGCGGTCGAAAGCATCGTCCACGGCAAGCTTCTGAATGCCGGCCAGACCTGCATCGCGCCCGATTACGTCCTGTTGCCCGAGCGGCAACTTGATGAGTTCATCAGCTTGACCGCACGGGCGGTGCAAAAACTCTATCCGACGCTCGGCGCCAATCCCGACTACACCTCGATCGTCAACGAACGGCACTATCGGCGTATCGCGCAATATGTGGCGGAAGCCAAGACGAGCGGCACACGCGTCGTCGAGATCAATCCGGGGCGCGAGGTGCTGCCGCCGGAGACGCGCAAACTGCCGCCCACGCTGGTGATCGAGCCGGGCGAGAACCTGTCCGTCATGCGCGAGGAAATTTTCGGGCCGGTCCTTCCCGTCAAGACCTACCGTGGGCTCGATCAGGCGATCGATTACGTCAACCGGCACCCACGACCGCTCGCTCTTTATTATTTCGGCACCGACGCGAGCAAGCGCGACGAGGTTTTGCGCAAGACCATCTCCGGCGGCGTCTCGGTCAATGCGACGTTATTTCATTTCGCGGCCGAAAATCTTCCGTTCGGCGGTGTCGGCGCCTCCGGGATCGGCGCCTATCACGGCGAGTTTGGTTTCCAGACCTTCTCGCACCGCAAAGGCGTCTTCCTGCAGAGCCGTTTCAGCGGCACGCGGTTGTTGCGTCCGCCGTTCGGCCGTATCACCGATCTGATGCTGAAATTCCTCAGGCGCGGCTGACGCTCGAGCCGGCATTCAGGACCATCTCCGCGCCCTTCTCGGCGATCATGATCGTCGGCGCGTTGGTGTTGCCGCTGATCACGTCCGGCATGATCGAGGCGTCGATGACGCGCAACCCCGTGATGCCGCGGACAGCGAGCCGTTCGTCGACCACGGCCATCGCATCATTCCCCATCTTGCAGGTGCTGACCGGGTGATATTCGGTCTCCGCGGTGGCGCGGACGACTGCCTCGAGTTCGGCGTCCGATTGCTGCGCGACGCCGGGCAGCCGCTCCTCGCCGAGCCAGGGCTTGAAAGCCGGCGCCGCCAGGATGTCGCGGCCGCGCCGGATCCCTTCGATCAGGATTTTCAGATCGTAGTCCGAGGCGAGATAGTTCGGATCCATCACCGGTGGCTTCAGCGGATCGGCAGAGGCCAGGCGAATTTCGCCACGGCTCTCCGGCCGCAGGCAACAGGCATGCAAGGTCACGCCATGGCCGTCGAGCTGAGTGCGGGCGTGATTGACGACCTGCGCCGGGATGAAATGAAATTGGATGTCGGGCGTCGCGGCGCCGGGCCGGCTCGAGACGAAGGCGCCGGCCTCGGCCACGTTGCTGGTGCCCGGCCCGGTCCGAAACAGCAGCCATTGCAGCGCCACCGCGAGCGCGGCGAGACCGCCGCTCTTGCCGTCGAGCGTGATCGGGCGCGTCACCCGCTGAACGATGTTGACGTTGAGATGATCCTGCAAATTCTTGCCGACTCCGGGAAGGTCGAGCATCACCGGCACGCCGATCGCGCGAAGCTCGTCGGCCGGGCCGACGCCGGAGAGCAGCAACAGTTGCGGCGAGTTGATGGCGCCCGCGGCCAGCAGTACTTCTTGCCCGGCGTGGGCCGTATTTCGCTTGCCGGCGCGCACATACTCGATGCCGACCGCACGGCCTTTCTCGATCACCACGCGGGTCGCCTGCGCGTTCTTGAGCACCGTGAGGTTGCTACGCGCCAGCGCCGGGCGGAGATAGGCTGAGGCCGCGCTGCAGCGCTCGCCGTTCTTTTGCGTGACCTGGAAAAGCCCGCAGCCAAGTTGCGCGGCGCCGTTGAAATCCGGATTGAGCGGGATGCCCGCCTGTTGCGCCGCCTCGACAAAGACGTGGCTCAACGGATTGGTGTAGGGCCGCTCGGCGACGTTGAGCGGCCCGTCGCGCCCATGGAAATCGTCGGTAATGCGCTCGTTCCGCTCCGCCTTCTTGAACAACGGCAGCACGTCCTCATAACTCCAGCCGGCATTGCCGAGCTGGCGCCAGCGGTCGTAATCCAATGCATTGCCGCGCATATAGACCATGGCGTTGGTCGAGCTCGACCCGCCGAGAACGCGGCCGCGCGGCCAGTACATGCGCCTGCCGTTCATCGCCGGCTGTGGCGCGGTGTCGTACTGCCAGTCGAACCGCGGCGTGGAGAGCCGGGCGATGCCCGCCGGCATGCGCACGAACAACGCTCTGTCCGAGCCGCCCGCCTCAAGCAGCAGCACCTTGACTTCGGGTTTTGCCGAAAGCCGGTTTGCCAACACCGAGCCCGCCGAGCCTGACCCGACGATGATGTAATCGTACCCTGTCCCCGACATCTCGACCCTGCCCGTTCTTCACGTATGCGCCGGCAGCTACGTTCACCCAAGCAGATCTGAACAGGTCAAGCATTGATTTGAGTCAACCCTGACCGGCGCAGTTCTGAATTGTATCGTGTTATGCGATGCTTGATGTTCGAGTAATAGAGCAAGGCCAATGGTAGATACCAAACAGCATTGGCTCTCCGACGTTCTCCGATGGACGCCCGCGACACGTCCCGATGCTTCGCAAATCATTGCCGCGATGCTCGGCCTTGCCGGCCCGATCATCGCAGGCGTGGCAACTGATCATTTGCGCCTTGGTATGGTCGCTGCCATCGGCGGTCTTGCGCTTGGCGGCGCCAGCCGGGGCGCAACGCTGCGGCAACGAGCCTTCGCGCTGGCGGCTGCGCTGCTCGCCGGCTGCGCTGCGATTTCGACCGGCACATCGATCGCCAGTCACGGCAGTCTCATTATCGTCGCCGTGCCGGGGATCGCAGCGATTGCCGGGCTTATTGGCGGCATCAGCTTGCCGATGGCTCGGGAGACCACCCGATTCATTCTGTTCACCACCATCGCCGCCGGTCTCAGCGCTCCGAATGTGCGGCCGCTCGGCATGACGCTGCTGTTTTTTCTGGGCGGCACCTGGACACTCGCCCTGTCCTTGCTTTTGAGTGCGGTATTTGGGCGAGCCAGGCACGCCGCGGAATCCTCCGTCGCGCAGCCGCCGCAGCGCCCGGTCGCGCTGCTGCTCAGCCGATGGCGGGAATCGCTCTTCCACTTGTCGGGTTGGCAATATCCGATTCGAATCTGGGCGTGTCTGACGGTTGCCGAGGCTATTGCCCAAATCTGGCCCGGGCAACACGGTCAGTGGATCGCCGTGACAGTGGCCATCGTACTTGGCCGTCGGCTCCCGGCGCCGCCGACGCGGCTCCTTCAGCGCGCCCTAGGGACCATGCTCGGTGTCGTCGTTGCGGGCTTGCTCCTGATCTGGAACCCATCCCCTCTCATCGTTACCGGCGAAATTGCAGCGCTTGCTGCTGCGCGTCCGGTTCTTCGGGCCGGCAACTACGCCGCCTATGCCGTGATCATGACGCCATTGATCGTTCTGCTGTTGGATTTCGGTCAAGCCGTATCGGTTGGCATTCTGGTCGATCGATTGACGGCTACGATCGCCGGCTGTCTGATCACATTGTTGTTCGGCTATTTGCCGTGGACGGGCTGTTCATTTCGCCGCGCCGCGCCTTCAAACGGCGAACGCTGAGCAAGGGCCGGGCATCGACAGCGAGGAAATCGGATTTATCAACCGATTATCGCGTAATCTTCGATGCGCGCGGCCATAAGGTCAGGAAAAATCGATGATCACTTTGATGTCGTCCGGTAGCCGTTCGAGGGATTGCGTCCACTGTTCGACCGGTTCACGCCGCGTGATCAGCCGGTGGAGCCAAGCCTTGTCGGCCCGCTGCAACGCCTCGCTCGCCATTTCATAATGTCGGCGGTTCGCGTTCACCGTGCCAAACACGGTGTCGTTGTCAAGCACCATGGTGCGATTGAGCGCCCCGATGTCGACATCAAAGTCATGGCCGGACGCGGTGACACCGACGAGGCAGACGATGCCGGCGGCTGCGGTGCGGCCGAGAACGCCGCGCACCACGATCGGCGCGCCGGTGCACTCCATCAGGATATCGGGTTTCAAACGCAGGTGGGCGAGGTCTTCGCTATGGTACGTGCCGCCGAGCTGGCGCACCAGTTCCCGCTTCTTGAGATTGTCGTTGTGGTCGAGCACGCGGACTTCGAGGCCGCGCTGGGCGCCGATCAGGGCCGCCAGCAGGCCGACCGGACCGGCGCCGGTGACCAACAGCGTTTTTGGTTGCCAGGATCGCGAACGCTGACCGATGCGCTCGGTATGATCCCAGGCCTTGGCGACCACACTCGTCGGCTCGAGCAGCACGCCGGCAATGCCGAGTGACGGATCGACTTTGACGAGGAAATCAGGCTCGACCCGCGACGCTACGTGCCTCCTCGGTACAGAATTGGTTCGCCGATTTCCTGCGCGCCCTGGCGGACGTGCGTCGTGCGCCGTCGCGGCTCGCAGCCCCGCGGCCTGCCCCATTGCCGGTCATGTTTGACCTCGCCGGCAGGGCGCAGCGCCACTGACGCATCGCCGCCCACGTCCCCGGCGTGACGAACGACCGCTAGGCCGCACCCTGGCTCTTGTGGGTCTTGGCTTTCACCGAATGAATTTCTTCGCGTCCGGCCTCCCGCGCCGCCTCCTGCAAGGCGCGCCGAATCTCGTCGCGTTTCTCGTGGATCGAGGCGATCGCTCGCCCCGTGGCGATGCCGAGCCCGACCAAAGCCGCCTCCGAGAGCTGGAGGCTCGCTTCGATGGTCTCCGGCACGGCGTCGGTGGCGCCGAGGCTGTAGAGATGACGGGCGTGGTCGGCATCGCGTGCGCGCGAAACGATGAGAATGTCCGGCCGCATCGCGCGGACGTGTTCGACGACTTCGTCGATGACGCTCACCGAGTGGATGGTGATGATAACGCCGGCCGCCTGGGCGAGGCCGCAAGTTTCCAGGAAGCGCGGATCGGCGGCGTCGCCATAGTAAACATCGTGACCGTCGCGGCGGTCGCGACTAACGGTCAGAGCATCGGAATCGGCGGCAATATAGGAGATGCCGTGCTCCCGCAGCAGCGCGCACACGACTTTGCCGACGCGGCCATAGCCGACCACGATCGCATGCTGCTGGCCGCCCGCGGGCCGGGCGATCAGTTCCGCATCGACAGCTTTCCCCGATGTGAGCCGCGCCGTGAGAGACCGTGCGGCGAACGAGAGCAGCGGCGTCAGTGCCATGGTGACCGAGGTCACAGCCAGCGTAAAGCTTGCGAGCCGCGCTTCAATCAGGCCCGTAGCCGACGCCATGCCGATGCCGACGAAGGCAAATTCCCCTCCCGGACCGAGCAGCAGGCCGGTCTCGGTGGCGACCGGCCACGACAGCCGAAACAGCCGGCCGAGGCCGATCAGCAGCAGCGATTTGACGGCAATCAGGCTGACGACGCCGCCAAGAAACCAAAGCGGCTCGCGCAACAGCTCGCGAAAGTCGACATTCATCCCCACGGTGAAGAAGAAGATGCCGAGCAACAGGCCCTTGAACGGCGCGACTGTCGTTTCAATCGCCTTGCGGTATTCCGTCTCGGCGAGTAGCAGCCCGGCGAGGAAGGCGCCGAGCGCCATCGACAGACCGGACTGACCGGCGATGACCCCGGCCGCCACGATGACGAACAGCACGGCCGCGATAAAGAGTTCGCTGGAGCCAGCGGTCGCGACCAGCCGGAACAGCGGTCGCAGCAACACGCGACCGAAGATAACGATGACGATGACGGCGGCCGCGGCCTGCAGCAGCGCGCTGGCGAGACTGGCGAGCACCGACCCACCGGACCTTGCCGCCAGGATGGAGACGAACAACAAAATGGGGATGACCGCGAGATCCTGAGCGAGCAGGATGGAAAAGCTCGCGCGCCCGACACCGGTTGTCAGGCGCTCTTGATTCGAGAGGAGTTCGAGCACGATCGCAGTCGAGGAGAGCGACAGGCTTGCCCCGAGCACGATCGCCTCCGGCGGGTTCTTTCCCGCCGCCACGGCGGCACCGGCGATCAAGGCACTGGTCAGGAGAACCTGCGAGCCGCCGAGACCGACAACCAGTCGGTGCATCGACGACAGCCGGGGAAATGACAGCTCCAGCCCGATCAGAAAAAGAAGAAAGACAATTCCCAGCTCGGCGATGCCCGCCACGTTCTGGGCGTCGCTGATGGTGAACCACGACAGCCCGGGGAAGGCATTGCTGATCGAGCCCAACCCGAGCGGGCCCAAAACGGCGCCGGCCCCGAGGTAACCCAGGACAGGGCTCAATCCCCATCGCCGTACCATTGGCACCACGACGCCCGCGGTGCCGAGCACAACGAGTGCGTTACTGTACGCGGCGACATTGGTGGGTGGGACCACGAAATCCTCCAGTTCCGCGTCGGCACAACGACCCTTGTAAGCGGTCCCCGCGATTCCTGCGAGCCAAACGCGCGGCGGAGATTCGCGCATCGGCACTTCCGCTCATGACCGCTCAATAACAGATCGAATACGCCGCAACCCGGCGAGTTCGTTGAAACCTTGCCGCTGTATCCTGGTTAGACGATTCGCGACCCTGACCTGACCGCTGCGGGCAAGGCCCGCCGAGAGCGCAATGAAGCTATTTCAATGCCAGAACTGCGGCCAGCCGCTTTATTTCGAGAACTCGCGGTGCGAACGCTGCGGGCTGGCGCTCGGCTATTTGCCGGAACGGGAAACGATCACCGCGCTGCAGCCGGATCGCGGTGCGCGCGGTTCCGAACCAACGGTCTGGCGGGCGCTGGCGGACACCAAGACCTACCGTTATTGCCGCAACGCCGATTACGGCGTCTGCAACTGGCTCGTTCCGGCGGCACGGCCCGACGGCTATTGCGCAGCCTGCCGCCACAACCGCATGATTCCCGACCTGTCCTTGCCCAAGAATCTCGACCGATGGCGCGCGTTGGAGGGCGCAAAACACCGGCTGTTCTACACGCTGTTTCAGCTTCGGCTGCCGGTCGAGACCCAGGCGGAAAGTCCCGCTGGCCTGGCCTTCCAATTTCTCGCCGATGTCGCGCCTTCAGGTTCGTCGGTGATGACCGGCCATGCCGACGGCGTGATCACCATCAATCTCGCGGAAGCCGACGATGCGGAGCGCGAACGCCGCCGTCATCAGATGGGCGAGCCGTACCGGACGTTGCTCGGTCATTTCCGCCATGAGGTCGGGCATTATTACTGGGACCGGCTGGTCGCAGGCTCTTCCCACCTCGAAGGATTTCGACGCCTCTTCGGCGACGAACGGCGGGACTACGACAAGGCGCTGAAGGACTATTATGCGCACGGCGCGCCTGCCGACTGGTCGGAGCATTTCATCTCCGCTTATGCGAGCGCCCACCCCTGGGAGGACTTCGCGGAAACCTGGGCGCACTATTTCCACATGACCGACACGCTGGAAACCGCCTACGTCACCGGCCTGGCGGTCAATCCCAAGCTGCCGCAGAGCCCCGGCGTGGTGTTCAACTTCCATCCGCGCGACACCGACATAAAGCAGCTGGTAGCGGCCTGGCTGGCGCTGACATTCGCGGTCAACTCGATCAATCGGAGCATGGGCCTGCACGATCTCTATCCATTCGTGCTGGGTCCCTCGGCGGTCGCAAAGCTGGATTTTATTCAGCAACTCATCCGCTCGGTTTCCCCGCGCGCGCGGAAATCCAGAGCGGCGCCGGTGCCGGCGTTATGAGGAAGGCCTGCGCGTTTTGCGCTTTGCGACGTCGTCAAGCCGTCTGTACGCAGAAAAGCAAAACGCTTCTTGAATTTTGAGTGGTTGCGCCCTGTAATGCCGCCGTGCAGGGCGAAGCAGATCATTTCATGACCAATTCCACTTCGGGCGGCCAGTCCGCCGCCTTGGTGTCGTGGGTCACCGCGACGGCGATCGTCGTTGCCGACATGGTGGGCGTCGGCGTCTTCACCAGCCTCGGATTTCAGGTCAATGACATAAGATCGGGATTCTCGCTGCTATTGCTGTGGGTCGTCGGCGGGATCGTGGCGATATGCGGAGCGTTCTGCTATGCGGAACTGGCCACGATGTTTCCCCGCTCGAGCGGGGAATACAACTTTCTGCGGCGGATCTATCATCCGGCGTTTGGCTTCGTGGCCGGCTGGCTGTCGGCAACCGTCGGTTTTGCGGCACCGATCGCGCTTGCCGCCATGGCGTTCGGCGTTTATTTCAAATCAATCATGCCGGGAGCGCCGCCGCTGGCGCTCGGACTGGGCGTAATCTGGCTTGCCGCGCTCGTGCATATGTGCGGCCTATGGTTTCGCGGCGCCTACCATAACGCCTGGACGGCCCTGAAGCTTGTCCTCATCGTCGTATTCATCGTCGTCGGCTTTGGCTACGGCGATTGGCACGCGATTTCGTTTGCGCCAAGCGCCGTCGACCTCGGCTACATAGCCGGGGCGCCGTTCGCCATCAGCCTCGTGTTCGTGATGTACTCCTATTCCGGCTGGAACGCGGCGACCTATATCGTCGGCGAGTTGCACGACCCCGCCCGCAACCTGCCGCGCGCGCTGTTCGTGGGAACCGCGATCGTTATCGTGCTCTATGTCAGCCTGAATGCCGTGTTTCTGGTCACCACGCCGATGCGCGAATTGGCCGGCCAGATCGACGTCGCCATCGTCGCCGGCAAGCACCTGTTCGGCGAGATTGGCGGGCGCATCATCGGCGCGCTGATCTGCCTAGGACTCATATCCTCCATCAGCGCCATGACTTGGATCGGTCCGCGCGTGACCATGACGATGGGCGAAGACATGTCGCTGCTACGCGTCTTCGCGCGCAAATCGAAGCAAGACGTGCCGGCGGTCGCCATCATCTTTCAACTCCTGGTCGCCAATCTGCTGCTGTTGACCCAGAGCTTCGAAGCGGTGCTGGACTTCATCCAGTTCAGCCTCACCTTCTGCTCGTTTTTCACGGTGCTGGGCGTCATCAAGATGCGGATCACCCACCCCAAGCTGGCGCGGCCCTATCGCGCCTGGGGCTACCCGGTGACGCCGCTCATTTTTCTCAGTGTCACGCTTTTCATGATGTATTATCTTGTAGTCAACCGGCCGCTGCAGTCTCTTGCCGGCTTCGCCATGATGTCGGCCGGGCTTATCATCTATTATACCTCCCGCCTGCTATCGGATGTCCCCTCCTCGGACGCCTCGCAAACCGTGGCCTAACAGCAATGCCCGTGACCCTGCCTAAATTGATGGCGGCTGTCCTTGTGGCCGCCATGCTGGCCCTGACGGCGGCACCCGCGCGAAGCGCCGAGACGGCGACAGCCGACGATACCGCGCGCTTCCTGGCCGGGCTGCCGCCGGCGCCGGATTCTCCTCTCGCGGCGCTGACCAAAGGCCCACTCTGGCAGCAGCACGCGCGCTATTTCGACTCTATTTTCGGACGCGAGGACAGCGCCAATCTTTCCAAGATTCGCGCATTTTCCCGGGAGCGGCTGACCGACAAGCACGAGACAATGCTGTATATGTTCAGCGGTCCGGATTTTCTCTACGCCACTTCGTTTTTCCCGACCGCCTCGACCTACGTCTTGGCCGGTCTCGAGCCGGTGGGCGAGATTCCGCAATTGACCGCACTGTCGCACCCGACCGTCGAGTGGACGCTGCGAAATCTCGAGAGCTCGCTGGGATCGCTGCTCAGCTTCAGCTTCTTCATCACCAAGAACATGAAGACACAATTGCACGAGGGGCCGGTCTACGGGACGCTGCCGATCCTCTATGTGTTTCTGGCACGGACCGGCCAGACTATCCACGAGGTGAGTTTCGTCAGCCTCGACGAGGAGGGAAATTTCCAGGCCCCGACTGAAGCGGCCGCGCCAGACACCGCGAAGAACTCCGCCAAGGCCGCTCGTGCCAAGGCTGCCGAGCGCGCCGCTCGCAGCGCCGCCAAAGGGGTAAAAATCGTTTTTTCAGAGGGCGCCGGACCCAACCAGACGCTGTATTATTTCAGCACCAATCTCGCCGACGATAGCGTGAGGAGCAGCGGTTTTCTGGCGTTTTGCGCCAAGCTTGGCCCCGCCGACAGCCTCATCAAGAGCGCGTCCTACCTTCTGCACGGCGGCGGCTTCAGCAAGGTGCGCGATTTCCTGCTCGATCACAGCGCCACAATCCTTCAGGACGACAGCGGTATCCCGCTGGCCTATTTCGATCCGAAAAAATGGCGGCTGCAGCCATTCGGCCGCTATATCGGTCCCATCGCCATCTTCGGACACGCCTATCAATCCCGTTTGGGGGAGTTGTACCGCAAGGGCAATGCGATCCCGATCGACTTCGGGGTTGGATATCGATGGCGGAAGAATGAAACCAACCTGCTGCTGGCGCAGAAGACCGTCGCCAAGACCAGCGAAACCGAGTTAGCGCCGCCTTTACCAACGGACCGATATCTTCCAAGCACAGACACCCGAACCCCGAATAGGATGCGAGCCGCGGCTGGACCGCCGAAATCGCATCGAAAGCGGGTGGAGAGCGAGACAACGGGGTCGTTGCGCTGCCGACTGAGGGGGATTTTCTCGTTTTGTTCGACTTCCCAGACTAAGGCGAGCCGCTGAACGCCAAAATGGGGACATAGTCCTCACCGAAGCTGTGCACTCGTGGGGCGGGGGAACAGTGCCGAATACAGGCCGAGGACCAGCGCCGCAGGCGTTGCGCAGACCGGCCGCAGTTGCGGCTGCGGCTCAGCGCGCGCGCTATTCCAACCTAGATCCAAAGCTCCGGCGGCGATCTGAGCCGGGCACGTGCATGGCTCCGGCGCGCGGCCATGTCGAAGGCGGCCGCGTTCGAGTCGAGCCCGGCCGGCGCGCCGCACGGCGAGCCGGCATGCTTGGAAGCATGCTGAAGAGCCATCTGTTCCCAATCTCCGCTGCCCTGCTTCTTGCCGGCTCAGCGGGCTGGTGCTGGCTCGTCTACAGCGAATTTCGGTCGTCTGTTTTGGTCGCTCCCGCCGCGGCGGCCACTTATGCAGTGGCGACCGCGGTCGATTCCGGTCCCGGCATCGCAAAATCGGACGCGATCCGCACCTCGACCTACGTGCGCATCGATCATCTGCAAGGGCCGGGCGCGACGGGGAAAAATCCCACTCGCGCCGCCGACCCGACGCCGAGCGCGCCCGCCGCTGCAAAGAAGCCCAAGGCCGACGGCAGCCAGACTGCCGCCAGTATCGTCGCCCGCGAATGGAAGTTCTTCGAATCGATGCGGGTGGCCGACCGGGACCAGACGCTCACGAAACAATCGGCGAACGAAACGAACTTGAAGCCGCCAGTCCGTTTGGCGGCTCTCGAAGGCGGTGCGCCGGACATTGCCGCGTTGCATTCGGCTACCGAGTCCGTGCCGTCGCGCGTGCCATTCAACATCGGAGCCAAGACAAGCCTGGTCGACTTCGAAACGGCGCCTTTTCCCTATCACGGTCGCGTACCTGGATCGAACCGGCCCTTCCTGAATGCGGGCGAACCGGGCCACCGCGGCCATGTCAATTTCCGCGGTCGCGTCTTCTGGGAATCGGAGACGTTCAGCGACAGCCGTGTATTGCTTCACGTTCCGCCAGGCTTTGACCCCCAACGCCCCGCCGTCATCGTGGTGTACTTCCACGGTCACGGCGCCAATCTGACCGGCGACGTGCGCGACCGCCAGCAGGTGCCGGCGCAGATCACTGCGGCGGGAATCAATGCGGTGCTGGTGGCGCCGCAGTTTGCCGTCAACGCTGCCGATTCGAGCGCCGGAAAGTTCTGGGAGCCCAACGGATTTAAGCGTTTCCTCGACGAAGCGGCCGTGAAGCTGGCGAGCCTCTACGGCGATCCGCGCAGCGCGCCGGCATTTGCCAACATGCCGATCGTGATCGTCGCCTATAGCGGCGGCTTTGGTCCGACCTTGTCTGTCCTGGATCGGGGCGGCGCGCGGTCGCGCGTGCGCGGCGTGGTCCTGCTCGACGCGCTCTACGCCGGGATCGACAGGTTCGCCGACTGGATCGCCGAAAACAGATTGGCGTTCTTTGTGAGCTCTTACACGCCGCACACGGCGCACCACAATGCCGATCTCGAACGCCTGCTGCGCGAACGATCGGTCCCGTATGGTTCGGAGCTCAGGCACAATCATCTTCAGGGCATGGTGTCGTTCCTGCCCGCCGGCGACGTCTCGCACCGCAATTTTGTGACCCATGCCTGGGCCGACAACCCGATCAAGGATATTTTGGCGAGAATGAACGACGTCGGCCCAAGAATCGCGACCGCTGCAACGCCGGCTTCGATTTCCGCAAGCGCCTTCGCGGCGGCACGCAACTAAAGCGCCGGATAGCGCCGGCTTGATGCGGCCTGCTCCGGCTTGCGCCATCGCGCCTTTTGACCAAGATCAACGCCCAGCGACCCCGTTGGATCAATTTCTATTCATTGGAGTCCAGCTGTGCTCATTGCGATGTTCGCAGACCTTCACGCCAATCGACAGGCGTTCAGCGCATGTCTGGCACAGGCGTCCGATCTTGGCGCAGAGCAAATTGCGTTGCTCGGCGACTATGTCGGCTATGGCGCCGATCCGGAGTGGACGGTCGCGACCGTTATGGACCTTGTCGAAAAAGGCGCAAGGGCCGTGCTCGGCAATCACGACAGTGCGGTCAGCAACCCGCGCGAACAGCTTAATGTCGAGGCCGAAATTGTCATGGAGTGGACGCGCGGCGAGCTGGGGGCCGCGGCGCGACGATTTCTGGAAAAGTTGCCGCTCACGCTGAACGACGATGACCGCCTGTACGTCCATGCCGAAGCCAGCAGTCCAAAGAACTGGCGATATGTGACAAACATTGACGCTGCCGCCCAAAGTATCATTGCGACCACGGCACAAATCACGATTTGCGGTCACGTGCACCGGCCGGCGCTCTACAGCATGTCGGCAACCGGCAAACTCACGGCGTTCACGCCGAAAACCGGCTCGGCCATCCAATTGCTCGCCGGCCCCGGACGGCGGTGGCTGGCGGTGCTCGGCTCGGTGGGGCAGCCCCGCGACGGCAATCCGGCCGCTTCCTATGCCATGCTGGATACGGAAAGGCGCGAATTGACCTACTGCCGCACGCCATACGACGTGGACGCGGCGGCTAGCAGAATCCGAAAAAACGGTCTACCGAGCTGGTTCGCCGACCGGTTGTTGGTGGGCGCGTAAGCATGGTCAAGCCGTTTCTCGATCTTGGCGCGACTATCGACGGCTTCCGGATCGAGGAATGCTTGCATCAGGGAGGCATGGCGACGCTTTGGCGCGTCTCGCGGCCGGGCACGACGATGCCCCTGCTGATGAAAGTACCGAGAATCGCAGAAGGCGAGGACCCGGCGGCGATCGTCGGCTTTGAGATGGAGCAGATGATCCTGCCGCGCTTGTCCGGCGTGCACGTGCCAAAGTTCGTTGCCGCCGGCGACTTTGCGGTGCAGCCCTATATTGTGGTGGAGCGCGTCCCCGGAGCGACGCTGTTCCAGCGGCTGCCAGAGCTGCCATTGCCCTACGCGGAAGTTGCCGACATCGGCTTGAAAATCGCCGCCGCATTGGACGACCTGCATCGGCAGCATGTGATTCACCTCGACGTGAAACCAAGCAACATCATGTTTCGGCCGACCGGCCAGGCGGTTCTGCTCGATTTCGGATTGTCGCATCACGATCAGCTTCCCGATCTGATGCAGGAGGAATTTCGAGTGCCGTTCGGCACCGCCCCGTACATGTCACCCGAGCAATTGCTCGGCATTCGCAACGATCCGAGAAGCGACCTGTTTGCTCTTGGTGTCCTGCTCTATTTCTTCTCGACCGGTGTACGTCCGTTCGGCGAAAGCGAGACAATGTACGGCATGCGCCGCCGGCTCTGGCGCGATCCGGTTCCGCCGCGCCGATTGAAGCCCGACTATCCGCCGTGGCTGCAAGAGGTGGTCTTGCGTTGCATCGAGATCGAACCGGCGTGGCGCTATCCGACCGCGGCGCAACTTGCTTTCGACTTGAGTCACCCGGACCAAGTGAAACTAACCAAGAGATCCGAGCGACTCGAACGCGATCCGTTGGGCACCGTCCTGAGGCGGCGCTTCAACAAGGACATCGCGAGATCGATCACTTTGCCGGCGCTGGCGCGGCAAATCTCTTCCGCCCCGATTGTCGCGGTCGCTGTCGATCTAACGGAGGGATCGCCGCAACTCAACGATGCCCTCCGCGTTGCCGCGGAACGCATTCTCACGACGCTGCCTTCTGCGCGACTTGCTTGCCTCAACGTACTCAAGCTCGGCAGGATTACGCTGGATTACACGCTGGACGAACAGGGCCACAACAAACGGGTCGATCGTCTCGTTGCGCTTAAGCATTGGGCCGAGCCTCTAAAGCTCGAAGATCACCGTCTGACAGTGCACGTCCTCGAGGCAGTCGATCCGGCAAATGCGATCCTTGAATTCGTCCAAGCCAACCCGATCGATCAGGTTCTGATGGGAGCGCGACAAAACTCACTGCTGCGCAATCTGCTCGGGAGCGTTTCCGCCAAAGTGGCCGCCGAGGCGCCGTGCACGGTTACAATCGTTCGGCCTGGTCGAACGGCCGAGGCCGGCAAATCGTAAGCCTGCCTGCACGGCGAACATCGTTTGATTCCGACCCGCTGCTGCGAACCATCGAAGACGGTGCTGCGATTTCGTTCCGGATTGTCCAATCGCTGTTTTCCTGGGATGGTTGACGGATATAAGGTAGTCCTCAGGCAACGCAGCGGCAGGAGCGAAGGATGGCAAAGTTTCAAAGTATCCTCGAAACGGTCGGCAACACTCCTGTCGTGCGGATCAATCGGCTCGCGCCGCCGGGTGTGAATCTCTACGTCAAGATCGAGGCATTCAATCCGCTCGGCTCGGTCAAGGACCGCCTGGCGCTTGGCGTCATCGAGGCGGCCGAGCGCTCCGGCGAGCTCAAGCCGGGGCAGACGGTCATCGAGGCGACGAGCGGCAACACCGGAATCGGCCTGGCGATGGTCTGCGCCCAGAAGGGCTACCCGCTGGTGCTGACGATGGCGGAGACGTTCAGCGTCGAGCGGCGCAAGCTGATGCGGTTTCTCGGCGCCAAGGTGGTGCTCACGCCGGCAGCGCAACGGGCCGTCGGCATGGTGGTGAAGGCCACGGAGCTGGCCAAAGCCCATGGCTGGTTCCTCACCCGCCAGTTCGAAAACGAGGCCAATCCCGACATGCACTCGCGCACCACCGCGCGCGAAATCATAGCGGATTTTGCCGGCGAGCGGCTGGATTACTGGGTCACCGGCTACGGCACCGGCGGCACGCTCAAGGGCGTCGCGCGCGTCTTGGCGAAGGAGCGTCCCGACACCAAGATCGTCGTCTGCGAGCCGCAGGACGCGCCGTTGCTCGAAAGCGGCATTCCCCAAAAGCGCAATCCCGACGGTTCAGCCGCGGCAGCCCACCCAGCCTTCAAACCCCACCCCATGCAGGGCTGGACTCCCGATTTCATTCCAAAGCTGACCGCCGACGCCGTGGACATGAATGTCATCCACCGCATCCTGCCGATCGCAAATGCCGACGCGCTGCGGTACAGCCGCGATCTGGCGCAGAAGGAAGGGATCTTTGTCGGCATCACCGCGGGCGGGACGTTTGCCGGCGCGCTACGCGTCTGTACCGAGGCGCCGGCGGGTGCGACTGTCCTCTGCATGCTGCCGGATACCGGCGAGCGCTATCTGAGCACGCCGTTGTTTGCGGATGTTCCCGTCGATATGAACGAAGAGGAGATTGCCATTTCGCGTTCGACGCCGGCAGCTCAGATCGGCGCTTGAGCGAGCGCAGGACGGCGGACGCGCTGGATCAATTTCGCGCTGTCGCAGTTAGACACCCGCCGGTCGCTAGTCCAGATTTGCGCTCGGTTGCCGGCGTACCGCGACCGCCCCAATGCGGGCTCGTCTCACGATTGCGCCGATCCCAACAGGGTGCGCGCCATCGCATCGCGCCAACCCTCGCAGCGACGGCGCCGGACGGATTCGGACATTGCCGGCCGAAAGGTGCGGTCGAGGCGCCAGGTCTGGGAAAAGCTGTCCGGCGCCGAATACACGCCAGCTTGCCACCCGGCCAGAAGGGCGACGCCGAGCGCCGTCGTCTCGCGGATCGTCGGGCGATCGACCTGAACGTCGAGCACGTCGGCAAGAAATTGCATGGTCCAGTCGCTCGCGGACATGCCGCCATCGACGCGAATGACCGGCTTCGATCCGCGCTCTCCCAGCTCGCCGGCATCGGCATACATGGCCGCCAGCAGATCGCGGGTCTGATAGCCGACGCTTTCGAGCACCGCTCGTGCCAGCTCTTTGCGCGTTGTCCCGTGCGTCACGCCGGTGATGGTGCCGCGCGCGCTGGTGTTCCAATACGGTGCGCCAAGGCCGGAAAACGCCGGCACGAAATAGACAGGCTGCTCAAGATCGGCCTGCGCCGCGAGTTCGCTGGCGTGGGCCGACGAGGTAATGATGCCGAGCGCATCGCGCAGCCATTTGACCGCCGCGCCGACGACGAAGATCGATCCTTCGAGAGCGTAATGCCGCGTGCCTTGCCATTGGTAGGCGATAGTCGTCAGCAGACGATGCCGCGAGCGGACGGGCGTCGGCCCGGTATTGAGCAGGATGAATCCGCCGGTTCCGTAGGTCGCCTTCACCATTCCCGGCGCCAGGCAGGCCTGACCGACGAGCGCGGCTTGCTGGTCGCCGGCAACGGCGAGAATAGCTATCTTCCTGCCGAGATGCTCGGCGGCGGCGGTGCCGAATTGGCCGGCGGTGTCGCGCACCTCCGGCAGCAATGACGGCGGTACCTTAAACAGCCGCAGCAATTCCTCATCCCAGGTTCCCGAGCGAATGTTGAAGAGGAGCGTGCGAGAGGCATTGGTGGCGTCGGTCGCATGCACGTGGCCGTTGGTCAGGCGCCACAGCAGGTAGGTATCGACCGTGCCGAAGGCCAACTCGCCCTTCTCGGCGCGCGCGCGGGCGCCGGAAACGTTGTCCAGGATCCAACGAATCTTCGTCGCCGAGAAATAGGGATCGAGCAGCAGCCCGGTGCGCTCGGTCACCATCTCTTCGCAGCCATCCGCCGCCAGGCTCGCGCACAGATCGGCCGTTCGGCGATCCTGCCAGACGATGGCATTGCAGATCGGCTCCCCGGTTTCGCGGCTCCAGACGAGCGTGGTCTCGCGCTGATTGGTGATGCCGATGGCCGCAACGTCCCCGGGAGGTAAGGCCGCCTTGTGTAAGGCCGCGCGCATGGTCGTCAAAGTTGTTTGCCAGATATCGTTCGGATCGTGCTCGATCCAGCCCGGATGCGGGTAGATTTGCCTGAACTCCTCCTGTGCAATCGATAGCGGGGTGCCGTCGGCGCCGAATATGATCGTGCGCGTCGAGGTGGTGCCTTGATCGACGGCGAGGATGTATCCCATCAACGCAGCTTTCCCAGCGCGGCAAATGCCGATCGCTTATGAATCAACGCGGGCGCCAGTTGCGACGCCCTCTTTACTCCTGGATACTGGCCTAAACTCAGGAGTGTGCTCGGCGCGGGCGGAGGAGTTGCCCGGCCGAGAATGTCAGCGCTTGACCCAAGGCGGACTTGTCGCGAAAACGGCAGACTAAGCCGAGACCGGTGGCGAAAATGCCTACGGGCTCTAGTGTGCTTCCGGATTACGACCGCAGACTTAATATGCCCAAGAACACGACGATTGCGGTTAAGCAAGCAGCGGTGCCGATCGAACCTGGCGTCGCATCGGTCGTAAGGATGACTGTCCACAGGAGAATCGTAAGTATAACGCAAACCAATCCAATGATCTTTAATGCGGAGCGCATGCTGAACGTCCGTATCAGTAGATCGACCAGAAATGCGAGCCCTCGCGGACCACGCTGACGACACCGAACCCTTGGTTGCGATTGCGTAAGAGCGCATTCGCTGGCTTTCCTCATGCGGTGTTGCCGGCTCACCGACCCGGCAACACCGCAATCACGGCTACCTTACAGCGGCAGCTCTCCCGACAACATTTGCTTCATGATCTCGTCATACGGCATTGTCTTGCCGGGCGGCTTTTCGTTGGCGAGCTTCTTCCACGGGGCGTGGGAATCGCTGAGCCACTCCGCGGCGGGCTTCTCCGGATTAAGCTTCGGGCCACAATCGCCCTGCAGGCCGGAGCGTCCGATGCGTTCCATGACTTCGTCCTGCGCCTTCGCCAAGTTGTCGAGAGCCGTTTCCGGCGTAACTTCGCCGGCGACGGCCTCGCCGATGTTTTGCCACCAGAGCTGGGCGAGCTTTGCATAGTCGGGAACGTTCAGGCCCGTGGGGGTCCAATACTTGATTCCGGGCCCCCGGAAGAATTGGATCAGGCCACCGTACTTCGAGCCATCCGGGTCGTCGAAAGACTTGTCGTTGACGGTGCTCTTGCGGATGAACGTCCAGCCGACATGGGACTTCTTGAGGTCCACCGTTCTCGAAGTGATGAACTGTGCGTAAAGCCAAGCAGCCTTGGTCCGCTCCACGGGGACGTTCTTGAGGAGGGTCCAGGAGCCTTCGTCCCGATAACCGGCCTTCATGCCCGGCTTCCAATACGGCCCATGAGGCGTCGGCGCCATCCGCCAGAGCGGCTTGCCGTCCGCGTCCACCGTATGGTTGCCCTTGCTCTGCGGCTCGAGCATGGTGGCGGCAAACGCCGAGTACCAGAAGACCTGCTGCGCGACGTTGCCTTTAGCGAGACTGGGCAGGGACTGATAGAAGTCCATGCCGAGCGCACCGGGCGGCGCGTATGCACGCAACCACTCCACGTACTTGCGAAGCGCGTACTGGGCGGCCGGGCCGTTGACATCCCCGCCTCTGGTCACGCTGGAGCCCACCGGTCGGCAGCCCTCCATACGGATACCCCACTCGTCGACCGGATAGCCGTTTGGAATGCCGACGTCGCCCTCGCCGGCCATACCCAGCCAGTCGTCGGTGAAGCGCCAGCCGAGATCGGGGGCCTTCTTGCCGTAGTCCATGTGACCGAACACGGCCTTGCCGTCGATCTGCTTTACATCGTCTTGGAAGAACCGAGCGATGTCCTCGTAGGCCGACCAGTTGAGCGGAACGCCCAATTCATAGCCGTACTTCTTCTTGAACGCCGCCTTCAGGTCGGGTCGATCGAACCAGTCCTTGCGGAACCAGTACACGTTGATGAAGGACTGATCCGGCAGCTGCCAGAGCTTGCCATCAAAGCCGCGCGATTTCAGCCCGGTCGCATCCGCCAAGCCGAGGAAGTCCTCCAGATCCAAGTAAGGATCGGTGACATCCTTGCCTTCATTCGCCATCCAGTCCGTCAAGTTTCGCGTGTAGGGATAGCGAGCGTGAAAACCGATGAAGTCGTCATCGTTGATGTAGCCGTCGTAGATGGGCTCCCCCGTCTGCACTTGGGTCTGCAGCTTCTCCACGACGTCGCCTTCTTGGATCACGTCATGCGTGACGTGAATCCCGGTGATCTCCTCGAAGGCCTTGGTGAGCGTCTTCCCTTCGTATGCGTGGGTCGGAATGCTCTCGGACACGACCTTGATGCTCATGCCCTTGTAGGGCTCAGCCGCGTGGATGAACCACTCCATTTCCTTCATCTGCTGCTCTTTGCTGAGCGTCGATGGCTGAAACTCCTCGTCGACCCACTTCTTCGCTGCAGCCATGTCCGCGCTCGCCGTGCCCGCGTACAGCACGAAAGAGGCGGAAACCGCGCCGCAGAGAAGCATTCGCCGTAGCGTGCTCTCCCTTGGCTTACTCATGTTCTGTTCCTCCTTTTGGCCTTCGATTTATTTACCCGGCTGACCGGGTTCCTGCCGCCGGTGTGAAGGCCGAAAACACCGGTCGGCAGGGACGTTGTTAATCACGCTTGCTCAGCCCAGGACCATGACCGCCACCAACCAGATCAGGGACGCGACGGACGCGATCCACAAGCTGGAACCGACCAGCCCGATCCACGCTAGATGCAAGTAGGCGCTCACCGTCAAGCCGACGAACAGTCGATCGCCCGGTGTCGTGGGAATCGGCAGGAAGCCGCGGCGTTCCGGGCTCGGTGCAACGATCTGCCAGACGGTCATGCCCACCAGAACCAGGACAATGACGACGAAGAAAATCGCCGTCGGCACGGTCCACACCATCCATCCAAGGTTCATGCGACCCTCTCTCTCACACGCGGCCGAGCGCGAAGCCCTTGGCGATGTAGTTGCGTACAAAATAGATCACGAGCGCGCCGGGAACGATGGTGAGCATGCCGGCGGCGGCCAACAGGCCCCAATCGAGGCCGGACGCGCTGACCGTACGCGTCATCACTACGGCGATGGGCTTGGCGTTGGTGACCGTGAGCGTCCGCGCGAACAGCAGTTCGACCCAGGAAAACATAAAGCAGAAGAACGCTGTCACGCCGAGCCCGGCGCGGATCAACGGAATGAACACGACCAGGAAGAAGCGAGGCAGCGAGTAGCCGTCGATGAAGGCGGTCTCGTCGATTTCCCTCGGCACGCCCGATATGAAGCCTTCGAGGATCCAGACCGCTAACGGCACGTTGAAAAGCGTGTCCGCGAGAGCGACGGCAATGTAAGTGTCGCGAAGCCCCAAAGCCGAGTAGAGCTGAAAAACCGGAAGCAGAAACACCGCCGCCGGCGCCATGCGGTTTGTCAGCAGCCAGAAAAACAGATGCTTGTCGCCGAGGAAGCGGTAGCGCGAGAACGCATACGCCGCCGGCAGCGCTACCACGAGGCAGATGGCCACGTTGATGCTGACGTAGGCAAACGAATTGATATAGCCCCAATACCAGGACGGATCGGTCAGTATCTCCACGTAGTTGCGGATGACGGGAGGGTCCGGAAATAACACCAGGCGGTACATGATGTCGTTGTTGTCGCGCAACGACATGTTGAGCATCCAGTAAATCGGCAGCAGCAAGACGAGCAAATAGATGAGGAGCCAGATGAAGCGGAATCGGTTTTTCATCGTACCGCCCCTCTTTGTGCACGCAGTAATACTTGATAAAAGATGTAGCTGAACACCAACACGATCAGGAAATAAATGATGGAGAACGCCGCCGCTTTGCCGACGTCAAATTCTCCCACCGCCAGCTTGACCAGATAAATCGAGAGGAAGGTCGTCGCGTCACCGGGTCCGCCGCCCGTCAGCACGAACGGTTCGGTATAGATCAGGAAGCTGTCCATGAACCGCAGCAGCACCGCGATCGTCAGCACGCCGCGCATCTTGGGCAGTTCGATGTACCAAAAGACGGCCCATCGCGAGGCGGCATCGATGCTTGCGGCCTGGTTAGTAGGCGTCCGGAATCGATCGAAGGCCGGCATAGGCAAGCAGTACGACCAGCGGGGTCCAATGCCAGACCTCCATCATCATCACCGAAATCCAGGCCTGGATCGGTACGGTCGGATAGTCGAAGTGGATGCCCAGGGTGTGGTCGATAAAATGTCCGAGCAATCCAACGTCGGGACGTAAAAAGATTACCCAGATCGTGCCGATCACGTTCCAGGGAATCAGCAGCGGCAGCGCGATGATGACCAGCGTCGTAGAGATTCCCCACCCGCTCTTGCGCGGCATGGTCAGGGCGATCGCGACGCCGAGCGGCAGCTCTATCAGCAGCACTAGTCCCGAGAACACCAACTGGCGCAGCAGCGCATGCTGCAGCCGCGTGTTTAGCAGCATTTCCCGGTACCATTCGGTGCCGACGAAGATCCGGTGGGTAGAGTCGAAAATGTCCTGGACCGAGTAATTTACCACCGTCATCAGCGGGATGAGCGCATTAAAGGCAACCAGCAGCACGACCGGAATGACCAGGAACCAGGCTCGTTGGTTTTGCCACTTTTGCATCGCGTGGCCCCTAGCCGACCAGCCGACCGTCGGCATAGAGGCGGGTCATCGCCGGGTTGAATCTCAGAATGCCGCGCTCCGAAAGAATCGGCTGCTCCGGCGGGACCACGACTTTGATCTCGTGCTCGCCGAGCCGGCAGGTTGCAATCTTGCGGGTGCCCAAATGCTCGACGTCGCCAATCTCAACGGCGAGGCCGGTCCCGCTGCTGCTAAGACCGATTGCTTCCGGCCGTATCCCAATTTCCAGCCCCGTGGCTCGCGTCGCCTTGGCCAGCAGCGTGGCCGCCAGCGGGACAAACTGACCCGCGACCTCGGCGCCATCGCCTGACAACCGGCAAGGCAAAAAGTTCATTCCGGGGCTGCCGATGAAATAGCCGACAAACCGGTCGGTCGGCGTCTCGAACAACTCCTGGGGCGTACCCTGCTGAAGCACGCTCCCTTCATGCATCACTACGACGCGGTCGGCGAAGGTCAGCGCCTCGCTCTGGTCGTGAGTCACGTAGATAAGAGTCGTGCTGTAACGTTTGTGAATCTCCTTGAGTTTGCGGCGCAGTCGCCACTTGAGGTTCGGATCGACGACAGTCAAAGGCTCATCGAACAGGATCGCACTGACATCGGAGCGCACGAGACCGCGACCGAGGGATACCTTCTGCTTTTCGTCCGCCGCGAGGCCGCTGGCGCGCCACTGCAGGTGGTTGGTGAGATCCAGCATCTCCGCGACCTCGGAGACGCGGCTGCGAACATCCGCGGCCGCGACGCGGCGATTGCGCAGCGGAAAGGCGAGATTATCGAATACCGTCATGGTGTCGTAGATCACCGGGAATTGGAACACCTGGGCGATATTGCGCTGAACGGTCGAGGAGTCAGTGACGTCGCGGCCGTCGAACCGCACACGGCCGGTGCTCGGGCGCAGCAGCCCCGAGATGATGTTGAGCAGCGTCGTCTTGCCACAACCCGACGGCCCGAGCAGCGCATAAGCGCCTCCGTGCTGCCAAGCGAGATTCATCGGGCGCAATGCATAGTCTTCCATTCGCGCCGGCGAGCGCAGGTAGCTGTGCGCGACGTTTTCGAACTCGATCAGCGCCATTAGTGCGCCCCCGTGCCGCCGGCATTCTCTCCGGGTGCCGCCACCAGATCGCCGGCGCCGTCGAAAACAAACAAGCGGCGGGGATCGAGATAGAGGCTGATCTCATCCCCCAATCCGCATTCGTGCACACCCTGCAGCACGGCAATCATCTGAAAGTCGCCATGCCCGGCGTGAATGTAGGTTTCCGAGCCGTTGATCTCGGCAAGCTCGACCTTCGCCGGGATCAAGCAGCCGTACTCGGCGTGACCCGCGAGGCCGATGTGGTCAGCCCGCACACCCACGCGATAGTCGCCCTGTGGCAGCGCGCGCATGTGCCGCGGCAACGGAAAGGCAACGCTAGGCGACAGGCGGCAACCCTGAGGGCCGATGACCGCGCGGATGAGGTTGATCGGCGGATCGCTGAATACCTGGCTCGCTCGAATAGTCGCGGGGCGGTCATAGATTTCGAGGGCTGGCCCACACTGAAGCACGCGTCCGGCATCGAGCACGATAGTATTGCCGCCAAACAGCAAGGCCTCCTGCGGTTCAGTCGTCGCATAGACGACTGTCGTGGTGCCGCGGCCGAAGATTTTGCGGATCTCACTGCGCAGTTCTTCACGCAGCTTGTAGTCAAGATTCACCAGCGGCTCATCGAGCAGCAAGAGCGGCGCTTCCTTGACCAGCGCGCGGGCCAGCGCGACGCGCTGCTGCTGCCCTCCAGAAAGCTCCGACGGCAGGCGGTGCAGCAGATGATCGATATGCATCATCTGCGCTCTTGCTCTGACCTTGGCATCGATCTGCGGCGCGGACAGGCGCTTCGCGCGCCGCAGCGGCGCCGCGATGTTTTCGTAGACAGTGAAGGAGGGGTAGTTCACGAACTCCTGATAGACCATCGCCACCGACCGCTCGCGCACGGAAACTCCGGTCACGTCCTTGCCGTCAATCAGAATCCGGCCCGAGGTCGGCTTATCGAGGCCGGCCATCAGCCGCATCAGCGTGGTTTTGCCGGCGAGCGTGGGGCCGAGCAGGACGTTCATGGTTCCTCGTTCGACGGTGAGCGAGACTTCGCTGATGACGCTCTCCCCCATCGAAACCATGTTGACGCTCTCAAGACGGATGCTCATGCGCTCCCGGCCGTTGGGCAGAGCATCTTGGCTGAAATGTCCGCAGAAAGCTCGATGTGCAGGCTATGCTCAGTGCCGATCGTGACGGCCGAAGAGCAAAAGACGCGACGGGGCCCGCCACCCGAGAGTGGCGAACGCACAAGGCGGTCGATTCGGCAGCGCGCGGCATACACCCGTATTCCCCCCTGCAGCTTTCGTTCGTTAACCGAACTGATTTGCATTCGAACTCAATATCAATCATAAACGGTCAAAACGAAAATGAAAAGAGAAATTTCACCATGTTGACGGGTCAGTGGACCGGAACCGACTTGAGTATTATGCAAGGGCGCCCTTATGGCGCGGGAGTTTGCGGGGAAGGTGGCGCATGCAACTCCTCAGTGACAGACAGAACACCATTGTCAGCTTGGCCCGATCGATCGGTCGGGTAACAGTCGAAGATCTCGCTGCGCGCTTCGAGGTCACTCCGCAAACGATCCGCCGCGACCTCAACGAGCTCTGCGATCTACGCGTCCTGTCGCGAACGCATGGCGGCGCGATCATCGCCTCTTCCGTCGAAAACCTGTCGTATGAGGCCCGCCGCTTTATCGCCGCCACCGAGAAGCACGAAATCGGCATCGCCGCTGCGGCGCTCATCCCCAACCAGTGCTCGCTCTTCATTAACATCGGCACGACCACTGAAGAAGTCGCCAACGCTTTGACAAACCATCAAAATCTCCTTGTCATCACCAACAACCTCAACGTCGCTATGGCGCTCTATCGTTATCCGACCATCGAAGTCATCGTGGCCGGCGGCTTGGTGCGCCGCTCTGACGGTGCGGTCATCGGCAGCTCGGCGGTCGATCTCATCAAGCAATTCAAGGTCGACATGGCTGTCATCGGCGCCTCGGCTCTCGACGAGGACGGCTCACTGCTCGACTTTGACCCGCGCGAGGTCAACGTTTCCCGCGCCATCATCGACAACGCCCGGCGCGTGCTTCTGGTTTGTGACCGCACGAAACTCGACCGGGCCGCTCCGGTCCGCATCGGCCACATGTCGGAAATCCATGCTTTCGTCACCGACAAGCTGACCTCTGCCCGACTCCGCGAGGTCTGCACGACGCACCACGTCAAGGTGATCGAAACCGCAAAAGAAGAGGCCGTCTCGAGCTTTTCGCCATTGGCCGAGCCGGCGCGTTGAAAGGTCCAAAACGACGCAGGACCGTTGCGACCCGCGTGACCGCAGCATGTCGGCAGCGTTGTTTCGTTTGCAATTTCGAAATGCGCGCTTGTGTCGCGATTATTATTCACTTACCCTGCTAGTAATCAAAAAACGAATACCGGCATCTCGCCGGCTGGGGAGGAACGGGTGGATGGGGTGGACGGGACATACGATGTCGCGATCATCGGGGGCGGGATTAACGGTTGTGGCATTGCACGCGATGCGGCCGGCCGCGGCCTTTCGGTCTACCTTTGCGAGCAGGCTGACCTCGCCAGCGGCACATCTTCGGCGGCTACCAAGCTGATCCATGGCGGCCTGCGCTATCTCGAGCACCTCGAGTTCCGCCTCGTGCGCGAAGCCCTGATGGAGCGCGAGGTGCTGTGGCGCATGGCGCCGCACATCATCTGGCCGTTGCGCTTTGTGCTGCCCTACCACGAGGGGCTGCGTCCGGCTTGGCTGCTGCGGCTCGGCCTGTTTCTCTATGATCATCTCGGCGGGCGCGAGCTTCTGCCCGCCACTTCCACTCTCGATCTGACCACGGACGAGGCCGGCCGGCCGCTCAAGCCCGGCCAATACTCGGTCGGTTTTGAATATTCGGATTGCTGGGTGGATGATGCTCGCCTGGTGACGCTCAATGCCCGGGATGCTGCCGACCAGGGAGCGACTATCCGCACCCGGACCAAGGCCGTTGCCGCAGACCGCAGCGCCGACGTTTGGCGCCTTACGACGGTGGACTGCCGGTCCGGCGGCGGCACCGAGGTGGTGAAGGCGAGGATTCTGATCAATGCCGCCGGCCCTTGGGTGACCGACGTCCTGGCGGCCATCCAGCAGCGCAACGCGCCGGCCAGCATCCGCCTGGTCCAGGGATCGCACATCGTGATCCCCCGGCTCTATGCGCATGACCGCTGCTATATTTTTCAGAACCCCGACAAGCGCATCATCTTCGCCATTCCGTACGAAGGCGATTTCACGCTGATCGGCACGACGGAGCGCGACTATGTCGGCGATCCGGGTCAGGTTAAGACGACAACGGATGACATCGACTATCTGTGCCAAGCGGCAAACCGGTATTTCAGCATGGCGATCACTCCGGCGGAGGTCGTCTGGACCTATTCGGGCGTCCGGCCGCTCTACGACGACGGAGCGAGCGAAGCGCAGGCGGCAACCCGCGATTACGTGCTGGATCTGGACGACGCCGGCGCCCCAATGCTCTCGATATTCGGCGGCAAGATCACGACCTATCGGCGACTTGCGTTGCACGCCCTCGATAAGCTCGATCGGCATCTGCCGGCGAAGGCGCGTGCGCGCCGCAACTGGTCGGGCGCAGAGCCTCTGCCCGGCGGCGATTTCCCGGTTCAGGGCTTCGAGGTGCTGGTCAAGGATATTGTTCGCGATTATCCGTGGCTCGGCGCGCATCAGTCCCGCCGCCTTGCCCGCGCCTACGGCACGCGAGCGCGCGCGATCCTCGATGGCGCAACCCACTGGGGTTCATTGGGCCGCGACTTTGGCAGCGGTCTGACCGAGGCTGAGGTGACTTATCTGATGCGCGAGGAATGGGCGGAGGAAGCCGTCGACGTCCTGTGGCGGCGCTCCAAGCTCGGCCTGCGATTATCGCAAGCGCAGGTGACGGCGCTCGAGAGCTTCATGATCGAACACCGCGAGGAATTTCTCGCCTGGTAGGGTATTTTGGAGCAGAGACCTGGGCTCCCTCGCTGATCAAGCCTCGACCGGACCAGCTAATACGGCCGGTTATGGAATCGCAATGAGCAGGCCCACGGTGAGGCCAAACGATTGCGCATGCCCGCTGCCGAAATCGTATCCATAGCTCGGCTCCAGATACCATCCGTAGTTTCTATTCGGCCATGGCCAGAACTGGAATTCGACCACCGCCTCGCCACCAAGCGAATCGGCCGTTTTCCCTCCGCCTGTCGTATGCAACCATTCCGGCCCGACACCGAACTCCACCTCTACGGTCTTGGATAAGGTAAAGGGCTTCTTGAACACGAGATCCGTGTTCCAGTCGGTGTGACCGCCGCCAAAGAGAGGCGAAACGCCCCCTTCGATTTCCAGCCAATCCTTGAGAGGGGTGACCTCTATGGCGACCGCAGGGCCGAAACTCTGCCCGCCCCGCAGGTCCCACTCGGTCGCACCGCCCATCTCAATGAGTGCGGAAGGCTCCTTCTCCTCCGCCCGTGCTTCCCCTGCGGTCAATAGCAGCGCGGCTATCAACCCCATCGTCCCGCACTTGATCATTCGCCCGCAGCCTTGGTCGCTTCCCACGCTCCGACTGTTTCACCATATCAGGGATTTCTCACAGCATGGCAGCTGGCGCGCGCGGCTTTTTTTGACGCTCACGCGAACGAAAATTCTGTCCAAGTTTTCGATTGGATTGGTAGCGGAGGAGGGACTCGAACCCCCGACACACGGATTATGATTCCGCTGCTCTAACCAGCTGAGCTACTCCGCCATTTCGTCATTTCGAGCCGGCCGGGGCGAGATTTAGGGTAGTTCCGGGACCTTTCCAAGGGCAAAAAATCGCTCTTGCGCGCTGTGCCGATGGGATCGGCACCCATTCCGCCTTTAGGTGCTTAAGCTCCCCGGATTACCCTGGCCGGTGCAAAACGCTCGCCCGTCGAGCCGGCCGAGCCGGCCAAAGCGGATGAGCGAGAAATGCCCCAGCGGCGGCATAGCGCGCCGCTCCACGACGCGCACGCCGCCGTGCCGCGCCGCCCATTGCGCGAGACGTTCCCAGCCGAACTCCGGCCGCCAGCCGAGCCGCCGCGCCAGCGGCGCGAACCATCGTTCCAAGAACGCACGCAGGCCGGACTCGGCGCCGAGATGGTTCACCAAAATGATCTCGCCACCCGGTTTCAGCACGCGGGCAAACTCGTCGAGCGTTGCTTCCGGATCCGGCACCGCGGTGATGACGTATTGCGCGACGACAACATCGAACACCGCATCCTGGAAGCCGAGATGCTGCGCATCCATCACTGCGAGGCCCTCGACATTGCTCAGGCTATGCTCCGCCACGCGCGCCTTTGCCTTGCGCAGCATTGGCGCGGAAAGATCGACCCCGATGAGGCGGTTGGTCCACGAATAGTCCCGTAGCGACAGCCCGGTGCCGACTCCGACTTCGAGGATGCGGCCGCCGATGCGCTCGGCCGCCGCGATCGCCGCCTTGCGGCCTCGCTCGAACACGGCGCCGAATACGAGATCGTAAACCGGCGCCCAGCGGGCATAGGCCTTGGCGACTGCGTCTTTGTCGAGTTCCGCCGCCATCGCTCCCGCCGTGGCACCGCCGTCGCTACCGCGATTGAGGCATCATCAATGCGCTGCGGCCAGGTCGACGGCAAACGTGTGCTTGGCCGACGCCGCGGCCATCGTGCTGGCGATGATGCCGCCGCCCAGCACGCGCGCCTGGCCTTCGGCCGCGTCGTAGAAGGCGCAGGCCTGGCCGGGCGCCACGCCGTCCTCGCTGGCGATCAACTCGACATCAATGCCGCCGTCGGCGCCGGGACGCAGCCAAGCGGGCTGCGGCGGCCGTGTCGAACGAACTTTTACAAAAACCTCCGGGCGACTCTCCAAGGCCCGCTGGATCGTGGCGTCGCCGAGCCAATTGACTTCGCGGAGCCGGATGCGATTGGTGCGCAGCGCCTCGCGCGGGCCGACGACGACGCGCCGCGAGGCCGCGTCAAGCCGCACGACATAAAGCGGCGCGCCGGTGGCGACGCCGAGCCCGCGCCGCTGGCCGACGGTGAAATGGATGATGCCGTCATGGCGGCCGAGCACGCGCCCGTCGAGATCGACGATCTCGCCCGGCACAGCGGCTTCCGGCCGCAGCCGCTCGATCACATCGGCATAATGTCCGGTCGGGACGAAGCAGATATCCTGGCTGTCGTGCTTGTCGGCGACCGGCAAACCGAAACGCCGCGCCAGATCCCGCGTCTCCGCCTTGGTCCGTTCGCCGAGCGGAAAGCGCAGCAGATCGAGCTGGGCGTGGGTGGTCGCGAACAGGAAATAGCTCTGGTCGCGCTCGGCCTCGCGTGCGCGATAGAGCGCCCGGCCGCCGCCCGGCAGCGCCCGCGAAGCGACATAATGACCGGTGGCCAAAATCTTGGCGCCGAGCTCGCGCGCGGTTTGCAAAAGATCGCGGAACTTGATCGACTGGTTGCATTCCACGCAGGGCACCGGCGTCTCGCCGGCAACGTAGCTTTCGGCAAAACGGTCGATCACCGCCTCCTTGAAGCGGCTCTCGTAGTCGAGCACGTAATGCGGGATGCCGATCCGTTCGGCGACCGCCCGCGCATCGTGAATATCGCGGCCGGCGCAACACGCGCCCTTGCGGTGGGTGGCGGCGCCGTGGTCGTAGAGCTGGAGCGTGATGCCCACAACGTCGTAGCCGGCGTCGGACAAGAGGGCCGCGGTGACCGACGAGTCGACCCCACCCGACATGGCGACGACAACGCGCGTGTCGGACGGCTTACCCTCGATATCGAGACTGTTCAGCATGGCCATGCGGCCGTGATCCTTTCCGGCGGCTAATCGCGCTGCACCTGCGCCATCGATCGCCTCGACCTGGCGTTAGTATAGGCATCGAGGGGTCGCGGCGCCACGGTGGCGGGCTCCGATGGCCACGGATTATCATCGCACCTGATGCAGCTCTCCAGCTCGGATTCCGGCCGGTCGCCGCCGGGTCGCGTGCCCGGATCGCGCAGCCGGGCTTGGTGGACGTTTCTTGGGCAAACGGCTCTAATCGACCTTTGTGCTTAGGCAAATTTTAAGCCGCGATGCGTAAGGTCCAATCCTGTAGTGTCGAGTTTGTGAGAGTATCCAATGACCGAACCCCATCGCCCGAGGGTCAAATACGTCATCGGGCCAGACGGTTCGCCCCTGACGATCGCCGATTTGCCGGCGCCAGGAACGAAACGTTGGGTCATTCGCCGCAAGGCAGAAGTCGTTGCCGCGGTCCGCGGCGGACTTCTTTCGCTGGAAGAAGCGTGCAGCCGTTACACGCTCACCGTCGAGGAATTCCTCTCCTGGCAGTATTCAATCGACCAACACGGCCTGGCCGGGCTGCGCACGACCCGTATTCAGCAATACCGTCAGTAACGCGCTCTTAGAGCGGTTTCCGTTTACGTCGACCATATCCTGAATTCGCGAGGTATGCAGCGCATTCAGCTCGAGAGATTTGATCGAGACACGAGGCGACGGCCTTGCAGAGGCTCCTGACGGTGAACGCGGCATTCTTGAGAGTATATGCGG
>JBEKIC010000009.1:0-89365 GCA_050011955.1 Xanthobacteraceae bacterium
CATGCTCTACGACCTGATGCCAACCATGCCGCAGCCGCGGCTGCAGCCGCTCGTCGAGCGGTTTGCCACGATGCTGGCGGAACTCCCGGTCTTCGCTAATACTTTCGGACCTGTCTGAAAATGAGGGAGTCATGAGCTTGACTTTGGCCAAAAATTCAACGGGTTAGCGATGGTTCGAAGGGCAAAATACGGGGCGTGTCAATTTCTTTAATGTCTCGGCCAAGCCGGGACAGTAACAAAATTCCCCGCCGTATCAGTTTACCCTGCAAAATACGCTCTCCCGCGCGCTGCCTAAATTGGCCAAAGTCAAGATGAGGGTTCACGCAGCAAATCACCACGATTGCGTCGGCCTGTCGGGTCGGACCTACCCTTAGAGGGTTGTGGTGTCAACTACGCAATCCCGAACTTATTCCTGGGCCGTTGCCAAGCCACCGCCTGGGCCGAGCTTGTTCTTGGCCGAGATCGACCCGGCTCCGAGGGAAGCAAGAGTCGGTAATTCATTGCACGACATGAGAAATCGAGCTGTGACCGGCGTTGGTCCGGGATTGCCCGCAGCTTCGCCGTGGCGGACATTGCCCAAACCCGCCGGTTCGGCCTATTTAAAGGGGAAACCTTGCCTTCCCTTGGCAGTTTTACAGACACGCCCCGCCCGGTCCGGTTTCACATCAAGGAGTAGACCCCCATGGCTTTCACCCTCCCCGACCTGCCCTATCCCTACGACGCCCTCACTCCGCACATGTCCCGCGAGACTCTCGAATACCACCACGACAAGCACCACCAGGCTTACGTGACGACCGGGAACAACCTGGCCAAAGGAACGGAGTGGGAGAACAAGCCGGTGGAGGAAGTGGTGAAGGGCACCTTCGGCAAGAACCAAGCCCTCTTCAACAATGCCGGCCAGCACTACAACCACATCCACTTCTGGAAATGGATGAAAAAGGGCGGCGGCGGCGACAAGCTCCCCGGCCAGCTCGAAAAGCAGATCACCAGCGACATCGGCCCCATCGCCAAGATGAAGGAGGATTTCGTCCAAGCCGGCGTCACCCAGTTCGGCTCGGGCTGGTGTTGGCTCGCGGTGAAGGATGGCAAGATCACGGTGATGAAGACGCCGAATGGCGAGAACCCTCTCGTGCACGGCGCCAAGCCTATTCTCGGCTGCGACGTGTGGGAGCATTCCTACTACATCGACTACCGCAACCGGCGGCCGGACTACCTCAAAGCGTTCCTCGATCATCTGGTCAATTGGGACCACGTGGCCGAGATGTACGAGGCGGCGATGAAATAGCGCCGATCGGCGCGACGAGCGAGAATGAGCGGGACCTTCGGTCCCGCTTCTTGCCGCAGCGTCGCGAAAAGGCCTCATCGAGCGGCACCATGAGCATTGCCCGGGATGCAATGAGATTCTTGTGCTGAACGTCACCACGAAGCGTTCATCCGACATTACTCCGATGACGTCGTTGGCTGCCGCAAAGTCCGGCAGCGCGCCTGCGCACGCGCTTACCGTGGCGCGGCGGTTCGATGTGCTTGCGATCGCCACGCTGGTTCTCGTTGCCGTGATCGCCGCGTTGACCTTTCGCCACTATGGCCTCGGCTGGGACGACTACACGCATTCGCAATACGGCAGCCTGCTGGTCTCGCTCTACAAGTCCGGCTTTGCCGACAAGCGCGCGCTGTCGTTTGTCAATCTCTACATGTATGGCGGCGGGTTTGATCTTCTGGCCACGCTCTCGGCAAAGGTTCTGCCGTTCGGCCTGTTCGAGACGCGCCGGTTGGTTGGCGCCGCGGTCGGCCTCGTCGGCCTTTTCGTCACCTGGCGGCTGGGGCGCCGTCTCGGCGGCCCGCTCGCCGGTTTGATCGCGCTGCTGCTACTCGCCGCTTGCCCGCTCTATTACGGTCACATGTTCATCAACGCGAAGGACGCACCCTTCGCGGTGGCCATGGTGATCGCGCTGCTCGGCATCGTGCGCGCGTTCGACGAATATCCGCGCGCGACGCCGGCGACCGTCGCGCTGTGCGGAGTAGGCATCGGCCTGGCGATCGGATCGCGCGTCATGGGCGGCTTTGCGCTGATCAATGCGCTGCTGCCGCTCCTGCTCATTCTCGCTCTCAGATTGCGCGCAATCGGACTGAAACCCGCCCTCGGCGAGTGGGGATCATTCCTCGTGCCGTTCATTCCGGGTGCCATCCTCGCCTATCTGATCATGGGCCTGGTTTGGCCGTGGGCCGTGGTGTCGCCGCTCAACCCGTTTCGCGCCGTCGAATACTTTTCCAACTTTTTCGAAAAGCCTTGGCGCGAGCTGTTCGACGGCCAACTGATCCTGGTTCCCGACATGCCGCGCCGTTACGTGCCGACGCTCGCCCTGCTGACGCTGCCCGAATTGATGCTGGGGCTGGGGTTCTGCGGAGCTGTCGGCGCGATCGTGGCCATGGTGCGCGGCGAAGCCGGACGCACCGACGTGCCCGCCGGACGCCGCGCCGCCCTGTTGGCCGTCGTGCTCGCCGCGATGTTTCCGGTCCTGGTGACGGTCGCCACGAGGCCGGCCATGTATAACGGCATCCGGCATTTTGTATTCTTGACGCCGTCATACGCCGTGCTCGGCGGCATCGCCGCGGCATGGATCGCGCAACGGCTGCGGCCCTACGGCCGCGCCGCCATGGCCGCGGGCGCCGCGGTGCTGATCGCGGGCCTCGCCTCCCCGCTCGTCGACATGGTGCGGCTGCATCCTTACGAGTACACGGACTTCAACCACATTGCCGGCGGCGTGGCGGGGGCGCGGCCGCGCTACATGGTCGACTATTGGGGCCTGTCGATGCGGCAGGCCTCGCTGGAATTGCGCCGGCTGCGCGCGGCGAGCGGCGAGCAGCCGCGCGACGGAACCTGGAAGGTCGCCGTCTGCGGACCGCATCCGGCGGTCCAAGTGGTTTTGGGCGAGCAATTTTCGGCGATCTGGAAGCCGAAGGGCGCCGACTTCGCCATGATGCTCGGCGAGTTCTATTGCGCCAAGCTCGATGCCCCGATCCTTTTCGACATCGTGCGCGAAGGCGTGGTCTATGCGCGGGTCTACGATATTCGCGGCCGCTCGATTCCGACGCTGCTGACCGTGCGCGGCCCCGATGCCGATTAGACGCCGTCAGGCCGTTGCGTGCGCGAAGTCCCAGTACAGCTCGCGCGCCTTCAGGTAGAACGGGCCCGGCTGCAAATCGCGCGCGTCGATCCGTGTGATCGGCGATACCTTGGTGTAATTGCCGGTGGAAAAAATCTCATCCGCCGACTGAAAATCGGAATAACCCAGCGTCGTCTCGACTACGGTGGCGCCGGCCGCGCGCAACAGAGCGATGACCCGTGCGCGGGTGATGCCGGCGAGAAACGTACCGTTCGCGGCCGGCGTAAACACAACGCCGTCCTTCGCCATGAAGATGTTGGCGGTGCCGAGCTCGGCGATATTGCCAAGCATGTCGCACAACAGACAATTGTCGAAGCCGCGCGAGCTTGCTTCGATGAGCGCGCGTGCATTGTTTGGATAGAGGCAGCCGGCTTTGGCTTCGACCACGGCGCACTCGCGCGTCGGCCGCCGATAAGGCGACAGCGTTATGGCGGTGCCCGCGCGCTTCGGAAACGGCGCGATGTAGAGCGTGAGGCACCAGCGGGTCGAGTCGGGGTCGTGGCGCACGGCGCCAACCGCCGCTTCCTCCGCCCAGTACATCGGCCGAACGTAAAGCTCGGCGTCGCGCTCGAAACGCCTCAGGCCCTCGCGGACCAGAGCGACCCACGTCTCCGTCGGGACGAGCGGCTTGAGCGCCATCGCCTTGGCGGATTCGTTGACGCGCGCGCAGTGCAGATCGAGATCGGGAGCGACGCCCTCGAAGGCGCGCGCGCCGTCGAACACCGAGGTGCACAGCCATGCCGCATGGGTGCGCGGACCCATGATCGGCACGTTGCCCTCGTGCCAGTCGTCCTCGAAAAACGTAACCGTCCTGGTCCAGGCGATGGGCCGGCGCATCGAATCATCCTTCCGTCGGCCTATTGTCTCAACGGCACGACCTTTGTCACCATTCTTGCAGTGAAGGAGTTTGGGCATGTTTAACGCTTACGTCTTCGATGCCTATGGCACACTGTTCGATGTCCATGCCGCAATTGCGCGCCATCGCGCCGCGGCCGGCCCCGAGGCGGAGCGATTTTCGGAGATTTGGCGGTCGAAGCAGCTCGAATATACCTGGACGCTGACGCTTGCCGGCCGCTATGTCGATTTCTGGACGCTGACCGAGCGCGCGTTGGACCACGCGTTCGCGCGCGTCCCATCGGTCGACCGCGCGCTGCGACCGCTGCTACTCGATGCCTACCTTAAGCTCGACGCGTTTGCCGACGCCCGCACCGTTCTCAGCGTCCTCAAGGCGCGCGGCGCGCGCTTGGCCATCCTCTCCAACGGCTCCCCGCGCATGCTCGCCGCAGCCGTCGAAGCGGCCGGCTTCGCCGGGCTTTTTGACGCCGTTCTTTCGGTGGATGCCGTGCGCCGCTACAAGCCGCGGCCGGAAGTCTATGCGCTGGTCACCGGCGCCCTGGCGGTCGGCGCCTCTGACGCCGCATTCGTGTCGTCGAACCGCTGGGATGTGATGGGCGCGGTGTCGTTCGGCTTCAGCGCGTTCTGGGTCAATCGGGCGCGCATGCCGGATGAGTATGCGGACCTTGCGCCGCTGCGCGAACTACCCGATCTCGCGGCGCTGCCGAGCGTCGGCCGCTAGAGAACCGCGGATCTCACGCCGCGTGATTGTGCGGCTCGGTCGTTTCGGGATTCTTGAGGGCCGTCACGATCTGCTGTTTGGTCAGCCGGGTACCGTCATCGCCCTCGACCAGCAAGGCGACGCGACCGCTGTCATTGATATGCCGTGCCCAGCCCATGGCCTCGTCGAGGAGGCTGAACTCCTTGTAAAGGTGACGATCCTTCTCCAGCGGAGAGATGGACTGCGAACCACGCGGGCCGGAATAAACGCGATAGGCCATCGTCGGACCTCCTTCTGCAAGTTAAAGACCGTCCCAGGGCTAAGATATTAGTTCAAAATGTGCCGCGTATATGTCGCCACGCGCGGCGCGTTGACGCGGGCGAGGCGTTATTTGGGCGCTGCGAAGGACTGATTGCTGTAGGGCAGCGAGGTCGGGCGCTGGATGATGATGAAGGCATGATCCAGCGCCTGATGGCAGCTGTTGCAGCCCGCGGTGAGCTTGTCGAAGGCGCTCGCGAAGGCCGCGCGGTCCTTGGCCGCGACGGCTTTCTCGAGAGCGGCAAGCTGCGCCCCGACGGCTTTCTCCACCGTGTCGCCGCCGAGCCGCCGGTTGACATCGTCGAAACCTTCTTTCAGCTCGTCGATCTCGTAATCGGCCAGAGGCCAATTGCCGGCGCGACCAGCGAACCAAAGTTTGATGTGGCGCATCTGCTGGAGCGCCATGATCTCGCCGAGTCCAGGCTCATAGGGCTCGCTTGCCGGGCCCGGCGTTGCGGCGTGCGGTGTCGATGGTTCCTGCGCGCCGGCCGTCAGGGGCGCGAGCAGCACCGCCGCAACCAGGACCGCAAAAATTGGCTTCATGGCTTCTCCTTCCGCGGCGCGCAGCTGGCCGCGTTCACAGCGCCCGAAAGCCGCGGCAGCTTTCGGTAACCGCTCAATTCGCGGGCGGGAGCGGTTCGTAGCACTGCTTGGAATAGGCTTGCTGGCAAGCCTGATAAAGTGCCGGGCAGGCCTTGGCCGCCGTGAGCGCCGCCTCGATGGTTTTGAGCCGCTCGCCCGCCGCGCGCGATTGCCCATCATAGGTGAGGACCGCGTCGGCGCGTTCGAGCCCGCGATCATTCATCAGGAAATGTTCGGCTCCGTCAAAATAGGTGGTCGCGGTTCTGATCGCCTCGTTGAGTTTCTTGGTGAACTCGGCATTGGCCATGGGGTCGGGCTTGACGACGCGCGCGCGCACCGCGGCGTCGGTATAAAGTACGTTCAGCCTGAAATAGATACCGCCGCATTGGGCGAGCGCCAGCCAGTACGGCCGGCCGGCGAAGGCACCGGGCATGGCCACGACGCTGTCGCGCTTATCGATCGATACCGCAGGGATCGGAGGCTCGACCAGGCGATGCTCGCGCTTGTGACGCGTCGTAGCCTGCGCGAGGGCACCCGTTGCGGCCATCGTGAGGGCGAGTGTGAGCAGTACCGCCTTTGCGATCATCTCCGGCATGGCGCGATTATAGCCGAGCCGCGGAGCCGGACTCAAAATCTCTCCACCCACGGCCGCAGCTCGATTTCCCAGGCCCAGGCGCTGCGTTGCTGCTGCAGCAGATGCAAATAGCTCTGGGCGATGGCATCCGGATCGAGCAGGCTGTCGGGTTTGCCTGGCGGATCGGGCCGTTCCGCGCTGCGGATGCCGCCGTCGACCACGATATGGCCGACGTGAATACCCTGCGGGGCAAGCTCGCGCGCCAAGCTTTGCGCCAGCCCGCGCAGTGCGAACTTGCCCATGGCGAACGGCGCCGACTGCGCATAACCCTTGACGCTCGCCGACGCGCCGGTGAACAAGATCGCCCCGTGGGCCCGCGGCAGCATGCGTTTGGCCGCCTCCTGGGCCACCAGGAAGCCGCCAAAGGCGGTCACCGCCAGCGCCTTCTCCACATCGGCGGGATCGAGCTCGACAAACGGTCCGCGCGTCCGATAGCTCGCGTTATAGACGACGACGTCGGGCGCGCCGAATGTCGCTTCAACGTCGGCGAAGAGTTTCGCCAACTCCACGCGCTTTGTCGCATCGCAGGCAAAGGCCTTGCCGCCGATTTCCTTGGCCAGTTCCGCAAGCGCCGCGGCCCGGCGCGCAGCCAGCGCGACGGTCATACCGGCCTTGGTGAAAGTCCGCGCCAGCGAGGCGGACAGCCCGGACCCGGACCCGACAATGAGCGCGGTTCGATAGGAAAGCTCGATCATGCAGCCTCCAATGTCGGTTCAGTGCTTGACAAAAGCGAACCATGAGCGCCGCGCGGCGCGCCCGCGTCAAGCGCCAGGAAAAGTTCCTGATTGGTGCTGGGCGCTCCCTACTTTTCTGTGAAGCTGCCGATGGACATACAGCGCTTTCTGATCGGGATCGGACTGGTCATCCTGCTCGCCGGAATTTCGTGGCCGTTGCTGTCACGGATCGGGCTTGGCCGGCTTCCCGGCGACATCATGATCCAGCGCGACGGCGCCACCTTCTTTTTCCCGCTGGTCACCTGCGTGATCATCAGCGTCGTGCTCAGCGCTTTGTTCTGGCTGTTCAACCAATGACGGCCGCGGCACAACGGACAAGCTATCTTTCATCGACGACGGCGAGCGCATCGAGCTCGACGAGGCAGCGCGCATCGCGTGCGAGTCGCACCGCTTGCACCGTCGTCGTCGCCGGCTTGGCATCGAACGCCTCCGGCCGATGCGATGATGATGGTACACCGGTGTGGCGGTGACGCCGGCGAGATAGACCGTCGTGATGGTCTTGCGAACGGCTTGTTTTCCCCGTTGCTTGATGTCAGGCTTTCCATACATACATGCGCCGAGAGTCGCGATGCGGATAAGCGGGAAAACCCGCGTTAGGATCAAGAATGCAAAGGCTGCCCGGAGTGACTTAGAAGCGCGATGCAATAGCCGGGTCGAAGAATGACAAAAAGTTTGTCAGGAGACAAAGACCATGTTGCTTAAAACTGTAATCACTGGTTTGGCCGCGGCTGCCTTCATTGTCGGCGCCGCGATCGCACCGACTTACGCGCGCGGGGCATTCGGCGGCGCCAACTGGCCGCAGGAGGGGACTTGGAACTATCCGGTGACGTGTAAGTGGGTTGCAGTCCAGGTGAAGCCCTACAATCATAAGCATCCCAATTGGCAATGGGTTAAGCAGTGTCAGTAGTGCGGCGGCGGACACGCCGCGACTGAATCGGGTGTCGCTTCGCCTTCGGGCTACCGCCTCGCTAGTTATTCGAACGCCATGCGCATCAAGTCGAGAGCGTCGACTACCCTTGGGATATTACCAAACGCTCGCGCGCGCCATCGGCGTGCCGCCGCGGCGGATCGACGAAATCGCGCTCGGCAAGCGTGCCATCACCGCCGATACCGATCTGCGGCTTGCGCGCTGCTTCAGCATGTCTGAAGGATTTTTTATCGGGCTGCAGACCGATTACGAGTTGATGGAACGCAAGCGCGCGATCGGCGACAAGCTCAAGGCGATCAGGCCGAAGGGCAATTTAGCTGTTTGACGTTGGGCCAGCCTAGAGATGAAAATCGATTTTTCAAATGCTATTGTTCGTCAAGCGCTCGTTAACTTCACGGAGATTGGGGCTAAGTCAAATTGCCCATTCTGTCGGGGAAGAATGATTACTACTGTCTCCTCGGGTGAAAGAATAATTTTGCTTCAGGGAATGTTTGCTGGGCTGTGCGGGACGGTATCTGATCGGCCAGGATATCCTGACGACGAATTTCTTGTTCAATTCGATATTGAAAGAAAAGGTACGCTCACCAGAATAGGCTATCAAAGGGATAAATTCGCATTTTTTCCGTTGGGAGAAATTCCAAATTGGTTGTGTCCCTTATCAGTAGATGATCTCTCTATGGTCGACGAAGCATGCCTCGACACCGCGCTAAACTTCGCGACCGCAAAAAGAAACGCGAGATGGGCTGATCTTTTGCTGCCCCTCATATCGATGGTCCGCAGCAGAAGGCTTCCGATCTCAAGTGCTGATATTTGGCCTACTCTCGTCGCCCACGGATTCCCTACAAGCAAGAAGAAAAAGTTCCACAGGCTTTTTGATTTTGGAACACGATTGCTCCTTTTGCTGAATGGTCGCCCGCCAATTCAGCGCAGAAAAATGCGTCCAATGTCGCGAGGGCGATATTTGACGCCCGGCCAAGAAGAATACTTGGGGCCCAGTCCAAGCCTCACATCCTAAACACCCCGAACCGCGTCTCCGGGATCGGCGCATTCAGCGCGGCGGAAAAACATAACGCCAACACGCGGCGGGTTTCGGCGGGCGTGATGATGCCGTCGTCCCAGAGCCGCGCGGTGGCGAAATAGGGATTGCCTTCCGTCTCGAATTGGTCGCGGATCGGCTTCTTGAATTTTTCCTCTTCTGCCGCGGGCCAAGTCTTTCCGGCGGCCTCGATGTTGTCGCGCCGCACGGTGGCGAGCACGCTCGCCGCCTGCTCGGAGCCCATCAGCGCCACGCGGGCGTTCGGCCAGGTGAACAAAAAGCGCGGGCTATAGGCGCGGCCGCACATGCCGTAATTGCCGGCGCCGTAGGAGCCGCCGATCACCAGCGTGATCTTCGGCACCTGCGCGCAGGCCACCGCCGTCACCATCTTGGCGCCGTCCTTGGCGATGCCGCCCGCTTCGTAGTCGCGCCCCACCATGAAGCCGACGATGTTCTGCAGGAACAGGAGCGGCACCCGGCGCTGGCAGCAAAGCTCGATGAAATGCGCCGCCTTGAGCGCGCTCTCCGAGAACAAAATGCCGTTGTTGCCCAGAATACCGACCGGGATGCCGTGAATGTGCGCGAAGCCGGTGACCAACGTCGTGCCGTAGAGCGCCTTGAACTCGTCGAACTCAGAACCGTCCACGAGCCGCGCGATGACCTGGCGGACGTCGAATTGCTTCTTCAGGTCGACCGGCACGATGCCGTCGAGCTCGCTCGCGTCGTATTTCGGCTCGGCCGGCTTGGCGAGCGGGATGCCGATCGATTTCTTCGTGTTCAAATTGGCGACGATGCGGCGGCAGAGCGCCAGCGCATGGCGGTCGTTCTCGGCATAGTAATCGGCCACGCCGGACTTTTTCGCATGCACATCGGCGCCGCCGAGCTCTTCGGCCGAAACGACTTCGCCGGTCGCCGCCTTCACCAGCGGCGGGCCGCCGAGGAAGATGGTGCCCTGGTTGCGCACGATGACGGTTTCGTCCGACATCGCCGGCACGTAGGCGCCGCCCGCGGTGCACGAACCCATGACGACCGCGATCTGCGGGATCCCCGCCGCCGACAGCGTCGCTTGATTGTAGAAAATCCGGCCAAAATGCTCGCGATCGGGAAAAACCTCGGTCCATTGCGGCAGGTTGGCACCGCCGGAATCGACCAGGTAGAGGCAGGGCAGCTGGTTCTCGCGCGCGATCTCCTGCGCCCGCAGATGCTTCTTCACCGTCATCGGGTAATAGGTGCCGCCCTTGATGGTGGAATCGTTGCAGACGATCACACATTCGCGTCCGGCCACCCGGCCGATGCCGGTAATGATGCCGGCCGCATGGATGGGCTCGCCATACATGCCGTTGGCGGCGAGCGGCGACAGTTCGAGATACGGCGAACCGGCATCGATGAGCGTCATCACCCGTTCGCGCGGCAGCAGTTTGCCACGCGAGAGGTGACGTTCGCGGGCGCGTGGCGGGCCGCCCTCGGCGGCTTTGGCGCGACGTTCCTGAAGTTCCGCGGTCAGCGTGCGCATCGCCGCCTCATTGGCGCGGAACTCCGGCGATGCGATGTCGATGCTGGATTTAATGGCGGTCACGACTCCCCCTCCGCTTCAGCGGATTTGACTATGGCGCGAGCACCGGCGCAACGCGCCCGAACGGCTTGCGGCACGATTTTTCCGGTGGGCTTAAGGCGAACGGCTGCGCCGGGGACGGGCGCCAACCCGCCCCTGCGTGTCATTCGCGTATGATCGTCCGGAAACCGGCACCCATTTTCGGGATTTGCGCTAGGCGCGCACTTCCTGACGCTGGAAGATCACGTAACCGATGACGAACAGCAGAATGGCGGTCGCGATCATGCCGACAGTCTGCGGCCAGGCGATCAGCATGCTCTCGGAAAGCGGCAGCGGCGCGCCGAGCACGGCGCCCTGAAGCTGGCTCAGATAGATCGGCCCCAACGAGCGGGTGGTCGGATCGAGCAGCGCCACGACGGCCTCCGCGAACAAGGTCGAGGGCGAGAGGCGGGCTAGGATCTGTTGCAACTCCACTGTGCCCGGAGTCTGCAAACCCAGCGCCATGTAGCGCGGATCCGGCGGTACGATCGCCTGCGCGAGCACCTCAGCGAGAATTGGCCAGAGCAGATAAATGAACAGCCAGAGACCTAATGCCACAAGTGCCGCGGTGGCAGCCGAGCGGAACAGAGTTGAGAGCAGCAGTGAAAGCGCCAACCAGACGCCCGCGTAAACAATCGTGACCACCAGGAAGACGAAAATACGCGCTATTTCCTCTCCACCGGGAGGTATACCGACGAAAAGGAGACCAAGGCCGATCACCATCAGCCAGAGCACAATAAGCGCTATCGTCAGCGTCACGAGTCCGCCGAGAAATTTGCCGAATAAAAGCGCGTCGCGATAAATCGGCTGCGACAGAATACGCGAGAGTGTGCGTCGATTGTACTCGCCATTGACGGAATCAAAAGCTAGTCCGATTGCCATCACCGGCACCAGCAAGGACAGCCAGAAGAGAAATGCCGGAAGTGGTTCTCGTGAAGTCGTGAACAATCTCAAGAAAAGGAATGGGTCTTCGGCGGTCGTGTCCTTAATCTGCTGGGCCGCGGCGTACACCGTGACCAGCGCAATGAGCACGACAAGCAGCTCTAATACGAAGAAACGGATACTGGTGAGGTGGTCCGATAGCTCCTTGAGCATGACCACGCCGAGGCCCTGGAAGGCCGAACCTTCACGCCGCATGGCGTGCTCCTTCCTTCATGGCCATTTCCTCGTTGGGTCTGGTCTCGAAATAGCGGGTGTAGATGGCATCGAGGCTCGGCTCCTGCACGCCGAGATATTTGAGGCGCCCCTGCATCGCGACCACCTCCGCCGCCGCTTCCGGACGCACGTCACGGTCGGCGTGCAGCCGCAGCTTGCCGATGCCGGTCTTCTCGACGCCGCTGACGCCGGGAATGAGCGCCAGCCGCTCGGCGAGCCCGGCGCCATCGGCCTCGATGTCCACCACGTAGCCGCCGCCGAGAACTTCGCGGCCGAGGTCGGCCACCGAGCCCATCAGCGCGATATGGCCGCCGCTGAACAGCGCGACGCGGTCGCACACGCTCTGCACCCGCTCCAGCAAATGCGAGGACAGCAGCACCGAAACGCCCTCGTTTTTGAAGCCGCGGATGATGGCGAGCAGCTCCGCAGTAGCGTGCGGGTCGAGGCCGGACGTCGGTTCGTCGAGAATGGCGATCTGCGCGCCCTTCATAAGGATTTCGGCCAGCCCGAGGCGCTGGCGCATGCCGCGAGAGAAGGTGCCGACGCGCTTCTCGGCAAACTCGGATAGCCCGACCTGATCGAGCGCGTCAGCGATCCGTTTTTCGCGCTCGGCTTTTTTGAAGCCGATCAGCCGGGCGGTGTAGCGAAGATTGTCGGCGGCGGTGAGTTGATCGTAGAAACCGACCGTATCGGGCAGATAACCGACGCGGCGCTTGACCGAAAGCGGCTCGCGCGTCGGATCGAACCCGAGCACGCGCACCTCGCCGCCGGAAATATCGGTAAGCCCGAGCAGCATCAGGATGGTGGTGGTCTTGCCGGCGCCATTGGGTCCGAGCAGGCCGAAGATCTCCCCGCGCCCGACGCTGAACGAGACGTGATCGACGGCGACCGCCCGCCCGTAAGTCTTGGTGAGGCCCCTCGCCTGGATGACGCTGTCCTCGCTCATCGGCGGCCGAACCTTGCCACCGCACCGACCATGACCAAGAGCGCGATGCCGATGATGCCGACACCGGCGATGCCCCACATGGTCGAGGTCGTCACCGTGACCCGGAAGCTGGCGGATGCCGACTCGCCGCGGCTGGAGGCGCGGATCGTCGTTACATAGTCGCCGGCGATCGCCTTGTCGGTCGGCGTGATCAGCGCCTGCACTTCTTTGTTCTCGTTGGGCGCGATGCGTTCGACGGTCTTGGGATCGAATGTGACCTTCCAGCCGCTCGGCGCCGAGGCGCTGAGCTCGACCTCGTCGGCGGGCGCGGTGCCGGTGTTGGTGATGACTACCGGCACGCTGGTTTCCTTGCCGGCCGCAGCGCGCGCCGAGACGAGGCCCTCGCGCCCGCTGACCTCGAGCTTCGGCTGGCCGGTGATGTCGAGCGTAAGGTCAGCCGTCGCTGCGGCATCTTCGGCTCCGACCCTCGCTACAATTTTATAGCTGCCGGCAGCGGCCGTGCTTGGCGGGCGCACCTTGAGCTTCACGTCCTTGGTCTGGCCGGGATCGACCGGCACTGCGTTGAGCTCCTGACTGCCATATGCCTCGGTGAACGAAGCATCGAAGTTCTGCGGCGCCTGGGCGGCGAGGCTGACCGTGAGCTTCTTGCCGCTGTCGTTCTTGATGCCGAGCTGATACTCGAAGCTGGATCTTGACGTGCCGCGCAGTTCGGGGAGCTGCGGCGTCAGCGTCAGCTTGGCCGGCAGGTCCTTGGCGAGCGTCACCGCGATCGGTAGCTCGGCGTTCGTCGACACTCCGGTGGCGGTGACGGTGAGCGTTTGCGTGCCTTCCGGGGCGCTTTTTGGCACGTCAAGCCGCAATTCAAGCGGAACGCTGGCATTGCTCGCCGGCATCGCCGCGGCGACCGGCTGACCGCCGCCCATCAGCGTCGCCGTCCATCCCGCCGGCACTCCGGAAACCGACAAAGTCAGGCGCTCGGGCGGCAAGTCGTAATTCTGCAGCCGCAGATTAATCGAGGAGGTCTGGCCCGGCCGCAGCGTGACGGCCGGATAATCGCTCATCAGATAGAGGCCCTTGACGTCCTTGGCGGCGTCTTCGGCCTTGGCAATGGGCGCCATCAGGGCCGCGAAAGCGGCAAGAGCGGCGATCAATCGATATCGCATTGGTGTTGGCTCCGGTACAGGAAATGGTTCGGTGTGCCCCATCCACGCGCGGTCAATGAGCACGAGCGAGGAAACCGGCATTGTTGGCGTAATCCTGACAAAATCATGCAGACAACGGCCGGTTTGGCAAGACTTGTTTAGAAGACCTGCGATGCAGAGCCGCAGTTTAAGGTTACATTGCGCGGATGCGTCGCAGGGCAGAAGTCAGCGCCGGGCTCTTGGCATTCCGGCGGGTGAGCGAGCTGGAGGTCCTGCTCGCGCATCCCGGCGGCCCGTTCTGGGCGAAGAAGGACGCTGGGGCGTGGACGATCCCCAAGGGCCTCGCCGAACCCGGGGCCGACCTGCTCGACGCGGCGCGGCGTGAATTCGCCGAGGAGACGAGCCTCGCCCCCGCCGGCGACTTCATTGCGCTGACGCCGGTCAAGCAGCAGAGCGGCAAAGTGGTCCACGTCTGGGCGTTCGAAGCCGATTTCGACCTGACGCCGTTTTCGAGCAACACGTTCGAGATCGAGTGGCCGCCGAGGTCGGGACGCCGACAGCGGTTTCCCGAAATCGATCGCATTGCCTATTTCACGCTGCCGGTCGCCATGACCAAGATTCTCGCCTATCAGCGGCCGCTGCTGCGCGAGCTTGAACAGCGCCTCGGCTATTTTTGAGCATGATCCCGAAAACCAGCTTCCACTTTTCGGGATCATGCTGTGCGTCACTCCCGCTTCACGTCCGGCCAGTCGATCTCATCGTGCGGCAGCACCCATGGCTCCTGCCTCGCCGCCTCGCGCCATTCGTTCCAGGCCGGCAGCGCCATAAGCGCGCGCATGTAGGCGCCGGCGGTCGCGCTCACCTCGACCGCGTAGGTGTGGAAGCGCCAGACGACGGGGGCATACATCGCATCGGCCGCGGTGAAGGCACCGTAGAGATGCGGCCCGCCACTGCCGAAACGCGCACGGCACTCGCTCCAGACCGCATCGATACGCGCAACGTCGGCCGCGGCATCAGCCTCGAGCGCGCGCGGCATGACCGGCCGCCGGACATTCATCGGCAATTGCCGCCGCAGCGGCAGGAAGCCGGCATGCATTTCCGACGCGATCGCGCGCGCATGCGCCCGCGCCGCCGGATGCTGAGGCCACAAAGCGGCGCCGGGTAATTTCTCCGCCAGGTATTCGAGGATCGCCAGCGATTCCCAGACGCGCGTGTCGCCGTCGATGAGCACCGGCACCTTGCCGGCGCCGCTCAATGCCGTCAGCCGCGACTTGAAGTCGGGCGCATCGAGCGAGATCAGCGTTTCCTCAAACGGGATGCCGGCGACTTTCATCGCCAGCCAAGGCCGCAATGACCAGGAGGAATAATTCTTATTGGCAATGACCAGATGCAGTCCCATGGAGCGCCTGCCCGCAGATCACAAGCGAGAATGAGCACACCGCTCTCATGCAAGCAAGGCGCAGCCGGACGTGAACTCTCATTGGCAAGGGAGGGTCACGGCCCGGGCAACAGTTCGGTGGTCTTGCCGGCGAGCCGATAGGCCACGAGGCCGATCCATTCGCGGACCGCCGTGTCCGTCCGGCGCAGGCCGTCGCCAAGCGAAGCGGACGGCCGCACCGCGTCGATCGGACCGCGCGTGCGCCAATCGACTGGATAAGCCTCGACCGCGAAACCCGCCGCCCTAAATGCCGCCATCGCCCGCGGCATGTGATAGGCCGACGTCACCAAAAGCCAACGCTCGCCCGGCTTGGGATTGGCGATCAGGCGCGAGAACACCGCATTCTCGATCGTGTTGCGCGATTGCTCCTCCGCCGTGATGCGTTCATGCGCGACACCGAGCGCCTGCAGTTGCTGGACGGCGAAGGCGGCCTCGGGGACACCGTCGAAAATCAGCGCACTGTTGCCGCCGGAGAAAACGATGCGCGCATCCGGATAGCGGCGTGCCAGTTCGGCACCAACGGTAATGCGCTCCGCGGCCTCGTTGAGCGCCACCGCACCGCGTGCCGCCGATACATCCTCCGTGATCGCGCCGCCGAGGATGACGATGCCGTCCGGCGCTCCGCGCGATGCGTCCCAAGGCGGAAAGCGTTGCTCCAACGGCAGGATCAGAGCATTGCCGAGCGGCGACCATCCGGCGACGGCAATGAGCACCAGGCTGGTCACGATGAGCCAGCTGGCAAGCCGCGTAAAGCGCGTCATCAGCAGCACGAGACCGATCAGCCCGATCGCCATCAAGAGGTTCGACGGCAGGGCGAAGAAGCCGAGAATTTTTGAAACGATGAAGAACATCCGCACTGCTCAGCGATGCCATGACCCGCAGATTCGGTCGCTACGCAGTCATGGGCGCGACTTCCGCCACGCCGCGTAGCGCGCCTTGGCATCGTCGTCCGGCGGATAAAGGCCGGGTAGTTTCACACCACTCTCGACCTCGCTGAACACCCAGCTTTCGTAGAGTTCGTGCTCGGCCCCTTCCCGCGCGACGAATTCCAGCATCGCCTGCGGGATGACGACTGCGCCGTCGTCATCGGCCACGATGACGTCGCCTGGAAATATCGCGCAGCCGCCGCAACCGATCGGCTGCTGCCAGCCGACGAAGGTCAAGCCGTTGACCGAAGCCGGCGCGGCGACGCCAGCGCACCATACCGGCAGTGCGCTCATCAGCACGCCGGCGCGGTCGCGCACGACGCCGTCGGTGACGAGCGCGGCGACGTTGCGCTTTTTCATGCGCGCGCAAAGGATATCGCCGAATATGCCGGCGCTCGCCACGCCCATGGCGTCGGCGACGACGATCGCGCCTTCCGGCATGTCCTCGATTGCAGCCCGCGTCGAGATCGGATGACCCCAGCTTTCCGGGGTCGCAAGATCTTCGCGCACCGGGACGAAGCGCAACGTGAAGGCCCGCCCGACGACGCGCTCACCCTTTGCAACGAGCGGTTTCGGTCCGTTCATCCAGCAGCGCCGGATGCCCTTCTTCAACAGCATGGTGGTGATCGTTGCGGTCGTCACCTTGCGCAGAATGTCCAACAAAGCCTCGCTCATCGCTTGCCTCGCTTACGGATATTGGCGCGCCGCGCTCAAGACGCGGCTTTCCACTTTGCATAGCCGTCGGCGCGCAACCGGCAGGCCGGGCATTCGCCGCAGCCGAAACCCCAGGCATGGCGGTGCTGACGGTCGCCGAGATAGCACGTGTGGGTCTGGTCGAGCAGCAGTTCGATCAACGGATCGCCGCCGATCTCGTGCGCGAGCGCAAACGTCGCCGCCTTGTCGATCCACATCAGCGGCGTATGGATGACGAAGCGACGGTCCATGCCGAGCGTCAGCGCCAGCTGCATCGCTTTGATCGTATCGTCGCGGCAATCCGGATAGCCGGAGAAGTCGGTCTCGCACATGCCGGCAACGAGGTGCTTGATGCCGCGCCGATAGGCGACCGCGCCAGCGAAGGCGAAGAATACGAGATTGCGGCCTGGGACGAAGGTCGTCGGCAGCCCCGTTTCGGCGACTTCGATCGCGACCTCACGCGTCAGCGCGGTTTCCGAGATCGCCGCGAGCGCATCGATCTGCACCACATGGTCATCAGCGAGCCGCGCCCGCCAATCAGCGGAAAGGGCCGACAGGCGCGCGCGGATGCCGGCGCGCACCTCGAGCTCGACGGCGTGGCGCTGGCCATAATCAAACCCGATCGTCTCGACGTGGGCGAAACGCTGCAGCGCCCAGACCAAGCACACGGTCGAATCCTGCCCGCCCGAGAACAGGACGAGCGCCTTGTCGAGCAAGCTCACCGCTGCTTATCCTTCAGCCAGATGCCGATCCGCTCGACCGCTTCACGCATCTCCTCGCGCGCGCCGGCGTAGCATAAGCGCAGGAAATTTCGGCCACGCAACGGATCAAAATCGATCCCGGGCGTCGTCGCCACGCCCGCTTCCTCCAACATACGCTTGGCAAACTCGAAACTGTCATTGGAGAAGCGCGAGACATCGGCATAGAGATAGAAGGCGCCGTCGGCGGGCAGAAACGAATCGAGGCCCACGCGCGGCAATCCCTCGAGCAAAATGCGCCGGTTTTCCTCATATCCCTGCCGCACGGCTTCCAGCTCCGCCCGCCCTTCGAACGCGGCCTCGGCGGCGATCTGCGACAGCGTCGGCACCGAGATCGCGAGATTCTGCTGCAGCCGCTCAACCGCTCGGACCAACGGCGGCGGCACCACCATCCAGCCGATCCGCCATCCGGTCATGCAGAAGTATTTGGAGAACGAATTGACGATGATGACATCGGCCGAGATGCGCGCCGCGCACTCGGCGGCGAAAGCGTAATCGAGGCCGTGATAGATTTCGTCCGAGATGACGATGATACCGGCGTCTTCGGCGCATCGGATCAGCTCGGCGAGCGCCGACGCAGACATCATCGTACCGCTCGGATTGGCGGGAGAGCCGACCACCACGCCCTTGAGTGGGCTCGCGCGGTGGCGAGCGATCAGGGCTTCGCCGGTCATCGACCAGCGCGTTGACGCGTCGGTCTCGATCCCGACCGGCTCGCAGCCAAGCGCGGTAAGGATGTGGCGATAGGGCGGGTAGCCCGGCAGCGCCATGGCGACGCGATCTCCCGCTTCGAACGCGGCAAGGAATGCGAGAATGAAGCCGGCCGAGGAGCCGGTGGTGACGACAATGCGGGCCGGATCGACATCGAGCCCATGCCATTCGGCATAGGCGCGGGCAATCCTCCGGCGTAGCGAAGTAACGCCGAGGGCTTCGGTATAGCCGAGGCGACCGGACGAGAGCGCGACACGCGCCGCGGCGATCGCCGTAGCCGGCGCACCGGCCGCCGGCTGGCCGACTTCCATATGGATGATCCGGCGGCCTTGTGCCTCGAGCCGGGCTGCCGCAGCCATGACATCCATCACCATAAACGGCGGCACGGCGCTGCGTGCCGACGGCTGCAAGAACAGTTTGGCTCTCTCAAGCATCAATTCGCCTCGACGGCTCGCCGGTCCGGCAGCGTCGCCCCGGTGCCGCCGTATTCGCCGGGTTTCGTGACGTCCGGCTTCGCCTTGGCAAGACGGCGGCCCCGTGTTGACCGTAACCGGTTCCATCCATAGCCTGGGTCCTTGGACCGAGGGACCCATATTTGTCCCACATGATTGTCGCCAGACCTCCTAGCAAGGTGCGCCCGGTGGGGCCAGCGTCGCGCGCCGTCGCATTGACCACAGCGGCCGCAATCGCGCTCGGAAGCTTCCCGGCGCGGGCGCAGACCGGCTCCGCCGCCGGCATCCCGATGATTCGCGATGCGGAGATCGAGCAGCTTTTGCGCGACTACACCCAGCCGATTTTGCGCGTGGCCGGTCTTAGCCAGCAAAACGTGCAGGTCGTGATCATCAACGAAAATGCGTTCAACGCGTTCGTCATGGACGCGCATCGCATTTTCATCTTTACCGGCGCGCTCAAGCAAGCGACCACGCCGAATCAGATTATCGGCGTCCTCGCGCACGAGACTGGGCACATCGTCGGCGGCCATCTCTCCAAGATGCGCCAGGAGCTGGCCAACGCGCAGACCGCCGCGATCGTCGCCATGCTGCTCGGCCTCGGCGCCGTCGTGGCTGGCGCGCGTTCCAACAACCTCTCAAACAGTCTGGACATGGGCAATATCGGCGCGGCAGTGGTCAATGCGCCGCAGGCCTACCTTCAGCACACGCTGTTGGCCTACCAGCGCGCCCAAGAGGAACAGGCCGACCGCGCCGGCGTCCGTTTCCTGACCATGACTGGTCAGTCGGCCAAGGGCATGTACGACACGTTCAAGCGCTTCGCCGACGAGATGATGTTCTCGGCGGCCTACATCGATCCCTACGTGCAGAACCACCCGATGCCCGCCGAGCGCATGGCGGCGCTCGCCGAACTGGTGAAGACCCCGTATTGGGACAAGAAGGATCCGCCCGAACTGCAATTCCGCCACGACATGATGCGCGCGAAGCTTTACGGCTTTACCGAGCGGGCCGACGCGGTGATGCGGCGCTATCCATCATCCGACACCAGCCTGCCGGCCCGCTACGCACGCGCCATTTCCGCTTATCGCTTCGGCGACATACGCGCCGCCATCGCCCAGATCGACAGCCTGATCGAGGCATTGCCGAACTACCCTTACCTCTACGAGCTCAAGGGTCAGGCGCTGCTGGAAAACGGGCACGCCGCGGAGGCGATCGCGCCGCTGCGTCACGCCATCCAGTTGGCGCCCAATCCCGCCCTCATCCAGATCCTGCTGGCGCAGGCGCTGATTGCGACCAACAACCCCAAGATGGCGGCAGAAGCGGTTCCGCTACTGCGCGCCGCCCTCATCAAAGAGCCGGAATCCGGCGATGCCTATGAGCAGCTTGCCATGGCCTACGGCCGCAACGGCGATCTAGCCGATGCCGACCTTGCCTCGGCGCAGGCCGCCTTCGCGCGCGGTGACAACAAGACCGCGCGTGAGCTCGCGGCGCGCGCCAAGATGCGCTTCCCGGTCGGATCGCCGGGCTGGGTGCGAGCGGACGACATCGTCGCCTTCAACAAGAACGTGAAGCAAAACCCGCTGCGAAGCGGTCCATGATCGCAAAAGGACAAGCTAGATGACATCGAACCCACGCACCGCAATTTTGATCGCAGCCGCGATATTCCTGGCGGCGCCGGCTATCGCGCCGGCGCAAGCGCAAACCTTCTCCTCCGACCAGCGCCGCGAAATCGAAAGCATCGTGAAGGGGTATCTCCTCGAGCATCCCGAGCTGCTGCACGACATCATGGTGGAGCTTGATAAACGTCAGCAGGCGGAGGAAGCCGAGAAGCATCGCGCCGCGGTCGCAGAAAACAACGCCACGCTTTTCCGCTCGCCGCATCAGGTCGTGCTCGGTAATCCGCAAGGCGACGTCACGATGGTCGAGTTTTTCGACTACAATTGCGGATTCTGCAAACGCGCGATGTCCGACATGCTCGATCTGTTGAAGACAAATCCCAACCTCAAATTCGTCCTCAAGGAATTCCCGGTCCTCGGCGAGGGGTCGGTCGAGGCCGCGCACGTTGCGGTCGCTGTACGCATGCAGGACATCACCGGCAAGAAGTACATCGAATTCCACCAGAAGCTGCTGGGCGGCCGCGGCCCGGCCGACAAGGCGCGCGCGCTCGCGGTCGCCAAGGAGGTCGGGTTCGACGTGGCCCGGATCGAGAAGGACATGGGCAGCGACGAAGTGAAGAAGACGATCGACGAGAACATGAAGCTCGCCGACGCGCTCGGTGTCACCGGCACGCCGAGTTATGTGGTCGGCGATGAAGTCGTGGTGGGAGCGGTCGGGATCGACGCGCTGAGGGAGAAACTCGCGGCTGAGCACAAATAAGCGCCCTCCCTTCGCCGCCGGCCTTGCCGCGTTCCGGCTTCCCCTTTGCGGGTGCCTTCCGTATAACGGAGCCGCCGCGGCAGGCGCATGCCCGCCGCGATGACACCCGAGGCAGCTCGCGAAAATGCCGAAGACCGTCTACGTCCTCAACGGACCCAATCTCAATCTGCTCGGCACGCGCGAGCCGCACATCTACGGTCGTGCCACACTGGGCGACGTCGAGAAACTCTGCCGCGCGACGGCGGAACGGCACGGGCTTGCGGTGGAATTCCGCCAATCCAATCACGAAGGCGAGATCATCGATTGGATCCAGGAGGCCCGCGCCGAGAAGGCGGTGGGGCTTATCATTAACCCGGCGGGATACAGCCACACCTCCGTTGCGATTCTTGACGCGCTCGCCGCCATGGAGGCGCCGGTCGTCGAGGTGCATATCAGCAACATCCACGCCCGCGAGCCATTCCGCCGGCGCTCCTATGTCTCGCAAACGGCGCGCGCCATCGTATGCGGCTTCGGCATCGAGGGCTATGCACTGGCCATCACCGGCCTGGCCGCCATGATTGATTCCAAGGATTGATCGTGGCGCGCAAGCCCGGGAACCCGCCGATGTCAAAGACACCCGCGATCGATCACGACGCGATCCGCGATCTGGCCAAGCTGCTCGATGAAACCGGCCTGTCCGAAATCGAAATCCAACGCGACGGCGTGTCGATTCGCGTTGCGCGGGATTTGAACGCGGCGGGGACGCGCGCGCGACCGGCGGAGCCGTCCAATGGCACATTTCCTGCCGCAGTCGTGGCGCCAGCCGACGTGCCGGTCGACCCGACGCAGCACCCCGGTCTTGTCGCTTCGCCGATGGTGGGCGTCGCCTATCTCGGCCCGGCGCCGGGCGCGCGACCCTTCGTCGAGATCGGCGGCCAGGTGAAGGCCGGTGAAACGCTGATCATCATCGAGGCGATGAAGACGATGAATCAAATTCCCGCACCACGCTCCGGCACCGTGACCCAGATCCTGATCGAGGACGGTCAGCCGGTCGAATACGGCGAGCCGTTGATGATCATCGAGAGTGAAAACGAATAGCGAGTAGCCCATGGCGAATGATGAATGGCGAGTAGCGGCGTCTCGGCCGAACTCTTTAGCGCTATGCCCTATTCGCCATCCGCCACTCGCTTCGAAACAGCGGCCGCTATGTTCGACAAGATCCTGATCGCCAACCGGGGTGAGATTGCACTGCGCATATTGCGCGCGTGCAAGGAGCTCGGCATTCCCACGGTGGCGGTGCATTCGACGGCGGACGAGGACGCCATGCATGTGCGGCTCGCCGACGAGAGCGTCTGCATCGGTCCGCCGGCCGCCAAGGACAGCTACCTCAACGTTCCGGCGCTGCTCGCCGCTTGCGAAATCACCGGCGCCGACGCCGTTCACCCGGGCTATGGCTTTCTCGCCGAGAATGCCCGTTTCGCGGAAATACTCGCCGAGCACAACGTGCAATTCATCGGTCCGCGCCCGGAGCATATCCGGCTGATGGGCGACAAGATCGCGGCCAAGCGCGCCGCCATTGAGCTCGGCATCCCGACCGTTCCCGGTTCCGAAGGCGGCATCGGCTCCGATGCAGAAGCGAGCCAATTGGCGCGTGACGCCGGCTTTCCGGTGATGCTCAAGGCTGCCGCCGGCGGCGGCGGCCGGGGCATGAAGGTGGTCCGCGCCGAGAGCGAGCTTGCTTCAGCGCTGGCCATGGCGCGAGCGGAGGCAAAAGCGGCCTTCGGCGACGACACGCTTTATCTCGAAAAGTACCTAGAACGGCCGCGCCACATCGAAATCCAGGTGCTCGGCGACGGCAAGGGCCGCGCTATCCATCTCGGCGAGCGCGATTGCTCGCTGCAGCGCCGTCACCAGAAAGTGTGGGAGGAAGGCCCCTCGCCTGCCCTCAATACCGACGTCCGCGATCAGGTCGGCGAGATCGTCGCGAAAGCCATGCGCGAGATCAAATATCTCGGCGCCGGCACCGTCGAGTTCCTCTACGAAGACGGCAAGTTCAACTTCATCGAGATGAACACCCGCATTCAGGTGGAGCATCCGGTGACCGAGATGATCACCGACATCGACCTCGTCGCCGAGCAGATTCGCGTCGCCGCCGGAAGCGATCTCGCGCTGGCGCAGAGCGATGTAAAATTCCACGGCCACGCCATCGAGTGCCGCATCAATGCCGAGAACCCGGTGTCGTTCCGTCCTTCGCCGGGCAAAATCGTCCATTACCATCCGCCTGGCGGGCTCGGCGTGCGCATCGATTCCGCCGTCTACCACGGCTATACGATTCCGCCGTTCTACGATTCCTTGGTCGGGAAGCTCATCGTCCACGGCAAAACGCGCAGTGAATGCCTCATGCGGCTCAAGCGCGCGCTCGACGAATTCGTGGTCGACGGCATCGAGACGACGCTGCCTCTGTTCCGCGCCTTGGCGCGGGAGGCGGAGATCATCGACGGGGATTACCACATCCACTGGCTCGAGGAATTCCTCGCCCGCGGCGCACTCGAGCAGTAGCCGGTTACGCCGGCACGCGCTCGGCCGCCGATTTCACCGCGTTGGCGAGAACACGCCCGATCAGGGAGGGGACGTAGGGCTTCGGCACGAAAATCGAGCGCGGCACGCGCGCCTGCGGATCGAGGAGGTTCGCGCGTCCGGAGGCATAGACAACCGGCAGGTCAGGCAATAACTCCCGCGCCCGACGCGCCAGCATCGTACCGTCCATGCCGCCCGCGAGGTTGATATCCGTGAACAGGATGTCGACCCGCGCCGAGGCGAGACACTTCAGCGCGTCCACCGCATTTGTGGCGGTGCACACTGCGAAGCCCTGTTCCGCCAGCGATTCCGCGACCCATTCGCTGATGAGATGTTCATCCTCGACGAGAAGCACCCGGATCGGCTCGGTGTTGCTGACAAATGGTTCCATCGCGCCAGGCTCTAGTCTTTGTATTTCAGCGGCTTATCACTGACGGCGTAACGCGCTAGGAGCAAATACGTTCAAGCTGACGAAAATCTTACCGAAATTTTGGTATGCGAAGGGTTAAGCCGGGCAACGCCACGCGGTTGACCGGCAACATCGCCGCGGAGCCGCAGGCCCGCCCCTTGAACGATGCGCTGGGAGGCGGCTAAACGGAGCCCATGGCAAGCCGCGAATCCGCGCTCGTCGACATCACGCCCGAGGTGCTGCTGAAGGCCTATGCCTGCGGCATCTTTCCCATGGCCGAGAGCGCGGAAGACCCCGCCCTCTATTGGATCGAACCGGAACGGCGGGGCATTATTCCGCTGGATCGGTTCCATGTGCCGAACCGTCTCGCGCGCACGGTACGTTCCGATCGTTTCACGGTCGCCGTCGACCGCGATTTCGACGCCGTGCTCGACGGCTGCTCGCAGCCGATGCCCGGACGCACCCGCACCTGGATCAACACTCGCATCCGCAATCTCTACCGCCGGCTTTACGAGCGCGGGGATTGCCACACGGTTGAAGTCTACGAAGGCGGCGAGCTGGTCGGCGGCCTCTATGGCGTCAGCCTCGGACGTGCCTTTTTCGGCGAGAGCATGTTCCACCGCGCCCGCGATGCCTCCAAGGTCGCCCTCGTCCATCTGGTGGCGCGGCTCAAGGCCGGCCGTTACCGCCTACTGGACACTCAATTCGTCACCGAGCATCTGCGGACATTTGGCGCCGTCGAGGTTTCGCGGCCCGCCTACCATAAGCTGCTCGATGCCGCGCTGGTCGGCGAAGGAAATTTTGGCGCGCTTGGGCTCGATCGTCCTGTTCCGGGCAGCGTCGTCCTCGCGCGCCTTGCGGCGGGATGATTTCGCCCTACTGCGGCTGCGCCTGGCCGGCAGGCGCGACCGGCGGCGGAGGCTGCTGGCGCGGGGGCGCCGCCTGACGCGACCGGCTTGGTGGGCGGGGTTTCGCCGGGGCGGCAGGCGTTGGCTGAACGGCCGGTTCGGCGATCCGCGTGGGCAATGGCGACGCACAATCGGCGAGCCAGACGTCGTAGATTGGATGCTCGACCGCATGCAGGCCGGGACTCGAAGCGAACATCCAGCCGGTGAAGATGCGCTTGATCTCGCCCTGAAGCGTCACTTCGTCGACTTCGATGAAAGCATCGGTATTGGTCGCCTCGGTCGGGGGACGCGTATAGCAAACCCGCGCGGTGACCTGCAGGGCGCCGAACTGCACCGTTTCCCCGATCGCCGCATCGAAAGAGATGATGCGACCCGTGATCTTATCGAGCCCGGAAAACACCGCCCGGGCGTTGGCGATCTTTTGCGACGGCATTTCGGTAATGACGGTGTCGTCAGGCTGGGGCGAAGTATCCGCTGGTTGCGGCGGCGGCGGATTAGCCAGCGGCGGGGTGACGCGCGCGCGTTGGGCCCCCGATGGCGGCGGCGCGATCGCTTGGCTTGCCCCAAGGGTTGGGGCCGTCATCGCCCCCGGAGGAGGCGGCAATGGCTGCGCTTGGATGGTGGATGGCGGGCTTCCCGGAGAAGCCGGATATTGCCCGGGGGACTGCACCGGCGGCGGTTGCGGTGGGAATGATCCTTGGGGGATATCGGCTGGCGGGCGCGGCGGTGAATCGCCCCAATTGGTCTGCGCCTCGACAGGTCCCGCTGCAAGCGTTCCGCCGAGCACGGCCAGTAGGACGGCGATACGGAGCATGGAACCTGGAGCGCGATCGGGTTTGGCGCGTTATCGCGTTCGCCCGGTTAACATGCCGAATGCGGCGAAACCAGGGAGCGGTTACCGGCTACCGGGCGTCCAGGCCTTGTAGTCGCCTGTCGCCTTGGGACGACGCCCCAGCGCCAGGGTCGATCCGCTCGGGCGGTAGGCCCCAGGTGTGCCGGTCAGATTGGGCCGGTGCGGCTTCTCCCAGGGGTGCGGCTTCGTCTTGTCCTCGGTCGGTGGCATATCCACCATGTGATGCAGCCAACCATGCCAGCTCGGCGGCACGATGGAAGCCTCCGCAACCCCGCTGTAAGTCACCCAACGTCGCTCAAATCCAAGCCCCGGATCGATCTTGCCGCCCTTCGTCCGATAATAGCGGTTGCCGAATTCGTCATCGCCGACGAACTCGCCGTAGAGCCACGTCCACAATTGGGTTCCGAACGTTTGACCGTTCCACCAGGTGAAAAAGCGCAGCAGGAAAGTCTTCATCGGCGACCGCGAATATGACAGTTGCACGCAAACCGGCGCTTTGATGCCACCTCGCGGCGGTGCTGTCCAGAGCACAATCGGACAAACGCCACGAGGCAAATCGCGCTTCCTCGGGCGTTTCAAGATATAGTTCGCGACCATGTGGCAAGACCTCGTCCAACGCGTTCAGTCGATATTGGGTGCCGTAGGCAACGTGCTTTCCTTCGCGCCGCCTTGGGCCGTGTCGCTGGTGCTCCTGGTCGGGGCAACCGCGGCGGCGTGGCTGTTGCATGCCGCGATTCTTGCGGTCCTGCGCCGGCTGCTGCGCGGACGCCGACCCTATCTGCGATCAGTTCTCGATGAGACCAGGAAGCCGACGCGCTTTGCTCTGTTGCTCGTTGCACTTGCCATCGCGCTGCCGACCGCGCCGCTCGGATCCGATACCAAGAGCGTGATCGCGCGGCTCCTGGTTTTGGCGGCTATTTGCCTGCTCGGCTGGATGGCGATGACCGCGCTGCATCTCGGCGCCAACCTCTATTTGATGCGCTTCCGTATCGATGTCGAGGACAACCTGTTGGCACGCAAGCACCTCACCCAAGTGCGCGTGCTGATGCGCGTGCTCGACACCGTCATCGTGCTCGTCACCTTGGGCCTTGCCCTGATGACCTTCGACGCGGTGCGCCAATACGGCGTAAGCCTATTCGCCTCTGCCGGTGTCGCCGGCGTCGTGTTCGGTCTCGCCGCACAGCCGGTGCTGAGCAACCTCATCGCCGGCGTGCAGCTTGCGATCACACAGCCGATCCGGCTCGAAGACGCCGTCACGGTGCAGAACCAGTACGGCTGGATCGAAGAAATAACGGCGACCTATGTGGTGATTCGGCTGGAAAATCAGCGGCGGATGATCGTGCCGTTGAATTTTTTCATCCAGCAGCCGTTCTACAACTGGACGCGGCAGGCTGCGCCGACGATCGGCAACATCGTTCTCTACCTCGACTACGCCGCCCCGGTCGACGTCATCCGTAAGAAGGCCATCGAGCTCGTCGCCGAAGCAAAACAAGGCAACGCCAAGGTCACAAGCGTCCAAGTCACCAACACCAGCGCCGAAGCGATCGAGGTTCATATTCTGGTGGATTCGGATTCGGCGGCTACGACAGGCAATGTCAGCGTCGATCTGCGCGAAAAGTTGATCGCTTTCCTGCAGCGGGAGCATCCCGAGGCGCTGCCGCGGCGCCGCTACGAAACCGTAGCGAAGACCGCGCTGCAGACGGAGGAACCGCGCGAGCTGCGCAGCTCGCACGGACGCTGACCCCGAGATCGAAACATTGAGAGGACCAATGGAGGCGGGAAAAGGCGCGCCGAGGAGCGTCATGCGTTTCTATCAGGAACACATATTGCCACCACTCATTCACCTTTCCATGTCAAACCGCTGGCTTCGCGATTATCGGCGGCGAACCATTGCGGCAGCACACGGGCGCGTCTTGGAAATCGGAATTGGGTCCGGAATCAATTTACCGCTTTATGGCCGCGACGTTTCGAGCGTATGCGGCATCGAGCCGTCCGCTCCCCTGCTCAGAAGAGCCGCCAATCAGCAGACCGCCACCATAAGAGAATTCATCAGAGGCTCCGCGGAAACGATTCCCTTTGAAGATAAAGCGTTCGACTCGGTCGTGACGACCTGGACCTTGTGTACGATACCCGACGTGCAGTTGGCGCTTCGCGAGATGCGAAGGGTCCTTCGCACCGACGGCCGGCTGCTGTTCGTCGAGCATGGGTTGGCGCCCGACGCCTCAATCGTACGCTGGCAAATGCGTCTTACGCCTTGCTGGAAGTGCATTGGTGGAGGATGCCATCTCAACCGTAAAATCGATGATCTGATCGTTGCCGCAGGATTCAAAATCGAGCGACTCGACACCGAATATTTGCACGGCAGGAATCCGTTCGCGTACATGTACGAAGGCGTCGCTCGTCCTTGATGAAGTGGCGGACGGACCAGGACGCACCGATGATCAGCGGGGCGCTGCGAGAAGCGCGGCGACGATCGTCGCCCATTCCGCCGCCAACTCGGCCGTTGCGGGCGCGCGGCCGGCTCGCCGATACCAGTAGCGGGCGTTGTCGAGGTCCCCTTCGACGCGGTGCAGGTGAGCATGCACCAAGGCGCAATCGGCATCCTCTTCGCTCATGGCGAGTTCGTGCGCCTTGTTCCACTCGTTCTTGCCCATCCACCACAGCGCAGCCAGCGCGGGCGAAAGCCCGGATGGCGGCATTCGTTTGGCGAGTGATTTCTGGAACTCGGCCGGGGTCATTTCGCTCAGCGGACCGTGACGTCTAAGGCCGCCAGCTTACCACCATCGCTCCGGCGTAAACCGGCCCGCCGCCCGCTCGATGACGGCGCCGAGCGCGAACAGCGTCTCCTCTTCGAACGGCCGCCCGATCAGCTGCAGCCCCAGCGGCAAGCCGTTCGCGTCGAGCCCGCTCGGCACCGAAATGCCCGGCAGTCCGGCCATGTTCACCGTCACCGTGAAAACGTCATTGAGATACATTTCGATCGGATCGACGCGGCCCTTTTCACCGACGGCAAACGCGGCCGACGGTGTCGTCGGCGTGAGGATCGCGTCGATGCCTTGTGCGAAGCATTGCTCGAAGTCGCGCTTGATCAGCGTGCGCACTTTCTGTGCCCGCAGATAATAAGCATCGTAATAGCCGGCGGACAGCACATAGGTGCCGATCATGATGCGCCGGCGTACTTCCTTGCCGAAGCCGGCGGCACGCGTACGCTCATACATCTCGGTGATGTCGCGGCCGGGAACGCGCAAGCCATAGCGCACGCCGTCATAGCGGGCGAGATTCGACGACGCCTCCGCCGGCGCCACGATGTAGTAGGCCGGCAATGCGTACTTGGTCGCCGGCAGGGAAATGTCGACCGTCTCGGCGCCGGCGTCCTTGAGCCACTGGGCGCCGCGCTGCCACAGCGTCTCGATTTCGGAAGCCATGCCCGGCATCCGGTATTCCTTCGGTATGCCGATGCGCATGCCTTTGACCGATGCCCCGACCGCCTTCTCGTAGTCCGGCACCGGCAGGTCAGCGCAGGTCGTATCGCGGGGATCGTGACCTGCCATGGAGCGCAGCAGGATCGCGCAGTCACGCACGGTACGCGCGAACGAGCCGGCCTGATCGAGCGAAGATGCGAAGGCCACAATGCCCCAGCGCGAACAGCGGCCGTAAGTCGGCTTGACCCCGACGATGCCGCAAAATGCCGCCGGCTGGCGGATCGAGCCGCCGGTATCGGTGCCGGTGGCGCCGACGCAAAGGTTCGCCGCCACCGCGGCCGCCGAACCGCCCGAAGAGCCGCCGGGGACAAGCTTGGCGTCCGCACCGCGCCGGCGCCATGGCGAGACGGCCGGCCCGAAATACGAGGTCTCGGTCGACGACCCCATGGCGAACTCGTCGTTATTGAGCTTGCCAAGAAGGACCGCGCCGTCACGCCACAAATTGGCGGTGACGGTCGATTCGTAGGGGGGAACGAAGTTCTCCAGGATGTGCGAGCACGCGGTCGTGCGCACGCCTTCCGTGCAGAACAAATCCTTGATGCCGAGCGGCAGCCCTTCGAGCGGCCCGCCCTCGCCTTTTGCCAGTCGCGCATCGGCCGCTCGCGCCATGTCGCGGGCGCGTTCCGGCGTTTCCAACACAAAGGCGTTGAGCGCCCGCGCCTGCTCGATGGCGGCGAGATGCTCATCGGCGAGTTCGCTGGCAGAAAATTCCTTGCGGCGTAGCGCGTCGCGCGCCTGCGCCAGCGTGAGCGAGGTGAGTTCGGTCATCAGGCCGCCGGATTGTTGCCGGAGAACTTGCTTTTTTCAGCCGTCTCCGCAGGAGTTTCTTCTTTTACGTCTGCGGCAACGGGCGCCGGCTCGAGCGGTTCGGTGGCAAACACGGAGAGTGGCTGCTCCAGCAAATAGCCGTCAGGAGGGATGAGGCCCTTTCTTTCCAAATACGCAAACCACATCGCGTCTTGTTCACAGGCAATGCACATCATTCCACCACTTTGGGCACGAGAAAGAAGTGATCCTCCCGTGCCGGCGCGTTTGCCAAAATGGCTTCGGCGATGCCGCCGTCGGTCACCTCGTCCTTGCGCGTCTTCATCGCCATGGGCGTGACCGACGTCATCGGCTCGACGCCTTCGACGTCAACCTCCGCGAGCTGCTCGACGAAGGCCAGAATGGCATTGAGTTCGCCCTGAAGATGCGCGACCTCCTCGTCGGCCACCGCGATGCGCGCCAGATGCGCGACTCGGCGGACGGTCTCGGCGTCAACGGACATGGCGGTAGCCTCGAGCTCAAATTCGCAACGGCGGGACGCCCTATAGCAGAGGCCCCTTTTGCAGCCAACTGCCCGCTGGCCGGGGCCATTTCCTGCCGCATTTGCTCACATTGTGCCTGTGGCGCGATGCGCCTAACGTTGAGAGATGATGCACCCGCTGCGGCCGGCTCACCTAAAGCCCGTCCATGTCGTCGGCGGCGGCCTTTCCGGTTCCGAGGCCGCATGGCAGATCGCGCGCCGCGGCGTACCGGTGGTACTGCACGAGATGCGGCCCGATCGCTCGACCGCCGTGCACAAGAGCGGACAATTCGCCGAACTGGTTTGTTCGAACTCGTTCCGCTCCGACGACGCGGAAGGAAGCGCCATCGGCCTCCTGCATGCCGAGATGCGGCGGCTTGGTTCGCTGGTAATGCATGCGGCCGATACCCACAAGCTGCCGGCCGGCGGAGCACTCGCCGTCGACCGCGAAGGCTTTGCCGCCGCCATCACCGCGGCGATCGAGGACGAGCCGCTTATCGACATTCGCCGCGAGGAAATCCTTGAGCCGCCGGCGGACTGGGACAGCGTCATCATCGCCACCGGCCCGCTCACCTCGCCGGCGCTTGCCGAGGCGATCCGCGCGCTCACCGGCGAAACGGCGCTCGCGTTCTTCGACGCCATCGCGCCCATCGTGCATCGCGATTCGATCGACTTCGACATCACCTGGTTCCAGTCGCGCTACGACAAGGCGGGGCCCGCCGGCTCCGGCGCCGATTACATCAATTGTCCGCTGACACGCGAGCAATACGAGGCCTTTATCGATGCGCTGCTCGCCGGCGAGAAGATCGCATTCCACGATTTCGAGGCGACGCCCTATTTTGACGGCTGCCTGCCGATCGAAGTGATGGCCGAGCGCGGACGCGAGACGTTGCGCCACGGACCGATGAAGCCGTTCGGCCTCACCGACCCGCATCGGCCGGGCGTAAAACCTTATGCCGTGGTCCAGCTGCGGCAGGACAACAAGCTCGGCACCCTGTTCAACATGGTCGGATTTCAGACCAAGCTGAAACACGGCGAACAGGTGCGCATCTTCCGCACCATCCCCGGCCTGGCCAAGGCCGAGTTCGCCCGGCTCGGCGGGCTGCACCGCAACACCTTCCTCAATTCGCCAAAGCTGCTCGACGACACGCTGCGGCTGAAGACGATGCCGCGGCTACGATTTGCTGGACAGATCACTGGCTGCGAGGGCTACGTCGAATCGGCAGCGATTGGGCTCCTTGCCGGGCGCTTCGCCGCCGCGGAACGGCTTGGCGAGCGGCCGCGTCTGCCGCCACCGAGCACGGCGCACGGCGCGCTCCTCGGCCATATCACCGGCGGCCATATCGACACGATCGAATCCGGCGCACGCTCGTTTCAACCGATGAATATCAATTTCGGCTTGTTCCCGCCGCTTGGTGGCGGCACGGCGCGAAATGCCAAAAAACAGGCATTTTGCGCGCGTGCGCTCGCCGATCTCGACGCCTGGATCGGCACGGCCGTCCCGCACGCGGCAGAGTGAAATATCGATTATCCCGCGATCCGCGCCGAATTTCGCGCCGCGCGCCAGATCAGCCATTGCCGCCGCCACGGTGGAATTTCGGCGGGCGAGAACGGAGCGCCGTGCTCCAGGCGCATGAGCGCAGGCCGCACCAGTGCCACAGGAAGCAAGGCCGGCACCGCAAGAGGCGGCAGCGCCGCCATTCGCCGATGTGCCGTGTCGAGATGGCGACGCCCGAGGTTGCGCAGCTCGGCGAGCGCCGCCTGCAGACCGGCCGAGGAGCGGCCGGCGAATATGTCATGCGGGCGAACCTGATGACGGTCCAGAAGCTCCATCGGCACATAAAGCTGGCCCCGAGCGGCGTGGCGCGGAAAGGCACGCAGCAGGCCGGCAATCGCGAACGCTATCCCCGCCGGCGCCGAAACCGCTTCCGCATCGGCGCCGGCGAGAATTTGCGCCGCGATAGCAAACAGCGCCGACGAGGTTTTGCCGGCATAGGTCTCGAGATCGGCAATCGTCGCCATCGGGTCGTCGTAAAGATCGAAGCGGCGCGCCTCAATGAGGTCGATCAACTTGGCCGAGGACAGGCGATAGCGCTCGATCGTGGTGAGAAGCGCCGCGGCCACCGGGTTGGCGCGCGCCTCCTCATCTCGTTGGCGGTTGATGACATCGCTCCACCATTGCAGCCGGATTTCACCGGGCAACGGCTCGCGCGCCACCTCGCGCACGCGGGAAACCTCGCTGTTGAAGGCGTAAATCGCGTAGATCGCGCCGCGGTGTTCCGCCGGGGCAAACAGCGAGGCGATGAAGCGGTCACGGTCGGTGGCGCGAACAAGCTCGGCGCCATAGTCGAATGGATCCTGCATGCCGGTAACTTAGCAGCATTGCGGCACGAGCTTGAAAAAGCCTGACCCGGAAGCGATCCCGGCCGGTCGCCGGCTTCCGGAAAAGGTCATGCTCCAACAAACAGCTACACCGCGATCAGACCGGCGCCGACGCGGCGGCTCTCCATCAGCATCACGTTGTAGGTGCGCACGGCGGGTCCGGTCGTCATGGTGTCCAGCGAAATGCGCGCCTCATGGAATCGCGCGCGCAAAGCTTGCGGAAAGACCCACGGCTTGGAACCGGTGCCGAGGATAAAGAAATCAAGGCTGCCGGCGCTGGCGAAGACCCGCGAGAGGGTGTCTTCGGTAACCGCATCGGGAGTTGCGACCGGCCAGGCCCAGATGCCATCGGGCACGCACAGCAACGAACCGCGATGCGACATGCCAGCGAAATGGAAACCGCCGGCCCCATGGCTGTCGATCAGCGCCTGGCGCGGCAGATGCGGCTCGTCCACTAGCGACGGGCCCTGGCGCGCCGCGGCGGCGGAGAAGGTTTCGACGGCGTTGGCACCTGTGGCGGCCCCGGCGGCGCCGCCGGCGCCGTGGGTGGCGCCTCGGCTTCGGTATCCTCCGGCTCGCCCAGCCGGGTCCTGCCGACACCCAGATAGATCAGGATCGGCGAGGCGATGAACACCGACGTATAAGTGCCGACCAGTACCACGCCGAACATCATCGTCGCCGTGAAGCTGCGGATCGCCTGTCCGCCGAATAGCAATAGAGCGAGCAGCGACAGCGACACCGTGAGATGGGTGACGATCGATCGCGACAACGTCGCATTGACCGACGCATTGAGCAGACCGGGCATCGGCATGCGCTTATAGCGGCGCAGCATTTCCCGGATGCGGTCGTAGATCACCACCGTGTCGTTGAGCGAATAGCCCAGGATGGTGAGCAGCGCCGCGATGCTGGTGAGATCGAAATCGATCCGCGTCAGCGACATGAAGCCGACCGTCAGCACCAGGTCGTGGACGTTGGCGATCATGGCGCCGAGCGCGAACTGCCACTCGAAACGGAACCAGAGATAGATCAGGATCGCGCCGATCGCGAGCACGAGGCCGATGGTGCCGTAGGAGAGCAGTTCCGTGGAGACGCTCGGTCCGACCACTTCGACGCGCCGATAATCGACCTCATTGCCCAGCGCATCGCGGACCTTTTGCACCGCGACCTCCTGCGCCGCGTCGCCGCCCGGCTGCTCGGAAATGCGGATCAGCACGTCGTTCGGCGCGCCGAACTGCTGGAGCTGGAAATCGCCGAGATGGAGCGAGCCGATGGTGGCGCGCATCTTGGCGAGATCGGCCGGTCCGGCTTTGGTCTGCACCTCCATCAGCGTACCGCCGACGAAGTCGATGCCGAAATTGAGGCCGTGAAAGAAGTAGAGCAGGATCGCCGCGATCGACAGCATCGCCGATATCGGAAAGCTGATGCGCCGAAAGCGCATGAAGTCGAAACGGGTGTCGTCGGGAACGATGCGAAGCAGGCGCACGATGGTTCACACTGATGAGCTGGTTAAATGGGAACGGTGCGCGGCCGCCACAGGCGCACCCAATAGGCCATGATCAGCCGGGTCAGCGTGAAAGCGGTGAACAGGCTGGTGAGGATGCCGATGCCGAGCGTCACGGCAAAGCCGCGAACCGGTCCGGTGCCGATATAGAACAGCACCGCCGCGGCGATGAAGGTGGTGATGTTGGAGTCGAGAATGGTGGCGAGCGCGCGAGAAAAGCCGGCGTCGATCGCGTTGATCGCGGTGCGGCCGGTGCGGACCTCCTCACGGATACGCTCGTAGATCAGCACGTTGGAATCCACCGCTATGCCGACCGTCAGCACGATGCCGGCGATGCCGGGCAGCGTCAGCGTCGCGCTGAGCATCGACAGCACGCCGAAGATCATGGCGACATTGACAGCGACGGCGATGTTGGCGAACAGCCCGAACAGACCGTAGGTCACCAGCATGAAGAAGACGACCAGTGCAGCCCCCACATAGGCGGCATGCTCGCCGGCATTGATCGAGTCCTGACCGAGGCCGGGTCCGACCGTGCGCTCCTCGACGACGGTGAGCGGCGCCGGCAGCGCGCCGGCGCGCAGCAGGATGGCGAGATCGTTGGCCTGCTGAACGGTGAAATTCCCGGAGATCTGCCCGGAACCGCCGAGGATGGGCTCGCGAATGACCGGCGCCGAGATCACCTTGTTGTCGAGCACGATGGCGAACGGCTTGCCGACGTTCTGCTGCGTCGCCTCGGCGAATTTGCGGGCGCCGCTCGAATTGAAGCGGAAGCTGACGATCGGTTCGCTATTGCGCTGGTCGAAGCCCGGTTGGGCGTCGACCAGGTCGGCGCCCGAGACCAGCACGCGCTTTTCGATGAGATATTTTGTTCCCCCCTCGCCGTCGAGAATTTCCGAGTCCGGCGGCGGGTGCGTCGCGCTCGCCTGCTCCGGCGTCATCGACAGGTCGACCATGCGGAAATCGAGCTTGGCGGTCTTACCCAGAATCTCCTTCAGCCGTGATGGGTCTTGGAGGCCGGGCACTTGCACGAGAATGCGCGAGGCGCCCTCGCGTTGGATTGTCGGCTCGACCAGACCGAGCTCGTTGACGCGGCGCTCGATGATCTGAATCGACTGATCGACGGCCTGGCGGATGCGCTCGGTGACCGCCGCGTCCGACGGGGTGAGCGTAATCAGGCCGCCCTTCTCCGTTATGTCGATACTGCGCTGTCCCGAAGAGCCGAGTATTCCGGACAGCGGTTGCGACAGCTCGCGCAGCTTGCTCAGCGCCGTATCGACGTCGTTGTCGCGCGTGATGTGCGCCTCCACGCTGTTGCCGTGGATGGCGCGTCCGGTGAAGGGGATGCGCGCCTGGCGCAGCACGCGCAGCACGTCGTCGGCAAGCCCTTGCAGCCGCTCCTTGCGCACCGCATTGGTGTCGACCTCCAAGAGCAGGCTCGAGCCGCCTTGCAGGTCGAGGCCGAGCACGATGTGGCGCTGCGCCCATGAGGGCCATTTCCGCAGCGTGCTTTCGGAGAAGAAATTCGGCACGGCGAACAGGCACACGATGAGCGCCGTGAGCAGGATACCCGCCGCCTTCCACCGCGTGAAAAACAACATCGATTCGATAGTCCTCGTTACGATCGCGCCGCGCCGGCCGAACGATCAGCTCGCGCTCTCGTCCTTCACCGGCTCGCCCTTGGCGCGAACCTCGGACACCATCGAGCGCATCTGCCGCACCCGCACGCCGTCGGAGATTTCGACCTCGATCTGGTCGTCGTCGACCACCTTGGTGACCTTGCCGACGAGCCCGCCATTGGTCACCACGGTATCGCCGCGGCGCAACGCCTTGACCATCTGCTGATGCTGCTTCACCCGCTGCTGCTGCGGCCGCAGCACCAGGAAATACATGATCACGACGATTAAAATCAGCGGCAGCAGCGAGGTGATCATACCGCTGCTATCGCCGCCGCCGAGGCCGAACGGCAAGCCTTGCGCGAATGCGGGCGTGGTCAGCATTGCTCCTCCGGTCCGTTTGGGGACGCGCCGGCCTTACGATGAAGGGCCGATTTTGCGCGAGAAATCGGCGCGGACTATAGCTGCCGTTGGCCTAATTGCAACGCCGCGGCTGCCCTCCGGCGCGCTTGCGAGGATTCCGGCGCCCCGCTAAGGGGATGGCCTTCGTAACGCGGTACAATCATGGCCAAACCTCCTCCCAGCGTCCGGAACAAGACGGCGGATACGCGCGCCGGCAATGAGGCAAAGCAGCAATTCCTCGGTGAGGGCGCGGTCGACGACGTGCTCGGTCGGATCGCCGAGGCCTTGGAGCGCCTTGCGCCGCCCTCGCCGCCGGGGCCCGATTTTGCCGCCGCCGAGGCGTTCGTCTGGCATCCCGAGGGGCGCAGGCTCGCGGCGGTGCGCCGCGTCAACCGTGTCGAGATGTCGCTTCTCAAAGGCATCGATCGGGTGCGCGACCTCCTGGTCGAGAATACCGAACGCTTTGCGCGCGGCTTGCCGGCCAACAATGCGCTGTTATGGGGCGCGCGCGGGATGGGGAAATCCTCGCTGGTCAAGGCCGCCCATGCCGCGGTCGGCGCCGCGCATCCCGCCGCCGGGCTCAAGCTGATCGAAATTCATCGCGAGGACATCGAGTCACTGCCGGAGCTGATGGGCCTGCTGCGGCATACGCGGCAGCGATTCATCGTGTTTTGCGACGACCTCTCCTTCGAGGCCGAAGACACCACCTACAAGGCGCTGAAGACCATGCTCGAAGGCGGCATCGAGGGCCGGCCGGAGAACGTCATCTTCTACGCCACGTCGAACCGGCGCCACCTGATGGCGCGCGACATCGTCGAGAACGAGCGCGCCACCGCGATCAATCCCGGCGAGGCGGTCGAGGAGAAGGTCTCGCTATCGGACCGGTTCGGATTGTGGCTTGGCTTCCACCGCTGCAGCCAAGACGAATACCTCGCCATGGTCGAGGGCTATGTCGCCCGTTACCGCATCCCGCTTGCCGGCGCCGAACTGCGCCGCGAAGCGCTCGAATGGGCCACGACGCGCGGCGCGCGCTCCGGCCGCGTGGCCTGGCAATATGTCCAGGACTTGGCGGGCCGGCTTGGCGTGAAAATGGAAGGCTGAATTGCTGACGCGTCATTCCGGAAGCCGCCAACGGGTCCGGCCCGAAGTGGCCGGCCCGATGACAGGCTCCGCGGCCTTCCGGAATGACGATCAGGCGCCGTTGAGGTATTGCGACGGATCGACCGGCGTGGCGCCTTTGCGGATCTCGAAGTGCAGTTGCGGCGCCGTGACATTTCCGGTCTGCCCCGACTTGGCGATCACCTGGCCGCGTTTGACCGTGTCGCCGCGCTTGACCAGGATTTCGCTCGCATGCGCATAGGCGGTGACGAAACCGTTGCTGTGGCGCACCAGCACCAGATTGCCGTAGCCCTTGAGCTCGTTGCCGGCATAGGCGACGACGCCGTCTTCCGCCGCCTTGACCGGCGTGCCCTCGGGTACGGCGAGATTGATGCCATCGTTTTGCAGGCCGTTCGGCTTCGGCCCGAAGCCGGCGATGACGCGGCCGCGCACCGGCCAACGGAATGATGGCAGCGCGCCGGCGGGTTCCGCGGTCTTCACCGCGCTTTCCTGGCCGCTCGGCGCAACCGGCGTGGCAAGCCGTGCGCTATGGGGAGATTCGGCGGTGGCGAGATTTGGTCCGGCCGGGGCGGCGGCGGCGGCGGCCGGCGCTTCGGCGCGCGGGCCGACCGGGGCTGGCGGCGTTGGCGCCGAGGCTGCCCGGACGTCGGGAATGACGATGCGCTCGCCGATCTTCACCATGGTGTCCGGCGGGATATTGTTGGCCTTGGCCAGCGCCAGCACCGGCTTGCCGTAGAGCCGCGCAATGCTGTGGAGTGTCTCGCCCGGCGCCACGACATGGACGCTCGTGGTCGGCGCCAGCGCAGTCCGCGGTGGGCCGACCGGCGCGGTCGAGGGTACGGTCGCCGCGGTCGTGGCAAGGCGCGTCTGCGGCGCTGCCGGAGCCGCCGCTAGTCCGCGGCGGCGCGGAATAACCAGGTGTTGACCGGGACGCACCACGGCCGGAGCCGTGATGCTGTTGGCCTCCATGATGGCCGCGACTGGCACACCGTACCGCCGCGACAGCGTCTCGAGGTTCTCGCCAGGGGCCACGGTGATCGGGGTGCCGCCTTCCCAGGTCCAGACCGGCGGCGGTGGGGCCGCTGGCGGCAAGGAGCCGGTGACCTCGCTGTTGCCGGGCTGGTAGGAGCCCATGCCCCGGCCGCCGCCTGAGACCCCCTCCCCGGCATTGCTGGCCAAGTGCGGCAGGGGCCGGCTTTCGACGCGGTTGCCGCCCTGCGGGATCGAGCCGGTCGCTTCATTGCGCGAAGCGCTGTCGGAGCCGAACACGTCCGAAAAGCGGCCGGAATCGCTGCTGCAACTGGCGGCGCCGAATCCGATTAACGCAATGACAACCAATTGGGGCCCAACGGCCGAACGACGCAAGGCGCACATGGTGACTCGCTCGCACGCAACTTTACCTACGAGCGAATAAACATCGTTGCGGTAAACAGGGCTTTAAGTATCCGAACAAGAAACAAATAATGCTGGGTTGCGATAAAATCGTCACAACTCCCGCGCCTGGCCGCGCAACAGCGGCACAAACCTCACGGCGATGAGATTTTGGCGTGTCAGTCCGCCGCCTGCCGCCTTGAAAAGCTTCACGATGTGCTGCGTGCCGTGGCGCGGACCCAACGGCAGCACCATTATGCCGCCCTCGGCAAGCTGATCGACCAGCGCTTCGGGCACGTCCTCGGCGGCGGCGGTGACGATGATGCGGTCGAAAGGCGCGCGCTCCGGCGCGCCGGCAAAGCCGTCCCCGGTGAGAACGGTGACGTTGGTATATCTCAGCGTCTTGAGGCGTTCGCGTGCGGTATCGGCGAGCGTCCGGTAGCGCTCGATGCTCACGACTTCGCGTGCCAGCCGCGAGAGAATGGCGGCCTGGTAGCCGGAGCCGGTGCCGATTTCAAGAATGCGGTGGTGCGGTTCGACTTCGAGCTGCTCCGTCATATAGGCGACGACGTAGGGCTGGCTGATGGTCTGCCCGCAGGCGATCGGCAACGCCTGGTCGGCATAGGCGCTGTCGGTAAAGGTAGAAGCGACGAACTGCTCGCGGGGCACCTTCTCCATGGCGCGCAGCACCGTCTGGTCGCTGATGCCACGCCGGCGCAGCCCGAGCTGAAACTCCATGCGTTCCACATCAGCCGCTTTGATTCCGGTCACCTTGACCTCGCTCTTCTGAACGCGCCACGGCGTGTTCTACCATTATGCCGCGATGGCTTGCACCGGGTGTTCGGGTATCGCGGGTCTGTTGTCCGGCCCTGCTTTGGCGGCAGGCACCAGACCGAGCAAGCCACACTCGGAACCGATCGTGCGCTTTCGACGTTGTGGTTCTCAATGCGGCGTAGGGTCCGTGTTTGCCGACCGGCGGCGATTGATGCACAGGTGGATTGCGAAGTAATTTCGAATGCTAGACACGGGGCGGCAAATGAATGCAGCGGTGAAATCTCCTGCGGGCAAGCGCGTCCTTGTGGTCGAGGACGAGTTGATGATCCGCATGCTGCTCCAGGACATGCTCGCGGACCTCGGCCACACGCTCGCCGGCGAAGCCGGCCGGATCGAGGAGGCTTTGGCGCTGGCGAAAGAAGGCGCATTCGACGTCGCCATCCTCGACGTCAATCTCAATGGCCAGCCGATTTCGCCGGTGGTCGAGATCCTGATCGATCGCGGACTGCCATTCGTGTTCGCCACCGGCTACGGCCAGCGCGGCGTACCGGAACCGTATCGCAACACGCCGACCCTGCAGAAGCCGTTCCAGGCGGACGCGCTCGCACAAGCGATCGAGGCGGCCGCGCCCCGCGTCCGCAGTTGACGGTCTCTTACTCGAACAGTTCAGCGAGCTTCGTCATATAGGGCTCGTCGGTCATGTCGAGCCGCAGCGGCGTGACCGCGATGCAGCCCTCCTCGAGCGCGGCGAGATCGGTGCCCTCTGGCGCCTTGGCAAAGCCGTGGCGTACATAAGCGATCCAGTAATAGGGATTACCGCGACCGTCTTTGCGCCGATCGATTTCCAGCCGCTCCTGGCCGGCGCGCCGGCCCTGGGCGGTGACCGCGATCCGCTTGACTTCGTCCGGCGGGCAATCGGGAAAATTGACGTTGATCAGCACGTCGCGCGGGATGCCCTCGGCGACGACGCGGCGAATGATGTCGGGTCCATAGCGCAGGCTGGTCTCCCAATAGGGTTCACGTCCGCTGCGCCCCGCATAGGCTTGCGACAAAGCCAGCGATGGAACGCCGATCACGGTACCTTCCACCGCGCCGGCGACGGTCCCGGAATAGATCACGTCCTCGCCGGCATTGCGGCCGCGATTGACGCCGGAGAGCACGAGATCGGGACCCTTGCCGTCAAGCAGGTGGCGCGCGCCCATGATGACGCAATCGGTCGGCGTGCCGCGCACCGCGAAACGGCGCTCGCCGATTTGCCGCAGCCGCAGCGGATCGTTGAGCGAGAGCGAATGGGCGACGCCGGACTGGTCGTATTCCGGCGCGATCACCCAGACGTCGTCGGAGAGCCCGCGCGCGATCTTCTCGCACACGTCGAGCCCTTCGGCGTGGATGCCGTCGTCGTTGGTGATCAGGATGCGCATCGGGCTCATCGTTTCTCGATCTTCTTTATTCCGCCCATGTAGGGCGCGAGCGCCTCCGGCACGGCGACCGCGCCGTCTTCCTGCTGATAGGTCTCCATCACCGCGACCAGCGCGCGGCCGACGGCGACGCCGGAGCCGTTGAGCGTGTGCACGTGGCGCACGGTACGCCCTTCCTTGGTGCGATAGCGCGCATTCATGCGCCGCGCCTGGAAATCGCCGCAGATCGAGCACGACGAAATCTCGCGGTACATATTTTGGCCTGGCAGCCAGACCTCGATGTCGTACGTCTTTTGCGAGGCAAATCCCATGTCGCCAGTGCATAGCGTCACCACGCGATAATGCAGATCGAGCCGGCGCAAAATCTCCTCGGCGCAGGACAGCATGCGCTCGTGCTCGTCCCTGCTTTGCTCAGGCGTCGTGATCGAGACGAGCTCGACCTTGGTGAACTGATGCTGGCGGATCATGCCGCGCGTGTCCTTGCCGGCGGCACCGGCCTCGGCGCGGAAACACGGCGTACAGGCGGTCACCCGCATCGGCAATTGCGCTTCGTCGACGATGGATTCGCGAACGAGGTTGGTTAGCGGGACTTCGGCTGTGGGGATGAGCCAAAGACGGAATAACTCGGACAGTGATTTCCGCAACTCTTCTCTATAGTTGGGCATGTCAGCATCTATAACTTCCGCCAGCCGCCGAGCAGCGTGGGCAGGGTCGACACGTTTACCCGTTTCCTTTTCAATTTCGCTCAGAATTTGAGGCATACGCTCGATAGTTTCCTTGATCGACCTAGTAATGAATTCGTTTGAGACTCGATTGACCTCATTTTGATTTACCGTCGCAAATTGATCCTCCGCAAATTTTGGCAATTGTGCCGTGCCGAACATCGCCTCGTCGCGCACCAAAATCGGTGGCGCGACTTCGGTGTATCCGTGCTCCCTCGTATGCACATCGAGCATGAATTGTCCCAGCGCGCGTTCGAGCCGCGCGAGACCCTTCTTCAGCACGACGAAGCGCGCGCCGGAGAGTTTGGCCGCGGTCTCAAAATCCATCTGGCCGAGCGCTTCACCAAGATCGAAATGCTGCTTCGGCCTGAATGCATAATTTCGCATCGCACCGAAGCGATGATGCTCGACGTTGTCCTTTTCGTCCTTGCCGTCGGGCACGTCGTCGAGCGGCAGATTAGGAATTTCCGCGAGCGCGTCTTCCAGCTCCTTGGAGGCCGCTTTTTCCTGCGCCTCCATGGCCGGGATCGATTCCTTCAGCGCCGCGACCTCGATCAGCAGGCCCTTGGCCTTTTCCTCGTCCTTGGTCTTCTTCGCCTCGCCAATTTCCTTCGACGCGGCGTTACGGCGCGCCTGCGCTATTTCGAGCGCAAGGATTTTTTCCCGCCGCTTCTCATCAAGTGCGATCAGCCGTTGCGCTTGCGGCGGAAGTCCGCGCCGCGCCAGCGCGCGGTCGAAGGCGTCGGGATTATCGCGGATGAAGCGGATGTCGTGCATGGACCAAAGCTCAAGACATGGATGCCCGGGGGGAAGCCCGGGCATGACGAATCAACAACGCGAATAATACGCGCCAATCACTCCGCGGGCTTGGCTGACGCGGCCGCGGCAGCAGCCGCGCGATCGGCCGCCGCCCGCTTTTCGACCCAGCGCACCGACCAGACCGAGCCCTCGTAGAGGGCGACCAGCGGCAGCGCAAGCGACATCTGGCTGAGCACGTCGGGCGGCGTGAGCACGGCCGCGATCACAAAGGCGATGACGATGAAATAGCGGCGCTTCGATTTGAGCTGATCCGAGGTGATGAGACCGACGCGGCCAAGCAGCGTCAGGATCACCGGAAGCTGGAAGGCGATGCCGAAGGCGAGAATGAGCTTCATCATCAGCGCGAGGTAATCCTCGACCTTCGGCAACAGCTCGATCGTCGCCTGGCCGGGACCGCCCAATTGCTGCATGCCGAGCGAAAAGCGCGCCAGCATCGGCCAGACCACGAAATAGACGATCGACGCGCCAAACACGAAGAAGACCGGCGTGGCGACGAGATAAGGCAGGAATGCCTGCCGTTCCTTCCGATACAGCCCCGGGGCGACGAACATGTAGATTTGGCTGGCGATCACCGGGAAGGCGATGAACGCCGCACCGAACAACGACAGCTTGAGCTGCACGACGAAATATTCGAGCAGGCCGGTATAGATGAATTTGGAATTCTCCGGCCCGGCCACCCAGATGTAAGGCCAGGTCAGCACGTTGTAGATCTGACGGGCGAAAAAGAAGCAGACCACGGCGGCAAGCGCGAAGGCGGCGAGCGCCTTGATGAGCCGCCCGCGCAGCTCGACCAAGTGGTCCATCAACGGCGCCTTGGTGGCGTCGATCGCCTTTTCTTCGTCGTCGGTGGTCATCCTCCTTGCCCCGTCCTTTCCGGCTCGGCGATTGTCTCGGCACCCTCCGGCGCGACCGGAGCTGTGGCCGCGGCCACGACAGCCTTTTCGCGGGCGTAGCTAGGCGCTTCCGAAGCGGGGAATTCGCCGGCGGCATTCTCGGCCGCTTCCGGCGTGACCGGGCCGGTGGCCGCACCGACGACATTCGTGTCGCGCAGGTCGGCGGCGGCCTCGGCGACGGGAAATTCGGCGGTGGGGGCCGGCGCCGGCTCAGACGGTAACGAGACGGGAGCGGCGATCTCGGTCGACGGGGCCGTTTCGGTGGACCCGGTCGCGGGGGTTACCGATGCCGGCGGTTGCTCCAGCGAAGACTGAATGTCCTTTCCCGCCGCCTCGACATCGGCGCGCACGTCCTTGAGCGGGTCGAAACGCTTGATACCGTGGGCAATGTCGTCGATGTCCTTCTTGAGGTCGGCCATTTCCGCTTCGCGCATGGCTTCCTGGAACTGGTTCTGGAAGTCGGCGGCCATGCTGCGCACCTTGCGCGTCCATTGCCCGAGCGTGCGCAAGACCGCGGGCAATTCCTTGGGCCCGATCACAATCAGCGCCACCACGCCGATGAGCAGGAACTCGGTCCAAGAGATGTCGAACATGGAAACTCCCCGGCCGGCTCAACCGCCGTTCCGCGTCAACCGCCGGCCGAACGTCCGGCGGGACCAGCCGCAAGGGACATCAGGACAGTGTGCCCCCGACCTTGCTCTCGGTCTCGGCGCGCCGCTTGACCTCGCCGGCCGGCTGGTGGTCGATCGACTTGACCGGCGCTTCGGACTTCGCGGCGTCGGCGGCCTCCTCTTCGGACATACCTTTCTTAAAGGCTTTAATGCCCTTGGCGACATCGCCCATCATGTCCGAAATCTTGCCGCGCCCGCCGAAGACCAGCAGCAGGACGGCGCCGACGATGAGCCAGTGCCAGATGCTCAGAGAGCCCATGAAATCCTCCGTGCGCAGGCGCGCCCGCGTTAAGGCGTGAATTCAGCCAGAAACTAGGCTTGGGGGGCGGCAAAAACAAGCACAACACGACGTGCCGTCAAGCCGCAGGCCGGCCGGCTATTCCTCGGTGCGTTCTGCTGGCGGCGCCAGCCCGAAATCGAGATCTCCGGGTTCTAACGGGTCTTCATCGTCCCGCAGGGCCGGATCGTCGGAAGGCACCGGCACGGTAAAGCCGGCCGGCAGCGATTTGTCCATGAGGCCGGCGCCTTTGAGCTCGTCCAGGCCGGGCAGGTCGCTGAGCGCATCAAGCCCAAAATGGGACATGAACGCCTCTGTGGTTCCATACGTCACCGGCCGGCCGGGCGCCTTGCGGCGCCCGCGCAGCCTAATCCAGCCGGTCTCCAGAAGCACGTCGAGGGTACCCTTCGACGTGGTCACGCCGCGAATATCCTCGATTTCCGCGCGCGTCACCGGCTGATGGTAGGCGACGATGGCGAGCGTCTCGATGGCGGCGCGCGACAGCTTCTTCGTGACCACCGTCTCGCGCGTCAGCAGCCAGGCGAGATCGCTCGCCGTCCGCAGCGACCATTTGCCGCCGACGCGTACGAGATTGACGCCGCGCGGCGCATAGTCCTTTTGCAATTGGACGAGCAGCCCGTGCAGGTCGCTTCCGGCCGGCAGCCGTGCCGCCAGCGTCTTCTCGTCGAGCGGCTCCTCGGCCGCAAACAGCAGCGCTTCGAGAATGCGCAACTCCTCGGCCCGCTCCTCGGAATCTTTATCGCCGATGATCACACGCATTTCCGCGACATTGGAGATCATGTCGGCCTCCCCCTCATCCATTCCCCGGTTCCACCACAACTCCGCCTTCGTCCCGACCCTGCCGCTGGCGGACGTAGAGCGGAGCAAACGCCGCGTGCTGATGCATTTCCAGGCGACCCTCGCGCACCAATTCCAGTGCTGCGGCAAAGCTCGAGGCGCGAACTGTCGCGGCATGCGAGGGCTCGACCATGTAGGCAATGAGATAGTCATCGAGCACGCACCAGTCGGTCGCGCGGCCGATCAGCCGTTCCAGCGCCTCACGCGCTTCGGCGAGCGACCACACCGTGCGCTTGGGCACGCGCACGAAGGCTCTGGCCTGCTTCTGCCGCTGCCCCGCATAGGCTGAAAGCAGATCGTAGAGCGTTGCCGACCATTGCGGCCGCTTGATCTCGGCGATCGGCTCCGGCCGGCCGCGCAGAAACACCTCACGGCCGAGCTGCGGCCGGTTGAGCAGTTGTTCGGCCACCTGCCGGATCGCCTCGAGCCGTCGCAGACGCTGCGCCAGCGCGGTCGCCATGTCCTCGGCGCTGATGCCGTCGGGCTCGGTCTGCTCGGGCAGCAGCAGGCGCGATTTGAGATAGGCGAGCCACGCGGCCATCACCAGGTAATCGGCGGCAAGCTCCAACCGCAGCTTGCGCGCCTCTTCGATGAAGGCAAGGTACTGGTCGGCAAGCGCCAGAATCGAGATTTTGGCCAGGTCCACCTTCTGCTGGCGGGCGAGCGTCAGCAGGAGGTCGAGCGGGCCCTCAAAGCCCTCGACGTCGATCACCAGCGCGGGCTCGTCTGCAGCCCGTTCCGGGAGCTCGGTGACGAACTGCAGATCCTCGGCGATCATGCGTATCCCCGTGCCGGCTGCCAGGCGCCGGTCATGAGCTGCAAAAACTCCGCGCGCGCCGCGGCGAGATCGACGGGTACCGGCGGCCTCTTGGCCGCCAGAGCGGCCGCGGCGCGGCGCGCCGCGTCGGCGGCCAGCACGGGCGCTTCGGCGGCAACCGCGAGCATTTGCGGCATCTCGCCGTTGCAATGAAGCACCACGTCACAACCCGCCGCGATCGCCGCGCGGGTGCGCTCGCCGAGCGAGCCCGACAGGGCGCCCATGGAAATATCGTCGCTCATCAGCAGGCCTTGGAAGCCAATCGAATCACGAATCACCTCACGCACTATAATTGGCGAAACGGTAGCGGGCGCGATGGGGTCGATCGCTGTGAATACAACATGCGCGGTCATGGCGAGCGGCAGCGCCGCGAGCGGACGGAAAGCGGCGAAATCGGTCGCCTCGAGCACAGCGCGGTCGGCGTTGACCACAGGCAGCCGCTTATGGCTGTCCACGGTCGCCCTGCCGTGGCCGGGCATATGCTTGACGACCGGCAGCACACCGCCCTCGGTCAATCCTTGCGCGATCGCGGCGGCAATGGCGGCCACCTTGCCGGGCTCGCTCCCATAAGCACGGTCCCCGATCGCCGGATCGGTACCGGCCACTGGCAGGTCCGCGATCGGCATGCAATCCACGTCGAAGCCAAGGGGCGCAAGATCGGCGGCGATCAGCCGGGCGCCAAGCCGCGCCGCCGCTAAACCTGCTTCGCGATCACGGTCGTAAACCACGCCATAAGCGGCGCCCGGCGGATAAGCCGGCCAAAGCGGCGGGCCAAGGCGTTGCACGCGGCCGCCCTCCTGGTCGATCAGCACCGGCGCCGCGCGTCCGAGTGTCGTCCTTGTCTCATCGATGAGACGGCGCACCGCGTCGGGGTCCGCGACGTTGCGCCGAAAGAGGATAAGCCCCCATGGCTGCGCCTCGCGCAGGAACGCGCGTTCCTCGTCCTTCAGCGCAAGTCCGGAAACGCCGGTAATGAAAGCCCGCATGGCGGCCGCTTAGCTCGCGCGCCGCGCCAGGGTCAAGCGTTCGTGCGGCGGTTGAACTTCCTATTACGGTCCAGGATCGGGACGCTTGCCGTCAATTTCTCTGGACGATGCAATTGCCGCCGGCGGCCTTTAGGCTGCTGCACATGCCAGCGGCTTCTTCCATCGAGGCAAAGGGGCCGACGAGGGCGCGGTAATAGACTCCCTTGGCGCCGAGATCGGCGCGGCGGAGGATCGGTTCGCGGCCGCCGAGCTGATTGGGGTATTTGGCCTGCAAGGAACGGAAAGCGGCCTGGGCATCGGCCTCGCTGCGCTGGGACGTGAGTTGCACCGCGTAGCCGCCCGCGGATGCAGTGGCCGCGACCGCCGTGACCGGTGTTGCGCTCGCGACCGTCATGGGCGCGCCCGGCACCGGCGCAACAGCGGCGCGCGCGCGCGGCGGGGCCGCAGCCTGTGCGCCGCCTTCGGCGCCCGGGACGATTGAAAGAGGCGCATTCGGCCCGGCTGGCGCGCCTGCCATGGTGCTCGGCTTCGGCGCCGCGGACGCTGAGCGCACCCCGCTGTGGGCATTTGGCGCCGGTGGAACAGGTGCCGCACCCAGGCTGTTCGGCTGATCGGCGCGGATCGTCACGGTGTGGATTTTCTTCGGCTCCGACGAAATGGGTCCCGGCGCTGGGGCTGTGGGCGGAAGGGGGGCTGCCGTAGACGCCGGCGAAGCGCCGCCCGGCGAAGCAGTCGCCGGTGGGCTGGCGACCGGCGCAGGTGCCGCCGGAGCCGCGCTTTGCCCGGGCGAAATCGGAATGGTGGAAACGACATGAGGAGCTTTCGGCGGTTCCATTTTGACCGGCTGTTCCTCACGCGAGACGAGATTTTCGGCCGAGCCCGTGCTCGCTGCCCCAGGCTGGTTGTTCGCTTGCGCGTCGCCGTAACTTGGCACGATCTTGTTCGGCCCATTGCTCGCCTTGATAATCGGCGGCAGCGTAGGCAGCATCGAACTACCGAACATGGCGCGATAGCCGAAAGCGCCGGCAGTCCCGATCACCGCCAGGCCCAGCACCGCCATGACGACGACCAGACCACCCCGGCGCGGTATCGGCGCCTCGTCGTCATAATCATCCGCCCCGTAAGCTTGACCGCCGTGGTGCTCCTGTTCGTCAGCCCCATAGCCGTGCTCAGACGGCGCGCCCGCGAAGGGCGGCAACTGTCCGGGCGAAACCGGTATTGGCTCGTGGCGGTACTGAGCATCGTCCACCGCCACATAGTCACCGCCATCCTCGCGGAACCCGCTGAACTTCGCCGCCGGCCCGGAAAAATATCGGCTGCTGGCCGCCGGCTCATTCTCATAGCCGCCGGGCTGCGGCGCGCGAGAGGGATAGGGATCGGCGGGCAAAGGCGGTAGCGGCGCCGGAGGCTGGACGTAGCGGTCTTGCGCCCGATTGTGCTGACCGGCGTAGCGGTCCTCGGCCGGCCAATCGCGATTCGACACGGCTGCGTCGCCTTCATATCGACCGCCCTCACCCTGCGGGTCGGTCTGACCGATCAGCCGAGCCAGCTCCGCAAGCGGATCGGCGGCCCCTTCGCGTGCAGGCGAATTGATGTCGTCGCGGGCTACGGAATCGCGGCCGCGGTACGAGCGAAAATTGTTGTCAGCCATCGAACTCGCCCCGACTGTTGAAAACAATCTCGGTCAGCTATTCCCTCGCCTGCTCTCACCGATCGTCCCAAACGGCGCAGAGGGAAATTAGCGCATCTCGTTTGGCGCCTCGACGCCGAGCAACGCGAGCCCCGACGCGAGCACCGTGACGACGCCTTGTACGAGCACAAGGCGCGCCACCGTCATTTGTCGATCATTCTGGATAATGAAGCGTAAATGTGGCGCGCTGTTGCCGAGCGTCCAAAGCGAATGAAATTCGCTGGCTAAATCGAACAGATAAAAGGCAATACGGTGTGGTTCATGAGCAGTCGAAGCGGCCTCGACCGCCCGCGGATAAAGCGCAATTCGCCGCATCAGCGCGAGTTCCGCCGGGTCTAAAAGCCGCTCCACCTCCGCAGCGGCCAGGGCCTCCGGAGCGCTGAGGTCGGAAGGAAGGTCGGGGAACACCTCACGGGCGTTGCGAAATACCGACTGGCCGCGGGCATGGCCGTACTGGACGTAAAAGACCGGGTTGTCGCGCGACTGCTCGATCACCTTGGCGAGGTCGAAGTCGAGCACGGCATCGTTCTTGCGAAACAACATCATGAAGCGGACAGCGTCCCGCCCGACTTCATCCACAACTTCACGAAGCGTCACGAACTCCCCGGCCCGCTTGGACATTTTGACGGGCTCGCCAGCCCGCAACAACCTCACAAGCTGGATGAGCTTGACGTCGAGTTCGGCGCCGTGCTCGCTCATGGCCGCCACCGCCGCCTGCATGCGCTTGATATAGCCGCCGTGGTCGGCGCCCCAGACATCGATCAAGGCGCGGAAGCCACGCGCGAGCTTGGTGCGGTGATAGGCGATATCGGACGCGAAATAGGTGTAGGACCCGTCGGATTTTTTCAGCGGCCGGTCGACATCGTCGCCGAATGCGGTCGAGCGAAAGAGGGTCTGCTCGCGGTCCTCCCAGTCCTCGACCGGCGCTCCCTTCGGCGGCGGCAATCGGCCTTCATAGACATAGCCTCGCGCGCGCAGCCAATCGATGGTTTCGGCCACGCGATCGGGGTCGTCGACCAGCGAACGCTCGGAATAGAAAACATCGTGCGCGACGTTGAGCGCGGCGAGGTCGGCGCGGATCGCCGCCATCATCATGTCGATCGCCTTGGCCCGGACGATCGGCAGCCATTCGGCTTCGGGCTTCCTGGTCAGCGCATCCCCAAACTCGGCAGCGAGCGCTTCCCCCACCGGCTTGAGATAGTCGCCGGGGTAAAGCCCCTCCGGGATCGCGCCGATATCCTCGCCCAGCGCCTCGCGATAGCGCAGATAAGCCGACCGCGCGAGCACATCGACCTGCGCGCCGGCATCGTTGACGTAGTACTCGCGCGTGACCGCAAAGCCGGTGAAGGCAAGCAGGTTGGCCAGCGCGTCGCCAAACACGGCGCCGCGGCAATGACCGATATGCATGGGTCCGGTGGGATTCGCCGAGACATATTCGACGTTGACCACCGCCCCGCGGCCGATGTCGCTCTTGCCGTAATGCGGCCCCTGCTCGACCGCATTGCGCAGCGCGGCGATCCAGGCAGAAGGGTTGAGCGTGAGATTGATGAAACCCGGCCCCGCGACCTCGACCTTGCCGACGAGATCGTCGGCGCGAAGCTTTTGCGCGATCGCGTCGGCAAGTTCGCGCGGCTTCTTGCCGGCATCCTTGGCGAGCACCATAGCGGCATTGGTCGCCATGTCGCCGTGCGCCGCATCGCGAGGCGGCTCCACCGTCACGCGCGACTGATCGATGCCGCCCGGGAACACCCCGGCAGCAATCAAATCATCGTTCGCGCGCCGAACGCGATCGAGCATTTCGGCGAAGATGTTATGGACGGCCATAAGAAAATCGACGTTGCGGCGCCATCTTGGAGCGCCGCGCGCCTAACGCAATTCCGGGGTCGAGTCAAAAAGCCGCATATGCTCGGCCAGCGCATAGCGGTCGGTCATGCCGGCAACAAAATCGGCGATGCGGCGGGCGCGGACCGCCTCGTCGGCGTCGGCGAGCCCTTCCCGCCATTCCGCTGGCAGATCATCGGGATGGGCGGTGTAGCGGGCAAAGAGGTCGCGGATCACATCGGCCGCGTCGTCCATGACGCGCTGGACCCGGGCATGACGGTACATGCGCGTCTCGAGAAAGGCCTTGATGGCACCCTCGGCCTCCGCGATCGGCGGCGAGAATCCCGCAACCCCCGACGGCGCTTGCCGCACCTCGTCGGGCGAGCGCGGCGCCAGAGCGGCAAGCCGACGCCCGGTCTCGGCGACAACATCCTCGATCAGGAGGCCGATCAGCCGACGAATGAACTCATGGACGAGGCGCCCCGCATCGAGTCCCGGATAGGCCGCACGTATCTCGGCGACGATTTCGCCCGGCAGCGCGACGGCGGCAATCTCTTCGAGGCTGAACAGTTCGGCGCGCAGCCCGTCATCGATGTCGTGGGCGTCGTAGGCGATGTCATCGGCAACGGCGGCGACCTGCGCCTCAACGCCGGGGAAGCTCCACAATTGGAGATCCTGTACGCGGACATATTGCCGGATCGTCTCCGGCACGCCGTGGGCGCGATAGCGGCCGAGCGGCTTGCCGTCCCGGTCGGTCAGCGGGCCGTTGTGCTTGACCAGGCCCTCCAGCGTTTCCCAGGTGAGGTTCAGTCCGTCGAAGGTCGGGTAGCGGCGCTCCAGCGCGGTCACGACCCGCAAGGTCTGCGCGTTATGGTCGAAGCCGCCGAAGGCATGGAGGCACTCGTCGAGCGCGCGCTCGCCGGCATGGCCGAACGGCGGATGACCGAGGTCGTGGGCAAGCGCCAGCGCCTCGGCAAGGTCCTCATTGAGGTCGAGCGCGCGGGCGAGCGCGCGGGCGATTTGCGCAACTTCGAGCGTGTGGGTGAGCCGCGTGCGGTAATGGTCGCCCTCGTCGAACACGAACACCTGGGTCTTGTGCTTGAGGCGGCGAAAGGCGGTCGAGTGGATGATGCGGTCGCAGTCGCGCCGAAACGGGCTGCGGCCTTTGCTGGCGGGCTCGGGATGGAGCCGCCCGCGACTGTCCGCCGGGTCGCACGCGTAGGGCGCGCGGTGGGTTGCGGCCTCGCTCGCCATCGATCTGCCCGGCCTCCACAATTGACTTAGCATTTGCCGCACTTAACTATCTTGGTGATGCCGCGGCAATCGTGCGATTGCCCGGCCGGAGAAGGTTATGGCGGCCAATATCACCGTGAGCGAACGGGCGGCCCGCAGGATCGGCGAAATCCTTCGCCAAGAGCCTGCCGGCACCATGCTGCGCGTCAGCGTCGCGGGCGGCGGCTGCTCCGGGTTCCAATACAAATTCGACACCGAGCGCGCCAAGGCCGACGATGACGTGGTGATCGAGCGCGCCGGCGCCACCGTGCTGATCGATCCCGTCTCGCTCAACTACATGGCCGGCGCCGAGATCGACTTCGTCGATGACCTGATCGGGTCGTCCTTCAAGGTCAACAATCCACAGGCCACCGCCTCCTGCGGCTGCGGCACCAGCTTCGCGCTTTAGGCATGATCCCGAAAAGTGGTTGCCGGTTTTCGGAAAAGATCATGCTCCCGCAAAAAGCTTGAAAGTGGGCATCAGCCCGTGCGCATCGCCACCTGGAACGTCAATTCGGTCAAACAGCGGCTCGACTCGGCGGTCGCGTGGCTGACCGAGCGCCAGCCCGACATCGTCTGCTTGCAGGAGACAAAATGCGTCGACGACGCGTTCCCGCGTGAGCCGTTCGAGGCGCTTGGCTACAATCTCGCCGTACACGGCCAGAAAACGTTCAACGGCGTGGCGCTGCTCTCGAAATTCCCATTCGACGAAGTGACCATGGGCTTGCCCGGCGACGACCAAGACGACCACGCCCGCTTCATCGAAGGGGTGGTCTCGACCGCGCATGGCGTGCTGCGGATCGCCAGCCTCTACCTGCCCAACGGCAATCCGGCCGGCACGGAAAAATATTCATACAAACTCGGCTGGATGAAACGGCTTTTTGCCTACGCGCGGGAACGGCTTTCCCTTCAGGAACCGCTCGTTCTTGCCGGCGACTACAATGTCATTCCCACCACCGCTGACGCGCGCAATCCTCAGGCCTGGGTCGACGATGCGTTATTCCTGCCGCGGACGCGGACGGAATTTCGCGCGCTCATCAATCTCGGCCTCACCGACGCAGTGCGCGCGACCACTGACGAGCCCGGCCTCTATACCTTCTGGGACTATCAGGCCGGCGCCTGGCAGAAGAACAACGGCATTCGTATCGATCACGCTTTGCTCTCGCCCGAAGCCGCCGACCGGCTGACCGACGTCGGCATCGACCGTCACGTGCGCAGCTGGGAAAAGCCGTCCGACCACGTACCGGTGTGGCTCGATTTGGCGATCGATGCGCCGAACCAGTCATAGACGGAGGCGGGCGCAGCCTTATCGCCCGCAGCAAAGGGTGGCCTGCAAAGCCCGCCGGGAATTAACGAGATATTCACCACACCCACCCAGATTACATACGCTTACTGAACGTTTGGCAGCGAAATGCAATGGCTCCCCTCCAAGCGCCCGGCACGCGTTGACGAGGCGAGTTGCCGCGAGCCGCCGACTTTGCAAAACCAAGTCGCAGCGGAAAAGACGGTCCAGGTCAGCAGCACCCGCGAAACGATCAATCTCCTTGAGGCCGACCTCGGCGCGATGATTCGCGAGGTGCAACGGGCTTGCGACCTCGTCCGCCACGAAGCCGAACACTCCGCGGCCGCAACCGACAGGATCACGCAGCAGACAGACAGCCTGGTGGTGCAGGCCAGTACTGCGAGCCGCGACCTCTCCCAGCTCGCGGCGGCGATCGAGGAACTCGCGCGTTCCTCGGACGACATCGGCGATCAAGTGCGCCGGGCGGACAATCTCACCGATGAAGCGAGCACATCGGCGACAACAGCGGGGCGTAGCGTCGATGGGTTGAAGAAGTCGTCGACCGAAATAGGCCATGTGGTGAACCTGATTTCGACGGTAGCGCGACAGACCAATTTGCTGGCGCTCAACGCCACGATCGAGGCGGCGCGCGCGGGCGCCGCCGGACGCGGCTTCGCGGTCGTCGCCGCCGAAGTGAAGAATCTCTCCCTGGAGACGCAAAAGGCTACGGAAGAGATCACGCACAAGATCAATGCGTTGCAGCACGATGCCGCAGCTTGCTTTGAGGCGGTGCAGCGGATCACTGATGTGATCAAAGTCATTCAGCCGCTGTTCGCAGCTGTCGCGACGGCGGTGGAACAGCAGAACAGCGCCACAACGGCGGTGGCGCGCAACGCCAACGAAACTCTGCGATTTGCCAACGCCGTCTCCGACGGCGCATCCGAAATCGGCACCGCCGCAACCGGCGCCAATGCGCATGTCAAGTCGGTCGAGCAGAACGGCCGGCGCGTCAGCGCGCTAGCCGAAAAGCTCAAGATGCGGATGACGATCTTCCTGCGCCAAAGCGAAGCCGGCGATCGCAGGCGACATGACCGCCTGCCCTGCGAAATCGGAGTCGAGCTGCAGATCGGCGCGACCAGCGTTCATGGCCGGACCGCCGACCTTTCCGAGGGCGGCATGCTGGTCCGCTTGGACGACACGCGGCCGATTGGCGAGTTCGCCCTCCTGCAGGCCAAGATCGACGGCATAGGCACGACGCGGGTTCGCGTGGCCAACCTATCCTCGCTTGGATTGCATCTCGAATTTTTGGAAATGAGTTCGGCCGTGCGCGCGGAATTGGAGCGCAAGCTCGTATCCATTCGCGAAGAGAACAGAGAAATTATTTCGCGCGCCGTCAACGTCGCCAACGACATCTCGCGCGTGCTCGAGAGACTTGTCGAAGAGGGTAAGCTGACGCAGGAGGATCTGTTCGACAACGACTACATGGCGATCGAAGGAACCGACCCGCTGCAACATCGCACGCGGTTTCTCTCCGCTTTAGAGGACGTGTTGCCGCCGATACAGGAGGCCTTGCTGGCGAGCGACTCCCGGATGGTGTTCTGCGTAGCGGTCGACAGAAACGCTTATTTGCCCGTTCACAATCGCAAATATTCGCTGCCGCAGCGCCCCGGTGAAACGGTATGGAATACGGTGCATTCACGCAATCGCCGTATCTTCGACGATCGCGCCGGTCTCGCCGCCGCGCGCAACGTGCGCCCTTACATCATTCAGGTCTATCCCCGCGACATGGGCAACGGCGTGACCATCATGATGCGCGAGATCGACGCCCCCATCCGCGTGTTCGGCAAGCACTGGGGCGGCTTTCGCTCGGCTTACAACCTGTGAAGGTTCGCGCGCCCTCGATAACCCTCGCCGACGCGCCGCCTATTCCCTGCGGCCCTTCAGCCAGTCCTCAAGGAAGACGAACGCCATGGCCCGCTCGTCGTCGCTGGCGCGGTGGAAGGCGTTGTCATAGAGCGGCTTGACCCAGTTTTCTTCCGGACCGGCGCAGTCCTTGCTCAGCGTGAGCCACATCAAGCCGCGCGCGGCTTGCCGCGGCACGGTTTGGCCTTGGAACAGCATGTCGCCGAGGACCGCCTCGGCGCGGCAGTCGCCCTTGGTCGCGGCGAGTTGGAACCAGCGCGCCGCCTGGTGCGGATCGCTTGGCGTGCCGTCGAGATAAAGCCGGCCGAGCTGGTACTGGGCGTCCGCGTCGCCGAAATAGGACGCAGCATAGGCAAACATCTCACGCGCGCGCCCGGTATCCTGCACGACCGCCGAATTGGGAATACCCGTGAGGTAGTAGTGCCCTAATGCGACGAAGGCATTGGCCACAATGTGCGCCTGGGCAGTGCCCGGCATCTCATCCGGATGACTATTGGCGATCTGACTGAAATAGTTGAAGGCGCGCAGGTCGTCATGGGGAACGCCATCGCCTGCCGCATACATGCGGCCCACCTTCCATTGCGCGGCGAGGTGTCCTTGATCGGCCGCATATTGGAGGGCGGTAAACGCTTTCGCCTTGTCGCCGCCGTCCGGCGTCGTGGTCGTACCACGCAAGCCGTCGCTCGGCGTCAGCGATGCCGTGCTCGGCGTAGTCGTGCCGTCAAAGGCGAGCGCCGGCTCGGGTGCGAAGCCAAGCCCGGAGCCTGATCCGAACCCGAACGCGATGCCAAGTCCGCCCACAATGGCGACCAACACGGCGCCCTTGGCGAGAGGAGCCGCTACGCTAGATGTCCGCATAACACGCCTTTTCGACCGACCCGCCCGGATGGGTGACGGCGCCGTCGCGCGCCGATCCGACCTGTTGGGCGTATTTCCACAAATATCCGGAGGTGAACTCATCGCCCCGCGGTTTCCATTCCCGCGCGCGCCGCTCGAGCTCGCCCTTCGGCAGCTTGACGTCGAGCGTTGCCTTCTCGGCATCGAGCTCAATGATGTCGCCGTCGCGTAAGAGCGCGATAGGCCCGCCCAGGGCGGCTTCCGGACCGACATGGCCGACGCAGAAACCGCGGGTAGCGCCGGAGAAGCGGCCGTCGGTAATCAGCGCGACCTTGCCGCCCATGCCCTGTCCGTAGAGCGCCGCGGTCGTCGCCAGCATCTCACGCATTCCGGGTCCACCTTTGGGGCCCTCGTAGCGGATGACCAGCACGTCGCCTTCTCGGTATTTCTTGTTCTTCACCGCCTCGAAACAGGCTTCCTCGCCATCGAAGCAACGTGCCGGTCCGGTGAAATGCAAGCGCTCCATGCCGGCAACCTTAACGATGGCGCCCTCGGGCGCGAGGTTACCTTTAAGACCAATGACGCCGCCGGTCGGCAGGATCGGCCTGTCGGCCGGGCGAACGACATCCTGATCGGCGTTCCACTTCACCGATTTGAGGTTCTCAGCCAGGGTGCGGCCGGTGACCGTCAGACAGTCGCCATGCAGGAAGCCATGGTCGAGCAACGTCTTTAGCAACAGCGGAATGCCGCCAGCTTCGAACATGTCTTTGGCAACATAGCGACCGGATGGCTTCAAGTCCGCGATATACGGCGTCTTTTTGAAGACCTCGGCGACGTCGAAGAGATCGAACTTGATGCCGCATTCGTTGGCGATCGCCGGAAGGTGCAGTGCGGCATTGGTCGAGCCCCCGGTCGCGGCGACCACGGCGGCGGCATTCTCCAGCGCCTCCCGGGTCACGATATCGCGCGGCCGGATGTTCTTGACGATGAGATCCATGATCATTTCGCCCGCGAGCATGCAAAACCTGTCGCGGATCTCGTACGGCGCCGGCGCGCCGGCCGAATAAGGAAGCGCCAAGCCGATCGCCTCCGACACCGTCGCCATGGTGTTGGCCGTGAACTGCGCGCCGCAGGCTCCGGCCGAGGGGCAGGCGTTCTGCTCCAGCGTGTGGAGATCGGCGTCGGACATTTCGCCGATCGAGTGCTTGCCGACGGCTTCGTAGACGTCCTGAATGGTGACCGGCCTGCCCTTGAAGGTGCCGGGCAAAATCGAGCCGCCATAGATGAAGATCGACGGCACGTTGAGCCGGCACATGGCCATCATCATGCCCGGTTGCGACTTGTCGCAGCCGGCGACGCCGATCAGCGCGTCGTAGCAATGGCCGCGCATCGTCAATTCGATGGAATCGGCGATGACCTCGCGCGAGGGCAGCGATGACTTCATGCCCGCATGCCCCATGGCGATGCCATCGGTCACGGTGATCGTGCAGAATTCGCGCGGGGTGGCACCACCGGCAGCGACCCCCTGCTTCACCGCCTGGGCCTGCCGCATCAGCGCGATGTTGCACGGGGCGGCCTCATTCCAACAGGTCGCAACGCCAACGAACGGCTGATGGATTTGCTCACTGGTCAGGCCCATCGCGTAATAGAACGCGCGGTGCGGTGCTCGCTCAGGCCCTTCGGTGGCGTGGCGGCTTGGCAGCCTCAATTTCAAATTGGTCTTGGCATCCATCGAACTCTTACGGGCCGAACTGGCCCCCTCGCCCCCCATTCGATTTCAAGCAGAGCCGCCTGGAAATCGAAAGCGCCGCAACGCTTTGTCTCGACTGACCGACAGTCGCAGCTATCGATGTCGAAAAATCCTATGGCTAAAAAGCGGCGCTTTGGATGGGTGCAGTGCGGAATGATCAAATGTTCGAAGCGTGTTGCAGCGGGGACACAGATTCGACCTCCGCCGGTTCGCCGCTTAAGTCTCGATTTACCAAGAGCCATCGGGCCTGCGACGATGGAAGCATGCAGAAGCGTTTAACCAGAGCCTTTTTCAGCCGCAGCGTGCACGAGGTAGCTCCGGATCTGATCGGAGCAATGTTGCTTTTCAACGGCGCCGGCGGTCGGATCGTCGAAGTCGAGGCCTATCACCACACCGATCCCGCGGCGCACAGCTATCGCGGTCCAACCGACCGCAATGCGGTGATGTTCGGCCCGCCCGGCTACGCCTATGTCTATCGCTCCTACGGCATCCACTGGTGCCTGAATTTCGTCTGCGAGCCCAAGGGCTCGGCTAGCGCCGTGCTCCTGCGCGCCATCGAGCCGAGCGTCGGCCTCCCGATCATGCGCCGACGGCGGGGAGTGACCGACGAACGGTTGCTTTGCGCCGGACCCGGGCGGCTCTGCGAAGCGCTGAACATCACCGGCGCGCACAATGGGATTTCGCTCGACGCCCCGCCCTTCGAGCTATTCGCGCGCCAGGGTGCGGCGGAGATCGTAGCCGGGCCTCGCATCGGCATCGCCAAGGCCATCGACCGGCCCTGGCGTTACGGACTCAAAGGCTCCCGCTTTCTCAGCAAGCCATTTGCACCGGCAGCCTGAACGCTCCGAATTCCGCCTTTGCGGTAGGCCCTTCGCGGCGCTTATTCGCCGTGAATGACATCACGCGGCTTGCGGCCGAACCTGATGGTCGGGACCAGCAGGATGAGCGGCAGCGCCGAGAGCGCAATTGGCAGAAAGGCGAAACCGGTCGTTCCCCCGAGGTCCCAGGCGACGCCGCTTGCGAGCGAGACGGCTACAGCACCCGCATAGCCGATGGTGAACATCGCCGCCGATACTCGTGCGACTTCGCTTGATGTACTCAACAACGGCGGCAGCGTGAGACCCAGCGCGAAGACGGCGCCTGCGGCAAAACCGAGCACGCCCGCGCTGACCACCGTCAGCGCGCCGGGGTACGCGACCAAGCCGCCGATAGCGACCAGCCCGAGGAGGCCGGCGAGCACAAACGGCCACGCCCTACGCTCGAGCCAACGCGAGAAAGCAATGAGGAGGAGCGACGCCGGGAGCTGACCGGTGTTGAGTGCGGTCAATGCGGGACTGACAAGATCAGGGCGGCCGACCTCGATCAGGTGGCTGGGCAGGAAGGCGTTGCTTGCGTAATAGAGGGCGCTCGAGCTCCCAAACACCAAGCCGAGCGTCCAGATGTCGCGGGCCGGCCAGTCAGGCCACCAGCGCTGCGGCCCCGGGGCGGCGGCCCGCGGACCTCTCTCCCGCTGCGCCAAGACCATCATCAGAAGCGCAATCCCGACAATCGGGACCGCCCAGAAAACGAACGTTGCGCGCCAGCTGTTTCCGAGTAGCGGAAAGAGCAGAGGGAAGAGCGCCACCGGCAGGATTTCGCCGACCAGCAATCCATTCGTGTAAATGCCCGTGCCGAGACCGATGCGATGCGGCAACCAGCGGCCGACCAGCGCGGGCATGGCCGGCTGGGTCACCGCCACGCCCGCGCCCATCACGATGGTTGCGGCGAAGAAGGTCAGCACGTCCGCCGCGGCGCCCCGCAGGGCCGAGCCCAAGGCCGCCAGCAGCAATCCGGCGATGGCCGCCGCCACCGCCCCTAGCCGGCCGACCAGGCGCGAGCCGATCAACGCCGCCGCTGCAAACAGGATGATCGGCAAGCTGGTCAGTATGCCGACCTCGGTGCCGGAAAGACCGAATTCGCTGCGCAGCGTCGGAATGACCGGCGGGACCGCGAGAATCGGCAGCCGCAGCGCGTTACCGACGAGCCACAGCAGCACCAATGCGATCGGAAGGGGATGGGAAGTCACGCTGCGCCTTTGAGCCGCTCCAGCGCCTCGGCGATCTTGGCCCGGCGCGCCTGCGCCTCCGCCCGCTTTGCCCGCTCGCCTTCGACGACTTCCTCGGGCGCGCGCTTAAGGAAGTCGGCATTGCCGAGCTTTTGATCGACCCGGGCGATGTCCGCATCGCACTTGACCATTTCCTTGGCAAGCCGCGCGCGCTCGGCGGCTAGATCGATCACGCCTTGGAGCGGCAGCGCGGCGACCTCGCCGCGCACAACGAGCTGCACAGAGCCTTGAGGCACGGCATCGGCGAACGAAATATCGGTGACGCGCGCGAGACGCCGCGCGAATTCCGACCAGTGCTGCGCTCGGATGCGGGTTTGCGGCGACGCGTTCGCCAGCACCAGCGGCAACATGGTGGCGGGGGGAATGTTCATCTCGACGCGCACGGAGCGGATCGCCGTGACGAGATCGACCACCCAGCCGATCTCCGCCTCGGCGGCGGCGTCATCGAGGCCGTCGTGCTCAGGCCAGGCCTCGAGCGCCAGCACGTGGTGACGCTTGGCGCCCTGCTCCGCGGTGACGCTCCACAGCTCTTCCGTGATGAACGGCATAAAGGGGTGCAGAAGTTTCAGGATTTCGTCGAGTGCCCAGGCGGCAGCCGCGCGCGTTTCGTTCTTGGCAGCTCCATCCGGACCGGTGAGCACCGGCTTGATCAGTTCCAGATACCAATCACAATAGACGTTCCAGACGAAGCGGTAGACCGTGGCGGCGGCCTCGTTGAACTTGTAGGCCTCAAGCGCTGCCGTGACTTCCCTGCCGGTCTTTGCGGTCTCGTGTGCGATCCAGCGGTTGAGCGTCTCTTTGGCGTGGCGCGGATCGAAATCGGGATTGCGCGCGCAGCCGTTGATCTCGGCGAAGCGTGCGGCGTTCCAGAGTTTGGTCGCAAAACTTCGATAGCCGGCGACACGCTGCACATCGAGCTTGATATCACGGCCTTGCGCCGCCATCGCGGCGAGCGTGAACCGCAAGGCATCGGCGCCGTACTCGTCGATCAGTTCCAGCGGATCGATGACGTTGCCCTTCGACTTCGACATCTTGGCGCCGCTGGCGTCGCGCACCAGCGCATGGATGTAGACCGTGGGAAACGGCACCTCGCGCATGAAATGCAGGCCCATCATCATCATGCGCGCGACCCAGAAGAAGATGATGTCGAAGCCGGTCACGAGGACGCTGGTCGGGTAGTAGCGCTTCAGCTCTGGTGTCTCGTCGGGCCAGCCGAGCGTCGAGAACGGCCACAGCGCCGAGGAGAACCAGGTATCGAGCACGTCCTCGTCGCGGTGCAGGTACTCATTGGCAAAGCGGGAGCGCCGCGCCGGATCGGCGGCGATGTCGTGGCCGTCTTCGACCGTGATCTCCTCGATGTCGGTGTAGTGGGCGAGCGCGTCCGCGACCGCGTCATCCTCGCTTTCGGCGACAAAGACTTTGCCGTCGGGCCCGTACCAAGCCGGAATCTGGTGCCCCCACCAGATTTGCCGCGAAATGCACCAGGGCTGGATGTTCTCCACCCAATTGAAGAACGTCGCCTGCCATTGCGATGGCACGAACGAAGTCTTGCCTTCGCGCACCGCTGCGATCGCGGGCTGAGCCAACGTCTTGGCGTCGACGTACCATTGATCGGTGAGGAACGGCTCCAATACGGCGCCGGAACGGTCACCGTGCGGTACGACGTGCGTTGTCTTTTCGATCTTGTCGAGGAGACCCATGGCTTCCAGCCGCTCGATGACTTTCTTGCGGGCTGCGAAGCGGTCGAGGCCGTGCAGCGCCAGCGTTTCTTCGAGCGCGCCCGACGGCGGAAGACCTTGGAGAAACTCCGCATTGTCCTTGAGGTCGAGCCCCCCCTCGATGTCGAGCACGTTGACCAGCGGCAGCCCATGCCGCCGGCCGACCTCGAAATCGTTGAAGTCGTGCGCTGGCGTGATCTTCACGGCGCCGGTGCCCTTTTCCGGATCGGCGTAGTCGTCGCCGATGATCGGGATGCGCCGGCCCACAAGCGGCAGGATCGCGGTCTTGCCGATCAGGTGCCGGAGGCGTTCGTTCTCGGGATGCACGGCGACCGCGACATCGCCGAGCATGGTCTCCGGCCGCGTCGTCGCCACGATGACAAACTCGTCGCTGCCTTCGATCGGGTATTTGATGTGCCAGAGATGGCCCTTGGTCTGGACCTGCTGCACTTCGAGGTCGGAGATGGCGGTTTTGAGCTTGGGGTCCCAATTGACCAACCGCTTGTCCTTGTAGATGAGGCCTTCGCGGTAGAGTTCGACGAAGACCTTCGCCACCGCGCGCGACAGCCCTTCGTCCATCGTGAAGCGCTCGCGCGACCAGTCGCAGGAGGCGCCGAGCCGTTTCAACTGGTCGATGATGGTGCCGCCCGATTCCGCCTTCCATTGCCAGACGCGTTTGATGAAAGCGTCGCGCCCCAGCTCGCGGCTGCCGGGCTCCTGGCGCTCCATCAATTGGCGCTCGACCACGGCCTGGGTGGCGATGCCGGCGTGGTCGGTGCCCGGCTGCCACAACACATCCTTGCCGCGCATGCGCTCGAAACGGCACAGGACGTCCTGCAGCGTATTGTTGAGCGCGTGACCCATATGCAGCGAGCCGGTCACGTTGGGCGGAGGAATCACGATGCAATAGGGCGGCGCCTTGGCACGCTCGGGCCGGCCGGCGCGGAAGGCGCCGGCGGCTTCCCAAGCCGCGTAAATGCGGCGCTCGACCGCGCCGGGCTGATAGGTCTTGTCAATGGTCATGGGTTCGCTTCGGCCGCATCGCGCGCTAACAAACCCGCGCCGCGCCCAGTGTCAACGCCGCCGCCTGCGGTTTGGGTAAATTGGCGCTTCATGGCGCAAGGCAATCCGGAAACCGCCGGATTGCCTGCGGAGCCTCTCATCGGGCCGACCACTTCGGGTCGGCCCCGGTGGCTTACGCAGGACGAGCGCGGGAGCCGCCGGCCTAGACCTTGACCAGCGGCACTTTCGGCACGGAGCCGCGGCGCGGGGGCGTATCATTGCCGCGCGGGCCCGGCGGCTTACGCTTCGGACTGGAGCGGCGCTTCTTGGCGCGGCGCGGCTCGGGCAGCTTTTCCGGCCGCGGCGTCACCGGGCCGTCGGGATACTCGAAGTTGAGCTTGCTCTTGCCGGCCTCGTCGGTGACCACAACCACACGGACGTGGCCGCCGGACTTCAGGCGTCCGAACAGCACTTCGTCGGCCAGCGGCTTCTTGATGTGCTCCTGGATCACCCGCGCCATCGGCCGGGCGCCCATCAACTCGTCGTAACCGTTCGCAATCAGCCATTTCGACGACTCGTCGGTCAGCTCGATGGTCACGTCGCGATCCGCCAGTTGCGCCTCGAGCTGGAGGACGAACTTCTCGACCACCATGGCGATCACTTCCTGCGACAGATGCGCGAAGGTGATGATCGCATCGAGCCGGTTGCGGAATTCCGGCGCGAACATCCGCGTAATTGCCTCCATGTCGTCACCCTCCCGCTTGCTGCGGGTGAAGCCGAAGGCGGCCCTCGCCATGTCGGCGGCGCCGGCATTGGTGGTCATGATCAGGATCACATTGCGGAAGTCGACCTGCTTGCCGTTGTGGTCGGTGAGCTTGCCGTGATCCATGATTTGCAGGAGCACGTTGAACAGGTCCGGATGCGCCTTCTCGATCTCATCGAGCAACAGCACGCAATGCGGATGCTGATCGACGCCGTCTGTCAATAGTCCGCCCTGGTCGAAGCCGACATAGCCGGGCGGAGCTCCGATCAACCGCGATACGGTGTGGCGCTCCATGTACTCCGACATGTCGAAGCGGATGACTTCCACCCCAAGCGTTGCCGCGAGCTGGCGCGCCACCTCGGTCTTGCCGACACCGGTCGGGCCGGAGAACAGATAGCAGCCGATCGGCTTTTCCGGCTCGCGCAGGCCGGCGCGGGCGAGCTTGATGGAAGCCGAGAGGGCCTCGATCGCCTTGTCCTGGCCGTAAACGACGCGCTTGAGCGTCTCTTGCAGGTGCTGAAGCACCTCGGCATCGTCTTTCGACACCGCCTTCGGCGGAATGCGCGCCATGGTGGCGATCGTGGTCTCGATCTCCTTGATGCCGATGGTCCGCTTGCGCCGGCTCTCCGGCAGCAGCATCTGCGCCGCGCCCGACTCGTCGATCACGTCGATGGCCTTGTCGGGCAGCTTGCGGTCGTGGATGTAACGCGAGGACAGCTCGACCGCGGCCTTGATCGCCTCGTTGGTGTATCGGAGCTTGTGATAATCCTCGAAATAGGGCTTGAGCCCTTTGAGGATTTCGATGGCATCGGGGACCGTTGGCTCGTTGACGTCGATTTTCTGGAACCGGCGCACCAGCGCGCGGTCCTTCTCGAAATACTGGCGGTATTCCTTGTAAGTGGTGGAGCCGACGCAGCGGACCGTCCCGGACGCCAAAGCCGGCTTAAGTAGATTTGAGGCGTCCATGGCGCCACCGGACGTGGCGCCGGCGCCGATCACGGTATGGATCTCGTCGATAAACAGGATGGCGCCGGGATAGGCCTCAAGCTCCTTGATGACCTGCTTGAGCCGCTCCTCGAAGTCGCCGCGATAGCGGGTGCCGGCCAGCAGCGTCCCCATATCGAGGGCGAACACGGTGGCGTTGCGCAACACATCCGGCACTTCGCCATGGACGATGCGGCGTGCCAACCCCTCGGCGATCGCGGTCTTGCCGACCCCGGCCTCGCCGACGAACAGCGGATTGTTCTTCTGCCGCCGGCAGAGGACTTGGATGGTGCGGCTGATCTCGGCTTCGCGGCCGATCAGCGGGTCGATCTTGCCTTCCCGCGCTTTCTTGTTGAGGTTGACGCAATAGGCGTCGAGCGCATCGCCCTTCTTCTTCGGCTCGTCGCCATTCTTGGTATCGGTATCCTCGTCGGCGCCGCGCACCGGACGCGCTTCCGACATGCCCGGCCGCTTGGCGATGCCGTGGCTGATATAGTTGACCGCGTCGTAGCGCGTCATGTCCTGTTCCTGCAGGAAGTACGCGGCGTGGCTCTCGCGTTCGGCGAAGATGGCGACCAGCACATTGGCGCCGGTTACCTCCTCGCGGCCCGACGACTGGACGTGGATCACCGCGCGCTGAATGACGCGCTGAAAGCCGGCGGTCGGCTTGGAATCCTCGGCGCCGTCGGTGACCAGATTGTCGAGCTCCGACTCGAGATAGGCGACGAGGCTGCGGCGCAGCTTGTCCAAGTCGACATTGCAGGCCCGCATGACCGCCGCCGCATCCTGATCCTCGATCAGCGCCAGCAGCAGGTGCTCGAGCGTGGCGTATTCGTGATGACGCTCATTGGCGAGCGCCAGGGCCCGGTGGAGCGACTGTTCGAGGCTACGCGAGAAAGTGGGCATTCAGGATCTCTTCATTTTGTGAGGCGTTCTCCCCGGAATCACTTCTTCTCCATGATGCACTGCAAAGGATGCTGATGTTTGCGGGCAAAGTCCATGACCTGCGTCACTTTGGTCTCCGCCACCTCGTAGGTAAAGACCCCGCATTCGCCGATCCCGTGCTGGTGGACATGCATCATGATCCGATGTGCCGTCTCGCTGTCCTTGTTGAAGAAGCGCTCGAGCACGTGAACCACGAACTCCATCGGCGTGTAGTCGTCGTTGAGCAGCAGCACGCGATAGAGGTTCGGCCGCTTGGTCTGCGGCTTCGTCTTGGTAATGACCGCGGTCCCGGGGCCGCTCTGATCGGCTTTGCGCTTGCGGTCCTCATCCGCGAGGCGGACCGGAAAATCGCTGGTGCAGTTGTCATTCGGCGGCATTGCTTCGTCTACGTCCAGACCCGGTATTGCGCGATCACTGGATCGCGGTGGCGTCCGGGAGGCTTTCGCTCCCGGCAATCCCCAACACCCTATCATAGATTTGGATCGGCTCGCGTTCCAGATCGATGACAAGGTGTCCATCGCAACCCCCCCCGCCCTCCTTCCGCGTTCCGTCTCACGTTCGCGCTGCCGCCGCCATGCTCAAGGCAGCTGGCCGGCTACGCGGCTACCCCCAAACCTTCCCGGTTTGGTGCCGCGCGCCGACTCGGATATTCATCGCAGCAGGGAGACAGGAGACAAACATGGTCGACTCCCCACGCCGCGCGAAACTCCTTCGCGAGCTGGAGCAGGACTTCGTCCCGGATTATGACGCGCAGAACATGCCCTCAGCCGACAAACGGACAGCGTATGCGCTTGAACATATCGCCTTCCGGGTCGGACGCCTGGAGCAAGCGCTCGCCAGGATCGCGGCGGCTATCGAAGCCGTTCTGCCGAAGGCGTAACGCAACACGCGCTACGCGATATGGACTCTTTCGAACACCGAAGCTTGTCAACACTCCAATAGAGGCAGCACGCACTGCGACCGGATGAAGCCGGGCTTTCGCGCGACTTCGCTTGCCGCGAGCATTACTTCATCGCGGCGGTCTTCGCGAGCACGCCTTCAAAGGGCTTGTAAGCCTCTTTGGCAAGATCGACGTAGAGCTCGCCGAGCTTGGTCGATTGAGCGATGAAATCCTCATAGGACGATTTGAGATACTCGCTCTGCACCTCCACGGCCTTTTCCAGGCTCTTCGCGCCTATGAGCTTTTCCCACGCCGCGGCTGAATGCTCGAATGACTTCTTCGAGTAGTCGGCGACCTCAGACGCTATGGCTTGCGCGTTCTTGGTCCAGGCGCCGAATGAGTTCATTGCCATGTCCATGCTGTCTTTGCCGAACTTATTGATCTGATCCATGGTGCTCCTCCGCGGCAGGCGGCCTGCCGATGGCCAGGGGTTAACGTCAGGCGGCCCTTTGCCTTGAAAAGGCCCTTTCCAGCATCAATGATCATTATAGTGCACTGCACAAAAAACTTCAATGGCTTCCCGCAGTGCACAATTTGACGGCGCAGTGGGTTAACGCTTTCGCAACAGCGTTACCCTAGCGTGCTTGACCGTGTCGTTCGTGTGACGACCGGTCCTTGGTCGGGGGATGCCTCACCATCGGACGGGTGGCCGAGCCGGCCGCTTGCCCCGGGGACGCATCGTCCCGAAGGAGCAAACAGGGTGGGCTCCCGCCAGAGGAGCTCCAGGTGCGTCAAGGATGGGGGGCGTAATGGGTCTAGTTCGTTCTGAAGCCTTGAATGGGCTTCGTTGGGGCGCCGTGGCCCTCGGCGCTATCGCAGCAGGTCTCATCTTCACCAGCGATTCTGCCGACGCCCGGCACCATTATCGCGTCCACGTGCATTTCATAGGCCATGCGACGGGCGTCCACTCTCGCGCTCGCGCCGAAAACTATTCGCCGCCGTTCGCCTCGATCGTCGTTGACGGCAACACCGGCAGAGTGCTGCACGAGACGAACGCCGACGCGTTGCGCCATCCGGCCTCGCTGACCAAGATCATGACGCTCTACCTGCTGTTCGAGCAGCTCGACGCCGGCAAGATCAGGCTCGACACGCCGCTTAAGGTTTCCGAGCACGCGGCCGAGCAGGCACCGACGAAACTCGGGCTGAAACCCGGCCAGACCATCGCGGTCCAAGACGCCATTAAGGCGGTGGTTACGAAATCGGCGAACGATGCGGCCGTTGCGATAGCCGAGAATCTTGGCGGCGACGAAGACGCGTTCGCCAAGCTCATGACGCAAAAGGCCCACGCATTGGGGATGAGCCGCACCACCTATGTGAACGCGTCCGGCCTGCCGGACGACGACCAGACCAGCACCGCGCGCGACCAGGCGCTGCTCGGGCGCGCCATCCAGGAGCGCTTCCCGCACTATTACAAATACTTTTCCACGGAAGAGTTCGTCTACCACGGCATGGCGATGCGCAATCACAACCACCTGCTCGGCGTGGTTGGCGGCGTCGACGGCATCAAAACGGGCTATACCCGCGCCTCGGGCTTCAATCTCGTCACCTCGGTGCACCGCGACGGCCGCTATATCGTCGCCGTGGTGCTCGGCGGCCATTCGGCATCCCAGCGCGACGCTCACATGCGCGAATTGATCAGCGCGCACCTCAAAGAGGCCGCGCTACGGCGCACCGCATCGGCGGTCGCGGAGAAAGCTGAACAAGGCGGCGAGCCGCAACCGGCGGAGTTAGCAAAGACGCCGCTGTCGTCGCGCCCCGACCCGGCACCCACGGCAAGTGCAAATAACCGCCCGGCGGCCGGCTCCAATGACCCAATTCAGCCGGTCCTGGTAAAGACGATCTCCTATCGCACCGCCCCGGTGCAGACGGCGTCGCTCGCCCCAATGCCCATGCTGGTGCCGGTCGCCGCTCCCGCGCCCCAACCGGCCGCCGCACCGATAGTCCGCACGGCGCCGGCTTCACAATCGCTTGCTGCGCCCAGCACAATCGTGGTCGCGGCAACCGAGCCGGCGATTGCCGCTTCCGCCAAAACCGAACCGGCCAAGGCCGATATCGCAAAGCCTGAACCCGCCCGGCCGCAGATCCGCGCGCGCGGCGGCTGGCTCATCCAGATCGGTGCCTTCGAGGGCGAAGACGAGGCCAAGCAGCACCTGAGCGCCGCGCAGATCAAGGCCCCCGCTATGCTTGCCGCAGCGGACGCGTTCACCGAGCGCGTTCAGAAAGGCGACAAGGCCCTCTACCGGGCACGCTTCGCCGGCTTCGACAAGGCGACCGCGGAAGCTACCTGCAAACAGCTCAAGCGCAGCGATATCGACTGCATGGCTGTGAGAAACTAGAGCATGAACCCGAAAAGCGGATTCCGGTTCTCGGAAGATCATACTCGAATAAACGAAGTCCCGGCGAACCGGGACGCGCGACGAGACGTCATTGACGGACGGGGCGCCACGCGAGGATCCTTTCAGGGAATCTCAGCGATGGCTGCGAAGCAGAACATCCTTGGCCTCGTTGACGCGAGCCGCAAGGTACGTCGACCCCCCTTGGTCGGGATGCAGTTTCTTCATGAGGGATCGGTGAGCACGACCGATTTCCTGCGCGCCAGCCCCGGGCTGAAGGCCAAGGATCTGATAAGCCTCCTCTTCAGTCATTTTGCCGCGCGGAGCGCTGCTCGCCTGCCCCGCTCCCGCATCACCCTGCGCGTGTTCACGCCAGCGGGGCACCCTGCGGTCAAGATAAGCCATCAGTAGCTGGCGGCTGTCGTTGTCGATCTCACCGATCAGACCGATGAGGGTCTGCGGATCGAGTGCATCCAACGATTCGCCGGCATAGCGCCCGGCGAGAATACGACCGCGCATCGCGCCGCTGTCGTGATCCAGCTCCATCTCGAGAAAGGCCGAGCGTACGCGCGACACCTGGCCCGGACGTTTTCGCGTACGGCCTCCGAAGCTCGCCGGCCATAGCGACAGCCAGCCCAGCCAGCCGAGCCCAAGGACGCCGACCGGAATGGCAAGCCCGATCTCACCTCGAATCAGAAGAAAGAGGGCAAAGATCAGCGCCGCGACGCCACCGATATACCGCAACAGCCGCGCGGCCTGCTTGGGATCGGCCTTGGAGAAAGCGTTGACCGCCCACAACAGCAGGATGAGGACGACGACACCGAGAAGAAGGGGCATAGCTATTTCAGCTGCTCGATCAGCCTGACCGCACCGGTTGAGTGCCTCGCTTGGAGATCGGCAAGGGCTTTCATACCGCCTGCAGCATAAGCCGCCGCCGCGCGCAACAGCTCCCCGAGCTCATGCGCGGCGCCGGGTGCGAAGCGGCAATAGGCACCACGCGTGAGCCGGGCTATCTCGCGAAAGGCCTGCTCGCAGACCGGATCGTAGCCTTCCTGGAACATAAACGCCGGCACATTGCGCAGGCCAAGCTCGCCGGCCCGGGCGCACAAGCCGTCGAGTGCTTCCTCCATGGCGTCGCCGACGAAGACCAGCGCGCCGATCTTGGCGTTGTCGTTTTCGCGCCGCGCGTGAGCGAGAACCTTGGCGATTTGAGTATGACCGCCGCGGCACTCAATGCGCGTCATTAGCTCGCCGAGCCGCTGCGGCTCGGCGACCCAAGGCGAGGCGCGGCATTCTGCAAGTCCGCGATAATAAACGAGCTGGATATCGAGGCCGCCGCCGGCGGCGGCTTCGCGGAACATCTCGGCCTGCAGCACGCAGGCCTGATCCCAGGTCGGCTGCCGGCTCATTGTCGCATCAAGCGCGAAAACCAGCCGCCCGCGCCCGCCGGTCTTGACCGCCGGGCCGAGCGTGTTGACGCCAGCAAGGAACGCATCAAGCTCCGCGCGTGAAGAGGCCGGCGGAGCCCGGTCGGGCGCTCTGGAGTGGACCGGATCATGGCTCGGCGCCGGCGTGACGCCGGACCGGTCTTTGCTCATTGCGGAGCCCTTCGCGGCAAGGTCAAAACCTCTCGCTATAAGGTGGCCTCCTCGGCCAACAGGCGCAATGGGCGCGGACGTCTCAATCGGCCAGCAGATCGTGGGTATCGAGCGGCTTGGCGGCGGCAGCGATCCATTCCGCCCGCGCTGCGGCGCGCCGCTTGCCGCGCTCGTCGATCGGCAGCCTCAGCGCCTCGATAAGGTTCTTGACCTCGTCGCGGGCGGTCGTGTGCGCGGGATTGGAGCGCGAGCCGATTGTATTGTCGTCGATTTCGTCGAGCGCGGTCAGTCCGCGCGGAAAAAACTCGCGATAGACGACGCGCTCGGCAAAGCCATCGATAGCGCGAAAGCCGAGTTCCTTGGCAAGGGCATCGACTCCCTCCCCGACCAGCCGCTTGTTGCGCGATCCGAGCGCCGACAGGCGGTTGCGCACGACCACCCAGTCGGTCAAGCCGCCATCCACCAAGCGGCGTTGCCGGCGCGCCTCGCGCACCATTTCCGCATAGTGGCTGACGCCGCTAACCTCGAAGGTACTCGGATCGAGCACGCCGAGCACATCGAAATCGACGAAGCTGTCGTTAAGCGGGGTGATCAGCGTATCGGCCATCGAATGAGCGAGCCGCATCAGGTACGAATCGCTGCCCGGCGTATCGATAACGACGAAATCGTGGGTGCTTTCGACCGCGCTCACCGCCTCGGCGAAGGCGCCGAACTCCTGCGCCTCGATTTCATCGAGCCGCGCGCCAAAACCGCGCGCGACACAATAATGCCGCGGATGGTCGAGCTTGACGCCGGCACGCGCCGCCCAGTCGCGCCGGTTTTCCACGTAATGCGTAAAGCTGCGCTGGCGCGAATCGAGGTCGATCGTGGCGACACGCTGGCCGGCCTGCAGCAGCGCCACAGCAACGTGCATGGCCGTGGTCGACTTTCCAGAACCGCCTTTTTCGTTGCCAAGCACAATGACATGCGCCGAAACCGGCTTGCCAACATCAGCTTGCATTAACATCGCGCGGCAACCTCTGCGGGGCGATCCCTTCTCCGGCTTGCAACGCGCAGCGTCAAGATACAGCATCGTGCTCGATAAGTTAATCATTAACCACACGGCGCATGGGGACTGCGCGCAGTGTGTGCTTGCGCGGCAACGCCACCATGACCGGACGTTTCTCAGGATCGAAGCATCGCCGGCCGCGCGTGATCCGGACCTTGCCGGCACTCGGGCGCATCCTTGCGCAGTGGCGCCGGCGGCGGGATACGACCGCGCTGGTGCCGACCATGGGCGCCCTGCATGCCGGCCATCTTGCCCTGGTGCGGCTAGCGCAACGGCGCGCCGATCGCGTCATCGTCTCGATCTTCGTCAATCCGACGCAATTTGCCCCGCATGAGGACCTCGCCACCTATCCGCGAACCTTTGCTGCCGATGTGGCGGCGCTCGCCGCCCTTAAGGCCGATCTCGTCTGGACGCCCACCGTGGAAACCATGTATCCGCCCGGCTTTGCGACGCGGATCGTGCCGGAAGGCCCGGCCAAGGCCGGCCTCGAGGATGCCTCCCGGCCGCATTTCTTCACCGGGGTCGCTACCGTCGTCGCCAAGCTCCTGATCCAATGCGGGCCAGACATCGCCGTGTTCGGCGAGAAGGATTATCAGCAGCTCAAGGTGGTCACCCAGCTCGCGCGCGACCTCGGCCTAAAAACCCGCATCGTCGGCGCGCCGATCGTGCGCGAGGCGGACGGTCTCGCGCTCTCTTCGCGCAACCTCTATCTGTCGCCGCGCGAGCGCGCCGCAGCGCCGACGCTCCATCGCGTGCTCGCCGCGTGCGCGAAAAAAATCGCCGCAGGCAAGCCGATCGACTCGGTTCTCAGCGAAGGCCGCGCGGCGATCGCGCAGGCCGGCTTCGTACTCGATTACCTCGAAGCGCGCCACGCCGGAACGCTCGCCCCCGTTGCTTCGTCCAAGGAAGGGCCGCTCCGCCTCCTGGTCGCCGCGCGCATCGGCAAGACGCGGCTGATCGATAACGTCGGGGTATAGGGGTACGCGACTTACGCCGGTTCGAGATGCGGGATCTGCGGCCGCTCACCCAGCGCCTTGCCGGTGATCGGCGGCTTCGGCAGCCGCGCGGTGCCGGCTTCCATCACGAAGTTGTGGGTGAGCGAATACCATGGCGGCTTGACGTCGGCGGCCGGCGCCGGCCCGGCCTCGTGACGCACAAAATTTCCGAGCAAATGGCGGGTGACGCCGAACTGCACGTCGCTATCGATGTATTTGTCGTCGGGCGCATAGATCTGCGAGACCAACGTTTTGAAGCCAACCTTGTAAGCCAGGAAATGCAGATGCGCCGGGCGCATGTTGTGCCGGCGCTGCGCGCGCAAAAGCTCGCCCACCGGGCCGTCGATCGGAATCGGATAACCGGCGGGCTTCACGCTGCGGAAACTGATATGGCCTTCGGCGTCGGTGATAAACTTGCCGCGCAGATTCATGTCGGATTGCGTCGGGTCCTGGTTTTCGTAAAAGCCTTCCGGCGAAGAGTGCCAGATATCGACCTTCGCGCCCTCGATCGGCTGGCCGCGGACGTCGCGGTAATAGGCGTCGACAAAAAGCGCCGGGCCCGGCGTGGGCGACCGCACGATCGAACCGCCGTTCGGCGTCAGCGGTGAATTCATACGCCAGAACGGACCGAGCTGGCTGGCATCGGTCTCGGTCTGCCCATGATCGCCGTTGTTGAGGAGACAGACGAGCGCCGACAAGCCGAGCGACCCCGCCATCAGTACCGCTTCGTTGTGGTTCTCGTTGCTATGCTTGCCGAGCGCATTGATGTAAGCGATCGCCGTCTGAAACTCCTGCTCGGTCAACTTCACTTCGCGCGCGAAATCGTGGAGGTGGCGAATGAAGGCGGACATGATCTCGCGAAAGCGCGGATCGGGCGCTCGCTCAAGCTCGCTCAGCACCGCCTTGGTCACATCCTTCTCGTTGCCGATGATCATCGTCTTACTCCGCGCGCCTGCGCCTGCCGCCCGTTATCGCGGATTCTAGGTCATCGCTTTCGCCCGCGCCATGTGGCGGCGCGCGCCGAAGGATCGACGCGCTCACATCAGGCCAAGTTCGCGCAGCTCTCGCCGTAACTTTTCCGGCATGGCGGCGGCGCCCGGCGCCGCCTTGTCGAGGTCGCGCGGGGCATCCTTCGCGGCCAGGTAGCGCCAGCCCTGAAAGGCGCGAAAGGAACGCGGCGCGACGAGAACCACCTTGGGATCAAGCACGAGGGCGCATCGTCCGATACCCTCTTTGTCGCGGAACGGCCTGACATCGCGGAGGCGCTGGCGGCACGCGATCTCGCCGCGGATCACCCAGTAGAGCGAACCGCCGTCGACGAGCTCGGCGGCGCGCTTCGGCACCATGCGCGTCGTATGGACGTGTTCCGGCTTTTGGCCGCGCCTGCGCTTCTCTTTGAGCTTTTGCTTGATCCAAGTCTCGAGATCGCGGACCGAGTCACAGCCGACGCAAAGCTTGATGAGATGGAGCGCCATGTTTCCAGACTATCCTTCCGCGACCCGTTCGATCACCATGATCTGCGCGCCTTCCACAACTTGGGCGCCGGCGCCGACGGCAACCTCGACGACGACGCCGGCAAACGGCGCACGCAAGGTGTGCTCCATCTTCATCGCCTCGATCACGGCAAGGCGCTGACCGTCGTGGACGGACTCGCCGCCGCCGACAAATAGTTCCAGGACTCTGCCGTGCATCGGCGCCTTCACGACCCCGTCACCGGCGCCCGCGGCTGCGGCCGCCGCAGCAACATCCTTGAGACGGACGCGGGTCTGGCGGCCGTGGCGCAGAACGAAGACCTCCTCTTCCGCGTCGAACACCCTCGCATCGGTCGCCGGCGCCGTGCCATCGATCGCAACCTTTACGCCGTCCTTGCCGTCGGAAACCGCCGCGTCGGCGCTCTCACCGTCGATGAGCACCGGAACCGTAATCGTGCGCGTGGCGCCGAGCTGAAAGCCGTCTCGCGCCGCCCACGGCGAATCCGCCTCAAACCCGCCATCCCGCGGCGAAGCATTCTCGCCGCCGGTATCGCCAAATGCCTGGCCCATTTCGGCCCGCGCCAGCAAGTGGGCGACACCGAGGGCGGCGGCGGCGCGATCGAGACCCTGCGGCACGGCGCCGAGCGCAGCGAGATTGCGATCGATGAAGCCGGTATCGACCTTGCCTTGCCGGAATTTGGGCGCGCGGCAGAGCGCGCCGAGGAAGGCCACATTGCTGCGCACGCCGGCAACCAGCGTGCGATCGAGCGCGGCTGTAAGCCGGTCGAGAGCCTCTTGCCGCGTGGGCGCGTGCGCGATCAGCTTGGCGATCATAGGATCATAGTAGGGAGTCACTTCGCCACCGGCTTCGATCCCGCTCTCCACGCGAACATCGCCGGGCAAATCCAACCCCACGATCGTACCGGTCGACGGCAGGAAGTCGTTCTCGGGATCCTCGGCATAAACCCGCGCCTCGATCGCGTGGCCGTCGAACTGGACCTCTGCCTGGGCGAGCGGCAACTTTTCACCCGCGGCGACTTGGAATTGCCAAGCGACAAGATCGAGACCTGTGACCGCCTCGGTCACCGGATGTTCGACCTGGAGCCGCGTATTCATTTCGATGAACCAGAAACCGTCCGCCCGCAGTCCCTTGGTGCTATCGGCAACGAACTCAACGGTGCCGGCGCCCCGATAGCCGACGGCTCTTGCCGCCTCGACCGCGGCGGCGCCCATTTGCGCCCGCAGCCCCGCCGTCATACCCGGCGCGGGCGTTTCCTCGATGACCTTCTGGTGGCGGCGCTGCAACGAGCAATCGCGCTCGCCGAGGTGGACGATGTTGCCATGCCCGTCGGCGAAAACCTGGATCTCGATGTGACGCGGCGCGGCGATGTATTTCTCGATCAAGACGCGGCCGGAGCCGAACGCCGCCGCCACCTCTCGGACCGCGCCTTCGAGCGCATGTTTGAAGTCGGCTTTCTTGTCGACGCGGCGCAACCCGCGGCCGCCGCCGCCGGCGGCCGGCTTAATCAGCACCGGATAACCAATCGCGTCGGCCTTTTCCTCAAGAAACTTAGTGTCCTGCCGTTCGCCGTGATAACCGGGCACAATCGGCACGCCGGCCTTTTCCATCAGTGCCTTGGCACGATCTTTGAGCCCCATGGCACGGATCGCGGCGGCAGGCGGACCGACGAAGACGAGGGCGGCTCGCTCGCAGGCTTCGGCGAATTCCGCGCTTTCGGACAAGAACCCATAGCCGGGATGAACGCATTCGGCGCCAGCCTTCCTTGCAACTTCGATCAGCCGTTCGATCGAGAGATAGCTTTCGCGCGGTTCCGCGGGCCCGATGAAGTGGGCCTCGTCGCAGAGCCGCCGATGCAGCGCGCCCGCGTCCGCGGCCGAATAGACGCCGATCGTGCGGATGCCGAGACGCTTGGCAGTGCGGGCGATGCGGCAGGCGATTTCGCCGCGATTGGCGATGAGCACGGATTTGAACATGACGGAAGCTTCTTACCGCTGGCGCACATCGATCCGCCAGGGGGCGGATGGAGCCGGATGTTCAGCTCATTGCGAGCGCGCGTTCATGCCGGCGCTTGCGTTGGATGGAGGCGGAACCGGATTGAGCTCAATCGGCCCGGCCCCGCCAGGCGCCGCGGCGGTCTGCGGCGGCGATGGGACGGGCTCAGGCCAAATCGGCTCGGTTGCCGCCGAAGGAGTCGGCTGAGCGGCAGTTTGTGGAGCGGGATTGGCGACCTGCTTTCGCGAGCGTCGCGACGGCGGTGCGGCGCCCGGCTGCGGGTTCGGATTGGCAGCGGCGGCGGCCGCCACGCCCGGCAGGACCGGCCCTGAAGGCTCGGGATTCATGATGCTGACCGCGGGAATTGAGGCTGCCGTGGGAAAGTCGGCGTTGATGCTGACCTTGCGCGGGCCTTGTGGGATCGCGGCGGTCTGAGCCGGTGCCGCATCGGCCAGCGCGCCATCGGGCGCCTTGGCCCAGAGCGCCAGATAATGCTCCAGATAATGATCGAGCGTCTCTGCGCTCAGGTTTGCGCGTACCCGGCTCGTATCATGCAGAAGCGCGAGGGCCTTGCAATTATGGTTCGTGCAGCCGTCGCGGCTCGAGAGCACATGGGCAAGGAAACCGAAGGGGTCGGCCTCGAGCGAACGGCGCAGCGGCAGCAGCGCGTCCTCGATATCAGCGCCGCCGCGGTCGGCATACGCAACCATGGCCGCGAGTAACGCCAGCCGTTCCGCGACATAGGACGAGGCGGCCGCCACGCTCGCAGGTGACACGAAGAGCGCCCTCTCGCACGCCGCCGCCACGTTCTCGCCCACCACAGCGTCGAGGCAGGCAAGCGGCGAGCCCGGAGCGAGGGCTCGCGCGCTCAGTTCCTGCGCGCGCAATTCGAGAGCGCGGCGCTCGGCAGTGCGGTCAGCCACGGCGGCGCGATCGAGGAAGGCCCACGTCATCGCTGCGCCGAGAACCGCGCCGAGGATTACGAAGCCGGTGCGAATCACCGGACTAGCCGCGACGCCAGACTGCGGCCGCAACAGCGCCAGCACGCAACTGGCGAGGAGCAATGCCGCCGACCCGGCCGCGATCCACAGCCGCAACGCCGAGGTCCCGATCTCGGGATCAACGCCGAGCATCAACCCACTCCGCCCACCGAAAGAACACCATTCCCCGGCGAAGTATGGCCCAGAGGTCCCGCAGAAGCCAGCCCGCAACCCTGTTGGAACAATTGCGCGATCGCCCGCGATCCACCGACGCGCGCAGAACCGCGATCAATGATCGAGTTCGAGCTGGCTTTCTTTGGCCACGCGCTCAAATGCTTCGCCGGGATTTTTGATCCGGTATTGGTAATCGTCGCCATCGGACGGCAACAGCTTGACGACTTTGTAGGTCCCGCTGGCGCCCGGGCGGCTGATCGGACTTGACGTGTACAGCACTGTTTGGCCGACACGGAACCTGTGGGTTCGCAATGCCTGGCTACGCACGGACGCTTGATGGGCGACAGCTATCGCAGCGATCTTCACGGCATTGTTGTTAGGCTCGGTTTTGCCCGAAACTTGCCGCGAAACGGCCTTACGAACAACCGGAGTGCGGCTTGCCTTGACTGCCGGCCGCCTTTTCACTGAAGGTTTATTCATGGAACCACTATATATGCAAACTACGCCTCGGGCAAAAATATAGTGTCGAAAGTCAGGCTTTGCCACGCGCTCTTCGGGTACATGATTAAGAAGGAAAGTCGTTTTAAATCAGCGTGATATGACGGCACCCTGTCCTAGACTTGCAAATACGGTCAGGCTTGACGTCGCCAGCCGCCATTTTCGTCGGCCTGCCAATAGGTCACCTCGAAGCCGGCCGATTTAGCCTCGCTCCACCGCGCCCGCGCCGTTTCGACGGCATCGGGGTCTTCCCCATCGAAAAGCACCACGACGCGCTGATACGCGACCGCATCGCTGGGCATCGCCGCACCCTCGATGAGGAAGCGCACGATGGCGCCGTTCGGATTGTCGTCGTTGACGGTCAGCATAATGGGTTGCTGCGCCGCCTCGGCGCCTCGCCAAGTCCCGTGCGGGAGAAAGGAATCGTCCCGCCAGGTCCACAAATGAGCGTCAAGCGCCTCGATGCGCTCTTCCGAGGAGGCCTGCACCACGACGCGCCAGCCGCGCTCGAGCGATTTCAGCAGTAGCGCCGGCAAGACCTGTTCCGGCGTCTGTCCTTGCAGGTGGTAGAAGAGGATTTCAGTCATGTGGTGATCTGCTGAAGGGTCCAGGGCCGACTATGTCGAATCCGCCATCGGATAATCAACCTTGGAGCAGCAGGAGCTGCGCTGCAACCTTCGCGGCCGGTAACGGTCATGCTACGAAGTGAGAGCATGCAACAACACAGGCGGCTGCCTCATGACCGGTGAACTCAATCATCAGATCCGACTGGCGGCGCGCCCGATCGGCCTGCCCAAGCGCAGTGACTGGCAATTCACCGAGACGCCCGTTCCGGAGCCGCGCGACGGCGAGGTTCTTGCCAAGGTCTTGTATCTCTCGCTCGACCCGGCCATGCGCGGCTGGATGAACGAGGGCAAATCCTATATCGCGCCGGTTGGAATTGGTGAGGTGATGCGCGCGGGCGGCGTCGGCAGGGTGATTGCCTCGAAGCATTCCGGCTTTGCCGTTGGCGACCATGTCAGCGGCGCAGTTGGGGTTCAGGAATACGCGGCGCTCGACGGCGCGCAACTTACCAAGATCGACCCCAACGTCGCGCCGTTGCCGACGTTTCTCAATACTCTCGGCATGCCGGGCATGACCGCCTATTTCGGCCTGCTGGACGTGGGCCAACCCAAGCCGGGCGAGACCGTGGTGGTCTCGGGCGCCGCCGGTGCGGTCGGCGCCACCGTCGGCCAGATCGCGAAGATCAAGGGATGCCGCGCGGTCGGGATCGCGGGCGGCGCCGCCAAATGCCGCTACCTTGTCGACGAGCTCGGTTTCGATGCGGCGATCGACTACAAGGCGGGAGACACGCGCAAGAGCTTGCGAACGCATTGCCCGAATGGCGTCGACGTATATTTCGACAATGTCGGCGGCGATATCCTCGACCTCGTACTCGCTGTCTTGCGGAGGCATGCCCGCGTGGTGCTGTGCGGGGCCATCTCGCAGTACAACAACACTACGCCGATCAAGGGTCCGAGCAACTATCTCTCGCTGCTCGTCAACCGCGCCCGCATGGAGGGTATGGTGGTGTTCGACTACGCCGATCGGTTTCCGCAGGCGGCGCGCGAAATCGCCGCCTGGATCGCCGCAGGCAAGCTCAAATCGCGCGAGGACATCGTCGAGGGCCTGGAGACATTTCCGGAGACGCTGCTGAAACTGTTCAGCGGCGAGAATTTCGGCAAGCTGGTGCTGAAGGTGGAGAAGTCTGGTTGACGGCGACGATGCCCGTCCAGCCCGCGTCCGCCGCGATCAGCGTTCGTAATAGTCCTCGACGAACCGGTCGAGCAGGCGCACGCCCCAGCCGGCACTCCAGCTTTTGTTGATATCTGTCTGCGGCGAGCCAAGCGCGGTGCCGGCGATGTCGAGATGCGCCCATGGCGTTTTGTTAACGAAACGCTGAAGAAATTGCGCGGCGGTGATCGAGCCGGCAAAGCGGCCGCCGCTATTCTTCATGTCGGCGATCTTTGAATCGATGATCTTGTCGTATTCGGACCCGAGCGGCATGCGCCACACCCGCTCGTCGGTTGCCTCTCCCGCTTTGGTCAGGCGCTCGACGAGCTTGTCGTCATTGGAGAACACGCCGGCATATTCCTGCCCCAGCGCGACCATGATCGCGCCGGTGAGAGTCGCCAGATCAACCATGAATTTCGGTTTGAAGCGTTTGTTGATGTAGTGCAGCACGTCGGCGAGCACGAGGCGGCCTTCGGCATCGGTATTGATGACCTCAATCGTTTGACCCGACATCGTGGTGACGATGTCGCCGGGGCGCTGCGCCTTGCCGTCCGGCATGTTTTCGACGAGCCCGATGGCGCCAACCACGTTGACCCTGGCCTTGCGCGCCGCGAGCGCTTGCATGAGGCCGACGACGCACGCGGCCCCCGCCATGTCGCCCTTCATGTCCTCCATGCCCTGCGCCGGCTTGATGGAGATGCCGCCAGTATCGAAGCACACGCCCTTGCCGATGAATGCAATGGGATCGGCACCGCGCTTGCCGCCGTTCCAACGCATGACGACGAGCTTCGGTTCATGCGCCGAACCCTGCCCGACGCCGAGCAGCGCCCCCATTCCGAGCTTCTTCATCGCCGCGACGTCGAGGACCTCCACGACGATGCCCAGCTTGCGCAAGGCCGACGCCCGACGGGCAAACTCCCCGGGATAGAGCACATTGGCCGGCTCGTTGGTGAGGTCGCGCGCCAACACGACGCCGTCGGCGACGCCGCTCGTGCGCGCCCAAGCCTTCTCCGCCGCGGCCGGGCCGGCGCACGCGAAATTCACTTCCAGCTTTTTCGCCCGCTCCTCGTCTTCCTTGCGCTTGGTTTTGTAGCGGTCGAACGTATAGGCTCGAAGGCGCCCGCCGAGCGCCAGCTTGGCGACCTGATCGCCCTTGAGCGCGCCCCCTGCAAATTCGGCGAAAATCGTCGCCTGCGCCGCGGCGATCGGTATCTTGCCCATTGCGGCGCCGCCGAGCTTGACGAGATCCCGTTCCTTGAGTTCGCGCTCCTTGCCGGTGCCGACGATGACCAAACGCGGCACGTTGAGGCCGGAAGGCGCAATGATGTCGAGGGCCGATGCCTTCTTCCCGGTGAAGCGATCCGCGGCCGCTGCACGGCGTGCAAGATCCCCGATCGGCGACAGGGCTTTTTGGGTTGCGGGGCCGAACTTGAGCCCTTCCGCACAGAACGTAACGAGAACACCCCGCAGCCGGTCGAACGAGGTAAAGCCGAGCTTGAGAGGGTCGGTCATGGTCGGTCCTTCTTGGCCGGGTCAAAGGTTTCGTGACCCCACATATGACCCGGACCGCGCTATCGTGCAAAGCTCCTTCTCATAACGCAGAGCCATTGCTCTGCCGGCCATTCAAGCTCAAAGCCTTGCCTTGGCGAGGCCATTTTGTGAAAGCATGAAATCGCAGAACTCGACTCGGGAGGCGGCGCGGCCTCGGGGTCCGGCGTGGCCCACGAGTGGCCCGTCAGGGGATGTAAAATCCGATGGGGTCGATCGGCCGTTACATGTTTCGCACCACCATGGGTGCGTTTCTGATCACCCTCATCAGCCTGACCGTCGTGATGTGGTTCACGCAGGCGATCCGCGAATTCGACCTGATCACCAGCCAGCGGCAGACCGTCTTCGTCTTCGTCGGCCTCACCGGCCTGTTCATTCCCCTGCTCATCATGATGATCGCGCCGATCGCGCTGGTGCTGGCCGCCGCGCATGTCCTCAATAAGCTCAGTTCGGATTCCGAGATCATCGTCATGAACGCCGCCGGCGTCTCGCCGTGGCGGTTGTTTAGTCCCTTCCTCGCCGCGGCTTTTGTCGTTTCGTTGCTGGTCGCCGCCATGGCCGTCTATGTATCGCCGAGCGCGCTACGCGAGATGCGCGACTGGGGCACGCAGGTGCGCGCCGACATTCTCACCAATATCGTGCAACCGGGCCGCTTCGCCACGGTGGGCGGCAACCTCACCTTCCATATCGCCGACCGGCGGCCGAACGGACTTCTGCTCGGGATATTTCTTGACGATCGGCGCGATGCCAACGAACACGCCACCTATCTCGCCGAGCAGGGCGAGATCGTGAAGAACGAGACCGGCTCGTTCCTGGTACTCGAAGGCGGCAGCGTGCAGCGGCTGGAAGCCGGCCAGCGCGATCCGCGCATCGTGACATTCGAGCGTTACGCCTTCGACATGTCGAAGTTCACCGCCGGGCCGCAAAACGTCGTCTACAACGCGCGCGAGAAAAACATTTGGGACCTGTGGTGGCCGCGGCCGGACGACGTGCTCTCCGTGGCGCAGGCTGCCCAGTATCGATCGGAACTACACGACCGATTTGCAGCGCCGCTTTATCCGCTGGCATTCGCTATCCTTGCCTACGCCTTCCTCGGCCCGCCGCAAACGACACGGCAGAGCCGCACGCTGTCGCTGTTGAGCCTGATCGGCGCAGTGTCGTTGTTGCGCGTCATCGGCTTTCTCAGCGTCATCGTCGGCGTCAGCACGCCGAGCATGCTCGCCGTGCAATACGTCGCTCTTGTTGGTGCGGGCGTCGCCGGATTGTGGCTGATTTCTCGCGGCCAGGCCTTCGAGCCTGGGCTGGCGGTGTCCAAAATAGCCGCTGCCGTCGGCGACCGCGTCGCCCGAGCGACGGCCAGTTGAGGAGCGCGCCGATGCTGACGGGTACGCTTTCACGTTATTTCGGATTGCGCTTTCTCAAATCCGTCATCGCCACGTTCTTCGGCGTTGTCGCACTGGCGGCGATGATCGACTACATCGAACTGATGCGCCGCAGCGCCGACTGGCCCAAGGCCACGGCTTGGCTGCTTGCCGAGATTTCCCTGTTCCGCGTTCCCCAGCTCGCCGAACGCATCATGCCGTTCGCCGTGCTGGTGGGGGCGATGTCATGCTATCTGGCGCTGTCGCGCCGTCTCGAATTGGTGGTGGCGCGCGCCGCCGGTATGTCCGCCTGGCAATTCGTGGCGCCGGCTATGATCGCGGCATTCCTGTTCGGCACGGTCGCTACGACCATTTACAACCCGGTCGCCGCGATTCTGCACGAGCGTTCGAAGCGCCTAGAAGCCGAGATGCAGGGCGAGTTGCCAACCTCGGCACTGCAAGAAAACACCGCCGGCTTCTGGGTTCGGCAGAAGAGCGCCGACGGCGCGGCAATTATTAACGCCAAGTCGAGCCGTAATCAGGGCTCCGAGCTCGGCGCCGTCAGCGTCTATACGTTCGATAGCTCGGGTCACTTCCAGGAGCGGATGGAGGCGAAGAGTGCGGCGCTGGAGCAGGGTTACTGGCGGCTGGATGAAGTACGGATCTATGCGAGCGGCTCACCGCCCGCTACCCAAGACACCTATCGCCTCAGCACCAACTTGACGCTCGAGCAGGTGCGGGAAAGCTTTGCCACCCCTGAAACCGTGCCGTTCTGGCAGCTGCCCTTTTACATCGAGCTGGCCGATCGGGCCGGCCTGGTCGCCGCCGGTTACCGGCTGCAGTACCAATTGCTGTTGTCGCGTCCGTTCCTGCTCACCGGCATGGTCCTGCTGGCGGCCTCGGTAAGCCTGCGGTTCTTTCGTTTCGGCGGTGTGCAGAAGATGGTGTTAAGCGGAATCTCGGCGGGCCTTTTGTTGTTCGTTTTGTCGAAATTCACCGAGGACATGGGCAAATCGGAGCTCATGCCGCCGGTGATGGCGGCGTGGATTCCGGTGCTGGTCGGCGGCCTGACCGGATTTGTTGCGCTGTTGCACCAGGAGGACGGCTAGTCCCACGCTCTGCGTTCTAAATTCCTCGTTGAGATGGTAATGGTGCGTTTCGCGAGGACTGGGATAACCAAACGAAGGGCCGCGGCGCCCTTGGTCGAGGGAGAACAAGAGTTGATATCGCGATTCCCGCTCCGTACCCGCCGGCAGGCTTTTGTGGCGACAATGCTCGCCGCAGCGATCGTGCTCGCCGTTCCTTCCGGCGCCCGCTCGCAACAGGTCGTGGCATTTGTTAATGGCCAGCCGATTACGATCCTCGATGTCGAGCATCGGAGCAAATTCATCCTGCTCAGCACCAAAAAGCTGCCAACGCGCAAGGAAGTGCTCGATAGCCTGATCGACGAAATTTTGGAGGTGACCGAGGCCAAGCGCTACAGCGTCGAAGTTCCAGATTCGGAAGTGGAAAAGTCTTATGCCGCCGTCGCGACGCGCATGGGCGTGGATGCGCCGAGGTTGACTCAAATTCTTACAAGCAACGGCACGAGCGCCGACACGCTCAAACGGCGTTTGCGGGCGCAGATTGCCTGGACCAATCTGGTGCGCGGACGCTACCGAGCGAGCCTGGAAATCAGGGACAAGGATGTCGAAGCGCAGCTCGAGCTGCACAAGCCCGCGGAAAAAGACGACGTCGGATACGAATACATCATGCGCCCCGTCGTTCTCATTGTACCGCGCGGTTCGCCCGACGCCGCTTATGAGGCCCGCAAACATGACGCCGAGGCCTTGCGCGCGCGCTTTCAGAACTGCAATGATGGCATTCCGTTTGCGCGCGCTCTGCCCGACGTCGCTGTACGCGATCAGGTTTCGAAATATTCCGCCGAGCTGGCGCAGCAATTGCGCGACATTCTCGACGGCACCGGGGTCGGCCATCTGACTCCGCCGGAAACGACGGCGGAGGGGGTGCAGATGTTCGCGATTTGCGACAAGAAGGAAACCAAATCGGACACGCCGGGAATGAAGGAAATTCGCGATCAAATGTTCCAGCAAAAGTTCGGCGCCCAAGCCAAGCGCTACCTTGAGAGTTTGCGGCGCGCGGCAATGATCGAATACAAGACGCCCGAAGAAAAGTAGCCGGCGAGAAGCGAAATCGTGCAGCCATTGGCATTGACGCTCGGCGAGCCGGCCGGGATCGGCCCCGACCTGGCCCTTGCGGTCTGGCATCGACGCGCCGAACTCGACGTTCCGCGATTCTACGTCGTCGGCGACCCGGATTTTCTCAGGCAGCGCGCCGGTCGTCTCGGCCTCGACGTTCCGATCGTTGCGGTGACGCCGGCCGCGGCCGCCGCCGTGTTTGCCTCCGCCTTGCCGGTGGTTGGCATCGACGTAGCGGTGAGCGCCGAGCCGGGCCACCCGGATCGATCGAGCGCGCCAGCCGCCATTGCCTCGATCCGCCGCGCGGTCGCCGACGTCATGGCAGGCGCGGCCGCAGCCATCGTCACCAACCCGGTGGCGAAGAATGTGCTCTATGACTCGGGTTTTGCCGAGCCCGGCCACACCGAATTCCTGGCCACGCTGGTGCAGGAAGCGACCGGCAAGTCGCTGCGGCCGGTCATGATGTTGTGGTCGCCGGAACTCGCTGTCGTACCGGTGACGATCCACCTGCCGCTCAGAGAAATCTTCAAACATCTTTCGACCGAACTTGTGGTCGAGACTGGACGGATCGTCGCGCGCGACCTTGCCGTGCGCTTTCGCATTCCGCGCCCGCGGCTCGCGGTCGCCGGCCTCAATCCCCATGCCGGCGAGAACGGTGCACTCGGCGAGGAGGACCGCGCCATCGTGGCGCCGGCTGTCGCTCGGCTCATGGCCGACGGCATCGATGCGCGGGGCCCGCTGCCAGCCGATTCGCTGTTCCACGAGCGGGCACGCGCGACCTATGATGCGGCTCTGTGCATGTATCACGACCAGGCGCTGATCCCGATCAAGACGCTGGCCTTCGACCACGCCGTCAACGTCACGCTCGGCCTTCCCTTCGTGCGTACTTCGCCCGATCACGGCACCGCTTTCGACATCGCCGGCACCGGTGCCGCCGACGCGACCAGCCTGGTTGCGGCGCTGCGGCTGGCGGCACGGCTGGCCAAGGCGGACAGCCAGGCGCGGCTGCCAGCGCCGTGACTTCCGCGCCGGACGGCCTGCCGCCGTTGCGCGACGTCATTCGCCGCCATGCTCTCGTCGCCAGAAAATCGCTCGGACAGAATTTCCTTCTCGACCTCAATCTGGCCGCGCGCATCGGGCGCGCGGCGGGTCCCCTCATCGGCGTGACGGTGCTGGAGGTCGGCCCCGGGCCGGGCGGCCTGACGCGCGCGCTGTTGGCGCTCGGTGCCGCTCGCGTGATCGCCGTCGAACGCGATGAGCGCGCCATTGCGGCGCTGCAGGAGATCGCCGAGCACTATCCCGGGCGTCTCGACATCGTCGCGGCGGACGCGCTCACGTTCGATCCGCGCTCGCGCTTCGAGCGCGGCCCGGTGTGCATCGTCGCCAATCTGCCCTACAACATCGCCACGGCGCTGCTGGTCTCCTGGGTCTGCATCGAGCCGTGGCCGCCCTGGTACGATGCCGCCGTCCTGATGTTCCAGCGCGAGGTCGCCGAGCGCATCGTGGCCGCGCCCGGCTCAAAGAGCTACGGCCGGCTGTCCGTGCTGGTGCAATGGCGCTGCGAGGCGCGCATTCTGTTCGACGTCAATCCTTCGGCCTTCGTGCCGGCACCGAAAGTCACATCCTCGCTGGTACGGATCCTGCCGCGGGCGGCGCCGCTGTCTTGCGATCGCGGACTGCTCGAGACCGTAACGAAAGCCGCCTTCGGGCAACGGCGCAAGATGCTGCGCCAGAGCTTGCGCTCGCTCGGCGTCGATGTCGCGGCCCTGCTCTCGACTGCCGGCCTAGCCCCGACGGCGCGCGCCGAGGACATTTCCGTCGCCGGCTTTGTAGCCCTGGCGCAGGCCCTCGCCGCCTGCCGCGGTCTCGGGCATGATCGCGGCGTATGAATGGTGCGGATGAGGGGACCACAATGACGAAAATGCACCGGGAATCACTCGTAGCCTACGGCCAGCCGCTCTGCGAAACCGTCGTTGACTGCCCCACCCCCCGCGGCAGCGAAGTGCTGGTGCGCGTCGAGCGTTGTGGCGTGTGCCATTCCGACCTGCATCTGCAAGACGGCTATTTCTCGCTCGGCGGCGACAAGCGGCTCGACGTCACCGCGGGCCGCACGCTGCCATTCACGCTCGGCCACGAGATCGCCGGCGTGATCGAAGCCGTGGGCGAGGAAGCCGACCCGGCGAGCATTGGCCGTCGCGTCGCGGTCTATCCCTGGATCGGTTGCGGCGCGTGCCCAGCATGCCTTGGCGGCGAGGAAAATTTGTGCACGAGTCCCCGTCATCTCGGCATCACCGTCGATGGTGGATTCGCCACTCACGTCCTCGTTCCGCATCCGCGCTACCTGCTTGATTATGCGCCGTTGTCGCCGGCCTTTGCCGGGATGCTGATGTGCTCCGGTTTGACGGCCTATTCGGCGCTCAAGCGGCTCACAGGTCGCCCCGAGCGCGGCCCGGTCCTACTCGTTGGGCTCGGCGGAGTCGGCATGATGGGGCTCGCGATTGCCCGCGCGCTCTTTCACACGGCGCCGATCATTGCCGACATCGATGCGGGAAAGCGCCAGGCTGCGCTCGCAGCCGGCGCGGCCCAAGCCTACGACCCGTCCGATCCGCAAGCGCGAAAGGCAATCATGACGGCAACTGGCGGGGTACTTGCAGCCTGCGATTTCGTCGGCTCCGATAAATCGCTGCAATTCGCGACTGGCTTGCTCGGCCGCGGTGGCAAGGTGGTGGTGACCGGACTTCTCGGCGGTAGTTTCTCAATAGCCGCCGCGATGTTCGGGATCAAAGCGATCACGATTGAGGGTACGCTGACCGGCACGCTCGCCGAGGCACGCGAGCTTCTCGATTTGGTGCGTGCAAAAAGAATCGCGCCGATCCCGACCCGCGATCGCCCGCTAAGCGAGGCACAGGCGGCGCTCGATGATTTGCGCGCCGGCCGCGTCGTCGGTCGCACCGTGCTGTCGGCGCTCGGATAATGGACGACAGAGATGACTGGGGACGGATACATTCGTCATCTGTCGTCTCCCGCCCGCACGCTGCCTTACAGCTTCGCCTGCAAAGCACGCACGAAGCTGGAAAGACCGATCTGCCGCTCGCGCTTGAGCCGTTCCGCCGCCAGGATGGCTTTCACTTCGGCAAATGCCTCATCTTTGTCGTGATTGACGATAACGTAGTCGTATTCCGGCCAATGGCTCATCTCATCCGCCGCCTTGGCCATGCGCGTGCCGATGATGTCGTGACTGTCCTGTGCGCGTCGCTTGAGCCGCCGCTCGAGCTCCTTCGCCGTCGGCGGCAGGATGAAGACGCTGACCAGATCGTCGCGCGCCTTTTCGCTTAGCTGCTGCGTGCCTTGCCAATCGATATCGAACAGGACGTCGCGGCCGGCTTGCAACGCCTTCTCCACCGGCCGCCGCGGCGTGCCGTAGCAATGGCCGAAAACTTCGGCCCATTCCAGAAGCTTGCCCGATTTCACCATGGCCTGGAAGCGATGCAGATCGATGAAGTGATAATCGCGGCCATCGACCTCGCCGCGGCGCTGCGGACGCGTCGTCACCGACACCGAAAGCTCGACATGGCGATCGGCCTTGAGCAGCATCCGCGACAGCGTGGTCTTGCCGGCGCCTGACGGCGAGGACAAGACCAGCATGAGACCGCGACGCGCAATGCGCTTTTGATTCCGCCCCCCGCTCGCCATGCTCTATTCCACGTTCTGCACCTGCTCGCGGAATTGCTCCACCGCGGCCTTGAGCTCCAGCCCGATATTGGTGAGTTCGACGTCATTCGCTTTGGCGCAGAGCGTGTTGGCTTCGCGGTTGAGCTCCTGCGCGAGAAAATCGAGCCGCCGGCCGATCGGCCCGCCCTGCCCGATGAGAAGCTGGGCCTGCGCGATATGTGCGGCAAGGCGGTCGAGCTCCTCGCGCACGTCGGCCTTGGTCGCGATCAGGATCGCCTCCTGATGCAGCCGGTCAGGATCGAACCGATCGGACTGCGCCAGCAGCGTCGCGACCTGCTCGGCAAGCCGCACGCGTATAGCCTCCGGCCGCCGCCCGGGGACCAGTTCCGCGCGTTGCGCGAGCGCGGCAATTTCGCCAAGCCGCGCGCCCAGAACACGGCCGAGGGCGGCGCCCTCGTGGCGGCGCATGTCCGCGAGCGCTGCGATGACCTCGGCGAAGCCGGTAGTGACCGCCGTCTCGGCGGCGCGCCGCTCCTCCTCGCGCTCCTCGACGTCGCCGACCTCCATCACGCCCTTGAGCGCCAGCAGGCCATCGAGCGACGGCGGCGATGCCTCGATCCGCGGTGCAAGCTGTCGCACCGTCGCCAAGACCGCTTCGAGCACCGCGGTGTTGACCCGCACGACCGGCTGGACGCCGGTACGCTCGACCGTCAGGCTGGCTTGAATCGAGCCGCGTGCAAGCGTCTCCGCGGCGCGGGCGCGAACCGGCACTTCGATCGCGTCCCAGCCGGGCGGCAGGCGAAGCCGCAGATCGAGACCCTTGCCGTTGACCGATTTGACCTCCCAGGCCCAGGCATACGGGCCGCAGACGCCGTGGCCGCGAGCAAATCCGGTCATGCTCGACAGCGCCATGGAACGTGATCTCCGGTAAAATGGGGAAGAGGCGCGCCGAACTTAGCGGCGGCTTTCCACGGTCACAAGGGCGATCAGGGCATCTGCGGGCGCCGCAGGGGAAATCCCGCATGTATTGGCGCGCGGTCAATGAAGCGGCGCTCATTCGCCGCGAATTCACCGCATCAGAATCTTAGAGCGGATTCCGGTCATGTGGAAGCGTAGCCTGCATGTCGGAGGTAATTGGCGCATTCTTGCGGACTGAATTTGGCGGTGAGGGCACCGATCCTGCGCGAGAGACGCGGAATGGTTCGCTCGGCTGCTTTTCGTAGATGCGCTTTGAGTTTGCTAAACGCCTGCTCGATCGGATTGAGATCTGGCGAATATTTGGGAAGGTAACGCAGTCTCGCACCGGCCGCTTCAATCACCTCGCGCACACCGGCAACCTTGTGCACCGGGAGGCTATCCATCATCACGATGTCGCCGCGCTTGAGGGTGGGAGCAAGACATTGTTTGAGATAGGCCAT
>JBEKIC010000010.1:0-88891 GCA_050011955.1 Xanthobacteraceae bacterium
CGGTGCTGCGCACGGTCTGCTCGATGAGGTCGAACAGCCGCGCCGTTTCCTCGATGCGGGTGCCGGGCTGGGCGCGGACGTGCATCAGGATTTGCCCGGAATCGACCGACGGAAAGAAGTTCTCGCCGAGGAAAGGCTCAAGGCCCAGGGAAAGGATCACCAGCACGACGAAGCCGATGATCACAGTCTTGGGATATTCGAGTGCGACCGCGAGCAGCGAGCGGTAGCGGCCGCGGACCAGGGTAAAAACGCGCTCGAAGCCCGCCTGGAACTGCTTCAGGGGATTGCGCGAACGACGGGCCGGCGCGGCATGGCTCGCGGCATGTCCGGTGTGCGCGTGCAGGAGATATCGCGCCATCGTCGGCACTAGCGTACGCGACAGGATAAAGGAGCCGATAAGGGCAAACACGACAGCCTCGGCCAACGGCCGGAACAGGTAGCCGGCAACGCCGCCGAGCTGGAACATCGGCGCGAAGACAATATCGAGCACGAGCAGCGTCACAAAGGCCGGAACGACGATCTGCTGCGCGCCGTCGAGGATCGCCGGTTCGACCTCCTTACCCATCTCGAGGTGGTAGAAAATATTCTCCAGCGTGACCGTGCCTTCGTCGACCAGCATGCCGACGGCGAGCGCCAGCCCGCCGAGCGTCATCACATTGATGGTCTCGCCGAGTGCCGCGATCGCTACCACCGAGAACAGGATCGACAGCGGGATGGAGATGATGATGATGATAGTCGAACGCCAACTGCCGAGGAACAAAAGGATCATCAGACCGACCAACGCGGCGGCGAGCACGGCCTCGCGCAGGACCCCGAAGATGGCGGCCTTGACGAAAATCGACTGGTCGCCGACGGCATGCACACTCAGGCCAGCCGGCAGGCTCTCCTGAACCCGCGGCAGCAACGATTTAACGCCGTCGATGACGTTGAGCGTTGATGCCGCGCCAGCCTTGAGGATCGTCATCAGCACGGCGCGCGAGCCGTTGACGCGCACCAAATTGGTCTGCGGCGGCGAGCCCTCATGCACGTAGGCGACGTCGTGGAGGAAGATGACCGTGCCGTTCACCGTCTTCACCGGCAGGTCGTTGATCCTGTCGAGCAGCACGGGGCTGGCATTGAGCGCCACGTTCCAGTCGAATTTACCGATCTTGGCGTCGCCGGCCGGCAGGATCAGGTTCTGCGCCGAGATCGCGTTGACGATATCGTCAGCCGAAACGTTGTGAGCCTGCATGGCGTGCTGATCGAGATCGACCTGAGCCTGCAGAATCTTGCCGCCGTAAGGGGAGGGGACCGCGGCGCCGGCGACGGTGGCGAGCTGCGGCCGGATAAAATTCTGGCCGAGATCGAATAGCTGCATTTGCGGCAGCTTCTTGCCCGACAGCGCAAGCTGCAGAATCGGCACCGTGGCCGCATTGTAACTCAGCACATAGGGTGGCGTGATGCCGGGCGGCAGCAGCTTGAGCACGGTCTGCGAGGCCGCCGTCACCTGCGCGAGCGCGGTGCGGATGTTGGCGCCCTTTTGGAAGAAGATCTTGACGACGCCGTAGCTGTTGAGCGACTGCGACTCGATGTGCTCGATGTCTGCAACCTGCGCCGTCAGGTAGCGTTCGTAGAAGTAAATGACGCGGCCGGACATGTCGTTCGGCAACAGCCCGGTATAGGTCCAGACGACACTGACCACCGGAATGTTGATATTGGGAAAAATATCGGTCGGAGTCCGCAGCGCCGCCAGCGTGCCGAAGATGGCAATGAGAAAAGAGAATACGACAAAAGTATAAGGCCGCCTGAGCGCGATTTGAACGACCCACACGGCAGTAATCTCCTGCAGACGCAAAAAGACCGCCGGGAATCGGGCAGGTCTCGGCGCCGCCTGCTCAATTTATCTGAATCGCGGGGCCGCGTAACCGGCGCCACTGACGCAGCCCTGCGGGGAAGACGCCGGATTGAATCAAACCGCCGAGCGGATGATTATGTAGAGAGAGGCCGCTGCTGCCAGGGGGTCGAGGGGGGTACGGGCGTCCAAGCGGAAGATGACTGCGCCGGAGGCAGGCGGCCGCGGTTGGACGCGAGGGTAACCGGATGTTGGTCCAGCCCAAGGCGCTGCTAACACGCTGTCTACGCCGCATAGTCTCGACTGCCGCTTTCGCATTGCTGCTGACCGGATCGCCACTCGGCGCGGAAGAACCGACGCCGCCGCCTCTGCTGCCGACGCGAGATGTGGATATCAGCTACCGGAGCACGCGGCCGGATCAGCCGACGATCGTCGAGCGCCGGCGATGGTCGGCGAGCGACCGTCTCGTGCGCTCCGAGGGGCCAGACAAATCAACCACGCTCTACGACCGGGATGCACATCAAATAACGGTCCTCAATCCGAAAAACCGCACCTACCTCAAGTTGGAGGGTTCGCTGCGCCAGCCGCTGGACCCGGAAAAGGGTAAGCCGCTGAAGCGCGGCGGCGAGTCCGTGGTCGCCGGGTTGCACTGCACCGACTGGTCGTGGACGGAGGATGCGGAAACGCACACCGTATGTTTGACCCCGGACGGTGTGATGCTGCGTTTGGTCGTCGACGGCAAGACCGTGATGCAGGCACTGTCGGTGAAATACGACCGGCAGCCGGCGGAGCTTTTCCGGGTACCGCCGGACTACACGCCGGCGCTGGCGCCGGAAGGCGGTCCCGGAGATTAGCTCGCGCGAGTCTGCGTCCAAACAATGCTCGGCCGATGCCGTTCTGTTGCCGTAATGTCACATACCCCGTCGCCGTTGAATCAATCCCCGACACGATATTGACAGTACGCAGGTAACACCAGATGGTGACGCTGTATATATCTGTATACAGCGAATCGGGCTGCATACAACGGGGCAGGGGGACGACAATGAAGACGATTGCTTGGTCCGCGGCCGCTTCCGCGGCTCTTGTTGTTTTAAGCGCCGGCGCCGCGTACGCGGCTGACATGGATACCATGGTGACGAAGGCGCCGCCGCCGGCGGCCACCGCGCCGGCCTCCTGCGGCAGCCTTTACGACTTTATCGGCACGGCCTGCCCGCTGAGCTGGTACGGGGTGACCTTTTTCGGCACCGTGGATATTGGCGGCGCGTATGAAACGCATGGCGTGCCGTTCGACCCGAACCACCCGACCGGCCAACTTTACGTGCTTGGTGCTGGTGGGACGAATGCGACGAACCGAACGCCCGGGTTTTACTTGGCTCCGAACGCGATGAGCCAATCGGAGGTAGGGGTCAAGATCATCGAACCTATCGCCCCGGGCGGCTGGTCGTTTGTTGCCCAGGCCGGGCTTGCGTTCGACCCGTATTCGGGCCTGTTGTCCAATGCCCCGCGGGCGGAATTTAACTCCATCGGTGTGCCGGAGAACCAGCAATCTGTACCGTACGACTCGAGCCGGTGGGGCTGGCTGGCGGCGTCGAATTATGCCGGCGTTAGTTCACCGACTTTTGGAACGCTGACCTTCGGCCGGCAAAATGCGCCGGAGACGGACGGGATCAATGCCTATGACCCGATGGGCGCTTCATACGCCTTCGCGCTGATCGGCTATTCCGGCAAGACCGCCGGCGCCGGCGACACCGAGGACGGCCGCTGGACCACGGCGATCAAGTATCGCGTCAATATCGGCGACTTCCGGCTGGTAGCGATGGGGCAGCCTATCGGCGGCGCCAACGGCGGATACAACGCTTATAACGCGAACAACGGCGCGGTCTCAGGCGGCATCGGCGCGGACATCAGGCAGGTGGTTCCCGGCGTGATCTCGTGGGATGTCATCGGCACTTACGAGAGAGACGCGGTGAATTGGTCGACAACGTTCCCCGGCCAAACCTTAGTCAATGGCTCGCCGGGTGGGGCAAACCCGTTCCCCGTTGGCGGCCTCAAGGCGACGCTCTCCGATCAGACGGCCTTCATGGCGCTGGCCAAGTGGAACTTCGGTTCGTGGGGAAACACCCCGCCGCCGATCGTGGGTAAAGCAGCTCCTGCGCCGTCCGGACCCTCCGGTATCCCGCTCACCCTATACGCCGGCTATGAGTGGATCCAGTTCGCCAACCCGAGCGATACGCAGACGACTTCCTTCCTGGATGACGGCTTCTTGTTCCAAGCCACCAACGCCGCCGGTTCTACGCTAAGCTCTAACGGCACGACGATCGCCAACAACGCGTTCAACTCCCTGTGCGGATCGGGCACCGGTTGCTTTAACGAGATTTTCCAGGTCATGTGGACCGGCGCCAAATACGGCATCACCAAAGATCTGGACGTGATTGGCGCCTACTATCACTACATCCAGAATACATACGTTAACGGGGTTAATTGCAGTCCCTCGACGGCGGCCAGCAACGCACGGTGCTACGGCTGGTTCGACATGTATTCAGCGGTTCTCGATTGGCGGTTCCTGCCCAAGTGGGACACTTACATCGGTATCGCGTACTCGGCGGCGTTTGGCGGCCTCGCCAACGGCGATATTACCCGCAACAACCTTTCCACCGTGACCGGCGTGCGCTTCCGGTTCTAACAAGGCGGCCAGTGGGGCTTTGCAAGATCGTGCTGACGAATCTTTGCAAAATCCCGCGCATCTCCTCTACTGTCTCTTCAAGGGCTTGCGAACGAGGAGAGCACGATGAAAATCAGCGCCCGCAATCAGCTCAAAGGCAAAATCCTGGAAGTCAAGAAAGGCACGACCACGGCACATGTCCGGGTCGAAATTGCGCCGGGAAAAGTGATTACCTCGTCGATTACCAACGAGGCCGTCGACGATCTGGGGCTTAAAGTCGGCGGCAGCGCAATCGTCGTCATCAAGGCGTCCAGCGTCTTAATTGCCGCTGAATAGGAGAGCACGATGGGTCGGAGCCATCTGGCACTCATAGCGCTGTTGCTGGCGGCGCCGGCGTTGGCGCAGGAGCCGGTCGGCTGCGATAAGTTCAAATGGCCGCTCGACCGCGAGCGCACCATGCTGGCGAATCCGACGGTGGTGGCCTCGGGCAGCGAAGTACAGCAGCCGCTTGCCGCAGCGATGATGGTGACGCTCGTTCCCTTCGCCGACGCGAACTTGCCGATGGCGCCGGAGCGCGCACCGAAATCGCCCGACTCTTATGCCGGGTTCGTGCGCGTCGGCGGTGTGCCGAAAGCCGGCACTTATCGGATCACGTTGTCGGAGGGCGCGTGGATCGACGTTATTCAGGACGGAGCCGCACTGAAGGCCACCGCGCATAGCGGGGCCACCGGTTGTGACGGCGTCCGCAAGAGCGTCAAGTTCGAGCTTGCGCCCGGGCCAATGATCATCGAACTCAGCGGCACGACGGCGCATGCCGTCGCGCTCGTCGTGACGCCGGACTAAAAATCTCGCTCGCGCAGCCTTCGCAGCGCCGCTGCCGCGCGTGCTGCGATGGATTGACACAAGACAGCCGGCGCGGATTGGTGCGCCTTGCGCCCTCCGCCGAATTCGCCCATTCTTCGCCGCGGGGGGACGCCATCTGCGGCCGGAATTGTCGAGTTCCGCGTCGGCGCTGCCGATGGTCGACGTCCTGACAATCCAGCAGTCACCCATTCTCGCAGGTGGAGTGCAAGCGTTCGTGCCGGCGCCAGTCAAGCTCCCGCGTAGACGTGGCGTCCGCCAAGGAGGGGACTCGGCCCGGCTACGCTCCGTCGTGCTCGGCGCGGCGGCCTACATCGGTCTGGCGGCTTGTGCGGTCGGCCCCGATTATCATCCTCCGCAACCGGCGATGCCGGAGAACTTCATCGCCGCGCCGGCAGCCAAAGGTGAGCGGGCGGCCACCGATAATCGCGTCGTCGACATGGCCCGATGGTGGCGCGCGCTTCACGACCGCGAGCTCAACTCGCTGATCGATCGCGCCATCGCGGCGAGCCCGACGCTGGAAATAGCCTTGGACCGCCTGCAGCAAGCCCGCGCGCAGGAGGCCGTGGTCATCGGTGCAGCCTTGCCGGAGGCCGGAGGGAGCGCGGGCGGCGGCTGGGGCACGGGAAGCGATCTAGGGCGTGGCCGCGCCTCGCAATCCCTCGTGTCCGCCGAGAACGGCGCCGGCGTGACGCAGGTCGTCAATCTCGTCGGTTTCGATGCGGCGTGGGAGATCGACGTGTTCGGCAAATTCCGCCGCGCCATCGAGGCGGCTCAGTACGACGTCGACGCCGCCATCGCCGCGCGCAACACGGTGCTGATTTCGCTGATCGCCGACGTCACCCGCGCCTATCTCGATCTGCGGGCGCTGCAAATGCAGCTCGCGGTGTTGCGCAAGAATATCGTGGTGGCGCAGAAATATGTCGATTTCGTCCAGGAACGCTTCAGCCGCGGCATCACCAACGAGCTGGATGTGACTTTGGCGCAGCGCCAATTGGCGCAATTGCAGGCGCAACTGGCGCCATTGCTTGCCCAGATTGACGCGGCCCGTTACGTCATCGCCGTCCTGATCGGAGAGTTTCCCGAGAACCTCGGCAAGGAGCTGACAAAGCCGCGGATGCTTCCGGCGTTGCCCGGCCGTATCCGCGCCGGCCTGCCGATCGAGCTGCTGCGGCGCCGTCCCGACATTGCCGAAGCCGAACGCCAATTGGCGAGCGCCACCGCCTTTATCGGCGTCGTCACCGCAGACCTTTTCCCGCAGGTGGCGGCGACCGCTTCCGGCGGATGGCAGACCGGCATCGCGCCCCTTGCCATCAGCCCGATATGGTCGGTCGGGCCGGCGATTGCGGCGCCCATATTGGATTTCGGCAGGCTCGATGCGGTTGTGGAGAAGGCCGACTTTCGCACCCGCGAGCTTTTGTTCAACTACAAGCAGACGGTACTCAACGCGGTCCGCGAGGTGGATACCGCCATCGACGCTTATGCGGCCCAGCAGGCTCGCTTGCGCCATCTCGCCGACGCATTGACGGCGGCCAGGCGCGCGGTGACGCTAGCGACCGAGCGGTTCGATCGGGGATTGACGGATTCCCTCAATGTCATCGACGCGCAGCGCCAGGAATACGACATCGAGCTGCAATACGTGTCGGCGCAGGAAAGTGCGGCGGCGCAATTCGTGACGCTCTATAAATCGCTTGGCGGCGGCTGGGAGGATTACCAATTCTTCCCGCCGATCCCACGTCCCATGCCGGCCGTTGCGGCGGCGTTCAAGCGGCTCTTGGCACCGGCTGCCGCGCCCTAGGAGCATGATCCGGAAAAGTGGAAACCGGTTTTCCGAAAAAGATCATGCTCAATCAAAATGCTAGAGCCCGGTTCTGATTCAATCAGAACCGAAAAGGTTCTAGCCGCGCGATGCCGGCGGCATTTCGCAGCGCAGCGTTTGCCGCTATCGCGTATCGCAATGCAATCATTGTTCATCGCCAGCCCAATCTTGCTGTAATGCAATCATTGTTCATCGCCAGCCCAATCTTGCTGTAATGCACAACAGCAAACTTTCGCTGTGGTAAGATTGATTGCGGAGATGGTACTAAGAGATGCTTTCCGTATCCGCAAATCGTTGGCGATGCGCGAAATCTTAACATCCGACATGGGACGCGCGGCCAATCGGCCGATTGTTCGGGCCGTTGCAATGGCGGTTTCTACACCGTCGACGGCGGCTTCACTGCCGCCATATGACGGCAACATGAAACTTTTTTCCTTCGCCGATTTTTGTCCACGCAATCGACGTATGTGTTAAATTGTGCCCGGTTTCGGGGCTGCCGACTAGCTGCGATATTGGCCATTGTCGAGGCGATGCGGATCAAACAATTAACAGCGCATGAGGTTCTGGCTGACCTATCCTTGGCAGCGTTGTCCAGCGTCATCACTGTTCTCGGAACAGTAGCATTCGCCGCCATGATTTTTTCCGGGCCCTTGGCAAAGGTGGTGCCGCTGGCCTTCGTGACCTTTCTGGCTGGAACCGCTGTTTCAGCGTTAGTGGTCGGCTTGTTAAGCCGTTTTTATTGCAATCTCAGCGGGGCCCAGGATCAGCCAGCGGCCATTCTGGCGACCTTCGCGAGCGGCCTCACCAGCATGAGCGTGCTCGATGAGGGGGCGGCCATCTCGACGATGTTCGCCGTCATTGTTATTTCTACCGCTTCCTTCGGATTGGCTCTCCTGCTCCTTGGCGTCCTGAGATTTGGAAGATACACCCAACTCGTTCCCTATCCGGTAATCGGCGGCTTCTTGGCCGGGGTTGGCGTGCTGGTCTTGATCGCCACGATCCGCTTTCAGTCCGGGATCACGCCGACCCTGGACAGCCTCCCGCAGCTTTTCTCCTGGCAAACAGCCCTGCACTGGCTGCCATCCCTGCTCGCCGGCAGCCTTTTGTATTGGGGAATGAACCGCATTCGGCATGTCTTGTTTCTGCCAATCGCGCTGATCGGCATCGTGATCTCGTTTTACATTGTGGCCAGCATGTTGTCCTTTTCGCTCGTCTCCCTGCGCGAGAGCGGTTTCGTCTTCCGGTCCCTGCCCGAAGGCGGCGTCTTCGACGCGTTCAAATGGCTCTCTGTTACGAAAATTGATTGGAGTATTGTCCTCAATGGGCTGGGAAAAATCGGCGGCCTCATTCTGGTCTGTACGATCGGCGCGTCGGTCGCCACGACGGCCCTGGAAATCGGTGCCGAAACAGAGCTAGAGCCAAATCACGAATTCCGGGCGCATGGTCTGGCGAATCTGGCGGCTGCGCTGGTCGGCGGCTTGCCGGCCTTCACCCTGACTGGACCCTCATTGGCCTATCTTCGCCTCGGAGCGTCTAGCCGCTTGATGCCGATCCTGCGCCCTCTTTTTAGTCTGGCGCTCGGGGTGGCGGGTCTTAGTCTCCTGGGGTTAGTGCCCAAGGTCATGGTGGGCACACTTCTTGTCGTGTTCGCGTTCGGCCTGATGGACGAATGGCTGATCCGCGCCCGTCATCGTCTAGGTCGCAGCGACTACATCCTTGTCCTGATGATCACCGGGATCATCGCGCTGGTCGGATTTCTGCCAGGGGTCGCAGCCGGCATTCTCATCGCTGTCCTCGACTTCCAAGTCAAATACGGCAGATTGAATGTCATAAAGGCCGAACTTTCGGGGCGCGATTTTCGCAGCGATGTCGAACGCTCCCCCCGCGCCGACCAGATTTTGCGTGAGGTCGGGGAGCGGGTTGTCACTTTCGAAATCCAGGGATTTATTTTCTTCGGGACGGCGATCGGACTTCTCGAGCATATCCGGAAGCGCATCGGCGCGAGCACGCAAAAAGTCGAATTTGTGATTCTAGGGTTTGCGAATGTTGACGGCTTGGACGCCGCGGCGCATTTCGCGCTGCGAAAGCTGAAAACTTTTGCAAAAATGCAGGATATTTGTTTGCTGTATTCGGGCTTAAACAGCGACGCCGCCAAAGACTTGCAGGCCGCGAAAATCCTCGACGAGGATCTGTCCCTCCGCTTCGCGACTACGGCGATGGCTGTCGAATGGGTTGAAAACCGCCTGCTCAAGCAGTCTGGCTGGGACGAAGACCCGACCAGCGCCCCGATCAGCGCTGAGGATGCCTTGGTTTCCCTCATAGGGGAACGGGACAAGGCGATGGCCTTGTTACCCTATTTCACCATCCGTGACATACGGGCAGGTGCCACCGTGTTCCGCCAGGGCGACGATGACTACGATACCATCCTGCTGGTGCGTGGCACTCTTTCGGCGCACCTCGATCTCGGCGGCGGACAATCGGTTCGCTTGCGGAAATTTTTGCCCGGCACCCTAACGGGGGAAATGGCTTTTTATACCGACAGGAAACGTTCGGCCTCGCTGATAGCGGATACGGATGCGACCATCGGCGTTATCAGCGGCGCATCCCTTCTTCGTCTGAACCGGGAGCAGCCCGCCGTCGCCGTCGAGTTTCACCTGATGGCGGCACGACTGATGGCGCAACGCATCATTTCGATGAACGCGATGCTGCGGATCCTCCTCTCCGGCCTTGCCAACCGGACGCCGCGCACCGCGCTGGCGAAGTGATCGAATCGGGACGTTGTTGCTGCGGTGCATGAGTCCGCTTTTGCATTTAGTCCGCTTTTGATGCTGTGGACGGCTCCTCCACCGGCACGTGAGGTCCATAGCCGGTCAATCGGGCGCGGCGAAATGCTCTCGTCGCGCAAATCAGGGCGACGCAATATATGATCGCCGCGCTCGTCGGCGAGCTAATCTAAGCTGTGGCAATTTTATCACGACTGGCGACTAATCGCGGTGAATAAGGGCGGAATCGAGGCCGGAGAACCATATGTCATGGACCTGTCACGCGGCAAAGGTTAATTTCCGATCAACTATTTCGGGGACTCGCGCACAGGTGGAGGGGGCTATGTTGATGAGCGGAAATAAGGCGAAAAGCTGCGGTTTGATTGCGGCTTTTGCCACGGCGGCGGTTCTGTGCGGCGGCGCCGCGTACGCGGCGGATATCGACACCATGGTGACAAAGGCGCCGCCGCCGCCGGCGTTCACGCCGCCGGCTTCGTGCGGCAGCTTTTACGACTTCTTCCTCACGGCGTGTCCGCTGAGCTGGAACGGCGTCACCTTCTACGGCACCGTTGACATGGGTGGCAGCTATATGACGCACGGCGCGCCGTTCGACCCGAACTTCCCGACCGGCGTCCCTTACTTGCTTGGTGGTGGTGGGACGGGTGCGACGGGCCGGCTGAGCGGGCTTTTCCTGGGTCCCAACGCCATGAGCCAGTCGAACGCCGGCTTCAAGGTGAAAGAAGCTCTTGGCGGCGACTGGTCGTTCGTTGGCCAAGCCGGGGTGGCGTTCGACCCGTATTCGCTGCTGCTGTCCAACGCGCCGGCGGCGATGCAAGCCGCCATAGGCACGGCGCAGAATATGGAGGAAAGCCCGATCGACTCGAGCCGCTGGGGCTGGCTGGCGGACCAGATCTATGCTGGCGTCAGCTCGGGGACGTATGGCACCCTGACCTTCGGCCGGCAAAACACGCTGTATAACGACGCTATCGTTGCCTACGATCCGATGGGTGCCGCCTACGCCTTCTCGCCGATCGGCTTCTCCGGCAAGGCGGCCGGCGCCGGCGACACCGAGGACGCCCGCTGGACCACGGCGATTAAATATCGCGAAAATATCGGCAACTTCCGGCTGGCAGTGATGGGGCAGCCCATCGGCGGCGCAAACGGCGGATACAACGCTTATAACCCAAACAACGGCGCGGTCGGAGGCCAGATCGGCGCGGACTTCAGGAATTTCGGTCCCGGCACTCTCTCGGTGGATGTCCTCGGCGATTACGAGGTAGACGCGGTGAATTGGTCAATGATTTACCCCGGCAATACCAATGTGAATGGCTTCCCGGGTGGGGCAAACCCGTTCCCCGCTGATGCCGCCATCAAGGCCACGCTCTCCAACCAAACGTCCGTCATGGTGGTGGCCAAATATAGCTTCGGTTCGTGGGGAAACACCCCGCCGCCGGTCGTGGGTAAAGCGGCTCCTGCGCCGTCCGGACCCTCCGGCATCCCGCTCACGCTGTACGCCGGCTACGAGTGGATGCAGTTCGCCAACCCGAGCGATCCGCAAACGTCATTCCGGGATGACGGGTTCTTGTTGACCGATCCTGGTAATGCACTTACCGGCCATGGTGCCGGAGCGGTCGGCTACCCTACCGCGATCAACAACAATGGATTCAACTCCCTCTGCGGGACTGGTGGTGGTTGCACCGACGAGATCTTCCAGATCATGTGGGCCGGCGCCAAATACGGCATCACCCGCGACCTGGACATCATCGGCTCTTATTACCACTACATCCAAAACCAATATACGCTCGGCACGGGGAATGCTTGCGCAATCGCCACCGCGCACAGCCAGTGCGCCGGCTGGTTTGACATGTACTCAATGGTTCTCGACTGGCGGTTCCTGCCGAAGTGGGATACCTACATCGGCTTCATGTACTCGGCGGCGTATGGCGGCCTCGCCAACGCCGATATTGCCACCAACAACCTCGCCGTCACCGGCGGCCTACGCTTCCGGTTCTGAGAATCTGCAGGCTGGCCCTGCAATCAGTTGGGCGACTGGAGAGACAGCTAGGATGATTGATGGCGCCGCCGGAATTTCCGGCGGCGCCATTCTTTTTATATCGGCCTAGCGGGGGGCAACCCCCCTGAGCCATATTTGCAACACATGGCAGGAAAGCGCGGGTCGACCGGAAAAACTGAGGGAAAATAGCCACTTAGCGCGGTAAGGTGATCCAACTGTGGAATCGACCCTACCGCCGAACGCGTATATGATGTTTCGGGGCAAGGCGGGGGAGAGTCGGAGGCAAAGCCGCCAGAAGGCGGAAGCCTTCAATTCGAACTTCAGCTCTGGCCCTTTTGTAACTCGTCGGTGACCGTAAAGGACGCAAACGAGGCGAATGCTGTTGCCAGTTAAAAGAGTTTGCACGCTTCTGACCGTTGCCTGCTTGGGCGCTTGCATCGCGCAAGCCGCCAGCGCGACAGATTTGAATTATTTTCCAGTGACGCCGTCGCAGTCGAACGGCCCGGATTGGGCAGGCTTCTATTTCAGAGCCAATCCCGGCGGTGGCTCCGACAGCATACCGTGGACAGCTCTGGGAGCCGCGAACGGATTTTCGTCATCCGGCGCAGCGACCCGTCCCGTCAACGAGAATTTCGGATACAACTTCCAAGCGGGGAATTTCGTATTCGGACTTGAAGGCTCGTTGGCGGCGGCGAACTTCGACGGCAGATTTACGGCCCCGTATATGCCCGCGACCGGCGCTTGGACGCCCAACATGAATTGGCTCGGCACGGTGACGGGCAAGGTCGGATATTCGTTTGGTCAGTGGCTTCCCTATGTCAAAGGCGGGTTCGCCGCGGCCGACGTTGGATCGCCGCTGCAGGGCGGCCCGATTGGCGCATTTTCGCAGGGCACGGAATTGAGCGGTTGGACGGCCGGCGTCGGCGTCGAATATCAGTTTTCATCCAAATGGTCGCTGGGCCTGGAATATCTCTATACCGACTTCGGCAACCCGTCGAATGGCGCACCAAACACGATCGGTGGTGTGCCGCTCGCGGGCGCGCCTGAGATGTACTCAACCGCTCTGAAGACCCAGAGCCTGTTGGGTAGGCTGAATTACAAGGCGGGCTGGTAAGCCGAGCTTGGTCATTGCGAGCTACGGAGCGCCTGCAGGCGCTGTGCGAAGCAAATTAGAATTTGCATATGGTATTGGATGGTTCGTCGCGGCGCGACTCGCCATGGCGAAGTGCGTTTCATTGCGATGCTGGCGCCGGCGTTCTGCGACTCGCGACCTCGCAGTCCTCGACGAGGCGGACAACCCCGCGCAGCAGGTCTTCGCCTTCGAGCAGCGGCGCGTGCCCCTGGTCGGCAACCTCGATCAATTCCATGTTCGCGCGCCGCGCCCGCATGGCCGCCACCGTCGCCGACGAAAGGATGTCGGAATTGCCGCCGCGGATGACCAGCATCGGCACGCCTGCCAGCGTGTCGAATTGGTTCCATAGCGGGGGAATCGGCCGCTCAAGATCGATGCTGGCGAGCGCGCGGGCAAGGCGGACGTCGTAGGTCGGCACTAGCGCGCCGTCTTTCATCTGCCAGGCTCGCCGCGCGGCGGCGAGCCATTGATCCGCGGACAGCTTGGGAAACTGCGCGCTCATGACGCGGCGCAGGATGTCGGCGCCTTCCTCGAAGCTGCGCGGCTGCGGCAACTTACCGACATAGCCTTTGATCCGTGCCAATCCCTTCGGCTCGATGACCGGACCTATGTCGTGCAGCACGACGCCGGCGATAGCGGTCGGATGGGCGGCGCCGAGCAGCATGGTCAGAATGCCGCCGCGCGAGCTGCCGACGAAAATGGCCGGGCCGATGGCGAGCGCAGTCAGCACGCTGACGATGTCGCCAAGTTCGACGACGAAATTGTAGTTCTCCGGATTGCTGTCGTACTCGGAGAGGCCGCGCCCGCGTGAACCGATGGCGATGACGCGCCGCCGCGTCGGACCGGCCGCCAGCGCCGGCGCGAGCTCGGCGAAATCGGCCACCGTGCGCGTGATGCCGGGCAGACAAACGACCGCCAGGCCGGGCGCGCCGCGCGTACCGTATTCGCGCACATGCAGCCGCAAGCCGTCCTGCGCGCTCACAAACACGCTCGCGCCCGCATTGCGCGCGTCGTGACTGGTTTCCGGCGCCAGATGAGGGGAGGGCTTGTTCATCGCCTGTGCAGTGGTCCGCTTTCACCACTCCCGGCCAGGGGGAGCAGGCAAGGCAACCTTAGTCGCGTGCCGGGCGAGCGGGCAATCGGGAAATACCGCTTGAGCGATCAATCATCCGCCGCGGCGCAGGTCGGCTTCGATCAGCAGCCGTGGATCGTCGCCGAGCCGGGCGCGGTAGACTTGCATGTTCTCGATGATGCGCTGCACGTAATTGCGCGTCTCCGAGATCGGGATGCGCTCGATCCAGTCGACCGGGTCCACTTTCGGATCGCGCGGATCGCCGTATTGCTGGATCCACTCCCTCGCCCGGCGCGGTCCGGCATTGTAGGCCACAAAGGCAAGGACGTAGGAGCCGTGCCAAGTCGCGATGTCGTTGCCGAGCTCGGCCGTTCCCAGTTGGGCATTGTAGGCGACGTCGGCGATGAGCCGCCGCTGGTCGAACGACACGTTAAATCGCTTCGCGGTGTCGCGGCCGGCGGCGGGCGTCACCTGCATCAGGCCGATGGCGTTGGCGCTGGAGACCACCCGGGTGTTGAAGGCGCTTTCCTGGCGCACGATCGAATAGACGACGCAGCGCTCGACCGCCGGCCCGATCTGCTGGTAGTTCGGCACGCCGAAGTCCGGATAGGCGTAATGCTCGAGCGGTAAGCCGCGGCCCAGAGCGGTCTTGCCGATCAACAGCGTCGCCCGCGCGTCGCTGTGGCGCGTCGCGATTTCCGCAAGCGTCGCCAGCGCGCCGGCGTCGGTCGCCTTGTCGGCGAGGTCGGCCGCCATGACGGCGACGAGATCGCGTTCGTCGAGCGCGTAGAGGATCTCGAAGGCGCGCGCCACCTCCAGCCGATGATGCTCCGCGGACGGCTCCGGCAGATTGCGCAACGAGACGACATCGAGCCCCAGGCGCGCGCGTGACAATTGCCCGTAGTAGGCGGTGGGATATCGGGCGGCCGCCTCGTAATAGGCGCGCGCATTGGGCCCGCGCCCGAGCGCCTCGGCGGCGCGGCCTTGCCAATAATAGGCGCGCGCCAAGGTGATCGGGTTGGAGACGCCCTCGGCGATGCGGGCGAAATGGGCGAGCGCCGTCGCCGCCTCGCGGCGGAATCGCAGCGCGATCCAGCCGGCGGTGAATTGCTGCTCGGCGCGATAGTTTTCGTTGGCCGGCGCGGCGCCGCCGTTGGCGACCTCGTAGGCCGACTTGAAATCGCCGAGGTCGAGCAGTTTGCGGGCGATGAGCCGCCGCTCGATCCACCACTGATCGACATCGCCGAGCCTGTCGGCCTCGTGCGGCGCCGCCAGCATCCACTGGGCGGCCTCGGCGATCTTGTCGGCGCGGCGCAGCCATTGGATGCGGCTGAACATATAGCCGGGATCATGCCGGGCCGCAGCCGGCACCGCATCGAGCAGCGCCTTGGCCTTGGCGGATTTGTTGATGACGGCGGTGCGGGCCTTGGCGATGGCGAGCTGCACCGGGTCGAGCTGGCGCGCCGCCCGCAAGCCGGCGTCATCGTCCTCGACATCGAAGCGCGCGTCCATGCGGGCCTTGTCGGCGGCGGCGGTAATCAGGCCGGCGAACGCCGCGCGCGCCTGCGCCTCAAGGTCCGCGGAAAAGCCGTCCTTGTGCCAGGCTACGCGCACGGCCGCCTGCGCGCCGGCGCGGTCGCCCGTGGCAAGGAGCGCCCGCGCCAGCGCAAACCGCCCCTTGGCGCTATGCGGCGGATCGCTGTTGAAGAAGGCAATGGCCGTCTGCGGGTCGACTTGGCGCTGCCAAAGCGCCGCCTCGGCGCGCCGGCGCAAGGTCATCACGCTTGGCCAGCTCGGATTGGCGGCGATGAAGGCGGCATAGCGGGGAAAATCAAGATCGGCGTCCTCACTGCGCAGGATCACCCATTCGGCGAGCTTGCGCGCCAGCGGATCGGATATCGTGCCGGCGATATTGGTCGCCTCGTCCGGCTGGCCTTTGTGCGCGAGGTCGATCACCTGTTTGATGGCGGCAAGATCGAGCGGCGACGTATTCGATGTCGCCGCTAGCGCCAGAGCTGGAGCGGGTCGCACCGCGGGAGCAGCCATGCTCAGGGCGCGGGGCGGCATCGCCGCCGACGGTCCAAGCACTGCGGAGCTTCTCGGCCGTTCCGACGCCTCGTAGCCACGGGCGCCGGTGGACGAAATCGACGCCGTCGCCGTCAGCGGCCGCGTAGGAACAGCGTGCAGCAGCGGCCCCACCGCGCCTTTGAGCGGCGGCGCGTGCACTGCGGACTTCGCGGCTTTGTCGGATGGAAGGGCGGGTCTGGCGCGCGGCAGCGGGAATTTGGCCGACGGCGGCGAGGCACAAGCTTGGCCCGTCAGCAGACTGACGGCAGCGAATGCGAATATGAGCCGAGTGACCATCACCGGCACGGACCTTTCTGCCGCAGCGTTTGCCGCCGGCGACTCCGGAATTCCTCTTCGGCTGGCAAGATTGAAGAATTCCTAATGCGCGCCGGCTAACAGGGCAATCGGCGAATTTCACGGCAAAAACGGGGCATATCCCTGTGCGCGTTGTCGATTCGAAGTTCCGCAGTTTAGCGACATGGGAGGCGCCGCCTGCGGCTGGAATCCAAAGACAAGCCGTGCAAAGGGGCTTTCAAGGCTCGCTCCGACCCGATATCTATCCTGACGGCAGCACGGATCGCCGCCGGCGACGTGCTCCCCGGCCGAGGCCGTATCCAAGGATCGTGTCATGACTGCCAAGACGAGCTTCCGAGGCTCATTCACTGCGCTCGTCACGCCGTTCAAGAACGGTTCCATCGACGAGAAAGCATTCCGTGCCCTGGTCGATTGGCAGATCGCCGAGGGAACCAATGGCCTGGTTCCGGTCGGCACTACCGGCGAGAGCCCGACGCTGTCGCACGAGGAACACAAGGCCGTGGTCGAATGGTGCGTCGACCAGGCGCGGGGCCGCGTGCCGGTCGTGGCGGGCGCCGGCTCGAATTCCACCACCGAGGCGATCGATCTCGCCCGGCATGCCGAACAAGCCGGCGCCGCCGCGGTGCTGGTCGTCACGCCCTATTACAACAAGCCGACCCAGGAAGGCCTCTATCAGCACTTCAAGGCGATCAACGATGCGATCGGCATTCCGATCCTCATCTACAACATTCCGGGGCGCTCGGTGATCGACATTTCGGTCGACACCCTGAAGCGCCTGTACGAATTAAAGAACATTGCCGGCGTCAAGGACGCCACCGCCAACATGGCGCGCGTCACGCAGCAACGCGCGGCCATGGGCGAAGACTTCAACCAGCTATCGGGCGAGGATATCACGGCGCTCGGCTTCATGGCGCATGGCGGGCACGGCTGCATCTCGGTGACATCGAATGTGGCGCCGCGGCTGTGCGCCGAATTCCAGGCCGCGTGCTTGAAGGGCGATTATGCCGCCGCCCTGAAGCTGCAGGACAAGCTCGCGCCTCTCCACATCGATTTGTTCATCGAAACCAGTCCGGCGCCGATCAAATACGCCCTTTCACTCCTCGGCAAGTGCGCCAACACGTTGCGGCTGCCGCTGGTGCCGGCGAGCGATCGGGCGCAGGCCGCCGTCCGCCAGGCGATGGTGCATGCCGGGCTGATCAACTGACCTCTTTAATCCTCCCCGCCGGCGGAGCGGCGGAGGGATAATCTTGGCGACGGAGGGGGTCGATGCTTGAGGAATTCAAGAAATTTGCGATGCGGGGCAATGCCGTCGATCTCGCCGTCGCCGTCATCGTCGGCGCCGCTTTCGGCGCGATCGTCAATTCGCTGGTCAACGATATCATTATGCCGATCATCGGTGCGCTCACGGGCGGGCTCGACTTTTCGAACTACTTCCTTCCGCTCTCGTCGAAGGTAACGGCGACGTCGCTTGCCGATGCCAGAAAGCAGGGCGCGGTGCTCGCCTGGGGTAATTTTCTCACCCTCGTTCTCAACTTCCTCATCATCGCCTTTGCGTTGTTTCTTGCGGTCAAGGGAATCAGTCGGTTGAAAGCTGAAGCGCCGCCTACAGCGCCGGCGGCGCCATCCAAGGAAGTGCTGCTGCTGACCGAGATTCGCGACGCCCTGAAGAGTCGCTGAGCAGGATGGCGGCATGGCGGCGAAGCCTGAAAGAAAGCTCCGGATCATTGCCGACAATCGCAAGGCGCGGTTCAACTACTTTATCGACGAGACCATGGAGGCCGGCGTCGCGCTCACCGGCACGGAGGTGAAGTCGCTGCGTCAGGGCAAGGCGACAATTGGAGAATCCTACGCCGACGCCCGCGGCGGGGAGATTTGGCTCATCAACTCCAACATTCCCGAGTATCAGCAGGCCAACCGTTTCAACCACGCGCCGAAACGGCCGCGCAAGCTGTTGTTGCACCGCCGGCAGATCAACAAACTGATTGGCGCGGTCGAGCGCGAGGGCATGACGCTCATCCCGCTCAAGCTTTATTTCAACGAGAAGGGCCGCGCCAAGATCGAGCTGGCGCTAGCGCGTGGTAAAAAACTTTATGACAAGCGCGAGACCGAGAAGAAGCGCTCGTGGGACCGCGAGCGCGGGCGCCTGCTGCGGCAGAAGGGCTGAAAGTGCCTCCCGTGACGTTCGACCATTGCGTCATTCATGTCACCGACTGGGAGCGCTCGAATGCGTTCTATACGACGGTTCTGGGAGCGGAACTGATTGCGCGGCCGGTCGGCTATGCCTACCGCTTCGGCGACCGGCAGCTCAATGTCCACGGTCCCGGCGTCGAACCCGCCGAGGTCGCGCGTCTTCCGGTGGCGCCCGGCAACAGCGATTTGTGTTTCGAATGGCGAGGGCCGATCGCGGACGCTGTGGCGCACCTCGAACGCTGCGGCGTCGCCACCGAGCGCGGTCCGCTGCGGCGGTTCGGCGCCAAGGGGCCGGGCACCAGCGTCTACTTCCGCGACCCTGACGGTTCGCTGATGGAATTCATTTCCTACGCATGATCCTGAAAAGCCTGCCCCGGACTTGATCCGGGGTGGGCACCTGGCTTTCCGCCTTTGCGAAGCCCGCTTCGGCGGGCGAGGGAGGGCCGGATAAGATCATGCGCAAGTACACGCATGATCCCGAAAAGTGGATACCGGTTTTCGGATAAGATCATGCGCAACTAAAATCTGGAGCGCAGGCATGGCCGAGGCACCCGGTAAGCACGATCCAACTTATCTTCCTTCCGGCATTCCGGTCCCGCAGGACGATGGGGCTGCGCGGCATCTCACCGGCAGGAAACTGCCCGACCTCGCGCTGCCGGCGACGCGCGGCGGCGCCGTCAATCTGTCGCTCCTTGCCGGCCGCACCGTGCTTTACATCTATCCGCGTACCGGCGTGCCGGGCGTCGATCTGCCGCCGGGATGGGACGACATCCCCGGCGCGCGCGGCTGTACGCCGCAATCGTGCGGTTTTCGCGATCATTTTGCCGAACTCAAGGCGCTGGGAGTATCGCACCTGTTCGGCCTGTCGACCCAGGACACCGATTATCAGCGCGAGGCCGCCGGGCGGCTGCACCTGCCGTTCGCGATCCTGTCCGATGCCAAGCTGGCGTTTGCCCGCGCGCTTGGCCTGCCGACATTCTCGGTCGCCGGGATGACGCTCCTAAAGCGTATGGCGCTGGTCATCGACGACGGCGTTATCGTCAAGGTTTTTTATCCGGTGTTCCCGCCCGACAAGAACGCCGCCGAGGTGATTGCCTGGCTGCGCCACCATTAACTGGTAGGCCAGCAGCCCACTCGTTCGGCGGCGTAGTCGTTCGACAGCCTAGGCACTGTCTTCCCGCATGGGATTGAGTGGTTACGCGGCACCGACCTTGGCGCTGTGGGTGGGGGAGGGCGGCACCGCGGCGAGGTGCTTGCGCACCTGCGCGACGACGTCGCGGAACATCTCCGTCGTGAGCACGCCGGTGTTGGTGTTGTAACGCGAGCAGTGATAGCTGTCGAATAGCGTGACGTGGGCGAGCGGCCGCGCCGAACCGTGCACGAAGGTCAAGCTTGAGCGCCGGGCGCCGAGGGCGGCGACGACCGTGTCGTGGGCGACGCGCCCGAGCGCGAGGACGGCAGCAAGCCGCGGCATTTCCGCAATGGTCGCCGCAAGAAAAGGCCGGCAGGTCGTGATTTCTTGCGGGGTCGGTTTGTTTTCCGGCGGCACGCAACGCACGGCATTGGTGATGCGGCAATCAACCAGAGTGAAGCTGTCGTCGGCACGGGCCTCATAGCGGCCCTGCGCGAATCCGAAGTCGGCAAGCGTTGCGTAGAGGAGATCACCGGCATAGTCGCCGGTGAACGGCCGGCCGGTGCGGTTGGCGCCGCGGAGCCCCGGGGCAAGCCCGACAATCAAGAGGCGCGCGTCGACCGGGCCAAATGAGGAAACCGGCGCGTTGAACCACTCCGGCTCGCGTTCGCGCCAGGCCTTGCGAAAGGCGACCAGACGCGGACAGCGCGGACAGTCGCGGCCGGGCTTGCCGCTCGGGCGCGCGATCGCAGCCATCGGCCGAGCCTAATCTTCCTCAAACTCGTCTTCGACCTCGACCTCGGCGCGCGGGGCTCCGGTACTGCGCTGCAGGAATTGCGGCGTGTGGCGCGGTTCGCGCGCCTCCCGCGGCTCGCGTGCCGGTCGTTCCGCCGGGTCGCGGCCGATCTTGTTCTGCAGCTCGACGATGTCGACGAACTGGTCGGCCTGGCGCCGCAGTTCGTCGGCGACCATCGGCGGCTGCGTCGAGATGGTCGACACCACGACGACGCGCACGCCGCGCCGCTGTACCGCCTCGACCAGCGAGCGGAAGTCGCCGTCGCCGGAGAACAGCACCATCTGGTCGATATGCGGCGCGATCTCCATGGCATCGACCGCAAGCTCGATGTCCATGTTGCCCTTGACCTTGCGGCGGCCGGTCTGATCGACGAATTCCTTAGTCGCTTTGGTGACAACGGTATAGCCGTTGTAGTCGAGCCAATCGATCAGCGGCCGGATCGATGAATATTCCTGATCCTCGATCACGGCGGTGTAGTAGAAGGCGCGCACCAGATAACCGCGGGACTGGAATTCGCGCAGCAGGCGCTTGTAGTCGATGTCAAAGCCGAGCGATTTGGCCGTGGCGTAGAGGTTGGCGCCGTCAATGAAAAGCGCGATTTTCTCGATCTGTGCCGACATGGTGTCTCTCGATGCGTTTCTCGTGATGAAACCGGAGCAGCCGCAATGGACTCGACATTTCCGGCGTTGTTTAAAACAGTTTTATCGCCGTCGGGAACGTTCTACTGACGAAGTACGCAGGCACAGTGGCAAAACCACGTCGCCCATGGCGTGAGCATTGTGGAAAAGCACGGCGCACGAGCCATATGGCGCGGGCCCTCCGGCGCGAGCACTGCGGCACGCCGTCGCGGCGGCTCGGAAATCATAAAATCGGGACGCCGCGACCAGATTCCCGAATTTTGGGTAACAGAGCGGCTCGCCGACGCCAAGTTAAAAGATTTCACAAGTTCAGGACCGGGCGTCGGGAAGCTCTTGCACTTGCCCGCCGGTGACGATACGTAACGGCCGGTCCCGGCAACGCCCCGTTGCAGAAACCTCGCCAGGAGCCCCGACTATGGCCCGTGTTACCGTCGAAGATTGCATCGACAAGGTCGAAAACCGCTTCGATCTCGTCCTGCTGGCGAGCCATCGGGCGCGCATGATTTCCTCCGGCGGACAGATCGTCGTCGACCGCGACAACGACAAAAACCCGGTCGTGGCGCTGCGCGAGATCGCGGAGAAGGCGGTATCGCCCGAGGACCTCAAGGAGGAACTCGTCCATTCGCTGCAGAAATACGTCGAGGTCGACGAGCCCGAGCCCGAGGGGGTCCCGCTGATCGGAGCGCCCGGTACCGGCGTCGATGCCGACGACACCGAGGTCACCACCGAGCGGATGAGCGAGGAAGAGTTGCTCAAGGGCCTGGAGGGTCTGACGCCTCCGGAAAGCCAGCCCGAGCCCGATACCGAAGTCGGCGACGAGGAAGAGTAAGGCCTTCCTGGAAGGCGGCGCGGTTAACGATAAATCTGCGAACCGCCGCGACTTTGCTCGCTACGGGGGCCGGAGCTGTCGCCTTGTGGCGTGTGCCATACGTCGTGATATCCTTGTGAACAGCTGTCGCCGGCTCTGCCGGCGGCGCCGAGGATGACATGGCGCGCTCGCCGATCGATTTGCCCCGGATGCAGAACCAGCCCCGGCTGCGGGTTGCAGCCGCGCACGCCCCCAACCTGGTGCCGCAGGACGGCGAAGAGGCGCCAAAGCCCCGCAAGCCGCGGATGATGCGGCAGTTCGAGCTGATCGACCGGGTCAAACAGTACAACCCCGCCACCAACGAGGACCTGCTCAACCGCGCCTATGTCTATGCCATGCGGGCCCATGGCGAGCAGAAGCGGGCCTCCGGCGACCCTTATTTCTCGCACCCGCTGCAGGTGGCTGCGATCCTCACCGATCTCAAGCTCGATGATGCCACCATCGCGGCGGCGCTGCTGCACGATACGATTGAGGATACCGACGCCACCCGCGCCGAGATCGACCGCCTGTTCGGTCACGACATCGGCGTCCTGGTCGAGGGCCTGACCAAGCTCAAAAAGCTCGATCTCGTCTCCAAGGAGGCGAAGCAGGCCGAGAACCTGCGCAAGCTCCTTCTGGCCATCGCCGACGACGTGCGGGTGCTGCTGATCAAGCTCGCCGACCGGCTGCACAACATGCGCACCCTGGCGCATCGGCCGCCGGAGGCGCGCCGGGTGACGGCGGAGGAGACGCTCGACATCTATGCGCCGCTGGCCGGCCGCATGGGCATGCATGAAATGCGCGAGGAGCTCGAGGATTTATCCTTCCGCGAGCTCAACCCCGACGCCTACAAGGTCCTCACCGAGCGGCTCGAGGCGCTGGCTGCGCGCAGCAAAGGCTGGATCGCGGAGATCGAGCAGCAACTCGCCAAAAAACTCGCCGACAGCGGCATCGCCGCCGAAGTCACCGGCCGGCGCAAGCGCGCCTATTCGATCTGGCGCAAGATGGAGAGGAAGGCGGTCGGCTTCGAACAGCTCTCGGACATTTTCGGCTTCCGCGTGGTCGTCGGCAGCCTGGTCGAGTGTTACCAGGCGCTGGGCATCGTGCACACCACCTGGCCGGTCGTGCCCGGCCGCTTCAAGGATTACATCTCGACACCCAAGCAGAACGATTACCGCTCGATTCACACCACCGTGATCGGGCCGGGCAAGCAGCGGGTCGAGCTGCAGATCCGCACCCGCGAGATGCAGCAGATCGCCGAATACGGCATTGCCGCGCACGCCCTCTACAAGGACGGCGTCGGTTCGCCGACGGAAATGCTGTCGCGCGAATCGAATGCCTACGCGTGGCTGCGCCGCACCATCGAGCTGTTGGCCGAAGGCTCCAATCCGGAAGAGTTTTTGGAGCACACCAAGCTCGAACTGTTCCATGACCAGGTGTTCTGCTTCACGCCGAAGGGCAAGCTGATCGCGCTGCCCCGCGGCGCCACCCCGATCGATTTCGCCTATGCGGTGCACACCGATGTCGGCAACATGGCGATCGGCGCGAAAATCAATGGCAAGATCGGCCCGCTCAGTTCGCCGCTGCAGAACGGCGATGAAGTCCAGATCCTGACGTCCAAGGCGCAGACCGCGCCGCCGGCCGCCTGGGAATCGATCGTCGTGACCGGCAAGGCGCGTGCCGCAATCCGGCGGGCGACGCGAGCGGCGGTGCGCGACCAATATTCGGGGCTCGGCCGGCGGATTCTCGAGCGGCTCTGCCAGCGCGCCAAGGTCGACTATGCGGACGATAAGCTGCAAGGCGCCTTGCCGCGGCTGGCGCGCGCGTCGATCGAGGACGTGATGTCGGCGGTCGGCCGCGGCGAGATGAAGGCCGCGGACGTCGTGCGCGCCATGTATCCCGATTACAAGGACGAGCGCGTCACGCCGGTGGCGCCGAAGTCGGAGAGCGGTTGGTTCGGGCTCAAGCGCGCCAAGGCGGTGAAGTTCAAGGTCCCGGAGCAGGCGGAGAATGGCGCCGCGATCCCGATCCGCGGCATCAACTCGGACCTGCCGGTGCGCTTTGCGCCCAACGGCGGCGCCGTTCCCGGCGACCGCATCGTCGGCATCATGACGCCAGGCGAAGGCATCACCATCTACCCGATCCATTCACCGGCGCTGACCGAGTTCGAGGACGAGCCCGACCGCTGGCTCGACGTGCGCTGGGACGTCGACGAGAAAACGCCGCAACGGTTCCCCGCGCAGCTCGCGGTGCAATCGGTGAACGAGCCGGGGACGCTGGCGCAGATTGCCCAGGTGATCGCCGAGCACGACGGCAATATCGACAATATCCGCATGACCCGGCAGTCGCCGGATTTCACCGAGCTGACCATCGATCTCGCGGTCTACAACCTCAAGCACCTGACTTCGATCATCTCGCAATTGCGGGCGAAGAAAGTCGTCGCCAATGCCGAGCGGGTGAACGGGTAGTCATTTGCTTTGCCAGCTTGAGATATAGTCAGGCGATTATTTGGATTTGGCGAATTGCCCAATATGGCCGCTCCTCCCATCCGCCTCGGCGTCAACATCGATCACGTCGCGACCGTGCGCAACGCGCGCGGCGGGCGGCATCCCGACCCGCTAAAGGCCGCGCAGATCGCGATCAAGGCCGGCGCCGACGGCATCACCGCGCATCTGCGCGAGGATCGCCGCCACATCGTCGACGACGACATCGCACGCCTCAAGGCGAGCATCGAAAAGCCGCTCAACCTCGAAATGGCGGCAACGCGGGAGATGGTGCAAATCGCCCGCAAGGTCCGCCCGCACGCCGCGTGCCTTGTTCCGGAACGGCGGCAGGAACGCACGACCGAAGGCGGTCTCGATGCCGCCGGGCAGCGGGAGGCGTTGCGCGCGGCGGTCGGCGAGCTGGCCGAGGCGGAGATTCGCGTTTGCTTGTTCATTGCCGCCGAGCCGGCGCAGATCGAAGCCGCAGCGGCGATCGGCGCGCCGGTGATAGAGCTTCACACCGGCGCCTGGTGCGAGGCGGTGGCGGCGGGCCAGGCCGCCGCCGGCGCCGCCGAATTCGAGCGCATCGTCCGCGGCGCCGCTCTGGCGACGCGCGCCGGCCTGGAAGTCCATGCGGGCCATGGCCTCGATTTCGCCACCGCGGAGCAAATCGCGATACTGAGCCAGATCGTCGAACTCAATATCGGCCATTTCCTCATCGGCGAGGCGATTTTTGACGGCCTGCCCGCCGCCGTGCGCAAAATGCGGGCGGCGATGGATCGCGGCCGGGCCAAAGGCCGGGCGGCACCATGATCCTCGGCATCGGCTCCGACATCACCGACGTGCGCCGCATCGCCAAGGTGATCGAACGCCACGGCGATCGTTTTATCGACCGCATCTTCACCGCGGCCGAGCGTGCGAAGGCCGAGAAACGCCGCAACCGGACCGAGACCTATGCCAAGCGCTTCGCGGCCAAGGAAGCCTGCGCCAAGGCGCTGGGCACGGGGCTGCGCGCCGGGGTGTGGTGGCGCGATATTGGTGTGGTCAACCTGCCGTCGGGGCGGCCCACGCTCGCACTGACGGGGGGCGCCAAACGGCGGCTCGAGGCCATCACGCCTGCCGGCTACGAGGCGCGTATCGACCTCACCATTACCGACGACGGGCCAATTGCCCAGGCCTTCGTGATCATCTCGGCGGTAGCGCTTGCCCGTCCTTGATGCCACGCTTTTGGGCACGGCGCGTGGCCTGGTCCGCGGTGTTATGCCGGATGACAAATTCGTCATGTTCGCCGCGTTCTGGCGTTAAGCTCATGGCATTCCTACGTAAAGCGGAACGGCCGCCCGCCGCGGCGAAATCCCGCGCGCAATTGCGCGCGTATGGCGCAGAGGCTACAAGGTCGCGGGGCGGACGGTGCAGAACGGAAACAATAGGCCGATGAGCGTGCAGACCGGGACCAAGCGCAAAGAGGGTGGCTTCGCCGAGACCGTACGCGTGGTGTTCCATGCCCTCATTATCGCCCTCGTCATCCGCACCTTTCTCTTTCAGCCGTTCAATATCCCTTCGGGGTCGATGATCCCGACGCTGCTGGTCGGCGACTATCTGTTCGTTTCCAAATATTCCTACGGCTACACCCATTACTCGTTGCCGTTCTCGCCGCCGATTTTCTCGGGCCGGGTTTTCGGCCAGCCGGTCGATCGCGGCGATGTCGTCGTGTTCCGGCTGCCGAAGGACGACACCACCGACTACATCAAGCGCGTCATCGGGCTCCCCGGCGACCGCATCCAGATGATCGACGGCGTGCTCAACATCAACGGCGAGCCGGTCAAGCGGCAGCGCATCGAGGACTTCGTCACCGACGATGACGGCGCGGTTCAGCGCGTCAAGCGCTACCGCGAGACGCTGCAGAACGGGGTGACCTACACCACGCTCGATCTCACCGATAACGGCTTCTACGACAACACGGCGGTCTATGTGGTGCCGCCGGGTCATTATTTCATGATGGGCGACAACCGCGATAACTCGACCGACAGCCGCGTGCTCAGCCAGGTCGGCTACGTGCCCTACGAGAACATCATCGGCAAGGCGCAGATCATCTTCTTCTCGATCAGGGACGGCGCGCACGCCTGGGAGGTATGGCGCTGGCCGTGGACGGTGCGCTGGAACCGGTTGTTCACACTGGTACGATGAGCGGCCGCAGCAAAGCCAGACCGACCACCACGCCGCAACAGCCGCCTGCCGTTGAGGTTGCCCCGGCGCCAACCGCGCCGCGCGCGGCGGCCGCCGGGCCAAAAGAGTCCCGTCCTCGCCGGCGGCGAGGCGACGGTTCGCTCGAGGAGCGCATCGGCTACCGATTCAAGGACGTGGCGCTGCTGGACAGCGCGCTGTCGCATATTTCGGCGCTCAAGGGCGCGCGCAACCGCGCCGGCAGCTACCAGCGGCTCGAGTTCCTCGGCGACCACGTGCTCGGCCTGGTGATTTCCGACATGCTGTTCCGCGCCTTTCCGAAGGCCGATGAAGGCGAGCTGTCGCGCCGGCTGGCCGATCTCGTGCGCAAGGAGACCTGCGCCGAGATCGCGCGCACCATCGATCTCGGCGCGGCGATCCGCCTCGGCTCATCGGAAGCCAATGCCGGCGGCCGCACCCGGCCGGCGATCCTTGCCGACGTCTGCGAGGCGCTGATCGGTGCGGTCTATCTGGACGGCGGCTTTGCCGCCGCCGAAGCGCTGGTGGGCCGGCTATGGGCGGCGCGCATGCAGACCAAGGCGCAGCCGCTACGGGACCCGAAAACGGTCCTGCAGGAATGGGCGCAGGCGCGCGGTTTGCCGACGCCGGCCTATCGGGAGATCGCGCGCTCGGGCCCCGACCACGACCCGGAATTTCGCGTCGCCGTGCAGCTTCCGCAACTGGCCCCGGCCGAAGGTTTGGGACGCTCCAAGCGCGCCGCCGAGCAGGCCGCCGCCGCCGCGATGATGGCGCGCGAGGGCGTCAAGCCCGACCGCATCGATGGCTGAGCCGGCGGAGCAGGCCACGCGCTGCGGCTTCGTCGCGCTGATCGGCGCGCCGAACGTCGGCAAGTCGACGCTGCTCAATGCGCTGGTCGGTTCGAAAATCTCTATCGTCACGCCCAAGGTGCAGACCACGCGGGCGCTGATCCGCGGCATCGCCATCGAAGGCTTAAGCCAACTCATTTTCGTCGATACGCCGGGTATTTTCGCGCCGCGCCGCCGGCTCGACCGCGCCATGGTCGGCAGTGCCTGGGGCAGCACGCACGACGCCGACATCGTCGCGCTTCTGATCGACGCGCGGAAGGGCGTTGAGGACGACGAGGACGCGATCCTGCGCGGCCTTGCCGATATCCGTGCCGCCAAGGTGCTGGTGCTCAACAAGATCGATCTCGTCGAGAAGCCGAAGCTGCTCGCTTTGACGCAAGCGCTCAACGAGCGCGCCGCTTTTGCCGGGACCTTCATGGTGTCGGCGCGCTCCGGCGACGGCGTCGCCGACCTCAAAGGCTGGTTCGCGGGCCATGTGCCGACGGGCCCGTGGCTTTATCCCGAGGATCAGATTTCCGATGCGCCGCTGCGCCAGCTCGCCGCCGAGATCACGCGGGAGAAACTTTATCTGCGGCTGCATCAGGAACTGCCCTACCAGTCGACGGTCGAGACCGAAGTCTGGAAGGAGCTCAAGGACGGTTCGGTGCGCATCGAGCAGACGATCTATGTCGAGCGCGAAAGCCAGCGCAAGATCCTGCTCGGCAAGGGCGGCCAGACCATCAAGGCGATCGGCGCTGCGGCGCGGACCGACATTGCCGCGGCGATCGAACAGCCGGTGCACCTCTTTCTCTTCGTCAAGGTCCGCGAAGGGTGGGGCGACGACCCGGAACGTTACCGCGAGATGGGCTTGGAGTTCCCCCGGGAGTAACATTGAGCCCGAGTCGGGTTCTTGTCATTCCGGGGCCAAACGAGCCCGCAATCTATAACGACAGGCCGTGACTATGGATTCCGGGCCGGGCCCTGCGGGCCGTCCCGGAATGACGACAAAGGCACTACATACATCCCATGCAATGGACCGATGAAGGCATCGTGCTCGGCGTGCGGCGGCTTGGCGAGTCGGGCGTCATTCTCGAATTGATGACGCAAGAGCGCGGCCGCCATCTCGGGCTGGTGCGCGGCGGCACCGGCGCCCGGCTGCGCGGCGTGCTGCAGCCCGGCAATTCGTTGCGCGCGACCTGGCGGGCGCGGCTCGACGATCATCTCGGCCATTATCTGGTCGAGGGCATCAATCTGCGCGCGGCCGGCATTCTCACCGCGGCGCATGCCGTCCATGGCGTGACACATCTCGGAGCTTTGTGCCGTCTGCTTGCCGAACGCGAGCCGCATGCCGGCATCCATGCCACGCTCGAACAGATCCTCGATGCTCTCGACGATCCCTCGGTCGTCGGTCCCATGGTGGCGCGCTTCGAGCTCGCTTTTCTGGCCGAGCTCGGCTTCGGGCTCGATCTTTCCTCCTGCGCCGCGACCGGCGCCAAGGATGATCTCATCTATGTCTCGCCGCGATCGGGCCGTGCCGTTTCGGGCGCGGCCGGGGAAGCCTATCGCGATAAGCTCCTGCGGCTCCCGAGCTTCCTGCGCGCCGACGCCGAGCCGGCATCCGCCGCCGATCTCGCCGATGCGTTCGCGCTGACCGGTTTCTTTCTCGATCGTCACGCCTTCGCGCCGCGCGGTCTCGCCTTGCCGGACGCACGCGGGCGCTTCGTCGCCGCCGTTCTTGTTCACCACGCCTAACCGCGCTACCGCTCACCGCCATGAACAAAAAGCTGATTCCCCCGGAAAAAACCGGCGACGTGCAGGAGATCGGACTGCGCGAGGCGCTCGAAGAGCGCTACCTCGCCTACGCGCTCTCCACGATCATGCATCGGGCGCTGCCCGACGCGCGGGATGGGCTCAAGCCCGTGCATCGCCGCATCCTCTACGGCATGCGGCTTCTGCGCCTCGATCCCAGTGCGGCGTTCAAGAAATCGGCAAAGATCGTCGGCGACGTGATGGGCAATTTCCATCCGCATGGCGACCAGGCGATCTACGACGCGCTGGTGCGCCTGGCGCAGGATTTTTCCTCGCGTTATCCGCTGGTCGACGGCCAGGGCAATTTCGGCAATGTCGACGGCGATAACGCGGCCGCCTACCGCTATACCGAAGCGCGGCTGACGGAAGCGGCGCGGCTCTTGCTCGACGGCATCGACGAAGATGCCGTCGACTTCCGCCCCAGCTATGACGGGGTTATGCAGGAGCCGGTCGTCCTGCCGGCGGCGTTCCCCAATCTCCTTGCCAACGGCTCGCAAGGCATTGCGGTCGGCATGGCGACCGCGATCCCGCCGCACAACATCGCCGAGCTGTGCGACGCGGCGCTGCATCTCATCGAGCAACCCAACGCGCGCACCCGCACGCTCCTGAAATTCGTGCCCGGCCCCGATTTCCCGACCGGCGGCCTGATCGTCGATCCGCCGGAAGCGATCGCGGAAGCCTATGCCACCGGCCGCGGCTCGTTTCGGCTGCGCGCGCGCTGGAAGACCGAGGATACCGGGCGCGGCACCTATCAGGTGGTGGTTACCGAAATCCCCTGGCAGGTGCAGAAGATGCGACTCGTGGAGCGCATCGCCGAACTGATCAACGAGAAGAAACTGCCGCTCCTTGCCGACATGCGCGATGAATCCGCGGAGGACGTGCGCCTTGTGCTCGAGCCGCGCTCGCGCAGCGTCGATCCGGCGCTAATGATGGAGAGTCTGTTCAAGCTGACCGAGCTGGAAAGCCGGGTGCCGCTCAACATGAACGTGCTGGTGCGCGGCCGCATTCCCAAGGTTGTCGGGCTTGCCGAAACGCTGACGGAATGGCTCACGCACCGGCGCGACGTGTTGCTGCGCCGTTCGCGCCATCGGCTCAACGAGATCGAGCATCGCCTGGAAGTCTTGGGCGGCTATCTCGTCGCCTATCTCAACATCGACAAGGTCATCAAGATCATCCGCCAGGAGGACGAGCCGAAGCCGGTGCTGATGAAGACGTTCAAGCTCTCGGACGTCCAGGCTGACGCCATCCTCAACATGCGGCTGCGCAATTTGCGCCGTCTCGAAGAGATCGAAATCCGCTCCGAGGACAAGGCGCTGCGCGCGGAGAAGCGCGCCATCGAGGATTTGCTGCGCTCGGAAAAGGCGCAGTGGAAGACGATTGCCGGCCAGATCCGCGAGGTGCGGGAAAAATTCGGCGCCAAAACGCCGCTCGGCAAACGCCGCACCGGCTTTGCTGAAGCACCGGCGCACGACGAGGCGGCGATCGAGGAGGCCTTGGTCGAGCGCGAGCCGATCACGGTCGTCGTCTCCGAGAAGGGTTGGATTCGCGCGCTGCGCGGCCAGGTCGCCGACCTTTCCAGCCTGGTGTTCAAGGCCGACGATGCCCTGAAGATCGCTTTCTTCGCCGAGACCACGTCAAAGCTTCTCGTCTTTGCCACCAACGGCCGCTGCTACACCATCGAGGCGGCGAAACTGCCGGGCGGCCGCGGGCACGGCGAGCCGATCCGGCTGTTCATCGATCTGGAGCAAGAGGCCGACGTGATCGCGGTGTTCCGCCATGAAGGCGCGCGCAAGCTCATCGTGGCGAGCAAACAGGGCAGGGGGTTCATCGTCGCCGAGGACGAATGCCTCGGCAATACGCGCAAGGGCAAGCAAGTGCTCAACGTGAGCCCGCCGGATCAGGCGTGCGCCATTGCGCCGGCCGAGGGCGAGCTGGTGGCGGCGATCGGCGACAACCGCAAGATGCTCGTTTTCCCGATCGATCAGGTGCCGGAAATGACGCGCGGGCGCGGCGTGCGGCTGCAGCGTCACAAGGACGGCGGCCTCTCCGACATCAAGACCTTCGAGGCGGAAAAGGGCCTGACCTGGACCGACTCCGCCGGCCGCGTTTTCACGCTGCCGCTCAAGGAACTGACCGATTGGCGCGGCAACCGCGCCGACGCCGGCCGCCTGGCGCCGAAGGGATTTCCGAAGAACAATAAGTTCGGCGGCGCATCCGGCCGCACGCCGGCGAACGGCAAGGGTGCAGAAAACGCGTGACCGATGCCTGCTCTACGAGTTCCAAGCCGTCATCTTCAGTTGTGCTGCCCTGCCGCGGTGATGTTGATGATCTGCACGCGGCGGTTGACGCCATCTTCCGGATTAGCCGGGTCGAGCAATTGGGATTTCCCGTAGCCCTTGGCGCTAAGTCGCTCGGCAGCGATCCCGAATTGGGCAATCAAATAACTGCGCACCGCGTCGGCGCGCCGCTCCGAGAGTTTCTGATTGAACTCGACGCCGCCCTTCGCATCCGTGTGGCCGGCGATGAGAAAGCTGAATGCCGCAAGCCGCTGGTCGCGGAGTGCGGCGCCCAACCGGTCGAGCGTGATGCGCGCGTCTGACGTCAGATCCGACGAATTGAAGGCGAAGTTGACATAGAGATTGACCGAAAGCGGCTGTTCGGCGGGCTTGCCTTCGATAGTCACTCCGCGCCCGAGCAGGCTGCGCGTGCGTTCCTGTTGCGGCTTTGGGCAGTTCGGATCCAACGCGCATTCAATGTCGTTCGGTGAAAGCGCCTCCTCCGCCGCAGCCGGCACGGATATGATCGGCGCGCCGACAAGCAGCGCTATGACGAGAAGCAACGACATTATCATGGCTGCCTCGCACTGGTTTTCAGGGTTGTTATAGTGGCCGCGAGTTCGCGGTCGGGCATATCCGGAACGGGCTTGTAAATCAGCGCCCGCCGCAACTCGCTCAAATAATCACGCTCGGTCTGCTGCGGCGCCAGCTCGTGATCGAACAAAGGCGAGCGCGATGCAATGGCGATGATCATTTCGCGGCCGAAGGGCGGCCCGACGGTGAATTTCGGTTTGCCCTCCTCGCCGCTACCGAACACCAGCGTTTGTCTCGGAAGCGTCGGCTGCGGCAGCAGCCCGTTGGGCTGCACCAGGTGGACGACGGAACCGTCGGCCTGGATATAGGAGACGTAGAGATAACTGATCTGCGCGGGGGAACGGACCTGAATCTTGAGCAGGTCGCCACTGTGCAGCTCGGTGTTTGGACCAATGTCGATCGTCGGGCGGTCGGCAATCAGGAGCGGCTTCTGCAAAGTCTGCAATGCCTCGCATTGCGGCCATGGCGCCACAATCACGTTGCCGAGAACCGTGTTTGGAACGCTCGCCGCGATCAATTTGACCCGGTTGAGGTCATCATCGGTGGCGACGTAGCCGGACAACACCGATTGGTCGCCTCGCGCTTCGACGTTGACATGGGCGCATGACAACGTCTGCAGGTCGGCAAGTTGGCCGGCCGGCCTTGGCGGCACGGGGGCGGGCGGCGGCGTCACCGGTTGTGGCGGTGGCGGTTGCACGACCGGCGGCGGCGGCACATCGACGACGGGCGGCGGCGTCACCGGGCCAATGTCGAGTGTATACGCGCCCCTGATGTGGGTCTGCAGCAGATCGTAGCTGATCCAAGCGTAGCCGTGATCTCCCCAACCCCGACCCCAGGAATTGATCAAGCGGAACGCTTGGCGCCGCTCGTCGTAGCCGACCAGTGTCATCGCGTGCCAACCTGCCTTCTTGTCGTCGCGGGGCATGGCGCGTTCCGTGAACGTTTCAGCACCGCGAAATTTTTGGAATGCCGTGCTGGCGTAGAAGCTGATCAGCACGGGAGCGGATCGCGCCAATTGACCCTTGGCATCATCGCGTCGGCTGATATCGACACGATTCAGTCCGCGCACACGGAAATCATGGGCTCGTGCGACGAGCTGCGGCGGCGCCGGTGGCAAGCATGCGTCGCTGTAGGCGTAGTCGGCGAGCGATAGCGCACCTCTTCTCAGTACCTTGACGACGTCGTCGTAGCTCGACCCTTCGCAAACGCGTCCGCCGCCCCGGGCCAGGTGAAAGACGTAGTTCGGGCTCAGGAGGTTAGCCGGCTGCTGGAGGTCGCGCCGTTCGAGTGCGCCGGTGTAGTAACTTCGCGCCGCGTAGGCGGCCCAGGCCGAGCAGGATCCCAAGTGACCTTGACTGCCCACCGGCGGCATGCGGCTCGAAAGATCGACTCGCTCCGGCAGAAATGCCCGATGATGTTCGGCAATCGGCAGTCCGCGCTCGACCTCCGGGTCGTTAGGCAGTGAACCGGTGTAATAGGCGGTATCCGGCGGGTCGACGGGCCCGCTATCTGCGGGGCCGGCCGTTTGCGCCAGCAACGTGGCCGGCAGGCCGGCAAATGCGATCGCCGCCAGAACAGCGGCAGCCAGCATAGGGGTGGTACGGCACTGCATGAGCGACCGCGCAGCCGGAAAGACGCGCACCCCTCAGCCCGCCTGACCGGCGGCGGGGAGAGTACAGCCATTATAGCCGAGAATTTTCCGCAGGCGTTTTGATCAAGCTCAATGAATCGCCGTCAACGCGCCGCCAAGCTACTGACGGTTTGCGTCATCAAAGATTTCAATCCGAACGATGCGCTGACCCATAAATCGACACAACACCAGGCGGCGGAAAAATCGCTTTGGCTGGCGCTGCATCCTCAAGTTCGCGTCGAAGGCGCGTCCGGCTGCGGCAGCCAGACGCGAACATCGTCACCTTCTCCTGCCTATTTTCTGCAAGTTCTGTCTGGCGACCTCGTTTCCGGCGGCTGCCGCCTTCTCGTACCACTGCCGCGCTTGCGTCAGGTCTTTGGCGACGCCCGTCCCGGTGCCGTACATAACGCCGAGGTTATTCATCGCCTGGTTGTTGCCCAGAGCTGCGGCCTTCTCGAACCATTGACGCGCCTGGGTATAGTCCTTGGCGACGCCCGATCCGTCTCTATACAGCACGCCGAGATTGCCCATGGCGATGGATTCGCCCGCCGCCGCCGCCTTCTCGTACCATTGACGGGCCTGCGCGCCGTCCCGAGGAACACCCCATCCCCTGTCGTAAAGAAAGCCGAGATTGGTCATGGCGCCTACGTCACCAGCGGCGACGGCCTTCTCAAACCACTGGCGCGCTGCCGCGTAGTCCTTGATCCCGCCCAACCCGCTCTCATAAAGCAAGCCCAGGTTTCTCATCGCATCAGAATTGCCCGCAGCGGCCGCCTTCTCGTACCATTGCCGCGCCTGCGTATAGTCCTGCGCGACACCCCAGCCGTTTTGGTAAAATACGCCGAGACTGTTCATCGAGGCGGGCCCGCCCGCGGCTGCGGCCTTTTCGTACCACTGACGCGCCTGCGTATAGTCCTGCGAGGCGCCCAATCCTTTTTGGTAAAGAATGCCGAGGCTATTCATTGCAATGGCATTGCCCGCGGCTGCGGCCTTCTCGTACCACTGGCGCGCCTGCGCGTAGTCTTGCGCGACACCCAGCCCGTACTGGTAATACCAGCCGAGATTTTGCATCGCGAGCGCGTTGCCCGCGGCGGCGGCCTTTTCATACCACTGGCGCGCCTGCGTATAATCCTTGGGGACACCCAGCCCGTTTCCATAGAGGACGCCGAGGCTGTTCATCGCGGCGGGCGCGCCCGCGGCGGCGGCCTTCTCGAACCATTGGCGCGCCTGCGCGTAGTCCTGCGCGACACCCCAGCCGTTTTGGTAAAGCGAGCCGAGAGAGACTTCCGCCAGGTGATCGCCCTTGGCTATCGCTTCCTCGAACAATTGCCGGGCCTTGGTATAGTCTTTCGCAACACCCTGACCGTTCATGTAGATGACGCCGACGTCAGCGATCGCAATTTTGCTGCCCATACCGGTCGCTTTTTCAAACAATTGGCGAGCGGTCGCGTAGTCCTTTTGCGCATACGCAACGCGGCCGGCCTCGAAGACGAACCGCGCGACATCGGGGTATTGACGCATAACGTCGCTGCAGGCCCTGAGCGCGGGTACGACGTCGATCGTATCCGTGATTAAAACGCCGGTGACTCCTCGCGGCCGCTGATCATCCAAGGGATGGGCCGCCAGCCGATCGCAGTCGGTCACGAGGTCGGGACGCAATGTGTCGGCAGGGTTGGTCAGGCGGGCCTCTTTCGTCGGCGTGCCCGGCTCCTCGGCGGCGGGCGGCGGACCGGAGGCGGGCGCCTCGGCAAAGTAAAATTTGCCTCTGATCGGCGACGTCGAATACCATGGCAGCTGGGCGTTGCCCGTAGCCTGCATCACCAAGAGCCCGACCTCGTTGAACGCCTCGAAGATGCCGAGGCCGGGCCGTTTGATCGTCTGCGCCAGCGCCTTGGTAAAGGGGCTGTTGCCGTCGGCGCCGTCCTTCGCCACATTGCCGGGCTGGGTCGCAAACGAGATCAGCGTGCCCTCGGGCGCCTGCATCTGTCCGAGGCCGCCGCCCGTCGCGCGCAAGCCGCGGCCGGGAAATGGATTGTTGCGGCAGGCGTCAAGGATCACGAAGTTGAGCTTGGTGCCCGCGTCCGTCATCTGACGCAGCACCAGGTCGCTGTCGAGCATCTGGAAGTCCACGTCGGATTCGCGCGTCGGATTAGCGTCGACCGGCACGAGGTAATTCGCGCCCCGCACCTGGATGCCGTGACCGGCATAATAGAACAGCCCGACATCGGCGCCCTGCAACAGGTCGCCGAAGTTCTGCACCGCGCGGTCGATGCCGGATTTGTCGAGATCGAGCTGGGCGCCGTCGCCGACCAGCGTGAAGCCGAGCGAGCGCAGCGTTTCGGCCATCAGCGTGGCGTCGTTCTTCGGATTGTCGAGCCGCGGGACCACCTTGTAGGCGGAATTGCCGATGACCAGCGCCACGCGCTTCTCGGCGTGCGCCGGTACGGACAGAGACAGGCAGGTCCCGAAAATGGCCGCCGCAGCAATCAACTTCGAAACGAAGCTGGCGCAAGGATCCATTGCACCCCCAAGCGATCAATGGCTCCGCTGCCACATTACGCCACTCACGAATGGTGGCAATCCGAAACAGCTCGTCTCAATCGAATCGGATCGGCGGCTTTCCGACAGGACGTTCGAGGCGGGAAAAGGTCTGAGCTGGACCGTTTCCGCCGGCCGCGGTTTCACATTGTCGCTCAAGGAACTGACCGATTGGCGCGGCAACCGCGCCGACGCCGGGCGGCCGGGGGCTTTGCCAAGAACAAGTTCGGCGGTGGCAGCAACGGGCAAATGGCGAGTAGCGAGGTGCCGACTGTCAGGCAAAAAACTCTTCAATCGCCTTCGCCACGACTGCCGGCCGGGTTATCGTCGGTACGTGCCCGGCGTTTTCAATGACGACAAGTTTGCTGTTGGGGATTTTTACCGCCAGGGTTTCGGCATTCGCCATGGCAGTGATGACATCCCGCCTGCCGTGGAGAATAAGCGTCGGCAGCGAAATTTCCGAGAGCCGGCGCTCCACGTCAACGATCTCGAGGCATTCCATCAACTGGATAGCATCGGGACCGTTTGAGCGGTTGACGATTTGTTTGGCCCAACGGCGTTCGGCGTCGCATTCCTCCTCCGGGACGCAAGCGTTGACGAACAAGTCCATGGTCTTGCGGAAATCGGTCCTGCAACCCTCGATAAAGCGCGCTGCGCCAACGGACCTTCCTCCTTGGTAACGGCCATCGACAATGACCAGCCCTTTGAATCGCGACGGATCGCGCAAGGCGGCTTCCAGGGCGATACAGGCGCCAGACGACTCCGCAGCCAAAACGCACGGCTCGACCGACAGCGCGTCGAGAACCTTGAAAAGATCCTGGACGAGAATTTCGAATGTGATCGCCGATGCATGATTGGTGGTGGCGCCGGTGCCGCGGTGGTCGTAAGTGATCGTGCGCCACGAGCGGCTGAGGATTTCGAACGGCTGCGACCAGAGTTCGCCGCTGCCGACCCAGCCGCCATGGGCAATAAGCGTCGGCGGCCCTTTGCCGAAGGAAGTCACGAACAGTTCGGCGTCCTCGAGCTTGAGGAACATATTCTCCCCCCAACAAACGGCTGCTAAGCGCAGGAGCCTCGTTACTCTACCCTTGCCCAGCCGTCGGGCGTGAGCCGCTCCTGCGGCCGGAAGCGGCTCTTGTAATCCATCTTGCGCGAGCCGCGCACCCAATAGCCGAGATAGACGTAAGCTAGCCCCATCCGCTGCGCGCGCGCGATATGGTCGAGCACCATGAAGGTGCCGAGCGAACGCGCCGCTTCATCCGGCTCGAAGAACGAATAGACCATGGACAGGCCATCGTTGAGCACGTCGGTCAGGGCGACGGCGAGGAGGTCGTCGGCCTGGCGCCCCGGCAGCGAAGAACCCGGCTCGCGCCGGCGATATTCGATGATCCGCGTCTCGATGTGGCTGTCCTCGACCATCATGGCGTAGTCGAGCACCGTCATGTCAGCCATGCCGCCGTCGCGATGGCGCGAATCCAGATAAGCGCGGAAGATCGAATATTGCTCCGAGGTCGGAACGGCGATCTTCATCTCGCTGACGATGTCGGTGTTGCGGCCGACGATCCGGCGCATGCTGCGAGTGGGGCGGAACTCCTTGGCGATCACCCGCACCGAGACGCAGCAGCGGCAACCCTCGCAGGCTGGCCGGTAGGCGATCGACTGGCTGCGGCGGAATCCGCCCTGGGTGAGGATGTTGTTGATCTCGCCCGCGCGCTCGCCGACCAGGTGGGTAAAGACCTTGCGCTCCTCCTTGCCGGGGAGATAGGGGCAGGGCGAGGGAGCGGTGAGGTAGAATTGCGGCGTATCGCGCGAGTGCTGGGTCACGTGGCGCTCTGGCCTCTTGCTAGCCCGTTGGCCTCCTGCGGCCGAGACTGGCCCGGGCCGCCGCCTAGATTGCCCGAGAACGGTGGCGCGGCAAAGGCCAAATCCGCCGCACTAGTGTCCCGATTCCGAAGTTCGCATCATTATGCGGCACCCTCGTTTGCGAACTTCGGAATCGAAGGACACTAGCAACGTATTGATCTAGTGTGGCTTTGGTTCAGAAGTCCGCATGACGAGTTCGCGGCAAAAATGATGCGGACTTCTGAACCGCCACACTAGCTGCTCATGGCTACCCGCAGCGACGCCGCCCGGGCCGCGTTGTTGATGATGATGGCGCCGACCAGCATGTCGTGCAGAAGCCGCCGCCGCGGATTGAAGAAGCCGACCAAGAGGACCAGCGGCGTGAGCACGCTGACGCTGACCCAGTAAATGATCACGTGCACGGCGCCGAGCACGAAATACGCCGGCGCGCCATACCAGGTACGCATTTCGATCTCCATGGCGCGCATGCCGAGCGTGGCCGAAGCCGGGCTTCCCAGCGTCGTTCCGTAGTAGAACAGCGCCCAGATCACCGAAGCCGGCGACAAGAGCCAGAACAGCGCCCAGCCGAGGCCGAAAGTGACGAGGCCCAGAACGAAAATGAACATGGCCGCGGCGACCAGAGGCACCGCGATGATGATCAAATCGATGATAAAGGCGACAACACGCCGGGTCAGCAGGCCCTCGAACAGCTCGGGATTGACCAGCGGATCGTAGGCATGCGGCCTGATGTCGGCCGCGATGCCGATCCGGCTCGATCCGGAATCCGACCCTGCATTTAGCCTGGAATCGCTCATGAACGGCCCTGCTGCGACTCTGACATTGTAACGCCGCCGGAAATAGGGAAAAAGGCCGCTGTGGCTTGGCGCCGCCGCGGCTACTGGCGCGCAACGAGACAGCTTTCATGGTGACCTTGGCCGATATCGAAGCCGCCGGGCGCGCGATCGCCGGCTACGTGCTGCGGACGCCGGTGTTGGCGGCGCCGCCGCTTTCGGCGCTGACCGGCGCCGAGGTCTACGTCAAATACGAGAATCTGCAGGTCACCAACTCGTTCAAGGAGCGCGGCGCCTGCGTGAAACTCGACGCGCTCGACGCCGACGAGCGCCGCCGCGGCGTGATCGCGATGTCGGCCGGCAATCACGCCCAGGCGGTGGCCTATCACGCCCGGCGGCTCGGCATTCCGGCAACCATCGTCATGCCGGTGACGACACCGTTCGTGAAAGTGAAGGCAACCGAGGCGCGCGGCGGCGCCGTCATCCTTGAAGGCGAGACGCTGGCGGAAGCGCAGGCACGGGCCGAGGTGATTGCGGCCGAGCGCAACCTGGTCTGGGTCCACCCCTACGACGATCTGCACATCATCGCCGGCCAAGGAACGATCGCGCTGGAGATGCTGGAGGAGGTGCCGGATCTCGACGTCCTCATCGTTTCGATCGGCGGCGGGGGCTTGATCGCCGGCTGCGCCATCGCCGCGCGCGCCAAGAACCCATCGATCGAAATCGTCGGCGTCGAAGGTGCGCTCTACCCGTCGATGTGGAACGCGCTCTATCAGGGCAACAAGCCGTGCGGCGGCCCGACGCTGGCCGAGGGGATCGCGGTAAAAAATGTCGGCAGGCTGACGCTGCCGGTCGTGCGCGAATTGGTCCGCGATATCATTTTGGTCGACGAGGCGCAGATCGAGCGCGCGGTGAATGCCTTCCTCACCTTACAGAAGACTATGGCGGAAGGAGCGGGCGCCGCCGGGCTTGCCGCTATGCTCGCCGAACCGGAGCGGTTCCGCGGCCGTAAGGTCGGCCTGATCCTCTGCGGCGGCAATATCGATCCGCGCATCCTTGCCTCCATCATGGTGCGCGAGCTGGAGCGCGCCGACCGCATCGTCTCCTTCCGCCTGACCATTCCGGATCGCCCGGGAATCTTGGGGCAGATCGCAACCAGGCTCGGCCAATTCAACGCCAATATCCTCGGCGTCGATCATCACCGGCTGTTCCTCGACGTTCCCGCCAAGGGCGCCAAGCTCGACGTCACCATGGAGACGCGCGATGCCGCCCACGCCGAGGACATTTTTCGCGCGCTGGCGGCCGACGGCTATCAGCCGGTGCGCCTGCCAAGCGGCACCGCGCTGGAGTAATCGAACCGTCGTGCTACTGAGGCGGCGCCGTTCACAGGCTGCGCTCCGAACCGCAGCCTCGCGGACTTCGACATCAAGGGCGATGTCGGGCGAGCGGGCGAGCGCTACCGATGATGCTGACGTTCCTGCAAAACTCGAGGCTACCCTCGCAAGCACGAGGAGAGTCGAGGCTTTTGGAGACGCAACGAGGCCGCCGATTGAGGCGGCCTCGACGCAGTTACCAAACGTAATACCACGCAATGACAAGGAGGACGGCTACCGCAATGGCCAGTAACGCCATTTGCGCGGCCATGTTGTTGGCCAGACCGTGGCCACGATGCTCGCTGGGCATTGTCATCGGATATCTCCCCAGGCGTTTTCTGCCCGCGCGGAAAGCCGAGACCGCATCTGTAAAGGGCCGGATTACCCCTCATTCAGGGTTCCAGAATCCGCGAATGCTTAGACTTTGGTCTAATGCGTTATGGCCACATTGATCCAAATCAAAAAGGACCACTGTTAATTGGGGGCCGCGGAAGCCCGGCCAAAAGTCCGCCGATCAATGCCGATCGAGTCCGCGGGAGTGAACTGGCGAGAAGTGAGTAGGCCAGCTATCGCAACGCTCTATTCGCTGTTCTTATGAAACATATTCTGCAGCCAGTCGAACGGCCCTGCTGTCGTGCCCTCGGACGCGGCCGGGCCGGCGGCATCGGGCCGCGGCCGTGGCATCGGCACGCTCCCGGGCGTCATCTGCGCCATGGCGACGAGGTGTGGACGACGCGGCGGCAGCGGGATCGGGCCGGACAGCGGCTCCGCGGCGGGCGCGGCGTCGGCCGGCGGATCGCTTGAGGCCGCCGGTTGCTGCCCGGCGAGCGCGCCGGTGCTCGGGGCCGCTCCCCCGGGTGGGGCAGCGGCAGCAGCAGGCATCTCCATTGCTTTCGGGTCGGCCGGAACAACGGGCGACGTATCGGCCGTCCTCAACGCGCCGGTCGGCGTGTTGGCTCCTCCGTTCGGTGCACGATCGCCGAGCAACGGCCCCTTCGGTGCGGCGGACGCGTCACGGGCGTCCGTCGGCGCTGCTCCAGCCGCGGCCGTCGCGGAGGAAGGGTCGGAAAGCCTGGACTGATCGGACGCCGGCGATGGCTGGCCGGCGGTGTCGAGGCTGGCGCTTGCGTTTCGCGGCACCGGGATGGTCGCGCTCGCCGCGAGCTGGCGGAACGTCGGGAGCTTCGGCGGCGCGACATAGGTGCGCATGAATACGGTGATGGTCCACAAGATCGCCGGGATCGCAGCCAGCACCGCGACGACGATGACGATCCGGCGCAACAGCGGCCCGTAGTGCCGCAAATGATCGTTGTCCTCACGCATGACATCCGCCTCGTTGTTTGCTCCCCGGCGAGGACGGTTGCTACACTCCGCCCTTCTGCAGCTTTTCCGCAATTCTTGCCGCGAAATAAGTGAGCACGCCGTCGGCGCCCGCGCGTTTGAAGGCGATCAGGCTTTCGGTCATGGCCTTGTCACCCTCAAGCCAGCCATTCGCGGCAGCGGCCATGATCATCGCATATTCGCCCGACACTTGGTAGGCGAAGGTGGGCATGCCGAAGGCCGCTTTGACGCGATGCAAAATGTCGAGATAGGGCAGGCCGGGCTTGACCATGATCATGTCGGCGCCTTCGGCGATGTCGAGCTCCACTTCGCGCAGCGCTTCGTCGGCGTTGGCCGGGTCCATCTGATAGGTGCGCTTGTCGCCGATGAGGGTCGTGCTCGAGCCGACCGCGTCGCGGAACGGGCCGTAGAAGGCGGAGGCGTATTTCGCCGAATAGGCCATGATCTGGACGTCGTTGAAGCCGGCGGCGTCGAGCCCAGCGCGGATGGCGCCGACGCGGCCATCCATCATGTCGGAGGGAGCGATAATGTCGCAGCCGGCCTCTGCCTGGACCAGCGCCTGGCGGACCAGCACTGCGACGGTCTCGTCGTTGAGGATGACGCCGTCGCGGATCAGGCCGTCATGGCCGTGGCTGGTGTAGGGATCGAGCGCCACATCGCAAAGTAGGCCGATGTCGGGCACCTCCTTCTTGATGGCGCGGGTGGCGCGGCAGACGAGGTTCCCGGCGTTGAGCGCTTCGGAGCCGGTGGCGTCGCGCTTGCCCGGCTCGGTATAGGGGAAAAGCGCAATGCAGGGGATTGTGAGCTTCGCCGCCCGCTCGGCGGCGCGTACCGCCTCATCGACGGAGAGGCGTTCGACGCCGGGCATCGAGGCAACCGGCGCGCGGACCTTTGTCCCGTCGACCAGGAACAGCGGCCAGATCAAGTCGTCGGTGGTGAGAACATGCTCCCGCACCATGCGCCGGGCCCAGCCGGCGCGACGGTTGCGCCGCGGGCGGATTGCCAGGTCAAGACGCTCGCTGACCGGCGCTGCGGACTTTGCCTCTACCGGCGCGAGGCGGCTCGCTGCGACCGGCCGGCCAAATTTGATCGCCATGAACATGCTCCTCCTGGCGGAGCCTCCTTTTACCCGTTCCCGCCTCGATCCGCCACTGGCCGGGGCACCGGCCGCGAGGAACTGGGCATCGGCCTGACCCCGGCGGATTGACTTCGGCCCATCCCGAATGTCAAAGGCCGCGCGGATGAGCGATCAATCGCAGAGGCGACCCACCCGGCCGAGCGACATGCTTGAGCCCGTGCATGCGGGCAAACCGGCCAATGCCGCCGGATCCTGGGCCACCTATCTCGTCTTGTTTCTGCGCATCATGGCGGCGGTGTCGCTGGTCAAGGGCCTTTATCATTGGGCCGCGGTGTGCGGCATCGGGGCGCCGCTCGACGCCGGCTTCGAGACGCATACCGTGGCGTGGCGAACGGCGACGGTGTTCTTCGCCGTCATCGATCTCGTAGCCGCGGTCGGGCTGTGGCTGGCGGCGCCGTGGGGCGCGGTGGTGTGGCTCACCTCGGTCGTGTCCATGGCCGTGGTGGAGGTATTCTTTCCGCGCGTCTACGGCGGCAGCATCTACATCGTGCTGGTCGAGGCAACGCTGCTTTGCGTCTATCTGTGGCTCGCGATCTATGCCGCGCGCGAGCACCCAGCCTAACGACCGGCGTGTCGCCGCCGGCCGTTGCAGCGATCAGCGGTTCGGCAAGATCATCTGCAGCACGCGCTTGAACGACGCCGAAGTATGGTGCCGCAGCATCGCGATCTGCCGATTGCCCTGCGAGGTCAGCCAGTTGAATTGAATGACGCGGCGCTCGCCGGCGAACGATTCGTGACCGTGCCAGGAATTATGGCTGCGTTTGAACGCCAGTAGCGTGCCGGCGACCGGCGGCACTTCGACGATGATGTCGTTGAGATCGCTGGCGGAGCGCAGCAAGCGCAGCCGGCCGCCGGGTTGGTCCCACGTCTCGTTCATGTAGATCAGCACCGTGATGATCTTGCTCGCCGAGTCGGTGTGGATCCTGCCGTCGCTCAGGTCGCAGCGGCCGCGGACCGTGGTCACGGTCGGCCGGCCGGCGAGGTCGATGCCGAATTTCTGCTCGAACGCCGCGCGGAAATCATCGCTTTCGAGCTCGTCGAGCAGCTTCTGGAATGCCGGACCGAAGCTGACCTGATCGACCGGAAAACTGCCGGACGAAGAAATTTTGGGATAATCGGCATTGATCGCGGCCAATGCCGCCGGACCGATGAAGCCGGGCACGATCAAGTGCTCGAACGGTTCTTTCACCAGCGGCGTCGCGCAGAACGCCTCAAGCTTCAGATAATCCGGCATTTTATCGCTCTGTTCGCGTCGCCGGGCGGAAATTAGCACCGCGCCGCAATGGCGTAAATCAAGCGCGCCTATCTATTTCGATTGCGGGCGCAGAATGGCCCAGCCGACGTGAACTGTGCCGTCGTCGCGGTGCAACGGTAGTTCGAATGGCGTGCCGATCTCGGCGCCCGGCGCGATGGCCGCAAAATCCGGCGGCAGCGCATGCAAGTCGCCGTCGGTCCAGACCAATACGGCGCCGCGGGCGCGCAGATCGGCGAGATCGATCCAAGGCGCCGCGCGCGGCAGGCCATCGATCAGCACCCGCGGCTGCGGGCGCTGCGCCGCATAATGCGCGACATTGCCGCCGTCCCACGTCGAGCCGATGACGTACTTGGGCTCATGCCCGGTCGCGGCCTCGAACCGCTGCGTGATCGCCGCGGACAACTCAACGCCGGGAAACAGCGCGGCGCGGAAGCGGTGGTCGAGCGGCGGCAGCACCAGATAGTCGGCGAGGAACGCGGCAACAAAGATCGCGGACACCGTCAGCCACAGCACGCCGATCCAGAGAAGCCGCACCCGATCGAGCGCGGCCGGCGCGAAAAGCACGATCCACAGGCCGAGGAACAGCCACAGCGGAAAGCCCCACATCGCGTTGGTGCCGCGGCCGGTCAGCAGGGAAAATGCCAGCAAAGTCAGCGCCGGGCCGAACGCCAACAGCGTGACGATGCGGCGGTCGAATGCGTCGGCATTGGTCCGCGGCGGCGTCTTCGACGGCGGCCACAACAACGGCACGGCGATCAACAGCGTGGGAATGAGAAAGTACGCTTGGCCGACGACATAGATCGCCGGGTTCAGCAGGTGATCGAGCACGCCGCGCGGCGTCGTCGCCCGCGCCTCGGCATAACTGAAGGGAAGGAAATCGTTGTGCGCCAGCCAGATCAGATGCGGTGCCACGACCATGAGTGCCACCGCTGCCGCGATCCAGGGGCCGGGTCCGGCCAGGCGGCGGCGGGCATCGCGGTCGAACAGTAGAAAGGCCGCCAGCGGCGCCGCCAGGATCACCACGAAATATTTCGCCCACCAGGCCAGACCGAGCGCGATCCCGAGCAGGATCCAGTGGCGCAACCGGCCGTGCCGCAACCCGGCGCAGAAGGCGAAACCGGCGAGCGCCCAGAACGGCAGTTCGCTGACATTGTGATTGAATTTGGCGGCGCTGAAATTGAAATAGTGCATGCCGTCGATGATCAGGATCGCGGCCAGCGCGCCGGTTGAGCCAACGAGCGGCCGCGCCGTCAGCCACACCGCGACGAAAGCGACGATCACGGCGATCTGACCGAGCGCGTAGATGGCGGCGTCGGTGCCGAACACCTGGTAGGCGGCCTCGACCATCCACCACGGCAGCGGCGGCAGCTTGTCGTAACCGAGCTGCCATTCGCGGCCATAGGTCAGCGCCTCGATCACGTCGACCGGCAGGTTGAAGTAGAGGAGCGAGGGCAGCGCCGTCCAGATCAGCCCGTGGACGACCAGGAAGCCGGCGAAAACCGCTTGCGGGCGGCGTTCCACCGCGTCGATCAATCGGGCCATGGTCATTGCGTCATTGGTCGGCTTTTTGGGTCCGGCGCTCCGGCACGCAGCCATAGCACGCCGGCTGCCAGGAGAAACCGCCGGCCGGCGGGTAGGGGTATTGTAGCCGTGACGGCGCGTGCAAGCCTTGCTATTGAGCCTCGCAGTTGAGTCCGTGCCAAGGCAATGTGCCAAGGCAGTCCGGCCGCCGGGGCCGCCAGGGCCGCCGCGGCCGACCGGAGCGATGACAAGGGGCCAAAGGCGCCAACAAGGGGGCCAGCAGCGGGCTATGAAGGACATTATCGACAAGCTCGAAGAGCGCCGCGCCAGCGCGCGCGGCGGCGGCGGGGAGCGGCGCATCGAGGCGCAACACAAGCGCGGCAAGCTCACCGCGCGCGAGAGGATCGAGCTCCTGATGGACAAGAACTCGTTCGAGGAGTTCGACATGTTCGTCGAGCACCGCTCCTACGAGTTCGGCATGGAGAAGACGAAGATCGCCGGCGACGGCGTGGTCACCGGCTGGGGCACCGTCAACGGCCGCTCGATCTTCGTCTTCGCCAAGGATTTTACCGTGTTCGGCGGCGCGCTGTCGGAGACGCACGCGCAGAAGATCACCAAGATCCAGGACATGGCGATGCGGGCGCGGGCGCCGATCGTCGGCCTGTTCGACGCCGGCGGCGCCCGCATCCAGGAAGGCGTCGCCGCCCTCGGCGGCTACGGCGAGGTGTTCAAGCGAAACGTCATCGCTTCCGGCGTCATTCCGCAGATTTCGGTGATCATGGGGCCCTGCGCCGGCGGCGACGTCTATTCGCCGGCGATGACCGATTTCATCTTCATGGTGCGCGATACGAGCTACATGTTCGTCACCGGGCCCGACGTGGTGAAAACGGTGACCAACGAGATCGTCACCGCCGAGGAGCTGGGCGGCGCCTCCGTGCACGCGACCCGATCGTCGATCGCCGACGGCGCCTACGACAACGACGTCGAATGCCTGTTGCAGATGCGCCGGCTGATCGATTTCCTGCCGGAGAGTTTTTCCGCCGGCGTCCCGGAATGGCCGTCGTTCGACGATATCGACCGCGTCGAGCCGTCGCTCGACACCTTGGTGCCCAGTCACCCCAACCAGCCCTACGACATCAAGGAGCTGATCCTCAAGACCGTGGACGAGGGCGATTTCTTCGAGCTGTCCGAGACCTTCGCCCGCAACATCGTCATCGGCTTGGGCCGCATCGCCGGCCGCACCGTCGGCTTCGTCGCCAACCAGCCGATGGTTCTGGCTGGAGTGCTCGATAGCGACGCCAGCCGCAAGGCGGCGCGTTTCGTGCGCTTCTGCGACGCCTTCAACATCCCGATCGTGACCTTCGTCGACGTGCCCGGTTTTTTGCCCGGCACCGCGCAGGAATACGGCGGCCTGATCAAGCACGGCGCCAAGCTTCTGTTCGCCTATTCGCAGGCGTCGGTGCCGCTGGTCACCGTCATTACCCGCAAGGCGTTCGGCGGGGCTTATGACGTGATGGCGTCAAAGCACATCGGCGGCGACGTCAACTACGCCTGGCCGACGGCGCAGATCGCGGTGATGGGCGCCAAGGGCGCGGTCGAGATCATCTTCCGCGCCGACATCGGCGACCCGGAAAAGATCGCCGCGCGCACCCGCGAATACGAGCAGCGCTTCCTGTCGCCGTTCGTCGCCGCCGAGCGCGGCTATATCGACGACGTGATCATGCCGCAGACGACGCGCCCGCGCATCGCCCGCGCGCTCGCCATGCTGCGCGGCAAGACCGTGGAGATGCCGGGAAGGAAGCACGATAATCTGCCAGTCTAAGTTGTCATAGACCTGTTTCGTGGCTACATTCAGCGCATGGGCAAGACGGTGCAGATTGACGACGACGTGATGTGCGCGGCCGAGCGCCTGGCCGCCGAACGCGGCACTACGCCCGGAGAAGTGATTTCCGAACTAGCGCGGCGCGAATTAACGCGCCCCCTGCGGGGGCCTTTGATCAAACGCAACGGCTTCTATGTGCTTCCGTCGCGGGGCGAGGTCGTGACGTCGGCGTTGGTCAAGCGTCTGCTCGAAGACGCCGATCTCGAAGACGCGGGGCTGCGCCCTAAGGACTGACGATGCGGTTCCTGTTCGATGTCAACGTCCTGATCGCGATCATCGACGAGGGCCACGAGCATCATTGGAAAGCGCACGAATGGTGGGCTGCGAACATTTCCGCAGGCTGGGCCACGTGCCCCCTTACCGAAAATGGCATGGTGCGCATCATGTCGCAGTCGCGTTACAAGGCACCCATATCCGCCACCTTCGCCATCGATCTCTTGGCCGAGCAGATTGGGCAAACTGACCATGCCTTCTGGCCCGATGATATCTCGCTGCGTGACAACGCTTGGTTCGATCCGGATCGAATCCTCGGGCCAAATCAGATTACCGATGCCTATCTGCTCGCGCTCGCAGTGAAGAATGGCGGACGTCTCGCGGCCTTCGATCGGTCGATCGCTCTTGGCGCCGTGCGTCGGGCCGAGCCTCGGCATTTGGCTGCGATATGAACGAAACCATTTTTTCCGCCGAGCGCGGCACTATCGACGACGTGATCATGCCGCAGACGACGCGCCCGCGCATCGCCCGCGCGCTCGCCATGCTGCGCGGCAAGACCGTGGAGATGCCGGGAAGAAAGCACGACAATTTGCCGGTGTGAGGAATGCGAAATGGCGAATTGGGCACGAATTGCATTCTGGGTAAGCGTCGTCGGCGGAATTATCGGGATTCTCGGCACGGTATTCGGGATATGGGCATTCTATCAAAACAAAGAAGTCAAGGTTCTAACTTTTCAACGCTACACGCGAACCGTATATAGCGATCCAGAGTACTTCAGCGCGAGTTTTCACGTCAAAAATATTAATAAAGAAGACACCTCATGGTTTTCAGAAACAACAATAGTCATTTGGAATTCTGGCACTGTCACATATCGCGACGCAGACGTGAGAGTTCCAATCAAAATTGACATGGGCAAAGTTGGCTATTTGCTTGCGATCAAAATTGCAGAGACGAAGAGTTCGGTGCCGGATAATTTTACGGTTGTTGATTTCAATCCGACTGAACCAACGCCTCAGACTGCAGTGATCGCATTTAAACTGTTCGACCCCGGTATGGCTGTTAAGATCGCTCTTTTGCATCAAGGTGACGCGCGCCATGACATTGAGCGCTGACCTAGGGCCCGGGGTTTCTCTAAAAGAACGGGCGCTTTCATATAAGGATGTTTCTGGCCGATCGGGTCTTGCAATTTTTGGAACATGGGCTCTAATACTTGCGGTTCCGATTTTCATGCCGTGGATTATTTTTCGAGGAATCTTTAGAGGCGCCAAAGTTCGTAGCTCAGACGGAGTGATCTCCATCGATGCTTCGATTATTGTGGACATTTTAACTCTCGCAATCATGATCGCGCTAATCGTTTGGTACGGTCCCGATTGGACGGCACCAGGACCGCCATTGTCTCCATACGCTAGCGGGTTCTAGGCTCGCGGCTCAGGAGCTAGTCGCCGTTTCAGTCGGTCGGCCAATACGCGTCGACTGTTGCCAACCGCTTACCGCTGTACCGCCGCATAGCGGCAATCCGCGTGCGCTTGCACTGCTGCGCGGCAAGACGGTAAAGATGCCGGGAAGAAAGCGGGGTAATTTTCACGCGTGACCGAATGAGCCTTTAGTTAGAAGCTCCATTGGGTATGCTGATGGGAAGTTATTGTGCGCTAGAATTTGATGACCTTTACGTAATAGGGAGCAAATCGCATGTCCCTGATGGCATTATATCGATGTTTCAGGAGACGGATCGCCAAGTCATAACGAAAGCTCCTGAAGAGCAAGATGAGGAGCCGGAAATTACATATGTTTATACTGCTTTGCGGGAAACTATTCTTGCTCGCTTGGATATCCTCGGAATAACTTCCGATCGTGCCGAAAGCGCGTTCGAAAACTGGCGCAGAGCGGAAATTGAAACATATACGGAGTACGGAGAAGGTTTCGAGGAGACGCTTGAAGCGATTAAATCACTATCTTTCGAGGAATGGAAAAAACGCGTTCCCACTGTCCTACAAAATCAATTTGAGGAGCGCGATAACAATTTCGGTGACGAGATCGAAAGGCATATGTTTGAGCGAGATGATGGATGGCTATTTTTCGAAACCTCTGACGAACGTTTGATGCTTCGTGCGATTCTCGACGCTTCCGCAAACGTGAAGAACGTTTCAATAGATATTACCGACCTAGTAGTTGGCGGTTGGTTGGGGCCTGATACGAAGCTCTGCGCGGCGGCACGATCACTAGAAAACATAACTCGGCCGATGCATGAGCCCATTGTGATTTTGGGTGAAGGAAGTACCGACATACACGTGCTGCGTACATCCTTGCCGATCCTTTTTCCTCATCTTGTGGAGTACTTCGCGTTTTTCGATCATGCCGAGCTAAATGTCGACGGTGGCGTGAACTACCTGGTGAAATTTTTACAGGCTTTCGGAGCTGCTCGCATTTCATCTCGAATGGTGGCTATCTGCCTACGAAGAAACGCCAATGCTAGCTAGAGAAGCATTTCCCGATTTGGTTGCTGTTTGGCAATCAATTTTTGACAGCCTGAAAAGCGCGCCGTAAATGTATGAAGGCGCGTGGCGTCGTGCCCACGACAGACGAACTAGCCGTTTGGCGTTAAGTCTGAACATGCGATTTTTCCGATCACGTCCTGTCGGCATCGCCATCGTCGCATTGTTTATGATCCTTTTTGGGCTGGCGGAAGTGACCACGCCTTCACGCATAATTTCTTCGGCATCAAAACCTCGGCGCTCAACGCGGCGAGCTACCTGTCAGCGCTGATCGGCGCCTTGTATGCCGCGGCCGGGGTCCTGGTCTGACCATGAAGAGACGCGCAGCGGCGCTCGCCGTTTTGCTGCTCGCCACAGTCATCGTGGGGCGCGTCGTTCTGGTGGCGAGCGGCCTTTATCCGACCGACTCGGCGGAAAATACTTTGGCTATCATCGCCGGCACGACGATCGTTGCCGTCTTTGCCGTGTACATTGCGCTGAAGTGGCGATCGTTCAGCGCTTAGCAATGTAGGGTGGGCAAAGGCGCAACGCGCCGTGCCCACGGGTCGTTTGAATGCGACCCTCGGTGTTCCGCGTGGGCATCGGCAAAGCGCCGATGCCCACCCTACAACTCGCATCACGCCTTTCGCGCCCACCAATAGCTGACGAGAAAGAGCGCGGTGAGCGCGGCCTGCAGCGCCCAGATCGGCAGCACTGCCGATAGCGGCAGAAAGCCAGTGGCGACGGCGTGCGCCTCGTTGGCGGCGAGCCCCGCGATCACCGGGAAAACGGTGAGGAAGAGCACGCCCTTGCGCGCGAGCGGCTTGCGGTCCGCCCAGAGGAGCAGCGCGGTCCAGCCGAGCATCAACGACGCGCCCATGCCCATGGCGTAGCGATAGTCAGCGCCGGGAGTAAACGCCGGCAAGCCCATGCCGAAGCCGAACAGCGGCGGGTAAAGCATCTGCGCCGCGGCGACGGCGTCGGTCACGGCGCCCACCCAATAGGAAATCCGCAGCCACCGGATTGCATCCATTGCGCGCCCCCTGATCCCGGCTAGGATTGCTCCACGGAGGCAACATCATGTCCAGGGCTTATTTCATCGTCCGCGCCGTGGTCGCCGCGCCGCTGCGCGAAAAATTCGATCATTGGTATGCGACCGACCACATGCCGAGCGCGCACGCCGCTTTCAAATCGGAGAAATGCTGGCGGTTCTGGAGCGCGCGCGAGCCGGGCGTGCATTACGCGGTCTATCGCTTCGCCGACTTGGCGGCCGCCGACGCGGCGCTGAACGCAGAGTCCTTCAAGGCGCTGGTCGCCGATTTCGACCGCTCGTGGCCGTCCGGCGTTACCCGCACCCGCGATGTTGTGAGCCAGGTCGAGGAGGGAGGCGCGCCATGATTGTTGCTGCAGTCGTTCTCTATCTGTTTACCAGCGCCGTCATTGTCGTATTCGCCGGCCGATACATCTTTCGGGACAGTTTCCTGCCCTATCACGGCGTAGCTATGGGCAAGTCCTGGAGTGAACTTGAACCGCGCGTTCAATGGGGTATCCGGGCAATACTCACGGTATGCGGCGGGGGCATGCTGGCGTCGGGTGTCACAGGAGCGCTGTTGGCCTTGCTGCTGCTAGACGGCCACAGCAGATGGCTGACCGCAGTTGTCCCGGTGCCCTATCTGACTTTCGCGATCGTTAGCTTTTACGCCACGGCACGCTTGAAGCGCTTGACCGGGGCTCAAACTCCGGTGGTTCCGAGTATTGCCTTAATCGTCGTGCCCGTGGTGGCGTATATCCTTTCGGTGCTTCAGGCGTAACCGATTGAGCCCTTTGTCCAGCGATGGACTCGCAAGGTGACATACGCCATTTTTCTGCGCATGCCGTTCGAAGAACGGCGTCGCTTCGCTCGCCACGCTCGGCCATGACGGGAGAAGGTGCCAGGGTGTGCGGAGGCTGTCACTTTTTAGCGGACATTGGTCTTGACATCCGTCACGGAAACGATTACGTTGGAGAAATCTCGCTCATCGAGGGCGTCACCGGTGACGTACCGACGGCGGAGCGAGAGCGGTTCCCGCGGGCGGGGCTCGTAACCCCGCACCCGGGCGGCTTCGGGCATCGACCGTCCGGCACTACGACCGGTCCGCGAGGTGCTCGCTGCACTGGCGCCGGGGAGGGTCCTCCCGTTTGCACCCGGTAATTCCAGGAAGCGCGGCCCGAAGCTGAGCCAAGGGGTCAAAGCCTTGGCGAGTGCCGCAGTGGAGCGCCGGAAGGCGAGCGCGCCCCGACTTTTGGCGCGCTTCCGCGCCCGCGCACATTCAAGCGGTGACGTTTGCCGGTGTGGCGCGGACATTGGTTGGATGCGCTTTTCGGCGCTCCGCTTCCCTCTTTATGAGCCGGGGGCGAATCTAAAAGAGTTGTGTTGTTGTGGCTTAGTGGTTTTCAAACCTCGGACGCATAAGCGCCGCGAGAACGAATTTTTATTTCGTCATTGCGAGGAGCGGAGCGACGAAGCAATCCAGAGCCTTGTATCTCAAAAGACTGGATTGCTTCGCTTCGCTCGCAATGACGAGGGTATGGGGACCCATCCGCGATTCTGAGCCAAGCGGTACCGCCCCCTCACCCCACCCTCTCCCCGCGTGCGGGAAGGCCGCTTACGGAATGTAATAAAACGGATTCGGCACCTTGAATCGGCGTTCGGCGCGGTCGCACCGTCCGGCGTTGCCACACCGGAGATCGCTTTCCTGATCGCCGATATTGGCGATGATCATGTAACCGAGACGGCTTTCGATATCGATGCGCGCGGCCGTCTTATAATCGGCTACCGGGTGGCCGAGCGTGCTCGGGTCGCGCAGATAAAGGCCGTCCCAATCGTGATAGCCGGCTTGCTCGAGGTTCTGTTCGGTCGCTTCTTTGATCTTGGCGACTTGGAGCCGTCCGGTGATGAAAAATACCGCGACGTTGGTGCAGTTGGTGCGGGGCGGCTGATCTTTGCATTTGGCGAAATTGAAAAGATCGAGCGTGGGCTTGAGCGCCGGCGCTTGCGCGCTTTCTTCCCAAGCTTGCTCGCCGCAGGCTGCGTACTTGTCGGCGAGGTCGCAGGGGCCGCCCAAGAAAAACGCGAAGTGGTTCTTGTAGATCCTGGCCCAATTCGACAGCGAGGTTTCGTCGATATCGAGGACGATGGCCGGCTTGCCCACCTGCGGTGCGCGCATCTCGACCCAGTCGCGCGCTTCGGCGAGCGTTTTGGCGACGTCGGTGTCGTATTGGGTGCAGCGGTAATAGACCAGCCGGTTCTTGATGAGATCGAGGTTGAGGGGCTGCGAGAAATCGATGGCCTGCGGCGCGGGGGCAGGGCAGCCCTCCGGCATTTGCGCCGCAGCCGGACCGGCCGCGAAGAGGCCGAAAAAGGCGACCGCCGCCGCCAGGCTCACGTATTTTCGGACGCCATCCGTTGTCGGTATGAGTCCTGAACGGACCTGAAACATGACACGCGCTCCCGCTGAGATGATACACGTCATGGTAGTGTTTCCCGTAAACCTGAGGCAAGCACCCAGCTTGGCCTCGCGCTCGCCGCCGGCCGCCCCTCTTTATACAGATCGTATGGCGCCGTCATGAACGGATTGGCGTCGGAGGCAGGGACCTGATCGGCAGGTGCGCCTCGCGTAGAGGAAGAAAGCGGTTACAATCATTTGACACACCGGGGATTCGCCATGCTGCATTACACTGCACTCGTCACCGTCCTCGCCATACTCTTTTACTTTTACACAGGAGCACGCGTGCCGCGCGCCAGGCAGAAATTCGGCCTGAAAGCGCCCGTGATGATGTCCGGCCAACCCGAATTCGATCGCATTTTCCGCGTGCAGCTGAACACGCTGGAATGGATGCCGATCTTCCTGCCGCTGCTGTGGCTGTTCGCCTACTACGTCAGCGACATCGGCGCGGCGGTGCTGGGTCTCATTTGGATCGCCGCCCGCATCCTCTACATGGTGACCTATACCAAGGATGCCGCTAAGCGCGGCCCGGGTTTCGCCATCCAAGGGGCCGTTTGCGGGGTGCTGCTCGTCGGCGCGCTTGTCGGTATCGTCACGAGCCTCGTGCATGGCGGTTGACGGCTGACGGCAGCGGCCGGCGGCCGGGCAAGCCGCGAAGTCGCGTCGTTCTCCACCTTCATTCGCTCCCTTCATCTTCATAACGGGCCGCCAGACCGATGCCGCGTACGCTTGAGAAATTCGCCGTCTTCGCGGCGCCGGGTGTTTTTGTCCTGCTCTGGGCGTCCGGCTTCATCGGCGCAAAGCTCGGGCTGCGCTATGCCGAGCCGCTGAGCTTCCTGGCGCTGCGCATGATCGCGGTGGTGGGGCTCGTGGTCCTCATCATGCTGGTCACGCGGCCAAAGTGGCCGGGCGGCGCCGGCATGGTGCACAGCGTGGTGACCGGCCTCATGGTACACGGCTTTTATCTCGGCGGTGTTTTCGTCGCCATCGAAAACGGCCTTCCCGCCGGTCTCGCCGCCCTGGTCGTGAGCCTGCAGCCGGTGCTGACCTCGACCCTCGCCAACCGCTGGCTCGGCGAACGCGTGCTGCCGCGGCAATGGCTTGGCTTGCTGCTCGGCCTCCTCGGCGTCTATCTGGTGGTGCGGGAGAATACCGCCGGCGCGACCGCGCCGCTGGCGTGGGCGGCGATCGTGGCGGCGCTCCTGGGCATCACCGTCGGCACGCTTTACCAGAAACGTTTCGGCGGCGGCATCGATTGGCGTCCGGCCTTGTGCATCCAGTACGCGGCCGCCGGAATTTTTTTTGGGCTCGGCGCGCTGGCGTTTGAAACCCGCGTCGTGCATTGGACCGCCGAATTCGTGTTCGCGCTGGGCTGGCTGGTGTTCGTGCTTTCGTTCGGCGCCATCTGGCTGTTCTATTTCCTCATCCGCCGCACCGCGGCGACGTGCGTGGCGAGCCTGTTCTATCTGACGCCGCCGCTCACGGCGCTGATGGCCTGGGCGTTGTTCGACGAACGGCTGGCGCCGCTCGCTCTTGTCGGCATGGCGACCTGTGTCGCCGGGGTGTTTCTGGTCAATTGGCGCCCCGGTGGTGCAGGAGCTTGAGCCGCGGTAACGTCGCTCACCAGATCGCACGCGTTCTTCAGGAGCAAAATGTCATGAGCGCCCATGGACCGATCGAATATCGCGACGCCGCAGCGGACGTGCGCGCGGTGTTCGACGACATCAAGCGAACGCGGCAGGTCGAGGACGTCAATAATTTCTGGAAATATCTGGCGCACGATCCGGTCACGCTCAAGCGCACCTGGGACAGCGTCAAGGCGATCATGGCGCCGGGCGCGCTCGACGCGGTGACCAAGGAGATGATCTACCTGGCGGTGAGCGTGACTAACGGCTGTGCCTATTGCATCGCCAGCCATGGCGCTGCGGCGCGCAAGGCCGGCATGAACGAGGCGATGTTCGGCGAGCTCATGGCCGTGGTCGGCATGGCCAACGAGACCAACCGCCTGGCCAACGGCTATCGCGTGCCGATCGATCCGGCATTCGAAAAATGATGTGCCGCGCGAAGGGGTTGTGCGGCAAAGTGACTTTTGCGACGAAGCGGCTATTGTGCGCCAACGTTGCAGGCCAATTCGCGCTCGTAGCTCAGCTGGATAGAGCACCAGACTTCGAATCTGGGGGTCGGGGGTTCGAATCCCTCCGAGCGCGCCAATAGGACGCGGCGAGCAGGCGTCAGGCAGGCCGATCGCGTCGCGCGCAATGGCAAGGCGCCGGCCGAGCGCCTTCTACGTCACCGCAGCGCCGAAACGCGGCGCTCGAAAATCGCATACGAAGCGGCAAGTCTCGGCGCGCTTTGGATTGTCGATATTTCTCAGAATGTTGCTGGATGGACCAAGCTCGCACCTGGATCGGTAGGGGAGAAGTTATTGATCCAAATCAATGCAAGGTTGTTAAGATCGTTTTTACAAACTTCCGATGAGACGTTGATAACGGGCCGGGTTGCAACGCCTTGCTAGTGTGGCGGTTCAGAAGTCCGCATCATTTTTGCCGCGAACTCGTCATGCGGACTTCTGAACCAAAGCCACACTAGATCAATACGTTGCTAGTGTCCTTCGATTCCGAAGTTCGCAAACGAGGGTGCCGCATAATGATGCGAACTTCGGAATCGGGACACTAGAGCGCATGTGGCTGGGGGAGGCGAATGCGCCCCATTAGGAAATCCAACTATCTCCGGGTTCTTGATCGCGCCAAAGGCGGGTACGTCGCCTATCACAAATTGTTCGGCAATCTCAGTACCCTGAACGACAGCTCGATCAGACTGTTGTCGGCCTTCGACGATTCGCGCACGCCGGCCGAATACGCGCTGCTCTATGCGCACTACGGCGACTATCTGAACGCTTTCCACGACATGTATTACCTGGTCGAGGAGGATTTAGACGAACGTGCGCTTCATGAGCAGGATTTGCAGCGCCGACAAACGCGTTTACGCAGCGGCTCCTATATCGGCGGGGTGCAATTGTCGGTCTCCGACGCCTGCAACTTCGCTTGCAAATACTGTTTCTGCGATTTCGTCGATGCGCGCGGCGACAAGCGCCCGGAACTGAGCGCGCAAAAAAACAAGTTGATGTCGTTCGAGGTCGCGCAACGCACCATCGATACGCTGATCGCTACCCTGAGCCGCAACGGCCGCAGTTCTCTCGTGGTGAAATTCTTCGGCCGCGAGCCGCTGGTCAATTGGCGACTGATGAAGAGAGTCATGGAACATTACGGCCACGGCGAAGACCGCGGCATCCACATCGCCTATGCGCTCACCACCAACGGCTCGCTGGTGCGGTCGGATATGGCGGAAATCCTTGCCCGCTATGACGTGCGCACGACGGTGAGCGTCGACGGGCTCGCCGACTCCAACGATGGCATTCGCGTCAGCAAGAAGAAGGGCGAGCCGACCTTTAACATGATCGACCGCGGCATTCGGCTGCTGGCGGAGCACGGCGCCGTGCACGCGCTCTCCGGCGTGGTGACCGACACCAACTTCGACCAGTTCGATTCCCGCATCATCGACTACGCGGCTTCGCTCGGCATTCGCGAAGTGCAGGTCCTTTTGGGAATGCAAGGCGATTTCATCCGCCGCATCGATCCTGACACCGCTGCGCAAAAGCTATTCGACATCCATCAGGACGGCGTCAAGAAAGGCGTGGCGGTCACGGGGTACTGGAATAACGCCGTCGTCGAGGTCTTCTCCAGCCGCCGCTTGCGCCGCGACCGCGAACGCATACACGGCGTCGTCGAGAGCTGCACGGCCACCGGGCACCAGATCAGTGTCGAACCCTCGGGTGACATCTTCCCGTGCCGGGCCATGTCGACCCACGTCGGCCACATCGACGACTTCGACGCCATGCTGAAGTCCGCGGCCTATGAACATGTCGTGATGCGGACCTACGGCAACGTTTCGGACTGCCGCGGCTGTCCGACGGAAGGATTTTGCCAAGGCGAATGCCTCGGCAATCTTGAGGAGAAGCGGGGCGATATCTACGCGGTCGATGAGGAATACTGCGCCATCTACCGCAAGATTTACGACAAGATTCTCGCCGCCGCTTGAATTGGTCGGCTCGGCGCAATCGCCGGCGGCTCAGCATGTGGAGGTGCATCATGACTATCGGCTATTGCCCGACCTGCGGGCATTATTTCACCGGCACTCCGGCGATCGGCACGCCGGCCATCGGCACGCCGGCGATTGGGACACCCGCAATCGGGACGCCCGCAATCGGAACGCCGGCTATCGGCACGCCCGCATTCGGGTGGCCTGGCTACGGGACACCTGCCATCGGCACGCCGGCCATTGGAACACCTGCCATCGGCACGCCGGCCATTGGAACACCTGCCATCGGCACGCCAGCGATCGGCACGCCTGCCATCGGTACTCCCTTCTTCGCGGTCCAGACCAAGACAGAGCCGGAAGACCTCGCGCCAGGCGACACTGTCGTGCCGGTTTTGGAATATCGCGTCGTGCCGTTCGTCGTGCCCGTGCTGATATACAAGAAGGTCGAGGCCGCACCGGAGCAGGGCGGGAAAGAGAAAGAAACCAAACAGCCTAAAAAATAGATGAAGCGCCGTGATCCATCGGCCGTGATCAGTCCATGTGGAATCGGCGCATGAGAGTGGTGTTGTTCATGCCTCACACGCTGAGCATGGACAGCACCACCCCGCCGATGAGCCTGCTCATGCTCGCGGCGGTAGTCGAGCGCGAGCACGACGTGCGCATCGTTTTCCCGATCGATTTCGATGCGATGATGGCGACCTTGCCCGCAAGCCTGGCGGATGCTGATGTCGTCGGCGTGTCGATCAACTCATTCAATTGGTATCGTGCCAGGCAAACCATCGGCGAAATCCGCCGGCATTTCCCCCAACTCCGCATCGTGATTGGCGGACCGCACCCCACGCACTGCGATCGTCATTGTCTTGAGACATCGGCCGCTGACGTGGCCGTCCGCGGCGAGGGCGAGGCGACTTTTCCAGACCTGCTCGGGGCATGGGCGGCCGGTCGCGATGCCGACGGCATCAAAGGGTTGACCTGGAAGGACCGCGACGGGGCAATTCATGTCAACCCCGAACGTGAGCTCATCTCGGCGGCCGAACTCGACGCCCTTCCGCTGCCCGCCTACCACCTGGTCCCGCCGCAGCGATACGGCTTCGTGCCGATGGAGACGTCGCGCGGCTGTCGTTACCGCTGCGTATTCTGCGGAATTCCGACGCCGCGCGGCATTCGCCAGTTCTCACTGGCGCGCGTCGAACGCAACCTGCGACAGCTTGCGGCTCTGCGCGATCGCTTCGTTCAAGATGGCATCTTTCTGTGCGATGATTCCTTCTCCGCGCATCGCGAGCGGGTGGTGGGTACGCTGGAGCTGCTGCGCACGATCATGCCGGACGCGATGATCGGTTGCGAGGCGCGCATCAGCGAATTGCAGCGCGACGATCTCTTCCTCCAATTCGCTGCAAACCGCGTGTTCCTCATTCAGGTCGGCGTCGAGTGCGGCTACCAGGCCGGCCTCAGGCGGATCAAGAAGGGATTGACGCTGGACATGATTCAGGACTTCGCGGTTGCGGCCACAAGGCTGCCGTTCCGCTACCAGATCTACTGGTCCTACATGATCGGCTTCCCCTGGGAGACCGCAAGTGAAGTCGTGCAAACGATCAACTTCGCTTTCGATACCGCGCGAGCAGCCGGCAGTCAGCAGCCGCAACTCAACGTCTTTTCGCCCTATCCGGGATCGGACATCGCAGCTCGGCCGGAGCGCTACGGACTCTCGCCGCCAACGCCGGCCTTGTACGACGACCCGGCATGGTTCAGCCAGTTCCTCGGCTATTCCCGCGTGGCGCCCGCAGATCGGCCGGCTCTGCAAACCTATTTGCTCGGCATCCATCGCAGTTTTCCGCGGCATCGGGCGCTGTCGGTCCTGCGCTTGCCGACTGGAGCAATCGTGGATCTCGGCGGGAAGAGCAGCGTGTCATGGGCTGCAACGTAACCCTCTGCTTTTGCCGCACCGATATCCCCATGGAGGTGCAATGTCCTTCAACGGGCATTCTGTTGTTGGCGTCGCTCCTTGAAACAGCCGGCGAGCATCGCGTGCGGGTCGTCCTCGCCGCGGAGTACCCATCCTTCCGCGCCGATCTCGAACGCCAGCTCGCGATGTCCGACGTGCTGGGAATCTCGGCCACCTCCTACAACTGGTATGTCGCGCGCGAGCTGATCGCCGCCGCGCGCGAAATCAAACCGCGGCTGACCATCGTACTCGGCGGTATCCATCCCTCCCACCTGCCGGATTATTGCCTGGCCTCGACCCAAGCCGATGTCGTCGTCCGTGGCGAGGCCGAGATCACGTTTCCGTCGCTGCTCGACACGCTCGCCCGCGGCGGCGACCTCGGTCGCATTCACGGTCTCACGTTCCGCACCGAGGACGGGCGTATCGTGTCGACGCCGGATCGGCCGGCTTTGTCGGTCGAGGAGATGGAGAAGCTGCCGCTGCCGGCCTACCACCTGATTCCTCCCGGAGTTTACGGCTATATCCCGGTCGAAGGATCGCGCGGCTGTGCCTTCGATTGCGCGTTCTGCGGGATCTACTATCGTCGTGGCCACCGGGCCTTCTCGCCCAGCCGGATGGAAGCGGTGGTGCGACGGCTTCGCACCATCGAGGATCGTTTCCACGCTCGCTCGGTCTTCTTCACCGACGACTCGTTTGGAACTCGGAAGTCAGCGACGCGCGGGCTGCTGGATGCGTTCGCGTCGACCGGATATTCCCTCGGGATGGAAAGCCGATATCACGATCTCGTTCATCCTAAGTTGATCGATGCGCTTGATCGTAACCGGTTCTATCTCATCCAGGTCGGCGTCGAGGCAGGCTATCAGCAAGGCGTCGATAAAGTTGATAAGAAACTCGATCTTGCTCGCATTTATCGTTTCGCCGAAGCGATCGCGCGGCGACCGATCCGTTCGGCGGTCTACTATTCCATGGCGTTGGGGTTGCCGTGGGAAAACGAGAGCCACCTGCTGACGACCGTGAACGTGGCGCACGAACTTGCCGCGCGCAGCGGAAGCCCGCCGCCGATGCTGAACAATTTCAATCCGTTACCGGGATCGCATTTCGTTGCACGTCCCGCCGATTATGGATTGCCGCCGCTCGGACCGGCGTTCTGGGACGACGGCAATTGGTTTCGACCCTTTCTCGGCTTTTGCAAGATCCCGGAAGCGAATCGCAATTACCTCGGTCGATACATCGGATGGCGCAGACTGCTGCACCCGCGGCTGCCGTCAGCACCCGTGCTGCGCTTTCCCGATGGACAAGTACTGAACAATGTCGTGTGGAATACTGAGAAAGTGCCGCTGAGCGCTTGAGATCACCGTAACGTCTACAGGTATTTGCCGGTACGGTCGCGACCGCAGTGAGTTTCTTTGCCAGTGCGCGCCGTCCGCGCAAAAAATAACCTCTCTGCGCGGGACTTGCCGCCCCGCGGCGTTGCAAACCGCTCCGGCACCATCGGGCCGATGGAGGTCGGTTGTGCGCCGACCTCACACGTGGATCAATTCCTGCGCGCGTGGCGTCGTGCTCTCGGTCGATTCATGAGCATGCGCATGCGCGGACGCCGGCATCTGCAGCACGGTTGCGCGCTGGCCCGGCGTCAGCCGCGTGATCAGCACGATCTGGCCGTCGGGAAATTCGAGCGCGTCGTGGTGAACGTTCGGATCGTCCATATTGATCTGGCGGAAGCGGGCCACTTTGTGCTCGACGCGCGCCTTGCCGAACAGACTGAAGGCGCGGTCGTACTGAACGTTGCTCTCGAAGGCGAGCTCGGTGCCGGGCATGAGACACACCGCGACGTCGGGTTCTCCGACTGCGGCGAAGCCGCGGGTGATCGATCTCGCGAAATCCGTCGCGATCAGCGTGTCTCCGACCTTGGCCGGCCGCGAAGCCACGAGGTGCAGACTGTAGTCGCACATGGGAAAGTTCTCCTCTCCAGCAATTCCGGACAGCCGTGGGGCTGATCCTCAGGCTGAACACGCGTGTTGATGAAATGTTCCTGTCGCGGAGCCGTCGCGATCGTCCCTTGCGGCATAGCGCGAACGAGCGCGCGCCCGCGCCGGACGTCGCGCTCAATGCCACGCGTAGGATTCGTCAGGTGATCGAAAAAGTTGGCGGCGGCCGCCAATCGTAAAGCCAGTCATAGTGCTGCAGCAGGCGTTTGCCGCCGATCATCCGCATCGCGGCATCACGCAACCCGGCCCGCGCGCCCGCGAGGTGATAGCGCGCGCCATTGCGGGCCGCCAAGCGCTGCACGCGCGCCGTGCGGGCGCGGCGCATGGCGCCATAGGTTTGCAGCGCGGCAGCCGCATCGTCGGGCTGCTGCGCGAGGCATCGTGCCGCAACGGCGCCATCCTCGATCGCCATGGCGGCGCCTTGCGCCAGAAACGGCAGCATCGGATGGGCGGCGTCGCCAAGAAGTGCCACCGGGCCCAGCGACCACCGCGCCAGCGGTGGGCGGTCGTAAAGGGCCCACTTCAGCCAAGCGTCGGGCAGGCCGACGAGCGACAGCGCCGGCGATGCCCAGCCCTCGCCGGTCAGGCGCGGGATGAGGTCGGCAGGATTCGCTGCCTTGCTCCAGCCTGGCGCGTTCCAGCTATCCGTCGTGATGGCGACGACATTGATGAGCCGGCCGGCTTTGACCGGATAATGCACCAGGTGGGCATCGCGCCCAAGCCAGAGATGGACCAGGGGCTCGCGGAATTCGGGCGCCACCGTATCCGCCGGAATCAAGCCTCGCCAAGCGGTTCGCCCGGCAAACCGCGGCGGCTCGCCGTCGCCGAGACGTTCGCGCAGAACCGACCACAGCCCGTCGGCCGCCAGAAGGGCGAGGCCGTGCTCCTTTGTCAGGCCGGCCTGTCTGTGCGCCCAGACGGTGACCTCGTTTGCATCCGCGGCGAAACCTTCCACGCGCGTGCCAAGCTTGACCGTAATGGCGGGATGCGCGGACACGGCGGCGACAAGCGCCGCCTGTAAATCGCCGCGATGAATCACCCAATACGGCGCGCCGTAGCGCTGTTCGGCGGCCTCGCCGAGCGGCATGCGCACGATTTCGCGTCCGGTCGTGGCACTCAGCACGCGCAGTGCCGTGGGCGCGACCGCCTGTCGGCGTAACCGGCTCTCCAGGCCGAGGTCGATCAGCGTGCGCGCGGCATTGGGCGAGAGCTGGATGCCGGCGCCGGTTTCCTCGAGCCGTTGGGCTTGCTCCAGCACGGTGACGCGAAAGCCATTGCGCGCGAGCGCCAGCGCGGCGGTCAGCCCGCCGATGCCGGCGCCAGCAACGATGACGGTGCGCTGGGACGTCAGGGTAGGCGCTCTCGCCCGCGGCTCAGGCGGGAACGTCGTGCAGGGCGCATTCGGCCGGCCGGGCGGCACCGGGCGCCAGCGTTGGGTCGTAGCGGTAGAGCGTCGAACAATAGGGGCAGATATATTCGCTATCTTCGCCCATGTCGCAGAACACGTGCGGGTGATCGAACGGCGGCTTGGCACCGACGCACATGAATTCCTTGGCGCCGATGTCGATGACCGGAACGCCGAGGTCGTTGTGGAAGTGGGGAACGATCGTATCCGTCATGGTCTCGTTGGGATGTGGTTCAGCGCGGCGGCACCATAGCGGCCCGCGGCGCTAATTCCTAGCAGTCCATTCCCGGGGAGGAATCGTTGCCGAAAGGCCGCAAATTTCCGCTCTCGGCAGCTGGCCGCCGCGAGATGCAAAGCACGAACGCGGGCGTTATGGTCGCGGCATGCCGCGCTTCACGCACGACGAGGTGGAAATCGCCTTTTTCGACGAAGGCGAGGGCGAGCCGATCGTGCTCGTACACGGCTTTGCCTCCACCAAGGAGGTGAACTGGGTGTTTCCCGGCTGGGTGACAACGCTCACGCGCGCCGGGCGCCGCGTGATCGCGCTCGACAATCGCGGCCATGGCGAGTCGAGCAAGCTTTACGATCCGGCTGCATACCACAGTTCGATCATGGCCGAGGACGTGCGCGCTCTGCTCGATCATCTGGGGCTCGGCCGCGCCGATGTCATGGGTTATTCGATGGGCGCGCGGATCACGGCTTTCCTGGCGCTGGCGCATCCCGAGCGCGTGCGTTCGGCCGTGCTCGGCGGCCTTGGCATCCGTCTCGTCGACGGCGTGGGGCTGCCGGAGACAGTCGCGCAGGCGCTCGAAGCTCCAACGCTTGCCGATGTGTCCGATCCCACCGGCTATATGTTCCGGGCGTTCGCCGAGCAGACGCGCTCGGACCTGCGCGCACTTGCCGCCTGCATGCGCGGCTCGCGGCAGACGCTGAGCCGCAGCGAGGTCGGCCGCATTGCGGTGCCTGTTCTGGTCGCCGTCGGCAGCAAGGACCCGGTGGCCGGTTCGCCGGAACAGCTCGCGGCGCTCATCCCCGGCGCGCAGTCTCTCACCATCCCGGGCCGCGACCACATGCTCGCGGTTGGCGACCGGGCGTTCAAGGCCGGTGTGCTCGGATTCCTGGCGCAGCGGCCGCAAGTATAAAATCGGTCATTGGCCCAGCTTCCTTCGGCCAATGGCAGACTTAGCGCCCCGTTTGCGCTCGTCGGCACAGCCCCTGGTTTCTGCCCAGCGCCGCCCCAATTATGATAGGATCGGGTTGTTCCCGGGAGGACTGCCATGGCGCAGTATCAGGTGAAGCCGGCGCTCGATACCGTGGACCCGGTCTGGGCACGCATCCGCCGCGAGGCGGAAGAGGTGGTGCGGCGCGAGCCGGAGTTGGCCACCTTCATCTATTCGAGCATTCTGCATCACGACGCCCTTGAAGCGGCCATCATCTACCGGCTGGCCGAGCGGCTCGACCACCCCGCGCTGTCGGGCGAACTGATCCGGCAAGCCTATGCGGATGCGCTCAAGGATACGCCGTCGCTCGGAGACGCCTTCCGGGCCGACCTCGTGGCGACGGTCGACCGCGATCCGGCGACCCATCGCGTGCTCGAGCCCGTTCTCTATTACAAGGGCTTTCATGCCATCCAGACGCATCGGCTCTCGCACTGGCTGTGGACCAAGGGCCGCCGCGATTTCGCGCTGTACCTGCAGAGCCGGGCGTCCGCGGTGTTCCAATGCGACATCCACCCGGCCGCGCGAATCGGGCGCGGTATTTTCCTCGATCACGCCACCGGACTCGTGGTCGGCGAAACCGCGGTGATCGAAGACGATGTGTCGATGTTGCACGGCGTGACGCTGGGCGGTACCGGCAAGGAAAACGAGGATCGCCATCCGAAAATCCGCTACGGGGTGATGATCGGCGCCGGCGCCAAAATCCTCGGCAACATCGAGATCGGGCATTGCGCACGCATCGCGGCGGGCTCGGTGGTGATCAAGCCGGTGCCGAACAACGTCACGGTCGCAGGCGTTCCCGCCAAGGTGATCGGTGTTGCCGGCTGCCCGGAGCCGGCTCGCACCATGGATCAAATGTTTCAGGACGAGGCTTGACGGCCAAGGAGCTGTTCGGCTCGTGATTGTCGTGGCCCGCCGGCGCATGCTAGGCGGCAGCAGCAGGAGACGCGCGGTGGACGTGCAAGAAGTCAAGAAGCTCGACGCTTACCTCAAGAAGCTGTTCGGCAATCCACGTATCCGCGTGGTGCCGCGGCCGAAAAAGGACGATTCGGCCGAGGTCTATGTCGGAGAGGAATTCATCGGCGTGCTCTTTGTCGACGACGAGGATGAGGAGCGCTCCTATAATTTCCAGATGGCGATCCTGGGCACCGATCTGGAATAGCAGAAGACAGACGGACGATAGAGGACGGATGCGAGATTTCCGTTCCGGTATTCATCTGTCCTTCCGCCGTCCGTCTTCCGCCTGCGGGTGAAGCTGGGCCATCAGCCGATCAAAACCGGTGGCTACGCTTCGCCAATCCTGCAGCCATTCCCGCGGAAACCGCAGCGTGATCTCGGCGGCGCCGAGCGAGCGCTCGTTGATGCATGTGCCGGGCAAAATGCGCACCACCCGGGTGCAGCGCGCGAAGAATTGCTCGGGCCGCTCTGCGAGGTAGACGAGGTCTTCGCTCTCGTAGGGCGTGCCGGCGCGGAAGGGGACGATCGCTAGCCCCTCCGGACCCGCCGTCGCCTGCGTCTCGATGTAACGCGGATAGACGGTGCGGAGCCGCTCGGCCGGAGCGAGCACGGCGCCAAGGTCGGCGATGGTGACGAACAGGCGGTCGTTGGCGCTCGGCAACGCGGGCGGCGCATCGTCGTCGCGCATGACCAGCGGCTTGGCCGCGGATGTGGCGTCCGATGCGCCGTCCGATGGCGGCGGCGCGAGCGAGGGCCACAGGAAGGCAAGATCGATCCGCTCGTGCGCGCCGGGCTGGCGTTGCATCGCCACGCGGATCGCCGCCTGTGGCACGTTGAAGAGCACGCCCGCGACCGTGACCGGAACGGCCGGCGCATCGAGCGGAATCGCCGCCTTCGGCCAAGTCGGCCACAGCACATACGAGACGAAGGTTCCGACGGCGGCAAGCAGCAGAACAAGACCCGCAAGCGGCAACAGCCCAAAGCTGCGCGACTTGCGGCGGACTTTGCCCCGGGGAACCGCGTGCGCTGTCATGCCGTAGCAGCTCGCTGCGAATCAGGAGCCAGTATGGCACGGCGGCGAGGGGGCAGGCCGTTAACCCTTTTTTAAGCAACTCGTGGCGGCGCGGCGCGCGCTTTGCGAGGTTTCCCGCAAATCGGAGGCGTCGGAATGCCAGAAACCATGCTGACGGCGATTTCGCCAGTCACCGTCGAGGTCCTTTTTGCAATCGCCATCGGCTTTTCCGTGGCCGGACTGTGCGCCTGCGGCTATCGGCTCTTCGGGATGCATTTCCCGAGTTTCCGCTTGCTCGAGGCGGGGCCCATGGCGGCGCGCTTCGCCGCGGTTCCATTGCTGATCTTCTCCGCCCCTTTCCTGATCATGCGCAACACGCTGCACGGCCGCCGCGTCGAGCGCCGCCGCGTCGAATTCGTCGTCATAGCGACGGTGATCGCCGGATTGTGGAGTCTGATGTCGGGAACGGCCGTGGTGATGGCGCTTCAAGCGCTGCTCAACGTCTGATACGGATTGTGCCGTCATTCCGGGGCGCGGACGAAGTTCGCGAGCCCGGCATCCATAGTCGCCCACCGTGGTTATGGATTCCGGGCTCGCCGCTTTGCGGCGCCCCGGAATGACGAACTGGCAGAGTGACATCGCTCATGATCTACGAACTCGACGGACAGAAGCCGGACTTGCCGGAGGAGGATCGCTATTGGGTCGCGCCAAGCGCGGCGGTCATCGGCAAGGTGCGGCTGAAAGCCGATTGCAGCGTCTGGTTCGGCGCGGTGCTGCGCGGCGACAATGAGTGGATCGAGCTCGGCGAGCGCTCACAGATTCAGGACAATGCCACGCTGCACACCGATCTCGGTTTTCCGATCACCATCGGGCCCGGTTGCGTGATCGGCCATAACGTCATCCTGCACGGTTGCACCATCGGCGCCCACACGCTGATCGGCATGGGCGCGATCGTGCTCAACGGCGCGCGCATCGGCGCCAACAGCATCGTCGGCGCCGGCGCGCTCATCACCGAGGGCAAGTCGTTTCCGGAAAAATCGCTGATCGTGGGGACGCCGGCGCGCGCCATCCGCACGCTCGACGACACGGCGGCGGTCGGAATTGCGGACGGTGCCGAGTTCTACGTCGGGAACTTCAAGCGCTATGCCAAAGGCCTGAAACCGATCGGATGACGGGTCGGCTGGCGTTTATTCACTTCGCCTCGGCGGTTTCCGGTTCGCCGGGCGTTCCCGGTTGGCCGGCAATGCGGACCTTGTCGCCGGTCGCAATGCCATCCGGCGGGTTTGTAACCACGCGGTCGTCGGCAGCGATCCCCGAGCCGATTTCGACTTCATTGCCCAAGTCCCGGGAAATCGTGACCTGTTTGAGAATGATGCGGCCGTCGCTGCCGACGGTGGCGACGTGCAAGCCGCTCTGATTGAAAATCAGCGCGCTCGCCGGAACGTTGATCGCAATCTCGGGATGCGCCAGATCGAAGCTGACATTGGTGAAGTCGCCGGTCATCAGCTCGCCGCGCGAGTTGTCGACGACGAGCTGCATCCGCGTCGTGCCGGACGCGATGTCGACGGCCTGTGCCGAAGCCTCGACCGTCACCGGAAACGTCCTTTCCGGATATTCAGGTACCGAGATATGCGCCTTGGTGCCGACCGGGATGTTCGGCACGTAGCTTTGCGGCACATTGACGTAGACGCGCAGTTTGCTGGTTTCCGAGACCACGAACAGCGGCGGCCCGCCGCCGGCGCCGGCGTTGATCAGCGCTCCGATGTCGGTGGTACGCGCGGTGACCAGGCCGTCGAACGGCGCGACCAGGCGCTTATATTGTTCGAGTACGCGCAGCCGGTCGAGATTGGCCTGTGCCGCCCGGACCAGCCCTTGTTTGTTGGAAGCGTCGGCCGCTCTCTGGTCGAGGTCCTGTTGCGAGATGGCGTAGGTCTTGATCAATGATTGGCCGCGCGTGAGCGTCATGTCCGCCAGCACGGAATTGGCCTTGGCGCTGGCCAAGTTTGCTTCGGCCTGCATGATCTGCTGGTCGAGATCGGGCGCGTCGATTTCAGCCAAGAGCTGGCCCATCTTGACCGGCGTGCCGATGTCGGCCTTCCAATCCTTCACATAGCCGGTGACGCGCGCATAAATCTGCGCCTGCGTGTAGGCCTCCAGCCTTCCCGGAAGTGAGAAGGTCGTGGTTTTGCCGCGCGTGTCCGGCGGCGCCACAGCAACCACCGGCACCGCTTGGGCCTCGGTCCATTCCTGCAATTTCGCGTCGGCGATCTTGCGCGTGGTGATACCCACGACGACGATGACCACGCCGATGATCGCCGCGGAAATGCCGGCGATATAAAGCCCGCGGCGCGACAGCGTAGGGGTGGGCGGGGTGGAATCAGGCGGCATGCGGTTCTCCGATCGCGGCGCCCACCGAGCCGCGACGTTGGTGAATGATGCTGAAGACCACCGGCACGAATATCAGGGTTGCGACGGTCGCAAAACAAAGGCCGCCGACCACCGCGCGGCCGAGCGGCGCGTTCTGTTCGCCGCCTTCGCCGAAGCCAAGCGCCATCGGCAACATGCCGATGATCATGGCCAGAGCCGTCATCAGCACCGGGCGCAGGCGGACAAATCCGGCTTCGATCGCGGCGGCGACCGCGTCGCCGTGCTGCTGCAACCGTTCCGTGGCGAAGCTGACGACCAGAACGCTGTTTGCCGTGGCGACCCCCATGCACATGATGGCGCCGGTCAGCGCCGGCACCGACAGTGTCGTCCCCGTGGCGAACAGCATCCAGATGATGCCGGCGAGCGCCGCCGGCAGCGCCGTGATGATCACGAACGGATCGGCCCAGGACTGGAAGTTGACCACGATCAAGAGATAAATGAGCACGACCGCGGCGAGCAGTCCGAAGATGAGCCCGGAGAACGAGTTGTTCATGGTCTTGACCTGCCCGAGCATGACCACGCGCGCCGTCTTCGGCGCGTCCTTGGCGGCGTCGTCTATGACCTTCTGGACATCGGCAGCGACGGCGCCGAGATCGCGACCTTGGGTCGTGCCGTAGATTTGGATCATAGGCTGAATATCGTATTCCGAATAGACGGCAGGCAATGTCACCCGTTTGATATCGGCGATGGCGCCCAGCGTCTGCGGCGGCGCTCCCGGCGCGGTGATCGGCAGATTGCGCAACGCGTTCAAGGAATCGACTTGATATTGCGGCGTCTGCATGACGATCGAGTAGTTCACGCCATTTTCGGGATTGAGCCAGAACGTCGGCTGCACCTGGCTCGAGCCGGCGAGGTTGACCACCATGCTGTTGGTGACGTCGCGTTCGGTGATGCCGACATATTGCGCGCGCGTCCGGTCGACGTCGACATTGAAGGTGGGAGCGTCCAGCGACTGCTGGATGCGCGCGTCGACCAGACCGGGAACGTGGCGCAGCCGCCGCAACAGATCCTGCGCGTAGGTGAAATTCTCATCGAGATGGGGCCCGCGAATCTGCACCTCGATCGGCGCCGGCGCGCCGAAATTGAGAATTTGGCTGATGATATCGGCCGGCAGAAATGAAAACGTCGTGCCCGGGAACCGGGCCGGCAGTTCCTCGCGCAAGGTGCGGACGTATTCGGCCGTCGGTCGGTGATCCTCACTCAGGCCGATCTGAATCTCGCCGTCCTGCGAGCCGATGGTGCCGGTGTTGTTGTAGGTCATGTTGATGCCGCTGACCGGAAGGCCGATGTTGTCGACCAGCGTCTTGAGCTCTTCCGGCGGAATGATCCGGCGCACCACCTTCTCGATTTCGGCAAATTGGCGGGCATTTTCCTCGACCCGCGTGCCGATGTGGGTCCGTACGTGCATCAGGATCCGCCCGCCGTCGACGAACGGAAAAAAGTCGCGCCCGAGATATGGCGTCAACGCGAACGTGCCGACCACGAAGGCCAGGAAGCAGCTCACAAAAATCGCCCGATGGCGCAGCGCCATCGTCAAAAGCTCGCGATAGGCGAGGCGGGCGCGCTCGAAACGCAATTCAAAGGCGCGCTGCAGGCGCACCAAGGGATTTCGCGACCGCGGCAGCGGGCCGTCCAGGCCGTGCAAGTCGGTATGCGGCTCATGCTTGCGCAGCATGTACTTCGCCATCGTCGGCACCAGCGTGCGCGACAGGATGAACGACCAGACCATTGCCGACATCACTGCTTCGGCCAGCGGCACGAACAGGAAGTGCGGCACGCCGGTCAAAAAGAACATCGGCACGAAGACGATGCAAATGCACAACAGCGAAACGAAGGCGGGCGTCACGATCTGCTCGGCGCCGTCGAGGATGGCTTGCTCGACCTCCTTGCCTTGCTCGAGATGCCAGTTGATGTTCTCGATCGTCACCGTCGCTTCGTCGACGAGAATACCGACGGCCAGCGCCAGCCCGCCCAACGTCATGATGTTGAGGGTTTCGCCCAGCGCCCACAGCGTCGCAATCGAGCCGAGTACCGACAGCGGAATGGAGGTGGCGATGATCAGCGTCGAGCGGAAGCTGCCGAGGAACAGCAAAATCATCAGGCTGGTGAGCGCGGCGGCAATGACGCCCTCGCGGACGACGCCGCCGATCGCGGCATTGATGAATATCGACTGATCGCCGATCGGCGTGAGCGTGAGATTGCCGGGCAGCGTTCGCTTCATCTCCTGCACTTTTTTCTTGACGCCCTCGATGATCGAGAGCGTCGAGACCGCGCCGTTCTTCAACACGACCATGAGCACGGAACGGTTGCCGTCGACGTGCACGATATTGGTCTGCGGGGGGCTGCCGTCGCGGACATGGGCGACGTCATGGATGTAGACCATCGCGCCGTTGACGGTTTTGATCGGCAGGTCGCCCAGCGCGCTGATCACGGACGGCGCGTTGTTGAGCTGGATCGCGTATTCAAAGGTACCGATCTTCTCGGTGCCGACCGGGGTAATCAGGTTCTGCGCGGCGAGCGCGTTGGCGACGTCCTGGCCGGATAGGCCGCGCGCCCGCATCGCCTCCGGATCGACATCGATTTGCACCTGGCGAAACTTGCCGCCGAACGGCCAGGGCATGGCCGCGCCGGGCACGGTGACGATGGGGACGCGGACAAAGTTGAGGCCGAGGTCGAACAGCGTCTGCTCGGGCAGGCCTTTGCCCGACAGCGCGAGCTGGATGATCGGGACGGTCGAGGCGTTGTAGTTCAGGATCAGCGGCGGCACGGCGCCGGGCGGCATGTTGCGGAGCAAGGTCTGCGAGATGGCGGTGACCTGGGAGTTGGCGGTGCGGATATCGGCGCCTTGCTGGAAAAATATCTTGACGATGCCGACGCCGGTATACGAGTTCGCCTCGATATGCTCGATGTCGTTGACCGTCGTGGTCAGCGCGCGCTCGAACTGGGTGACCATGCGCCCGGCCATCTGTTCCGGTGGCAATCCGGTATAGCCCCAGATCACCGCGATCACCGGGATTCTGATTTCCGGGAAGATGTCGACGGGCGTCCGCCAGGCCGCGAGCGGCCCGATGATGAGGAGAAGGAGGGCGAGGACGACGAACGTGTAGGGGCGCCGCAGTGCGATGCGGACAAGGGCAGTCATTCGGTACCGGCTCCCCAGTTAGTCAGCACGGCCGCCCGCCGTGGATTACACAAAGATCGCCCCGCAGGGGGAATTTCCCTCTGTGCGGCGCAACATAGCGGCATAGTCTGCGCACACAACTCACAAACACGTTTAGCCGGCCGGTGACGCGTTTGCCCTGAAGCTATGCGCTAACCGCAAACACCTATGCGAAAATTGGCAGAAGTGGAACTGGATTTCAGCTTTGCGCCGTCCCGAAAAAAAGTGCGGCCGGCTCCTGGGGAAGAGCCGGCCGCGCGAACCCGGTCTGGGGACGGGGAGGGGTGGGGACGTGACCGGGGTCGCAACTCCTTATGATCAGCGCGAGGTGGCCGTCGCCGGCGCATTGCGCGGCTCGCCGAGCGCAATCCACACATTCGGGTCGGCTTGCGACTGCCGCTTGACGAAGCGGTAGCCGGTGTCCGACCAGAGCAGAATTTGGTCGTTCTGGTTGTCGAGGATGTATTCGCCTTTGTCGGTCTTGACGGTGAGCACGGCGTGACCGTCGCCGCGTTTGTCGCGCACCACGGTGATGAGCAACGCCTCGCGCGGCCAGCCTGCTTGCATCAGCATGCGGCGCTTGAGCAGCACGTAATCTTCGCAATCGCCGTAGCCGTCGTCGGGATAATTCCAGCGCTCGACCACGCCCCAATGATCCATATCGGTCATCGGCTTGATGTGCGTGTTGACCCAAAGGTTGACGCGCTCGAGGGTTTTCCAGGCCGGCGCGGAGAGCATCACGTCACGCGGTTGCGACGGCTTGGTCTTGCATTCCGGATCGTACTCGACGCAGAACTCGATCCAGCCGATAGGTGCGCGGGTCGATTCGCCGAGCGAGATGAACAGGGGACGTTCGTCGGCCATGCTTGCCGTCGGCATCGCCTGCACAGCAAGGGCAATGAGGCCGGCGGCCGCGCCGCGCCTGAGGAATGCCTTGACAACCGAACGCATGACCCCTCTCCCGACTTGTTGGGGCCACGTTTGTCACAAAGCTTTTGCGCTGCGCCTAAGTTGAGTGCTTCAATTTGAAGTAAAGACCGATAAACAGTCGAGAAAATGTGAGGATATTCTCGGGAAGCTCAAGTAAAGTTTTAGTTGTTCAATTTCAATTCAAATTGCGCGCATCGGGCCGGCAATGCGATGCGCGGCATTAGTCATCGCACGCAATGCGTCTTGTTCCGTGATGTTGGACGCGGCCGTTGGACGTCGGCGCCCTACGGTAGCTTAACGCGAGGCTTCGCGGCGTCAGAAAGTTATTCGGTTGGCATTTAGCCCGCGGTGACACTGCCGGCGGAATCGTAGATGGCATCGTGGCCGACGCCCGGAGCCGACCGGCTCGGTCAATCGCCGGTGACGTTCTCTTCGAGCGAGTCGGGGTGCTGCAGCCGGGTGAACTCGATGGCAAAGCCGTCGTCGATGTGGCGCACCACACGGCCCTGCACCTTGCCGAGCGTCACGAGGGTTCCGATCGGCGGCCGCTCGTCGGACATGATGCCGGCGCCGGATTGCGAGACGTCGATGATCCGGCAACTCACGTTGAGGCCGTTCGGCAGGATCAGACGCCCGATGGGATTGCGCGGCACGAAACGACCGTGGCGGCGGTCTTCCGGTGAATCGAGGAGGTGGCGATTGGCGAGCCAGGTCAGTTGTGCGGCGAGCTTGTCGCGCTTGCGCGTCGTCGCCGAGATCGTCATGGCGAAGCCGTTTTGAAAGACGCGCGCGACCTGGCCTTCGAGCCGGCCCAGATGATCGACATAAGCGATGACGCGATCACCAGGCTGGCCGTCGACCGGCGCAATCAGCGCCATGCCTCCCGGCGACATGTTGACGACCTGGCAGGGGAACTCGCGGCGATCCGGCAGCATATAGCGGCCGAGCAGGTCGACGCGGACACGCTGAAAGCGGCGGCGCTCTTCGCTGAGCGGCCGCAATCTCGGTTTTGCTTCGGCTAGTGCTATGCCCATTTGCCTGCCGCCATGCGCGCAAGCAGCCTAGGGCGGCGATGCTAATGGCCCGTTAACCGCCGTTAACACTCACGCGGCGCCGGGCCCGTTCTCCCCATTTGGCGGTGCGGACCGCCCGCCTTCGTAAACGAGCAGGCCGCGGCGGCTGCGAGGCGCCATAAAACGCGGCAGCAGACGCTTCTCGAGCGCAGCCCCCACGTGCCGGCGGCTCCCGAGAGTGAGAGCGCCGATCGGGTTTAGGCCCAGCCATTGCGGGACTTTGAGCGGCGCCAGCACGCCAATGGCGCGTGCGAACTTTGGCCGCCGGGTGCCGACCGGCAGCAACAAAAGCTCGATGTCGATCACTTCGCCGGTCCTGTTCTGCGCCGTCAGCCCGGCAACCGTGCCGATGCATTCGTCGGCAAGGCTCGCAAGCAGGTCGGCGATGGTGGGGCGGCTTGCCGTCGTCCAGAGGTCGAGGAAGGATTCCCCCTTGAGCTCCCGGCCAAACAGCGCGCAGACCCGCGTGCCGGCGAGGCGAACCGGATGACCGGCACTGCGGTCGAGCGCAAGGATAAAGGCGTCGCTGAGCGCCCCGCGAATGGCGCCGGGCTCAATGTCGGCGCGCTCGGGCGCCGGGCGTGTCCCGCGCTTTTCCTGCCAATAGGCATAAAGCTCCCGGCTTGCGGCGTGTTTCATGAATGACCCGCTCCCGTACTCGCCCACTATTCACCCTGTCCCCGATTGGGACAGGGATCACGGGGTTTGGCCGTGCAGTGAAGCTTGGAGCAGGGCTTGTGCCGACCGCAGCTTTGGCGGCGGCGTGTTGGCAGCGACGCTCAATTAATCCTAACGAAACGTTGATATTGGCACCGCAGGCGCGGCCGCATAGGGTGGCGTTCATCGACGTCACGCGCTGCCGACACACCTCGGCTGCATTACAAAACGGGAGGCGAGGGGATGTGACCGGCGCCGGGCGGCCCTGCTGAAGCGGGTGCCCCATGCGATCGCGAGATCGCCGGCGCCGCGTGCGGAACCAAGCTGCAAAAGGGAGGGCCAAAGCCCTCCCTTTTGTTTTTCCCTTTTGTTTTTTCTTGCGCTTGCGCTCGCCAATCACGGCTTGCCGTCGCGGCTGTCGCGGCCTATCTCGGCGGGGACGCTAGTGTCCCGATTCCGAAGTTCGCATCATTATGCGGCACCCTCGTTTGCGAACTTCGGAATCGAAGGACACTAGCAACGTATTGATCTAGTGTGGCTTTGGTTCAGAAGTCCGCATGACGAGTTCGCGGCAAAAATGATGCGGACTTCTGAACCGCCACACTAGGTGCATCCCGGTGATTCAGCGTTCAGAGCCGATGTTCAACGTGCCGCCGGCCGTTATTGGGACGGTGGCGGTGCTGGTCCTCGTTCATGCGCTGCGCATGCTGGTTTTCAGCGACGCCGAGGATCTGCGGTTCTTGCTGACCTTTGCGTTCATTCCGGCGCGCTACGACACCGATCTCGTGCTCGGCGGCTCTTTTCCCGGCGGCTTCGGCGCCGATCTCTGGACCTTCTTTACGTACGCGTTTCTCCACGCCGATCTTCTCCACATCGGCCTCAATCTGGCTTGGCTATTGCCCTTTGGCACCGCGCTGGCGCGCCGCTTCGGGACCTGGCGCTATGTCGCCTTCATGCTGGCGGTGGCCGCCGCCGGCGCGTTCGCGCATCTTGTCAGCCATCCGGGAGCCATGGTTCCGATGATCGGGGCCTCGGCGGCAATCTCCGGCGCCATGGCGGCAGCGCTGCGTTTTGTTTTCCAGCGCGGAGGCCCGCTCGGGCTGTGGCGGCTGGATGCTCCAGGCGATAGTTATCGCGTACCCGCCGCGCCACTGCTTGCGACACTCCGCGACCCCCGCTTTCTGATTTTTCTCGGCGTCTGGATGGGACTGAATGCCCTTTTCGGCCTCGGCTCGGTTTCGATGGTCGGGGAAGGACAGGAGATCGCCTGGCAGGCCCATGTCGGTGGTTTTCTCGCCGGTCTTTTGCTGTTCACTGCTTTCGACCCGGTGATGCCGCGCCGCGAATTCGACACCGAACCGAGCGGGTAATGCTGCGCAGGGGAACGCGGTCAAATCGTACCGTGCGATCGTCCCATTACCGTGGTATATTCAAACAAAGTCAGCGCCGGGTTCTATGGGCGACTAAGCGAAGACTCGATGCTGCACTGCAATAGGGTGCAGGCAGGCGAGGACGGTTCCCGCCGCGTGAGCGCGATCCGCCGATTACAGTTCTCGTTCGTTGGAACTCGGCGCCGACCTGAAACGTAAACCTTCACATCGTCGCGACCCGCGCGTGCGGGCCGTTCGTCGTGAAGCGAGGGAGGCTACCGATGACCGTCAGCATCATTCTCGCCAACAAGGGCCGTGAAGTCGTCAGCATCGAACCGAACGCCAGCCTTGCCGAAGCGGTGCGGCTTCTCGGCGAGAAGCGGATCGGCGCGGCGCTGATCCTCGGCGCCGACCGCCGCATTGCCGGCATCATCTCCGAACGCGACATCGTGCGGGTGCTGGCCGAGCGCGGCGCCGCCGTGCTCGATGAACCGGTGAGCCAGACGATGACGCGCAAGGTCGAGAGCTGTAACGAAAGCGACACTGTCGCCCACATCATGGAGCGCATGACCCAAGGCAAGTTCCGTCACATGCCGGTCGTCGACCAAGGCCAGGTGGTCGGCCTTGTTTCAATCGGCGACATCGTCAAGCACCGGCTCCATGAGATGGAGCGCGAGTCCACGGCGATGCGCGATTACATCATGACGGCGTAGCGTTTTCATTGCCGCGCTTGGCGAACCCGGCGAGGACAACGCTCCGATTCCGCAGTCTCGGATAACGCGGTATCATGACCGCTCGCTCGTACGAGGGGGCCGGTCATGCGGGGCTTTGGGATTCTCCTCACAGCAGCGGCAATCGCCGCTGCTGTGATCGGCGCTTCCGCCGAAGCAAGAATCCGGCTCGCGCAAACGTCGACGGCAACGACCTGCATGATGACCTGCAATGCCCAGGCGGCGCTCTGTCAAACCGCCTGCGTCGTTCCCGGCACGCCGCCTTCGGCCGCCGCGACCACCACCAGCAACGCCACGGCGAGCACGATGTGCTTATTGAATTGCAGCACCGCCCAGCTCGCGTGTCAGACAAACTGTGCGCGGCAATCGCCTTCTCCGTAACGATTTTTCGCCGCTTCGACCAAACGCTTAGCCCAGCGCGGCGATCGTGTCGGCGATCGGCTCCAGGGCCTTTTCCGTCGCCGCCTTGCCCGCCGCGATCGCGTCCGCGGCGCGATGGAAATCGAGCCAGCCGATATGCCCGATATGCGGCGTGATGTGCACGTCCGGGGGGTCGCCGGCGAGCCGCATGCGGGTGAGGCGATCCTGCATGATGTTGAACGCTTCGATCATCACCGTGGAAAAACCCGGCCGCGCGTCGCTGGTGAGTATTTGGCGCTTGAGCGTCCGTTCGGCGCCGAACATGCCGCGCAAGCCCAGCAATCCGTTGCGCGGCGCCCCCGGGAGCGGCTCCGGCGTTTCATCGTCCACATCCGAGCCGTGGCTTGCGATCGTGGCGCCGCGGGCAAAGCGATCGGCGTCGAGATTGACCGCGATGACCACGCGCGCGCCGAAAGCGCGCGCTGCACTGACCGGCACCGGATTGACCAGCGCGCCATCGACCAGCCAGCGCCCGCCGAGACGCACCGGCGGAAAGATCCCAGGCAGGGCATAAGAAGCCCGCATCGCCAGCGACAACACACCTCGCGTGAGCCAGATTTCGTGGCCGGTCCCGACCTCGGTCGCGATCGCCGCAAACCGCACCGGCAGCTCCTCGATCGAGGTCGTGCCGACGGCTTCGACGAGCCGTCTTGCCAGTCGTCCGCCGCCGATCAGTCCTGAACCGCCGATTCTCACGTCGAGATAACCGATGATGCGGCGAACCGTGAGGGAGCGCGCCCAGGCCTCCAGGTCCTCGAGTTGGTTGTTGGCGTAGCAGCCGCCGACCAGGGCTCCGATGGAGGTGCCCACGATGATGTCGGGCTTGATCCCGTGTTCCCTGAGCGCGTGAATGACGCCGATATGGGCAAAACCGCGCGCCGCGCCGCTGCCGAGAACAAGCCCGATCGACGGCCGGGCGGCCTTTCTGCGAATGGGCTTGGGTCCAACGTCGACGATCGTCACTGCATCCTCGTTTCCCGCGGCGAACAAGGCTTTGCGATCGAGCATGATCCGCCGCGAAGGGTAACAAACCGTTAGCTCTATTATGGTTAGGCGAGCCCTCCAGCGCACCAGCCTGAGCGCGCGCCGGCGTCGCAGCGGCATGAAATTGCCGTGATTGAGCCCGAAAAAACCGCCATGCCAGGGCGGGGCTTCAGCGGGGTAGGGCGCTCTGCCGTATTGGCGGCAGCATGGCTATTCATTGTTTCCGCGCCTATCCAAGCCTTTGCCCAGGCACGCAACCTGGTCTCGCCGCAACAGACGGTTCCCGTTCCATTGACCCCGGGCACAGGCTCGCCGGGCGCCACGCTTGTCCCGATTGAGCCAACGCCGCCTTCGTCTGCGTCGCCGCTCGCACAAGCCGTGCCCATGGTGCCGGCCGGACAGGTGGCGCTCGCGGTCTCTGCCCGGTACGGCCGCGACGCGCCGCCGATCAGCGGCGGCCTGATCTGGCGCGTCTATGCGGCGAAGCCGGACGCCACCGGGATTTTCCGCCTGATCAAGGAGGACCGGGCGGCAGCGCCGACCTTCATGCTGCCGCCGGGCACCTATGTCGTCCACGCCGACCTCGGACTCGCCAGCGCGGCGAAGGCCGTGCAATTGCGCGCCGAGACCGTCCGCGAGGTTTTCGAGATTCCCGCCGGCGGCATTCGGATCGAGGGCCGCGTCGGCGATGTCCGCATCCCCACCGGGCAAATATCATTCGAAATCTTCACCGGCAGCCAATTCGACACCACCGAGCGCCGGCCGATCGCGCAGAACGTCATGACCGGCGACGTCGTGCTGCTTCCCGAAGGGACCTACTACATCGTGTCGAATTACGGCGACGGCAATTCGGTGGTGCGCTCGGACGTCCACGTCCAGGCCGCCAAGCTCACCGATATCGTCGTCACCCATCGCGCCGCGGTCATTACGCTCAAGCTGGTGAACGAGACCGGCGGCGAGGCGCTCGCCAACACGCAATGGACGGTGCTCACCCCGGGCGGCGACGTCATCAAGGAATCGATCGGCGCGTTCCCGCGCGTGGTGCTCGCCGAGGGCGACTATCACGTGATCGCGCGCAACGAAGCCAAGACCTATCAGCGCGATTTCAAGGTCATCACCGGCGTCGACGGCGAGGTCGAGGTGCTGGCGCGGTGAGCACGGGTTCACGGCTCACGCCGCCTTTCGCATCCGCGCAACATCGGGCGGCACCGCTTCCTGCGCCAGTGCGGCGAGTGCGGCGTCGAGCGGTATGACCTGCTGGCCGTCCTTGCCGAGACGGCGGATCGAGACCGAGCGCTCGGCGGCTTCCTTCTTGCCGACGACGAGCAGGACCGGAACTTTTGCCAACGAGTGCTCGCGGACCTTGTAGTTGATCTTCTCGTTGCGCAGGTCGCCTTCGACGCGCAGCCCTAGGCGCTGCGCCGCCGCGATCACTTCGCGCGCATAATCGTCGGCATCCGAGGTGATGGTGGCGATCACCGCCTGCAGCGGCGACAGCCACAGCGGCAGATGCCCCGCATAATGCTCGATCATGATCCCGGTGAAGCGCTCGAGCGAGCCGAACATCGCGCGGTGCAGCATCACCGGCGTCACCTTGTTCGAGTGCTCGTCGATATAGAAGGCGCCGAGCCGGCCCGGCATGTTGAGATCGACCTGCACCGTGCCGCACTGCCAGTCGCGGCCGATGGCGTCGCGCAAGACATATTCGAGCTTGGGGCCGTAGAAGGCGCCTTCGCCCTTGTTCAGCGTCCACGGCCGGCCGGACGCTTCCAGCGCCTGCATGAGGGCGGCTTCGGCCTTGTCCCAGACCGCGTTGTCGCCGATGCGCTTGTCCGGCCGGTCGGAGAATTTGATGCGCACGTCGTCGAAGCCGAAATCGGCGTAGATCGACAGGATCAGATCGTTGACCGCGAGCACTTCCTGGGCGATCTGCTGCTCAGTGACGAAAATGTGCGCGTCGTCCTGGGTGAAGGCGCGCACGCGCATCAGCCCGTGCAGCGCGCCCGACGGCTCGTAACGGTGCACCTTGCCGAACTCGGCGATCTTGAACGGCAGGTCGCGATACGATTTCAGGCCGTTCTTGAAGATCTGGATGTGGCCGGGGCAGTTCATCGGCTTGATGACATAGGTGCGATCGTCTTCCTCGGGCGGGTGCACCAGAAACATGACGTCGCGGAACGTCGCCATGTGGCCGGACGCCACCCACAGCGATGAATCGATGAGCTGCGGCGCGTTGACCTCGGCATAGCCGGTTTCGGCCTGCCGCCGCCGGATGTAATTCTCCAGCGTCTGGAACAGCGTCCAGCCCTTGGGGTGCCAGAACACCGAGCCCGGCGCCTCTTCCTGGAAATGAAACAGATCCATCTCGCGGCCAAGTTTCCGGTGGTCGCGTTTTTCCGCCTCCTCGATCTGTTTCAGGTAGGCGTCGAGCTGTTCTTGTTTGGCAAAGGCGGTGCCGTAGATGCGCGACAGCATCTCGCGGTTCGAATCGCCGCGCCAATAGGCGCCGGCGACCTTCATCAGCTTGAACGCGTTGCCGACCTTGCCGGTCGACGTCATATGCGGCCCGCGGCAGAGGTCGAACCAGTCGCCCTGTTTGTAGATTTTGATCTGCTGGTCCTCAGGGATGGCGTCGATCAGCTCGACCTTGAACAACTCGCCCTTGTCGCGAAAGACTTTCTTCGCCTGCTCGCGCGACCACACCTCCTTGGTGAAGGGTTTGTCGCGGGCGACGATCTCGCGCATCTTTTGCTCGATGGCGTCGAAGTCTTCCGGCGTGAACGGCTGATTGCGGAAAAAATCGTAATAGAAGCCGTTCTCGATCACCGGGCCGATGGTGACCTGGGTGCCCGGCCACAGCGTCTGCACGGCCTCCGCGAGCACGTGCGCGGCGTCATGGCGAATGAGTTCGAGCGCGCGCGGGTCGTCGCGGGTCAAAAATTCGATTTTTGCGTCGTGATCGATCGGATCGGTGAGGTCGGCGAGCTCGCCGTCGAGCGCCATGGCGACCGTGCGCTTGGCAAGCGACGGCGAAATGCCCTTGGCGATGTCGAGGCCGGTGGTGTTTTGCGGGTACTCCCGACGCGCGCCGTCGGGAAAAGTCACAGCGACCATGTCTTGCTCCTGTTGCTCACTCCTGCGAACGAGCGCAGGTAAGCGTGGGTGGTCTCAGCGGCTCTCTCGGTTTCTCCGTCTGTCACTTGCCGCGTCCGGCTCGGCAAGCCGCGGTGCCGGGTCGGGATTGGTCCCGCGCCAGCGTCCGAAGCGCCACGGCATATACCACCGCGCCTTTGGCGGCAACGCATCGGGCACGAAATCGAGTCCGTGGGTGCCCCAGGGTTGGCAGCGCAGTAGACGCGCGAGCGTCATCCAGCCGCCCGCCCACAAGCCGAAACGCTCGATCGCCTGGTCGGCATAGTCCGAGCAGGTCGGCAGGTGCCGGCAATTAAAACCGACCAGGGGCGAGAACGTGTAGCGATAGACTTTGACCAGCCCCCGGCCGGCGAGGCGAGGGGCGCGGCGTGAGACGTCGAATAGGGCGTCGAGCTGGACCATACACTTCGTCATGCCATGTAGCCTCTCCGTCCCATGGATTGCCGGGTCAAGCCCGGCAATGACGAACAGAGAGCAATCACTCCGCCGCGGTCTTCGCGGCGTTCTTGTCGCCGCGCTTGGCCTCGATCTGGCCGATGGCATCGACCACGGCGTCGAAGGTCAACAGCGTCGAGGCGTGGCGCGCCTTATAGTCGCGCACCGGCTCGAGCACCGCGATATCGGCCCATTTGCCGTCATGCGGGGGCTCGCCGTTTTCCTTGAGCATTTTGCGCACGGTTTCCCGCAACGCGCGCAGCTCGTCGGCGCTGGAGCCGATAACGTTGCGCGCCATGATCGAGGACGAGGCCTGGCCGAGCGCGCAAGCTTTCACCTCGTGGGCGAAGTCGCTCACCTTATCGCCGTCCATCTTCAGATCGACGGTGACGGTCGAGCCGCAGAGCCGCGAAACCGCCTTGGCCGTCGCGTCCGGGTCGGCCAGCCGCCCGATTCGCGGAATCGTTCCCGCCAGTTCGATGATGCGGCGATTGTAGACCTCGTTGATCATGGGGAAAGCGCGGCTCTGGATTTGCTGTGTTGACTGGCCGATAAACTATATAGGTACTGCGCGGCTGCGGCGAGACTGCCGCACCCCTACCGAACCATGTAGCAACGAAGCGTCGCCATGCCAGACCAAACGCTATTCGCCCGGCCGGGTGCGGCCACCGAACTTGAAGAAGGCGCGGCGCTGACGCCAAAATTCGATGCCGACGGCCTCGTCACCTGCGTGGCGACCGACGCCGCCTCGGGCGACGTGCTGATGATCGCGCATATGAATGCCGAGGCGCTAGCCAAGACCATCGCCACCGGGCAGGCCTGGTATTACAGCCGCTCGCGCGGCGCGCTGTGGCAGAAGGGCGAGACATCCGGACACACCCAGCACGTCGTCGAGATGCGCATCGATTGCGACCAGGATGCGGTGTGGATCAAGGTCGAGCAGACGGGCGGCGCCTGCCATACCGGCCGCCGCTCCTGTTTTTATCGCGCCGTGCCGCTCGGCAAGGCCGGTGCGGTCACGCTCGAATTCCGCGACGAGCGGATTTTTGATCCGCGGGCGGTGTATCGCGGCGGGAACTGATCACGTCTTCGTCGTTGGCGCCCGCGCCAGCGTCCGCTGGGCGCGGGCAAGATGCGGCCGGTCGACCATGACGCCGCCGATGCCAACGACGCCGGCATCAGGGTTCGCGGCAAACGCATCGACGATCGCTTGTGCTTGCGCGAGGGATTCCGGCGTCGGCGTGAACAGCTCGTTGATGATCGGCACCTGCGCCGGGTGAATGGCCATTTTCCCCGCAAAACCGTCGCGGCGCGCTTCTTCGCATTCGCGGCGAAAGCCGTCGCTGTCGCGGAAGTCGATGTAAACGGTGTCGAGCGCCGGCACCTCGGCGGCGGCGGCGCCGGCGAGACAGAGCGCGCGCGCCAACCGATACGGATCGAGAAAGCGGCCTTGCGCGTCGCGGTTTCTCTCGGCGCCGAGATCGGCGGAAAGGTCTTCGGCGCCCCAGGTCAGAGCGCTGAGCCGGGCGCTGGCGCCGCGATAGGTGCCGGCAAGGAACAAGGCCGCCGCGGTTTCGGTGGCGAGTGCGATGATCTTGATATGGCCGTCGGGCAGATTGTTCATGGCCTCGCGCACGGCGAGCTTGGCGTCGGCGTGAACGACCGCGGCGCCACCTTCGGCCTTCGGCAGCATGATGGCGTCGGGTTTTGCCGGCACCACGGCATCGAGATCGGCGTCGGTGAGGCCGGTCTGCAACCCGTTCACGCGCACGACGAGATACGGACGCACGGCCGTGGCCATGGCCGCCTTGAGGAAGGCCGCCGCGCTTGGCCGCGCCCGCGCCTTGCCGTCGAGCGCGATCGAATCCTCGAGGTCGACGATCAAGGCGTCGGCGCCGCTCGCCATCGCTTTGTCGAGCTTTTTGGCGCTGTCGGCGGGCACGAAGAGGAGCGAGCGCATCAGGAAACCTTTCTTCACCTCTTCCCACCGAACTCGGGTGTTCCCGAGTTCGGCAATATAAGTGACCGAAGTCGGAAACATCCGACTTCGGGTGCGGGGAGAGGGAGAGTCACTTCGGCCGCATGCGCATAAAGGCCTGCCGGCGGCATTCGGCGACCAGCTTGTTGTCCTGATTGTAGGCGCGATGGTGAAATTCGACGATGCCGGCGCCGGGCCGCGACTTCGATTCGCGCTTGCCGATGACCTCGGTGGTGGCGTGCACGGTATCGCCCTCGAACAGCGGATGCGGAAATTTCACCTCGCTCATGCCGAGATTGGCGATCGTGGTGCCGACGGTCAGATCGCTCACCGACATGCCGATCATCAGCCCGAGCGTGAACAGCGAGTTCATCAACGGCTGCCCCCATTCGGTCTCCTGCTCGCAGAAATGCCGGTCGATATGCAGCGGTTGCGGGTTGAGCGTCATGTTGGAAAACAGCATGTTGTCCATCTGCGTGACGGTGCGTGTATAGCGGTGCTCGACGACTTCTCCGGGGACGAAATCCTCGAAATAAAGCCCGCCGCGCTTGTGCCGTATGGCCGTGTTCTGTGTCATTGCCACCTCCTGCCGTTAAGGCCCCGTTTACCACAATTGTTAATCATTCCTAGCGCCCGGAGCGGCCCGGCGCAGCGTCAGTCAAGGTTGTGATGACACGGATGAAATTCCGCCGGCTTGGTATCGCCGGCACCCGGCCGCAGCCGGCCACGGTTACCAACATTCATGGTGAACGCTTTGTTAAGCCGACGTCCCTACGATTGCCACCGGCTTCAATCCTCCCTGGCGTGAGCGAACCATGATCGTCCGCCATTTTCTCGATTACGTCCGCACCGCGCCGGCCGGTCAGCGCGCCGAGGCGACCGGGGCGCTGGCCCGCAGCTACCTTTATTCGGATCTGGCGCCCGACGATCTCGCCGCGGCAGAGGGCGCGATGCTGATGCTGCTCGACGACCCGTCGCCGCTGGTGCGGCGGGCGCTGGCCGACGTGCTGGCGGCAAGTCCGAGCGCACCGCCGGCCATCGTCTTGGCGTTGGCCGCCGACCAGCCGCAGATCGCCGCGCCGGTGCTGGCGCTGTCGCCGCTCTTCGTCGATGCCGACCTGGTCGATGCGGTGGCGACCGGCGGCGGCGTCGCGCAAGCCGCGATCGCCAGCCGCGCCGGGTTGCCGCGTTCGGTCGCCGCGGCCATCGCCGAAGTCGGCACGGCGGAATCGTGTCTGCTGCTGGCGGAGAATAGTGACGCCGACATTGCGCCGGTCTCGGCGGATCGGCTGGTCGAGCGCTTCGGCCACCTGGCGGCGATCCGCGAAGCGTTGTTGGCGCGCGACGATCTCGCGGCGGCGGCGCGGCTGACGCTGGTGGCCAAGCTGTCGGAGACGCTGGCCGGCTTTGTTACCGAGCGCCGCTGGCTGGACGCGGATCGCGCTCGGCGCATTACGCGCGAGGCTTGCGAGAAGGCGACGGTGGTCGTCGCGGCGGATACGCCGACGACGCAGATGCGCGCGCTGATTCGTCACTTGCGCGTCAGCGGGCAACTGACCGCCGGTCTGATTTTGCGGGCGCTGTTGTCCGGCAATGTCGCGCTGTTCGAGGAGGCCTTGGCGGAGCTGACCGAGATGCCGGTTGAGCGCGTCTCGAGCCTGGTGCACGACCGCGGCAATGCGGGCCTGCGCGCACTGTTCGACCAGGCCGGGCTGCCGCCGTCGACCTATCCGGCCTTCAAGGAGGCGATCGAGGCGATGCGCGAGGGCGGCTTCATCAGCGAGCCGGGCGGCGCCGCCCGGCTCAAGCGGCGCATGATCGAGCGCGTGCTGACCCGCTGCGAGAACGAGGCGCTGGGCGAGGTGGCGCCGCTGCTCACGCTGTTGCGCCGCTTCGCCACCGAGGCCGCCCGCGATGAGGCGCGGCTGTTCTGCGACGGGCTCGTGGCCGCAACTTTCGACGACGAGCAACGCTCCGCCGCCGCGTAGTTCGGTCTCCGCTCACTCCGGCCACGCTCTCAATAGCCGAATTGCTCGCGCAGGATGCGTTCGTCGAGGCTATGGCCGGGATCGAACAGCATGTGCATGGAGGCGCTGTGGTCCATGCTGATCTCGACGGAGCGGACTGAGCGCACTTCATCATGGTCGGCGACGGCGGCGACCGGACGCTTGACCGCTTCGCGCACCTCGATGGTTACGCGGGCGCGGTCGGGCAGCAGCGCGCCGCGCCAGCGCCGCGGCCGGAACGGACTGATCGGGGTCAGCGCCAAGAGCGGCGCGCCGATCGGAATGATCGGTCCCTGCACCGAAAGATTGTAAGCGGTCGAGCCCGCCGGCGTCGACAACAGGATGCCGTCGGCGACGAGCTCGGCGAGGCGTTCCTTGCCGTCGACCAGGACGCGCAGCCGCGCCGCCTGATAGCTCTCGCGGAACAGCGAGACCTCGTTGATGGCGCGGTGACGGTGCACGCGTCCGGCGGCGTCGCGGGCGCGCATCAGCAGCGGATGGATCACGGTGACTTGCGCGGCGGCGAGCCGTTCGGTCAGGTTGCGTTCGGAGAACTCGTTCATGAGAAAGCCGACCGTGCCGCGATGCATGCCGTAGATCGGCTTGCCGGAATTCATGAACCGATGCAGGGTCGTCAGCATCAGGCCGTCGCCGCCGAGCGCGACGACAACGTCGGCCGTCTCCGGCGCCGCGTCGCCGTAGCGGCGAACGAGCTGGCGCCACGCCTTCTGCGCCGCCGGCGTGTCGCTGGCGACGAAGGCGATGCGCTTGAAGCGGGCTTTGCTGCGGCGCTGAGGCATGGCGGGGTAGGGGCTCGGCCTTCGCCACTGCGGCGGCGCGGTGGGTGAGCGGCGCGGCGCCGCGGGAGAGGAAGATGGAACGCGCGGTTTTCGTCTATACGACTTATCCATCCATTGTCGAGGCGGAGCAGGCGGGACGTGCGCTGGTCGAAGGCCGGCTATGCGCCTGCGTCAACATCCTGCCGGGCATGGTCTCGTATTATTGGTGGCAGGGCACGATCGAGCGCGGCGACGAAGTGGTGATGATCATCAAGACCCGCGCCAGCCTCGCCGAGGCGGTACGCGCCGCGGTGAAGGAGATGCACTCCTATACCACGCCGGCTATTCTGGTGATTCCCGTCGAGAGCGTCGATCCGGACTACCACGCCTGGATCGTCGGTGAGACGCAGGCGGCAGGATAACGGCGTGCTCTCTTGGTGGAGCATGATCTTTTCGGAAAACCGGCCTCCACTTTTCCGGATCATGCTCTAATACGTCGCCGTGCCGTCGATCACGTCCTTGAGCAGCCGGTATTCCCGGCAATCGGTGTTGCCGCAGATCAGGCGGACCTTTTCGAGATCGTCCTTGGCCTTGAGCAGATTGCCCTGCTCGGCGTGCCACATGCCGTAATAGGACCAGGTCACCGCGTGGTTGGGATCGGCGGCAAGGGCCCGCTCGTACCAAGCCTTGGCATCGTCGTAGCGGCCGAGCTTGCGGCTGGCATAGCCGATCAGCGTTGCCACGTCGGCGTTGTCGTCATAGCCGAGCGTCCGCAGCGCCGCGATGCCGGCGACATAGTCGCCCTTGTCGCAAATGAGCACATAGGCCGCGTGGTAGCCGGCCAGAAAATCCTCCGCCGAGCTGCTCTTGTCCTTCTTCGGTTTTTTGCCCTGGGTGTCTTTTTTCGGCGGTTGCTGGTTGGTCTGTGGCGGCGGCGTCGGATCGGGTTCGCTGGCCGCGGCGGCAATTTCGGGAGCGACGAGGACGGCGGAAAACAGCAACGCGACTGCGAGCGCACGGGGTGACGTCATGGCGGGGCTCTCCAGAGGTCAGCGCGGCGATCTTACAACATTGCGTCGGGTTTGGCGTGACGCTTCGGCGTCATCGAGAAAATGTGATCCCTATAAGTCCGGCTGCCATTCGACCGGCACGTGCTCGTAGCCGCTCGCGGTCTTGATGAGATGGCCGCAGGCCGGGAAGGGGAAGTGATAGCCGGTCACCAGCATGCGATCGGCGGCGGCCCGATCGAACAGCTTCTTGCGGGTCGCGACCGCAGCATCGCCGTCGATGTCGAAGGCCGCCTGCCAATCGGGATGGCGCGCGAACACGGCGGGATGCTGCGCGGTATCGCCGAGCACCATGAGCGATTGATCGCCGGAGTGGATCGAACACACGGTGTGGCCCGGCGTGTGCCCCGGCGCGGCAAGCGTCAAAATGCCGGGCGCGACCTCCGCTCCCGGCGTAAAGCGCGTGACGCGCCGCGCGATATCCGAAAATATCCGCCGCTGATTGCGGAAGGTGAGTTTCTGTTCCGCCGGCGCGGCGTTCATGTTGGCATCGTCCATCCAAAATTTCCATTCCGCCGCTGGCACCATGATCTCGGCATTGGGGAAGACGACACCGTTGTCCTTATCCTTGATGCCGTTGATGTGGTCGGGATGGAAATGCGAGATGACGATGAGATCGACGGCCTTCGGATCGATGCCGGCGGCGGCGAGATTATCGCGCAGCGCGCCGGCCGAGGGCGCGATCTGGCCGCCGGTGCCGGTGTCGATCAGCACTAGCTTTTTGCCGGTATTGACGACGAGCGTGGTGAACGGCGTCGTGAGCTTATCCGGCGGCATGAAGGCCGCGGCGAGCGCGTGCTCGACTTCGGCGAACGGCGCGTTGCGGATAAAGTTCTCGGTGATCGGCCGATACCAGATGCCGTCGTAAAGCGCGGTCAACTCGAACGTCCCGATCTTGTAGCGATACACTCCGGGCGTTGGCCTGCCGCTGGGCGGCGCCGCCGCGGCGGCGTGATCGGCGCCCGCAGTGAGTGCTACCGCGGCCGAGCCGGCGAGAAGCGTGCGGCGCGTCACTGTCGGCATCGTTTTCCTGCTCTCGTCGGCCGCATCGCGCCCGGGGGTCAATGTCCGCGAATGTGACTTTCTCCCCCTCGATTGCAACTAGTGTGGCGGTTCAGAAGTCCGCATCATTTTTGCCGCGAACTCGTCATGCGGACTTCTGAACCCACACTAGTACCGACTATCGCTGATGAATGAGTCGTGATTCAAGGATGCATGAGCGGCATCCCCGAGGCGACGATTATCATTCTGACGGCGGAGGAACGTGCCGAGCTTGAGAGCTTGGCGCGCTCG